>NZ_JXAK01000085.1 GCF_000829455.1 Gordoniibacillus kamchatkensis
CGATGCCGGCGAACATTTCGACGAATGTATGGCTGCTCACCCATTACACCTCTCTTTTCTTTTCCCTTGGCTCGGCCTCCGCCTTCGGCTAAGCGGATTCGGTCGATTCAGGGGCCTTCGGCCTAGAACATAGCTATCTGCATTTCCTCAATTTGCCGCTGCTTCTTGTGCCGATCGCGCCTGTCGAAGTCCTTAAATGGTGTTTTCCGGTAGACGCCACTATTGATCCAGTCCCGCAAAGCTCGAACGTGGAACGGCTGTGGATTACCGCGCCAATCGACTCCTACTTTTCCGTTTAAGTCCCTGTACAGCATCGGGTAAATCTCGCATCCAAGGCTCCGTAGGATTTCTACTCTCTCCAAGTCCTCTTCCTCGGTAGTGTTGAAGCCGATGAGCATATAGAAGACTAGGTGATGTGATGGGATACCGAATTCGTTGAGAAGTTTTACCCGTTCCGGCACGACTTTGGTCATGTCGTAAGTCACTGTTCCTCCGGTTTCGGGGTCTATCTTCTTCTTGGTCATCAGATCAAAGGCGAAGAACAACTGTTTTTTCTTTCCGTCGAATCCACGATAATCAACTGACCTTAATGCTTGAGCTACCTTCGGCGTGACAAGAGTAATGTCATTCGCTTGATCCCAATGAACCGTTAAGCCGTATTCCTTGATTTCCTCGATGTCTTCGTAAAAATCTTTATGTGCCAGAGAGTTGTTATTCATCAGAATCACATGCTTACCGCGCGGGTTAATCAAGTCTTTTACCGTTACATCGCGGTATTCGGTCATCCCTTCTTTCTTGGGGACTACACAGAACGAACAGCCCACATGACAACCACGGGTTGTAAACCCAATCCCGTAATTAATGTCGTACATCTCATATGTCCAATTCATGTGTGGTATGGCTTCAATCTCGGGTGGAAGCCCGGTTATGGTATACGGCGCTTTCGTGTAGTCATCCCATCCGGTTCCGCCGATCAGGATTTCATCAGCACGTTGTTCCCAGTAAGGCAACATCCGCTTTATCATTGGGCGTGTTGCCGTGAAGATAGTAGAGATGTACAGACGATCGACTTTCTCGCCATTATAGGGGTAAATTACCTCGTCGCCGTTAAGCTTGTGGTAACCATATATCTTGCCACACGCGATATTGGGATACTTAGACTTGCGCCCGAATCCATCCGTCTCTTTTTTGGTGTCTATGTCGAGTATCCCTATTCGCATCTCATTCACCGTCCTTGTCTTTTCTTCGACCCGACCGAATCCGCCTAGCGCAGCGGGGGCCGTATCAGGGTTATCCTTTCATCTGTGATGGTACTTAAATATTCAGTCGGTGTTCATTTCTTTTTACGGTATTTGATATATCCTGAAAAGAAATGAGGGTCTTGTTCCTCGATGCGACTGACCGCCATTTGTGCTCTATTTGCAATAATTCGCGCAGAGCCTGGCAGTTCTAAACATTCGGCGATTTTATCCTCACTTGCGAAATAGCTCAATTCTTGTATGGCGAACGCGAGCAGTTTATAGAGTTGGTAATGAACCTCTTCTTCTGGGGCCTTCGTTGTTTCATTGCTCAAGGGTCAGCCCTCCAAGTTCCTCAGTATTCAAACCTGTCCGTCAAGAAAATGTTCTTCTCGCTCCTTTTCAAGTTCCTGTTCGTATAATTTTTCCCAATACCTTTCTTCCTGTCGTTCCTTGAATTTGACATAAGGCTTCATGATTGCCTGCGGCAGAAGCGACAACGGGCAGAATTCGAGGTGATCGCGATGTAGGGTACAGCCAGCATCATCTTCGCCCCAATAATCGACTTGTTCCCAAAATGCAGGGCATTTCTGGCATCGATTTCCGGCGACTTCACTCAGCTTTTGCGATGTCTCTTTAATGACGTCTTTGATTGCTTCGAACATATCATTACCACCCGTCATGTCCTTCGATATTCAGCCTGCGTGCATCTTCAATTCGCGTTGGCGTCGCTCAAATTCGGTGATACAAGCCGATTCAATTTGCTCCCATTCTCCAAAATCTTTGTCATTTACGTCAATTACGATGTAATGCGGAATGACAAGAAATTCTTTTCTGCATTCGCTACAATGCGGTCTATCAAAAGCGTAGCAGCCATACTTTTCGTCGGTCTGGATGTCTTTAAGATCAAAGTCGGCGTTCTCGAAAACCACGAAACCCTTACATTCGGGTTGATTGCATTTATGTGCTTCAATTGCCACTTATACCACCTCCAAGTTCCTCGTTATTCAGCTTTGCACAATACCTTTTGCCCAAGAAGCATAAGATGACAGGGTACATATTTGCTCCTTCGGTTGGAAGATCAGCCTATCACCTTTGCGAACCTCAATGTACTTTGCCCAAAGTTGTGGCTTAGCCCACGAATACGGGCTTTTTTCGGTTATTTCAAAGAGACGTCGTTCCCTATAATTCTTGCGGTCAGCAACCAACTTATCTGTTCCGTTATGATGGGTATCTCCAACCTTAATGTCAGTCTTTTTCATGCATTCATCTCTCCCTTATCAATCCAACCGAATGGCATAATCGAAGTCCTGATCTTCTCGCCACGGACGTACTCCGCTTCGCCGCCAACCATGCACCTTCTCATAAACGTCCTCGACTGCCTTGGCTCTTTCGACGGCGTCTGGGCCATTGAAGTGCGCCCATGGCTTCGACCCGATCCGTACCACTTGGCCGCCCGCTTGTTTTACCGCTTCAGCAAGCCAAGGATGTGCATTCACCCAAGTCGGCATAGTCAGTCATTCCTCAACTGTAAATCGCCGACGCGCGGGCAATAATAGTCGATCTTCTGGCTTTTACCTCCGCGCGGAACGGCTATGATGTATCGTTTATGCAACGAACGCCAGGTGTCGAATTTGATTTGTGAACTAACTATACCGGTCGGAAGCAGAGACATCGCGTTCGCGCCCGCCTCGACCACCGCATGTACAATGCCGGCTTTTTCCTTAACGCTTCCTTGAGATTGACTTACCCATTTTACTTTTGATCCGACTTCGATTTTTTTCACTTCCATCATTCTCGCCGACCTTTCGATTTTCTTCGTTTCCGTTTCAATGATTTCGCTACATCATCGTCCGCAACCCAAGCACCATCAACTTTCCGAATTAAGCGCAACCATTTGTCGGGATATCGTTCTTCGAAAAGGGTACGTTTCAGCCGGAAAACCTCAGTCTCCTTGCCCTTTACGTCTTCGATAGTGGTTCGTCCATCCGCATAATGAACCAAGAAGTCTGCGACATACTCTCTTTCCGGGAATTTAATCCCATTCTTTTGGAAGGCTTTTATAAGAGTGAACCGCGGCTGAAGTTCAAAGCTGAGTACCAATCCGGTTGCCTGCAGCTGTTTCAAGTAGACATAATAATCAGCCTCAGCCTGTGAATCGAATACATGACCATCGATTTCAACTTTTTTGTTGTTGTACTTCGATCTCTTTTTCTGCTTCCATTGTCCCGGCGCCGGACCTATACGAATCAGAGTGATGCCGCAAAAGCACGTGAACTCGGTACATTCGGCATCCACGCGATTGAGTCGGCCGCAGAAGCATGGAACGCCGACTCGCGGTGCCATTAGGAACCTCTGACAATCGGGAAATCGCCCCATATGCGGCCGTCGAGTATGCGACCGGCTGATTTCTTACCAAATCGGAGTACACCGACGTTCTTTTTGTGGCCGTAAACGATCATGCTTTGTTGACGGCCGGAGATGATTTCTCCAGGAACTGACTCACGCCACTCTCCCCACTGTTTGAAAAAGAACGGGACGGCAGCAGCGGCGCATTGATCGCGTATATCACGAGCCCAATCTGGATGCATCGGCCGGGCGCCGGGTCCGCTTTCGCCGCCTACGATTACCCAGTCGATCCGTCCTAATTTGTCAATTGCATTCTTGTAAAACGTACATTGCCCGGAACAACTCTCCTCGGTAGTCCCATTTGTTAATTCAACATCGGGACAGTTGCACCCCATTGCTCCTGTTTGAACCAGATTTACCGCCCCCAGCAGCGGCTCGCATGATAGAAACCGCACCGCCGCCGGCGTCTGCAGGAGCAGCGGGATCCGCCGGTCAGCCTCCGCTTGATTCTCCACCGTCGTCCCCAACCAAACGTTCGGGTATCCGGCTCCCCAATCGGCCGGCAGCATTTTCGCGATATTCTGTGGCCGCTTCGTCAGGAGTAGCCAGTCGAGATTTGGAGTATCGCGGATCAACTGCCAAAGATCATCGCGCCATTTCTCCGGTACCGAATTGTCAAACACGTCAGACAAACTTGCGCAAAAAACTCGCTGCTTGCGGCCGTGTTCAGCGAAAAAATGTTTATGTCGCTGGTTCCATTTCCGCGGTTGATTCCAGTTTTGAAGGCTCGTCCTGTGCCGTCTGCCCCGCCATAGATCTACTTGCCCGGTACGCTTCGCCCATGCCTCGGCATAGCAGTGGTCGCATGCTGGGCTCACCTTCATACAACCTACCCATGGGTTGAATGTGTGGTCTGTCCATTCGATTTTAGAGTTGGCCGACATCGATATGCCCTCCCGAATTGAGTTGCCGCTGCATCCATTCGGCGAAAGGAATTTCCCGAACCCAAGGTTTATTTTTCTCAACATATTGGCTTGAGTAATATTCACCCAAGGAATAAAGGAGGTCGTCGTCAACCGGAGGAGCATCGTCCTTTTCCGCTTTTTTCACTGCATCAAGTACCAATTCAACTGACACCGAAAAACGATCTTCGTACAACTCAGCGAATTGCTCCTGAGTGAGGTTGAAGTTTTTTTTGCGGAAATCCATGATGCTTTGCAACAATCTTACCTGGATTGACACGATAGCCTGCCTCCTTTGGATTTTCGGGTATTCGGATTTTAGGGTTGAAACGGTCTATTCAATTTCCAAATAACTACTCATACTAAGTCCAGCTTTCCGCTCTTCATATTTTCTTCAATATCCCGTAAAGCAGCTAAATAACCTTGATAGTATCCACCTTCACCAGATCCATGGGATGCGAGAAAAGCCCATAACATATGTTTCTTTTTCTCTTCATCAATATGATTTTGGAGTTTAATACTGCTGACAGGTATCATAAAAAACCCCCCTAATATTTGAATTAATTAAACCCATTTTCTTTCATAAATGGTTTTTTGGTTTTAAGCTTTCAACACGATTTTCCGAATAGCCGGATTTTCTATGTATTGCATAACGCTTTTCCCGAATAGCTCTGGGCGTTCGTCCTAGTGTATTGGCAACCATTCGATTATCTGTGATTGAGCGAATTATATATGCGTCACGGTTGCTGTAAGGAATTCCATACTTCAGATAGCTGTTTATGTGTTTATGAGCAAGCATTTGATGGACTGCCGAGTAACGAATATCCAAATCGAATGACGGATTGCATGCCACCCAGTAAAGCTCAGTCATGTTATCTTCGGCGCCGGCCTCCATACCAGGTATCCGCAGCTTTTTCATCGCTTACTTCCTCCCTATGGGTTGAGGATGTGGCCGAATGGTGCGTCCTATCGAGACTCACGAACTTGTTAAAATTCTTCAAGAACGCGAGTTCAACCGTCCCGACTGGCCCGTTCCGTTGCTTGGCGATAATGATTTCGATGATATTCTTCTTCTCGGATTCCTTGTCGTAATAGTCGTCGCGATACAGGAAGGCGATAATATCCGCGTCTTGCTCAATGGCGCCCGACTCTCTGAGATCGGACATCATCGGTCGCTTGTCCTGCCGCTGCTCTACGCCCCGGCTGAGTTGGGATAGCGCGATGACCGGCACATCGAGCTCGCGCGCGATCTGTTTCAGCGTGCGGGATATTTCCGACACTTCCTGCTGCCGATTCTCGCGCCGGCCGCGTACCGTAACAAGTTGCAGATAGTCGATAAGAATCATGTCCAGCCCAACTCGTTTCTTGAGGCGCCGGCTCTTCGCACGAATATCGGAAACGGCGATGCCGGGAGTATCATCGATGTAAATATTTGCCTCTGATAGTTCCCCCATCGCCAGGGTCAATTTTTCCCAATCATCGCCCTCAAGGTAACCGGTCCGGAGGCGGCCTGCATCAACATTAGCCTCTGCACTGATCGCTCGTTGTCCAAGTTGTGTGTAAGACATTTCCTCGCTGAATATTGCTACTGTTTTCCTCGCACGAATGCCTGCATGTTCAGCGGTATTAAGTGCAAACGCCGTTTTACCGACAGATGGACGGGCTGCGACGATAATCAGGTCACTCTTTTGCCAACCTCCAGTCATACGATCTAGGTCATCATAACCAGTAGGTATGCCTGTGACGCCGGAGTGTGTACGAGATGTATAGCGCTGCTCAATGATTTCGAAAGTATCTTCCATGACTTCACGCATGCTGCGGAAATCTCTTCCTTTTGCCGTCCGATCCGCCAGTGCCGCTGCCTTATCAGACATGGCGGCCGCTAGTTCCGCTGGGTCCCCGCCTTTCTTTGCGGCCTCGAAAAGTGCTTTAGCCTCGAGAATGTTTCTCCGCTTTGCGGACTCTTCCGCAACGATTCCGGCGTAGTACTCGACATTCGCTGCGGTCGGAACTGCCTTGGCAAGAGCACCTAGATACCCGACGCCACCGACGGCCTCCAATTGACCGGCTTCCTGTAACCTCGCCGTCAAAGTAACCAAGTCGATCGGCTCACTATCATCTCGCATGTTGCGCATTACCTGATAAATGCGATCATGAGCACCGGAAAACCATTCATCCCCGATCAGCTTTTCGTCGGCGGCGTCGAAAGCCTCATTCTCTAACAGAATGGCGCCCAGAACTGCCTGCTCCGCTTCTAGGTTGTGCGGCAGTGGTAAATCAATTCTTTCGTTTTGCAAAGATCGCACGCACCCTTTCCCGTTGTTCTGGTGTCGGCCCTACAGCCTTTTCTCGCCATTCCTCCAGGTTCGTGAGGTGCTGCTGGGCCTGACCCCTCATACTCTCGTGATATTGTGACGAGAAGTCTTTTTCGGGCTCAGTAGACCGGCTGAGGTCTGCTATCGACGGAGGGAATTTTTCAGTCCTTGCATATATTTTCAGGTTTTGAACTGCAGATTCCAAGGACACATCTCTCATTTGCTCGTGCCAGAATGCTATTTTGTCTGTATCAGTGCCGTCGAACATGGGGTAGGCGATGGTGATCATTCGAAACAGCTTAATCGTCTCTAGTCGAGTCATTTCTTAGCTCCTCCTGCTCGAGTCGATATAGCTCGTCTAGTTTTTGTCTTTGGCTCTTGCGAGTGCTTCCCGGGGCGACGGTCCCGAATGGCACGGGATCAGTTTGGGAAGCGCCTAGGGCGACCGCTTCGGTTGGTACGAAGTCAGTTAAGGCTTGCTCTTTGCGCCAAACGTCATAGACTGGGTTCTTGTAGTACAGGAACGACGTGATCACTGTTCCCTCCGCGGTTCGTTCGCCATAGACATCCTTCATGACTCTGATGATCAGTTGGACAGGAATTTTATCTCCATCAACCATCTGCTTCATGAGTAGCCGCTCTTTCTGCGTCAGGTTGATATCGATTTTTTGATGCATTTCACAAAAGGTGTCCTGCAAAACGATATACGCCGGCTTTGGTTGTCCAGTGAACGGGTCAATCGGCGAACTGTTTGGTTCCGCGTCGGTAGTGGTAGTAGTATTAAATTCTTTATTATTATTGTTTATATCCACGGACTGTTTCTCTATCGTTACTTTGTTGTTACTAGAAACAGTTTCCGTTTGATAGAATGCCCAATTTATAAGGCTTATTAGCGTATATCCTTTGTTACCCTTATCGCGGTCAACTCGAATCATTTCTGATTTTTCGAGCCACCGGATTATCGTGTCGATCGTCTTCGGATTCGGTTCTTTCCAAACTCGTCCTTCGTACCAACCTACCCCTTTGGCAATCGCACGAATACTGGTCAGGTGCTGACCTGGTTCGAGTTTAAACCGGCTACCATCTCGCATCGGAATCTCTGCAGCATCATGGTTAACCTTGTACTTCAAGTACTGCCATACCCTATGATATAGAGGTGGCATGGCCCATATATCGCTGTCGAGTTCCTTTCGATGGTCCTTTATGTAACCAGCCACCCATCACCACCTTCCCTTACTTTTGGTCTTTAAGGAGCTTCATGCCGGCTTGATCCGGCGTTCTGCCCCCCTTTCGGGTATTACAGGTGATGCATGCAGTAGCTAGATTCTCTTCAACCATCGATCCACCTTGTACTTCTGGAATTACATGATCAATTGTCAGGTTGGTACGAGTGCCGCAATACTGGCAAGTAAAATCATCCCTTTCCCATATCTTCCAACGAAGGCTCTCAGGTATTTTCGCTTTACGATATTTTTCAGCCGAGTTTTCAGAAAAACGAGGAATTGTAAAGCACCTTTCGTAAAGCGCAAGCAAACAATCAGAGCACAAGTAAACGTTGCGTTCTTGCCAGTAATAATAGATTTGTGATTCTATAACATGTTCGCAATTAATGCAGGGTCCAGCAGGTAGATTATAAAATCGGTCGATAAAGACTTGTGGCATTGCCTTCAACCCCTAAGCCGGTATGATCTTTTTTTGCTCCGTCTGCCGGTGAACAATATGCATCTCTCCGGAGAGGTTCTTCACTACCAGCCAATCATCCGGATCCAATTGGGCTGCGATCATGATGATCTTTTGCGCTTTCGTTGGTCTTTTTCCGTTTTTCATTTCATAACCACCTATCTTTGAGCAACCAGCACATGTTTGCCAGTGAGCTCCTGGATTTCGCGCTTGAAGAGCGCTTCGTCACTGTTTGTATCCGAGAGATGAAGGAGCCATATCTCCTGCACTTTGCTTAAATCGTTTGCTTTAAAAAACTCTTTGGCGTTCTCGAGACTGAAATGCGAACGCAGCAGCCGAGACTTCATGACTGCCGGCACGCGGCCAGCTAGAATGTTCTCATCCAATATGCGCTCGCTAAAATTCGTCTCGATCATGATGTGTGTGAGTCCGGAAAATCGGTACCGGCAATAGAAGCTGTCGGTGATGAAAACGAGTTTTTCCAACTGCTCGTTCATCAGAAGAAATCCTAGCGGCTCCGCTACGTCGTGCTCCACATCAAACGGCATGATCGTCCAGGTACCGATCATAAACTGCTCTTTAGCCCGTATGGTCCGGCTGCGGTGCTGTGGCAGTTTCAGGGCGGACAGCGTTCCTTCGGAGGCGTAGATGTCGACGCCTGCCTTCGCCAGATCTGCCGCCGCCTTGCAATGGTCACCATGCTCATGAGAGATGAGGCAGCCGGCGATGTCCGAAACGCGGAAGCCAAGAGCGCGCCGGAGGTCGGTGAAGCGGATGCCGGCTTCCAGTAGCAAGGCCGTCTTACCGTCAGATATACGGTAAGCATTGCCAGCGCTGCTGGATCCGAGCGGCTGAATGTCGATCATCAGAATCCTGGTCCATCTGAAGCTGCAGCCGCTGTAGCGCGCTCGATCTCTTCTTGCATGAACAGATCCTGTTGGGCGACAGTATCATCAGTTGGCTTTCCCGTCGGGTCCGAAAAAGGATGCTCGGAATGACTGGTTGGTGTCGATTCCGGATCCGAATGCTCCGCTACGGGTGCAGCCGGCTCATTTACTGGATTGCTTTGGACGTCAATCACTTCTTTATTTGCGTTCTGTTCCACTTCGCGCCTGGCGGCCGCCATTGAGTCATCGGTAGCCTCGCTATGGATCATCTCGATGAAGGCGTTTCCGAAATCCTTGGGAATCTTCTTGACGATGTTATTTCGCATTTTGCGTATAATCATGGCCTCGCGACTTTGGAACTCAGTCCATGCTGGGCTAATCCATTTTTGCAATTCCGGGTCGTCAAGGGCACCCAATCCTAGTTCCTTTGCTTTATTCAGGATCTCCGCTTTTTTTGCATCGATTTTCTTTTTTTGATCAGGAGTTGCGTCGTAGCGTTTACCCACGATGCCGAAAGTTTCATTCATGAGGTTGTTATTGATATGAGCGATGAGATTCTTCGTTACGTCGTCGCGCTCGGAAATGTAATATTCGATAATTTCTCTGTCACCGAACATACGAATGATCGGATATACGACCCGGACGACTTCACCACGCCCTTTTGGCGTCCATTTAGGAGGGGTCATTTCTAGTCCATTAAATTGAGGGTATTCCCAATCGTCACCATCGCGGATGAGCCAGAACTGACGGACTTCTTTCACGTTCCGTCCGAAACGGGCGAGGATGGCGTCGTTACCATCGCCTTCGATCCCCATTTCGATTTGCTTTTTCCAAACGGTAATTTCTTTCCCATGTTCGTCCTTTGACTTGATTTGTACGTTTCGCAACTGAAAGAAAACTTCGCGCGGGCTTGCAGCTGCATTCAGTTTGAGCGCCGCAACCGTCAAAAGGGTTTGTGTCACGTTGTTACGATCGAGTTGGGGATCATTCCAAGATAGTCCCTTCGAATCTAGTACCGCATTCATAGCGGATAGGGCTGCCATAACGCATTGCCGCGAATATCCATCCATATTGATGCCATTCCCGACGAGCTGCTGCTCGATCATGGGCAGAAAAGCATCATTTACTTTAGTGAGACCAGTAGACATAGTTGACACGTTATACCGCCTCCTTGATAGTTGTGGTTGTGCCATAGTCGACGCGCAACTGTTTATTTTTGGTTTTCCAAGCATTCAGCGCTTTTTCGTAGTCACCATAAAGCGTGCTCAAATACTCTCTAACTTCAAGTGGAAGTTCATCGTATTTAGGCGGCACAATGAGTCTAATTTGCTGCCCCTTTGTTTCGATCAGACTGGTAACGGATTCGGCGTTGTCGACGAAGATCGGCGCTGTGACGCCATAATGTTCTGCGAGTGTATTGATGATGTCGAGCCCGACGTTGATGCGGGCGCCATTGTTCAGGCCGCCGCTATAAGGAACACCGTTATATGTCGTCTCGCAGCATTCTGCAACGCCACCATTGATTTGTTGTTCGAAGAGTTTAAATCGGGCGAGCTTGAATTTGCTGTTGATCTTGGACTCAAGCAATGCCACTTTTGTTCGAATGAACTCCTCAGTCAGGAAATTTTCTTGCTCCAACCGCTCGTATTCGGCAGCCAAATCCTTCTCCTGCTTCGCCAGTTCGGCAATGCGACGGTCTGCCTCTTCGACTTGCTTGAAGGCAGCAAACGCCCTCTGTTGCTTCTCAAGCTCAGTTCTTAGACCGGCTAGAGCGAGTCGAACCTCCTCGATTGCCCCTTGTGCCGACGAGCGGAGAGCGGAAATATCACGGCGTACAGTTGCGATCTCTTCTTGCTTGGCCATGTAGTTCGGATCGGACTCAACAACAGTCATGCCCGCTTGCAACGCCGTCAGTTCGTCCTGTGCGGCAAGAAGCTCCGCTTCCTTGTCTGCTGCATGCTTCGTCGCCGTCTCAAGCGTGGCCGAAAGACTTTCATTTTCTTCCTCCAGCCGTTTGGCTTCTGCCATCGCTGCCTTGCCTCGTAAGCTGATCTGCTCAAGCCGTTGTGACTTGGAGAGGTTAAACGACGCCTGTGCGTTCTCGTGTGCCGCTGCAACTTGGTCTGCAGGCAGTGCTTGACCGCAAGTAGGGCAATTCTCGTCGTGATGATACTGAATTTGCTCGCTGTTGACCTCCGACCACTGCTTCCGAAGTCGTGATGCCTCGTCTTTTTTCTGTTCAATTGTTTCGCTGTTCGTGGAGATTCGATTAGCGATCTTTGTGCGTTCGTACTTGACCGTCTCAAGGTCCGTGCGCAGGCGTGCGACATCCATGCGCTTCGCTTCGATGATCTGCATGGTGCCGGCTTGGAGTTTGTTTTTCAACTGCAGCAGCTCGCCCTCGAGTTCTCGCAGTCGTTTTTCCTTAACCGCCACCTCACCGCCGTTTTGCAGCCGAGCCAGTTCGTCTTGCTTGTCGGTAATCTGCTGCTGCAGTGCATCAATACGGGCTTGAATTTCCGTCCGGTCGCCGTCGGGCTGGGGCTTCGATCGACTCACCTCGTCGATGCGTATCGGAATCTTCTCCAACTCGTCGTTAATCTTGGATCGGCGCGCGGCGATCACCTTGCGATGATCGTCGATGCTTCGATCGCCGAGGATGTCCGGCAGCGCGGAAAGTGCATCGTTGCTGGCGATGACCTCGGCGTCACTGACGTCGCCGCATACCTCCAAGAGGATCTTGCGGCGATCCTGCCATTTATGCTGCTCATTGAAAAATGCAGGATTCGTGAGTAGCTTGAAGATGTTCTCGTTCACAATAGCGCCTACGGTTGCATCGTATTCCGTTTTTTTGAAAGGTACGCCGTCAACATAATACGTTGTCTCGTGTCCGCTAAACTCCTGTGTAACGGATCCGCGCTTCTTAGTCCATTTCTCGGCGTATGATTTGAGTAGCGTCTTGCGGCGGCCATCGATCATCAGCACAGCTTCGACCTCGTGATTGAGGAAATGTACCGGCTGGCCGGCGACGTCTAGTGTCTTAATCTCGAAGTCGGCGCGGTTCATACTATCCTTGTTGAATAAGAGCCATACGAACGCATCGAAAAGGGTCGTCTTGCCGGCGGCATTATCGCCATACACAGAGATATCGCCTCCGTCTGGGCTTAACACGAACTCTTTAATGCCTTTGAAATTTCGAAGCGTGAGTTTGAGGAGTTTGATCTCTTTCATGCGGTTGCCTCACTTTCCGTGAATTTGTCAAGCAACTTACCGGAAAAGCAAGCGCCTTTCTCCGGGCCGCCTCGTTTGATCTGCCAGCCGGAACTGCAGCTTTGATCGCCGTTACCGCCGCGCGCGCATTCCGAGCAGGCGACATACATCATTCCGCGGGAATCCGGTTTGCTATGTTTCGGTTTCATGGGCAGCCTCCGGTTCATATTCATGATTCAATTTACTCTGATGGTCCGGTATTTCATGGTAACGGATGCTTTTAAGATGACGATTGATGGCATCTCCAATGTCGGCAAGTTGTTCGTCTCTCGCTTGCAGTACAAGACCGAAAGTTTTCCCACGCAAAACGAGCGTTGCTGGAGAATACGTTTGTCTTGGATCAACTCTGATCTCGACTTGTTCCGAGGCCATGTCAATTGAAAAACCCGAGCTCATATTGCCCCTTTCCGCCCTACCGTGATATGATAGGACTAACGATATTAGATATGGCCCCGCTGGCAGGCGGGGTTATTTTACTTGTATTGGTGCAAAGTCGAACACTTCGACTTCCTTTCCGTTTGGAGCAATGACGATACGCCCTTTGCCGAGCGTGCCAAACAGTCCATAAGCCGCCCAATCGCAACCGATTCCCTTCACTTCACGACCAATGCAGCCTTGGTACGATGTGTTGGCCGCATCCTCTGCTTTCATTCCGGCTTTCTCTACGAAGTCGCGGGGAGTTTGTTCATTTCCGCATCGCGGGCAAATGAAACGCCAATCTGCCGTCTTTTCCCCGAATCGCTCTTTCGCTTCCGTGCGCCATTCTTCCATGGTTTGTTTTATCAAGGTGTGAACCTCCTTCCCTATTGTTCTGATGCTTGGCAGCATCTCCGAAGGCGCGCGCGCGGCGCGCCCTCACCAGATACCGTCAAACCGCTTTCTTCGATCCAACTGGCGCCGGCATATCGGCCAAGCAGCTGCCGCAGATCAATTTGCCTTTGAAATACGACACATTGTCAGCATTGCTACAGAAGATGCAAGACGGTTCGTATTTTTTAAGAACGATCCGCTCGTCATCAACGTAAATTTCGAGCGCATCTTTTTCGCCGATCCCCAGCGTCCGGCGAAGCTCGATCGGAAGAACGACACGGCCGAGCTCATCAACTTTTCTTACAATCCCAGTGGCTTTCATCATTATGGGTACCTCCATGATTTTCATAGGATAGATTCATAGATTTGATGGTAAAAAAATCACTTTGCTCGTTCATATGTAACATCGTGGAAAAATTGGCTCAACAGATATGCGACGCCGGCCTCTTTATGCTCATGTTTTGGCTCCCAAGAAGCCATGATCGCTTTTATGTGACGGAGAGCCTTTTGGGTATCGACTCCTTCTTTTGGAGCCCAGACAACATTTTAAGACCGCAATAAAACCAATCAGCAAACACTTTGTTCCACTTGGTACGATCATTACGAAACTCTTCGGGGATTGAATGATAATCGGGTAGCAGATTCTTCATATTGCCGCCAAATGCGATTTCAACATCGCTTACTTCCTGCACAGTAACCATATGGTTGTTATCCCTTCTTATTAGGCGATCGTTTTCTCGGCGCCCTGTTCTAGTGCAAAGTGCACTGCATTGCAATAATGTTCGTCGGCATGTATCCAGCAGGAATCCCCTGGATAGATATTTTCACGACAACGACTATATGCGCATTTTCCGACTGGCTTCAGAATTTGGAGATAAAGCTCCGGTGGATTTGAAAAGGAGTCCATCACGTCCGGCTCTACCTTGGTGAGGCTCATAAACAGGTCTCCTTTCGTAAGGCTTGTCTACTGAATTGTTGAGATGCTCGAGATAAGCCTCAGCATCTTGTTTTAGCCGGTGAAACTGCAAATCAGAAATTCGATCAGGATTTCGGCAATACGTAAATTGGATCCCATCAGATTTTGCCAAAGCATGTCTAACGGCGGTATCCATGTCCCAACCGAGGCATTTTATGGTCAAAACAATTCGGTGAATGCATTCAATTCGCTTGCCTTCTAACCATCGAAATTGTTCGGACGGATCAACCATGACATTGACCTCCCAGCAGCGAATAGAGTAAAATGGGAAACGAAAAGACTCTTAGCGGAGGATTTTCATTAACAACTGCGGCCAGCGGTTGTTTTTCTTTTTTGTCCGGCAATTTCATCGAATAAACTACTTAGCATCTCTACAACGTGAGGCTCACCTGTTGCCAACCAGGTCAATATCTTCTTTTCTTCCACTGTAAGGTGTCGGTTGATGTGCTTTTCGACATTCAAGAGCTTCTCAGTTCGAGTTGCCCAAATTTCCACAGATGCTGGCCTTGGGTTATGAACAGTATCTAAAATGTACTGCCGTGGATCGAACATGCACGCACGCCCCTTTACTTTATTAAGACTCCAAAGAATAGAACTTCAACAATCATCAGCAGCATAACGGTCGGCACAAGAATGACTTCCTTAATAACCTCTCTTTTGTCCATATTCCACCGCCGATCTTCCGATAAGGCTGAGAAACGTATTCTCGGTCTCTAGAGCAGCATTGCGGGCCTTTAGTTCAGATACTTGGTTCCTAAGTCTTTGAATTTCCGATATTAATGGTTGCTGATCGTTTTTCGGTTGTTTTAGCGCCGCGTTCATCATGATTTGGATCACCTCTTGTTTTTAATTTGCTTTTCAAATTCTTTCATGATTTCTTCACGATTTAACTGAAACTCATCCTCGAAAACTCCACGGATTACGGCCGAAACACTCTCCACTTTGAGCAGATTCACATAGATTTGTTTTGCCTTAGCCTTCCGCTTTTCGGTATCAAAATGCTTGGCCACTTGTAATTCCTCCAGCTCTTTATGAGCGGTTTCCAGATCCCGAAGAAGGATTTCTTTCAAAGCCGCCGGATGCAAGTCCATATTCGGGAATAATTTCAAAATATTTGTTATGTAGCCATTAGACCGGTCATCAGCGATTTGAAGAGCCTTTTTCCATGACAATGAGGAAAGCTTCTTATCGCATTCCTCTGGATATGATCGCTTTCCAACTTCGGCCATTGCTACAAGGCTTCGAGAAACGTTTAGCAATCTTCCGAACTTTTCTTGACTTAAGCCGGTTCTTCTACGCGTTTCACGTTCAATTGCTGCCAAACCCATCGTCTTCATTCACCTCCTTTAAAGAATTTGTGACAAAAACAGGGTTTATTGTCACAAGGTTTTTGGCTAAACTAAATATGTCAGTTACTGGAATCACTATTAGTTCGAATTGAGCAGAGGACATTATTGATGTTGCGAAAAAACGGATCTCCGGCTGCAAGCCCAGCCATGTATTCTCGTTCGATCTCCGCTGCATCCATGAAAAACCAGTTGCCGATTAACGTGACCTTTGTTTGGCCATTATGCGCAATGACCGTTTTACTCGGTTTTTCAGTCACTCGCTCATCACCCCTGATACTATGGATATGAGCTCGAGCAGCAGAACTGGACATGAAAATCACCTCCCCGAAGCATGTATTAGGCTATGATTTCTGTTTGTGCGTTTTTTTCACATTTCGCCTCAAAAAAAATAATCCAGTTAAAATCGAGAACAGCTGCAATACTTTTAGCAACTTTGACGCTTGGCGTTAGGCCATTCTCGATCTTTGTATAGTAGGACCTTTCTATACCCGCCAGTTCGGCAACCTGCTCATGAGTCAATCCTTTTATATTTCTTTTTTCAGCGAGCCACTCATTCATTGTTGCAGGCACCTCCTTTGTGAACTTTATACACAAAGTTATATAGTGCATTTTTTTTCACAGTCAATATGCCATGTGTTTATATTTTCACATTTGTTTTTTTGTGAATTTTTTTCACGTATAATAAAATAAAATCATTTTTTTCATCGAGGGGTACCATGAGAACTTTTGGAGAAACTTTAAAAAAACTCCGCGCCAAAAAGAATCTTTCACAGCAAGAAGTCTCTAATCGCCTGGGAATTAACAGAGCATCTTATGCAAGGTATGAAACAGATAGTACCGAAGCGGATTTCGAAACATTACAAAAATTAGCAGACTTTTATGGAGTAAGTATCGATTTTCTACTCGGAAGAGATGAGATTACATTAAGTAAAGATGTTCCTATTGATTTGGAAGAATATGTGATGAACAAAGAACGTTTAATGTTTAGGGGAATTCCATTAAACGAAAGTGAAAGAAAGCAAATTCGTAACATCCTTCGAGGTTTGTTTATGGATGATCTGGAAAGTAAAGGCGGTTCTGAAAAATAATTTTTAAACTTGCCTTCTTTTTTTTTGCTTCACACACGAACGTATGTTTGCTATAATGAGAACACTTACTCCAACCAATATTTTTCACGAGCACAAATATAACAATTTGTCAATATAAAAATAGACCCGATTCAGGCGCTGAATCGAGTCTATATTACATAATTGTGCTATGTTATCATCGGATATGATACAACAATTTACATATATTGAAAAAGGTGATGCCTATACGTTTGCAGTCACTTTGATTTTTGAATCCGGAAAAAACTTCAATCAAGAGGTATTTGCCCTATGATGACAGAAGATGAAAAAGCGTTGTTAGAATTGGGAGTTAAGTTTCATAGGAAACAAATGAGTGGAATCATTGCCGGATTTTATGTTTGCACTATGGCTCGAAAGCATGTGGTTATTAACGAATTACTCGAGGAATCTCATTTCCGAATAGTGTGCAAAATGCTTTTATCAATGCTTACCTTATCGCCTGATTTACCGCATTACGTGTTCGAGGCAACTGCGGTCACAGCTGCCTCGGAATAGTCTCCACGGGTTATGGATGGAATAACGGTGTCCTTTATGTATGTAAAGGGCACCATTTCCCTATGATTAATGTATTTGATTTTTCACAGTAAGTAAACAACTTTCAAACGGATAAATAAATATTGACAATAATCAATAGATGGAATAAAATTTTCAATTCTCTAATTGAGGGTAAATATGAGCGAATATAAAAGAACTGTCCTTAGAAGCATTGATGAGGAGATCCTTGCATCAGATGATAAAGGCAACTGGGTTTGCATAGATTTGATTGATGATTTACGGATGGTTTCAATAGAAAATCGAAGGTTTATTTATTATACAAATGATGGTCACAAATATTATGACTTCCTTCGATTAGGCGAATTCGAAAGCCACTCTTTAGGATTGATTAGTTTTGATTCAACAAATGTTGTGAACATCACAAAAATAAAGCACTTCGATGAGACATGGAACAATCTGTATTTCGTCCAAACTCCCACAAATGATTCTTTGCGAGCAAGTATCACAAAGATTATGGCCTCTCTTTTTGGAACAATGATTAAAGAAATTATAATGCGGAATAGAGCCAGAGAAGACTCAGAACATATTGATCCCAGCATTGTCCAAGATGTTTTTTTGTCTCAGATTAAGAAAAAAATGCAAAAATTTCGGAACAAATTGAAAGACAGAAGTAAGAAAATAGGTGTTGATTACAATTGATTCCAAATATACAATGAAGTTAAAAGTCCCTCAGGGACTTATATTTTTCTTGCGAGGTGTATTGCAATTTGAAAGCACTAAAGACACTGGATGTTGCTATCTACATACGCAAATCACGCTCAGATGTTATTCAGGAGAAGGAAGCTGCTGCACGCGGTGAATCCTACGACACGCTTTCGAAACATCGCACCGAGTTGTTAGCACTTGCAAAGCGGGAAGGATTTAATGTAATCGACATTTTTGAAGAGCTCGTTTCCGGAGAATATATCGCTGAACGGCCTGAAATGCAAACCCTTCTCGCGAACGTAAAGTCAATGAAGTATGACGCCGTTCTTGTCATGGATATCGACCGTTTGGGCCGTGGAGATAAGATGGATCAGGGCCGGATTGAACGGGCCTTTAAAGAGAGTGATACCCTGATCATCACACCTTCCGAGCAGTATAACATGAATGAAGAGTCCGGGGAATTTGGCGTTGAGGTTAAAACTTTTCTTGCCAGAATGGAATATAAACAAATACGCCGGCGACTAACACGTGGGAAAATTGCCGCGGCTAAGAGCGGCAAAGAATTGGCTACCAAGGCTCCGTACGGTTATCGAAAGGGTAAAAATGGATTCTTGGTAATTAATGAAGAAGAGGCTAAGATCGTTCGTCAAATATACGCTTGGTGTCTGGAAGGTTTCGGAAGGGTTAAAATAGCGGAAATGTTAACTGAAATGAACATACCTTCTCCCCGCGGAAAGTCTGGCGGTTGGTCTCATGTTACTGTACGAAAAATTCTGAGCAATCCCAAATATAAAGGGGATCAGGTAAACGGCCGTGTTAAATGGACGAAACAGGAAGATGGGACTTACAAAACAAAGAAAATAGATGATCCGAATAAATGGATTGTGGTCAAAAATGCTCATCCGTACATCATTGATCCGGAGATATGGGACAAAGTCCAGCTTCTCATTAAAGAAAGGATTACCGCCCCTGTTCGTCAGGATAGAGAAATGATAAATATGTTCGCAACTGTTCTGCGTTGTAAAAAATGCGGTAATGCCATGGTTGCCAACAATCCCACCGAAAGAAACGGCATATGGCTATTCTGCAATACACCCAGGTGCTATCAGAAAAGAATTGCAACACATAAAGTTGAACAAGTGATGCTTGAGCAAATAGAGAAAATATTGATAGCCATGAAAAGTCAAAGCCGTTTTTTTGAATCGGAAAAAAATGATATTGAGGCAGTAGTACAACTCTCTTTAAAGCGTATTGAAAAAATTAAAGAGGAGATACAGAAAGAGAACCGCAGAAAATCAGCAGCTCACGAAGCCTACGAGGATGGCATTTATGATAAGGAAACTTTTCTCGAACGCATGAATGATATCACTTCTAAAACTAAGCACCTTGAGGTGGAATTAATCAAGGCTGAGCAAAAAGCGAATCTTGAGATGTCCAGGTTACAAAGTGCGACCTCTTCTATTCCTAGACTGGAGAATGGGCTTATCGCTTACAGAAAAGCCATAAACGCAGAGGAAAAGAACAAAATTCTTAAATCCATCATTAAGGTAATGCGTTACAATCGAGAACGACATTGGAAGGGACCTTTTGAGTTCGAGCTTGAAATTGAATTACATGACCAAAAATAAGGAGCAGTTCTAGATGAAAATCAACTGGTCTGAGTGGGATGAACATAAACAGTATGTAAAACAAAGGAAGCAAGAAATTCGGACTCAACTTCGAGACCTACTTGAGTCCGAAACAAAAGAACTCGTCATTCCATTGAAGGAATATGTTGACATGGTTCATGACGATGAGTGGAAATGCGATATGCTCGATCTACTAGCTGAAGCGCTTATGAAAATTGCTGACGGTGATTTAAATCCCAGAGTTGTAGCAGCAGAAGCTCTCATGAATTACCCAGGCTTATAGTAGCGATCAGAAGATTAATTGTCCAGAAGGATAATAAATGATAAACAATTCATGGGGTTAAGATTATATCGATGGATGAATTAAAGCGCCTCCAACAATGAGTTAGAGGCGCTTGGTTATCGAACTTCTTTTGTGCATATCATCGTAACTTATTTTTCGTCCAGTTGCAATACGATTCGATGTTGTCGAGGTAGTTGTTGAACAGCGTTTTGGCCGATTCCTCGAACGAATAGACGAAAGCTTTTTGCACTTCTTTTTTGGCCAGCTCGTCGTATTCTTTGCGGGCGACGGAGATGAAGTTGAGATACCGCTCCCGCTCCTCCTTCGTAATCGAAGGATGCTGGTCGAGGCCGTCCTTGAGTGCCCGCAGCACGTCTAACGCGTTAATGCACTGAAGGTCCTGGCGAATCAAAGCGCTCGAAATGCGGTTGATGACATAGCGCGGGTCGATGCCCGTCATCCCTTCCTCCGTATACTCGCTCTGCATTTCCTTCAGGTCCGCGTCCTTGTAGCCTTCGACCGCTTCGCCGTCGTACATTTTCATCTTTTTCACGAGATCCATGCCTTGCTTCTTGCTTTCCTTGAGCCGGGTCAGAATCGAGAAAATGGCGGCGGCTCTGAGCGAATGCGGCGCGATATGAATGTGCGACATGTCGCTCTGCTTGATCAGCTTGTGATAAATTTTTTCCTCGTCGCTGACGCGCAAATTGTACGGAATCTGCATCACGATCATCCGCGACTGGAGCGCCTCGTTTTTCTTGTTGGCGATGAACGCCTTGTACTCGGATTCGTTCGTGTGCGCGACGATGAGCTCGTCAGCGCTGATTAGCGCGAAGCGGCCGGCCTTGAAGTTGCCTTCCTGCGTCAGCGACAGCAAGTTCCACAGAAATTTCTCGTCGCACTTGAGCATTTCCTGAAACTCCATCATGCCGCGGTTCGCCTTGTTCAGCTCGCCGTCGAACCGGTACGCGCGCGGGTCCGATTCGGAGCCGTACTCGGTAATCGTGGAGAAGTCGATCGAGCCCGTCAAGTCGGCGATATCTTGCGATTTCGGGTCGGACGGGCTAAACGTGCCGATGCCGACGCGCTGCTCCTCGGAGATGAGCACACGTTCGACCAGCACGTCTTCGATCCGGCCGCCGTATTCGGTTTCGAGCCTCATTTGGCATGACGGGCACAGCGTCCCTTCGATCCGTACGCCGAGCTCTTTCTCGATGTCGGGTCTCAGCTCGCCGGGAATCAGGTGCAGCGGCTCCTCGTGCATCGGGCAGCCTTTGATGGCGTAAACCGCACCGCGATCCGTTTTGGAAAATCGCTCGAGCCCCCGCTTGAGCAGCGTCACAATCGTCGATTTGCCGCCGCTGACGGGTCCCATCAGCAGCAATATTCGCTTGCGCACATCGAGCCGGCGGGCCGCCGAATGGAAATATTCTTCCACCAGCTTCTCCAGCGCGCGATCAAGCCCGAAAATGTCGTTCTCGAAAAACCGGTATTTCCGCGTGCCGCCCTCTTCGGTAACGCCGTGCGACGCGATCATCTCGTAGACGCGGGCATGGGCAGTCATCGTCAGGCCCGGCTGCTTGCGAATCAATTCGATATAGTCCACGAAAGTCCCCGTCCACGCCAGCTGCTCCTTCTCCGTCCGGTGCTCCGCTATCCGTTTAAAAATATCCATGGGGGTCCTCCTTCCGCCTACGCTTCCGTCCCCGCCTCCGGCTTCTATTGTTTGGCTGGTGTATTTAATAACTATGCGAACGGAGAGGATAAGTTTCCCGAATTTTTTGAAGCCGGGCGGGTGCCCGCTGGGAGGAACAGGCGTGGGAGTGGGGGGTGTGGACAGTTGCCGG
>NZ_JXAK01000086.1 GCF_000829455.1 Gordoniibacillus kamchatkensis
CACGATGGACACCCTTGCTCTTGGCTAGTGGTTGGCCACTACAAGCCCCCACAGCGGACTTTCACCGCCTAGTTAATCGCCATGCGTGGCGCACTAAAAGAAAACCGCTTTCCAGGAAAGCGGCTTCAACCTGATTACTATTCGATCGATGCATGTTCTCTTGCATAATCGCTTGGCGAAACTCCGACCCACCGCTTGAACAACTGGCTAAAGTAGCTTAAGTTATCGATTCCGACGGCATAGCACACCTCGTTGACCGGCTCGTTCTGCTTCAAATGCTTTTTGGCATGATCGAGCCTGATCCGGGTGACGTAAGTTTGAAAATTTTCCCCGACCTGCTGCTTGAACAGCTGACTCAAATAGCTTTTGTTCAAATGGAACTTTCGTGCGACCTCGCTTAACGAAATCTCCGGCAGTGCATAGTTCTCATGTAAATAATGGACGACCATTTTTATCGTCGGACTATATTTGTTCAGTGCATACCCGCTGGACGCAAGGAATTCGTGAATGGCCGAAATCATGTTGGCAAAGGCATTCATACATTCGTCGAACGTTGCGGCGGATTCAATTTGCCGGAACAGAGCATTCTTGTCCCGCTGCAAATCGTGTGGATTCCATCCCGCTTCATCAAGTTTATGAATGATCATATAACCTAGCTCCACCAGGCTTTTTTTCAGCTCATAGGGTTCGGGGGCTCGTCCTTGCCCGATTCTCCCGCTGACCGCTTCCCGAATCGCCTGGTACAAATCGTCCAAATCGTCTTCTTCTACGTACGGTCGTATTTCCTTCCAAAGCCAGCGATCGATCGAAAGCCTTCTATTTTGTTGCCCATCGAGCATTGACGCGTTGGTTTGAACGATGCCGCCGGGGTAAAATGGAACGCTGCGCTCGGTGGCCAGCTCCGTCTCCGGCGCATGCTCCCGGCGAGCAATTTGGTTCCTGCCGGAATATCCCGTTACTTTGCCCAAAGCGCCAAGCACTTCGTCAAAGCTCATGCTGGCCTTCAAGATGTAATCCGCAGCCCCCAATTTGAGCGATTCTTTGACGTAAGGAAAATCGCTGTAGCTGCTGAGTACGATCACTTCAATGTGCGGGTAAGAGGACTTGATGATCCGGATCAGCTCGATTCCGTCCATCCCCGGCATCTTAATATCGGTGACGACAATATCAGGCCGGAGCGTTTCGATCAACTGCAACGCTTCCTCGCCGTTCCCCGCTTCACCCGCAATGGAGTATCCGTGGGCAGGCCAGTCCGTCATATGGATAAAACCTTTTCTCAGCAGCTTTTCATCATCGACTATAAGAAGTTTTATCATCGCTTGCGCTCCCCTTCGACTACCCGGCAATTCGTTTAGGTATCGTTATCGTCACAGTCGTTCCTTGTCGCGGAGCCGAATGTACCGTAAGACCGTAGTGGCCGCCATAATTCATCTGCAGCCGTTCATGCACGTTTTTCATACCGATCCCGCTAAACTGATGGTTTTCCCGGCTTGCGTCTCCCGCCTTCCAATCGCTCATTTGGTCCGTATTCATGCCGATGCCGTTATCCGAAATTTCAATTCGGATGTCGTCCAAATAAGAGGCTGCGTACAACGTGATGACCGCCTCTCCTTCTTCTTCCGGCTTCCGTTCGAGGCCATGGAAAATCGCATTTTCGACGATGGGCTGCAGCAGAAGCTTTGGCAGCCGGCAAGGCCACAACTCCTCATCGATATATGTTCGTAAAATAATTTTTCTGGACAAACGGATTTCCTGAATATAAATATAATATTTCAAACAAGCTAGCTCTTCTCTCAATGTGATTTCGTCCTCGCTGCGCTGCACCGTCATTTGCAGCAATTTGACCAGTGCGTTAATGGTAGGCTCGATGTATTCCGTCTTGTTGACCCAAACGAGGCACTTGATCGAATTTAACGTATTGTACAAAAAATGCGGATTAATTTGCGCTTGCAAGGCATTCCATTCCGCCGCCCGTTTCTCTTCCTGATTGCGGACCAATTCATAAATGGTATGCTCCAGCTTCTTGATCATTTGCTCGTATTCCGTTGTCAATATAGCAAGCTCGTTGACTTCGTGCAGATCTTGGTTTTCCCGAATTCCCCCGCCGGTCAGCCGGTAGGCTTGAATCCGCTGGTTCAGCCTGATTAGCGGCATCGCAATCCTTCTCGATATCCAAATCGCAGCGGCGATGGAGACGGCAACAAGTGTAAGCGTCATTAAAAAAATATTGCGGGATAGGCCGTGGACCTCTTTCAACAAAGAATGGACGGAAACCTGCATGACCAGCGTCCAGCCGGTCGATTCAATATCCTTTACCGAAGTTAAGGTATTCTTCCCGTACAAGGTAGAGATGCCATTCGTACCTTTGCTGAAGGCGACCTCGTTCAAGATTTCGGCATCAGCTTTCTTCCCTACAAGCTGCCTGTTGCTATGGGTCACATAGCGGCCGTCCTGATCCAGGATGAAAAAGGTCGCATCGGCTCCGATGCTGTCGTGATAAATTCGAAACAGGCTATCTTCTTTGACGCTTAAAACAAAGAGCCCAAATTCATTGTGCGTATACGGATTGTACAATAGCTTGACCGCGTTGAAAACATTCATCTGTTCTTGATTTTTCGCAAAGCTTGCCTGCACGCCTGTCCACATGATTTGATCGGCGGCCGTGCCGAGTTTATGTTCCTTTTGGAGCTGCAGCAATCTGGCGGAGTTTTCTTCCCCGACTGTCTCATATTGAGAATAGATCAGACCGTTGTTGCCGACCAGGAACGATTCGAACTGCATCCAATCGAAGGCAAGCGACACCTGCAGCATGTTTTTCTCGACGATTGCCCTGTCGATCAGCTCTTGGTACGGATCCGTGTATCGTTTCAATAAGTAGGGCTCAAGATTCGGATTCAAATTGATCATGTTTACGACCGCCGTTACTTGATCCAGAAGCGTGCTCATATTCCGGTCGATCTGATTCATCGTTTGTTTGTTGGAATCGCTGATTTTAGCCATCAAAACTTCTTCGGAAGCTTTGAACGACATCCAGCCGATCAACGACACAGGTATAATGATGAGCCATATATAGGAAGTGATCAACCTTTTGAATAAACTTCCCGCTGTAACGGCTTTCATAATTCTATTCAACGGTATGATCACCTCGCAGCAAGTTCCTCTAGCATCTAAATATGAATTTTAACGATTTGACAACGACCTGTCGATCCTCTTTTTGCCGAAGTCCCCTCTCTTCCGCTGTCATTTTATCGTAAAGGATGCAGGATGGCTCAACGGCGTCCATCTGTGGAAAAAAAAGCCGGCGATCTCCGAATGGGATCGTCGGCTTTGTTCACACGTGCAGCTTATATTTTTCTCCGTTGATAATCTGGGTTCCCACGTATACAATATCGTTTTCTTGCCCGTATACGACGCCGTGAACGAGCAGCAGCGGACTGTTGCGGCTCACGTTCAACCAGGCGGCTTCTTCTTTGGAAGCTCTGCAAATTTCGATCGTACGCCTGGATCGGGTTATTTGAGTTCCTTTTTTCTCTTTTAAAATGGTGAACAAAGAATGATCATTCAAATTTTCTTCCAGCAAAAACGAATATTCCTTGGAGAAATAGTTTTTCTCGATCACCATGGGACTGTCATTCAGCAATCTTAATCGGGAAATATAAACGGCTTCGCTTCTGGGAGGAAGCTCCAGCTGTTCGAGAATGTCGTTGCCCGGCACGACGATCTTCGAGGCTAGCACTTGGGCGCCCGGAACGGCCCCCATCATCCGGCAAGCCTCCGAAAAACTCAAAATTTGATTCAGATCCTTCTTATATTTCGTCGTTGCAACGAATGTCCCTTTGCCCCGTCTTTTCTCCAGAAGCCCCTCGCTTCTTAGCTCATCTGTCGCCCTTCGAACGGTGATGACACTTACGTTGTATTTGCTGGCCAATTCCAGCTCGGGCAATAGCTTCTCTCCCGCCTTGATCTTGCCTTCCGTGATTTCGTTTTTTAGCTGCTCTTTTAATTGTTCATACAAGGGCTTGACGCTATTGTCGTCCAACATGATTCGATTCCCCTTTTGAGGCAAGCGTTCTTCTTCATCATACCCATTAATTTCCTCAAAGTCTAGAGACTCGTATCGACCAAGTGGCATGACACGGAATGCCCCTCTCCCATTTGTTTCAGGTATGGAGCTTGGGCCGAGCATCGATCCATCCGGTACGGACAGCGCGTGTGGAAAGGGCAGCCGGATGGCGGATTCGCCGGATTCGGCACGTCTCCTTCCAGCACGATCCGCTCTCTTTTTAGCTCAGGGTCCGGGTTCGGAATGGCCGACAACAGCGTTCTCGTATACGGATGCGAAGGATTCCGGTACAATTTGTCGCGATCTGCGATTTCGACGATTTTCCCCAAATACATGACGGCGATGCGGTCGCACAGATGATGGACAACGCTGAGATCGTGGGAGATAAACAGATACGTCAACTCGAATTTGTGCTTCAACTCTTTCATCAGGTTCAGGATCTGGGCCCGGACGGAAACGTCCAGCGCGGAGACCGGCTCGTCGCAAACGATAAGCTTCGGTTGAACGGCCAGCGCCCTCGCGATCCCGATTCGCTGTTTCTGGCCGCCCGAAAATTCATGCGGAAACCGGTTCACGTAAGCTTTATTCAAGCCGACCAACTCGAGCAATTCAATAATGCGCCGCTCCTTCTCTTCCTCCTTGGCCAGCCCGAAAATGTCCAGCGGCGCACCGAGAATTTCCCCGACGGTCATGCGGGGGTTAAGCGCCGCGCCGGAATCCTGGAAAATGATCTGCATCTCTTTTCTCATGAGCCGCATTTGTTCATGATTGTAAGAGAGGATATCTTTTCCTTCGAACACGATATTCCCGGAAGAAGGCTGTATTAACCTCAGTATGGAACGGCCCAGCGTCGATTTCCCGCACCCGCTCTCACCGACCAGCCCCAAGATTTCCCCTTTCCGGATATTCAGGTCGATGCCGTCGACCGCCTTGACGACTGGATTTTTCCGGCCCAGGAAGCCGGATTTGGAAACATAGTGCTTCTTCAGGTTTCGCACCTGCAGCAGATAGGGGGCCCCGCTCTCCGTCATGCTTCCCGTCCTCCCATCTTGTCCGTGTATAAAAAGCATCGCACCTTGCGATGATCCACCTCGTACAGTTCCGGCGTCTCCTGCCTGCACACGTCTTGCGCGTAAGGACAACGGGGAGCGAAGCGGCAGCCTTTCGGCATCTCGTACAGGCTGGGCACTGTGCCTGGAATCGTGGTCAGCTCGTCTTTCGGATCATCGATTTTGGGGAGCGAATTCATCAGGCCTTCCGTATACGGGTGAAGCGGCTTTTTATACAACGACTTGACGTCGCTGTACTCGACGACCGTTCCCGCATACATCACGATGACGGAATCTGCCATTTCCGCAACGACGCCTAGGTCGTGCGTAATCATCATAATGGAGGTGCTGAACTTTTCTTTCAGCTCTTTCATGACCTCGAGGATTTGAGCCTGAACGGTCACGTCCAACGCCGTGGTCGGTTCGTCCGCGATCAGCAGTTCCGGATTGCAGGAGAGGGCCATCGCGATCATCACCCTTTGCCGCATCCCCCCGCTCAACTCGTGCGGGTATTGATCCACCCTTTTTTCCGGCGCGGGAATCCCGACCAGCTTCAGCATGTCGATGGCGATGCTCCGGCTTGCTTCTTATCCATTTTCCGGTGGGTGCGAATCGCTTCGCCGATCTGAAAACCGACGGTATAGGCGGGGTTGAGCGAAGTCATCGGCTCTTGAAAGATCATGGATATTTCGTTGCCCCGGATTTTCGTCATCTGAAGTTCCGACATGCCGGCCAAGTCGTTGCCCTTAAATAAGACTTGGCCGTCTACGATGGATGCCTCCGGTGGCAACAATCGCAGGATCGACATCGCGGTAATGCTTTTCCCGCAGCCTGACTCTCCGACGATCCCAAGCGTCTCTCCTTTCCTGATGGCAAGATCTACGCCATCGACGGCAGGAACCCGCGTATGGGAATGATT
Organism: Gordoniibacillus kamchatkensis; assembly: GCF_000829455.1. Classification (GTDB taxonomy): domain Bacteria; phylum Bacillota; class Bacilli; order Paenibacillales; family NBRC-103111; genus Gordoniibacillus; species Gordoniibacillus kamchatkensis. The sequence goes on from NZ_JXAK01000086.1 coordinate 6,032, forward strand.
GAAATAAGTTTTCAGGCCTTTCACTTCCAGTATATATTCGCTCATCGTCTTTCCCCACCTAAACCCGTCTTATTGTTGGCTGTTTTTCAATTCTTCGGCGACTTCCGGGAATAAGCTCAAATAATAAATCATCGATTTCTCGAAATCCAGGACACCTTTGACCGTGCAATACTCGTTGCTGGAATGCTGTCTGGAGCCGTGGCCCATACCGCCGGTAACATAAGGAAGCCCCAAAATTTTCCCGAACAAATAATAGGGAGCGGAACCCGGATTCCAGGGCCAAATTTGCGGACGCGCGCCCATCTGCTCGTACATCCGTTTCAGAGTTTGAACGGACGTCGAGTTGTATGGCACGCTGGAGGGGTAATACGACTTACCGTACTCCGTGATTTCAATGTCGCTGTAGCCGTGCTTATCGAGATGCTTTCGAATTTTACCGAGCATGTCTTCCGGATCCATGCCCGGAACGAGACGCATGTCCATTTTCACGCTTGCTTCGTGCGGCAGCAGCGTTTTCGAGCCTTCACCGATGTAACCGCCCTTGATGCCGTCGATATTGAGCGTCGGTACGGTTAGCATTTTTTTCCACAGGTCGAGGCCCTGCAAATCCCATTTGAATCGATCTACGGCGTACGCTTTCTTCCATTCCTCTTCGTCAAGCAAATCCGCCGAATTCCGGAGCGCTCCTTCCGACTCTTCGGGCAGAGGAAGGATGCCGTCATAGAAGCCTTCCACCCGGATTTCCTTCTCGTCTTCTCCGATCATCGTGGACAAAGCTTTGACCAGTCTCCAGGCAGGGTTGCCGACCCACGCGGCGAAGGCGCCGTGAATCCCTCTCTCCGTCGGTCCCCCCCAGCTTCCGCCTTTCGCCTTCAATTCGAAGCTGACGATGCCCTTCACGCCCATGAAGATCGAGGCGACCCGGTTCTCCTCCCCGAACGAAGGGAAGAACATGGCATCACACTCGGCGAACTTCGCTTTGTTGTCCTGCATAAATTCTTGCAGCGACTTCGAGGAAAGCTCTTCCTCGCCTTCGATCAGGAACACCAGGTTGACGGGGAGGTTCCCCTTCACTTTCTTATACGCTTTAATCGCGTTGAAGAAGGCGACCGTTGGACCTTTCGTGTTGACGGCGCCTCTGGCGATAATGCATTTGCCGTAATCTTTGAAGTCGTGAATCTCCGCCGCCCAAGGATCGGAAATCCAGTCGGGCTCTTCCGCGGGCAGCACATCGTACATGCTGTAGATAAGGAGCGTATAGCGTGCTCCTTCGTCAAGTTTGCCGTATACGATCGGATGTCCCGGCGTTTCGATGATCGACGACGTACCGCCAATCTCCTCGATCATTCCTTTGACAACTTCCGCCGTCTCGCGGATGCCTTCTCCCGTAGCCGAGATCGATTTGCGCCTCAGAAATTGCTGCGTCGCCTTCAAGTCGTTGTCGAAGTTATCTTCCAGGTATGCAAACACGTCTTTCAAGCCGTCTAAGTTCATTCGGAATCCCTCACATTAGATTTATTTGAAAGGCCTGTGGAACACCACGTTCCACAGGCATCCGACAATCCGGCGTTACTTGGCTAGCCGCCATTTCCAAGTCGCGAAGTTCATCCATACGAAATCTTCCATAGGAACGTTCGTCAGTCTCGCTGAATGGGCCCACAGGTTATTTTGATGGTAGAGCCAAATGTACGGTTGGTCTTGGACGAGCGCTTGCTGGTATTCGTCGTATACCGCTTTTCTTTCGTTGAAGCTGTAGAGCGAATAACCGCGGGCGGCGATGTCGTACCATTTCGAATCCTTAAGCAAGGAATAGTTGCGCGGATCGCCCGGTTTCATAATAACGCTGCTTTCGCCAGGATCGATATTGCTTCCTCCACCGAGGAGACCGAGGTCGGATTTTCCGTTTTTCAGCATCGAGAGGAGCGTGGCAAAATCGTACGTCTGGATCTTGATTTTGACCCCGATCGCTGCCAAATCCTGTTGGATCAAGAGCGCCGACTGCTCCCGGACCTGGTTGCCCTGCGGAACGATCATCAGATATTCTTTGTTAAAATCAAATCCCGCTTCCGCCAGCATTTTTTTCGCTTCGTCAGGTTTGTACTCGTTCGGTTTGAGCTTCGCGTTGTAATAAGGATGATAGGACGGCATCGGGCCAACCGCTACGGTTCCTTCGCCCTTCATGAGTTTATCGACAATCAGCTTCTTGTTGATCGCCATGTCGAAAGCCGTTCTGACCTTCGCATCCTGGAAAGTTTTGTTCGAAAAGTTGAACAGCATGTACTGGTATGAAAAATCCGGGACCGAAGCGGCGACGATCGATGAGTTGCTCTTGACCGTTTCCCAATCCGACAGCGGGATGCTGCCCATCGCGACGACATCGATATCGCCGTTGATCAGACCCGCGGTCAGATTCGTGGCCGGCACGACGCGTACGACCAAGGTTTTGAAGCTTGGGCTGCCTTGATAGTAGTCGGTGAACGCTTCGAGCTGAAGCGATTCGCCGGGGACTTGATTGACGAATTTGAACGGACCTGCACCAACGGGAGCTTTCCAAAAATCGGATTTATTGATGGAGGATACGTCGCCTTTGCCGAGAATATGCTCGGGAAGCACGTACAGGAAGCTCAAGAAGGCGCTCAGGATCGTGTCTTCGGCTTTCGGTTCCTTGAACGTGAACTTAACCTCCGTATCGCTGACCGCTTCCACGCCCAAGCTATCCGGGTTCTGCGCGACCCCATTTTGGTCGGTTCCCGCCAGCACGTTGAACGCCGAACGGTAGTAGTTATCGACTGCCGGATTGGTCATCGCTTTGACGGTAAAGACGATATCTTTCGCCGTGAGCGGTTGTCCGTCGTGCCATTTGACGTTGCCGGCCAACTGGAACGTCATGGACTTGTAATCGGCAGCCATCTTCCAAGACTTGGCCAGACGGGGGGCAATCTTGCCGTCATGCTCGCGGTAGACGAGACGCTCGAACAGCTGGTCGGCAACAACATTCCCGTAATTCCCCGAGGTGTTGTAAATATTGAGCGTGTTCCAGGTGGAAATAACCGCCATCGTGACCGTAGTATTTGCCACCGCGTTTCCATTGCTTGCCTTGTCAGGACCACTCGCCTGGCTCGTATTGCCCGGTGCGGCATTCGGTGATTTTTCGTTTGTCCCGGAATTACAGCCGAATAGTACGACCGAGACCGCGAGCAGCAGGACCATTACCGTAAGAAGTTTCCTTTTCACACGTATTCTCCCTTTTCTCTTAATTTATATAGCAGTATCGTCAAATACTGTATATATCACGTGCGGATCTTCGTCTTTGGATCCAGTGCGTCCCTCAAGCCGTTGCCGACGAAGTTCATCGACAGGATCGTGAGTACCAGGAAGAGTCCGGGAGGCAGCCAAATCCAAATTTTCTTGGACAGGATGGTGATCGATTGCGCATTGTAAAGCATGTTCCCCCAGGAAGCAGCCGGAGGCTGTACGCCAAGTCCCAGGAAGCTTAACGAGGATTCGATAATGATCGCCGAAGCGATGCGAAACGTGATTTGGATCAGAATCGGCGCAATAGCGTTCGGCAATATATATTTCAGGAGGATCGTCCTCTGCTTCTCGCCGATCGCTACCGCCCCTTCGATGTAATCCTTCTCTCGGATGCTGAGCACGGTTCCGAACATGAGCCTGGCGAAGAAAGGCCAGCCCAATACGCCGATTACGACGGTTACGGTAAAGATTGAAGGACCGAAGATGGACACCAGAAACAGGATTAGAATGATATTAGGAAACGAGAGAAAGATATCCGCCAGTCTCATCGTGACCGTTTCGAATTTTCCTCGGAAGTAAGCGGCCATCAGGCCCAAAGGGATGCCTATCGCGACGCTGAGCATCGTGGAGACGATCCCGACGAATAAGGAAATTCGCCCTCCGTACAGGAGCCTGCTAAGCACGTCCCGGCCAACATCGTCGGTTCCGAGCAGATGCTTGCCGTCCGGGGACGCGCCGAAAGCGAGCGGGTCGATTTGTTCTTGGCTGAACGGCAGGAACGGCGGGATGATCGTCACGATAAGGGCTATCAGGATCAACGCGAATAAGCCTGCTACAGCCAATCTGTTGTGGCCGAATCGTTGCATGAAATTCAGGAAGAGCGTCTTTTTTCTGCTGTTCGTTTTCGCTTTCGCCATACCGATCGCCACCTAGTCGTAACGAATCCTCGGATCCAACAATCCATAGATCAGATCCGTAATGATGTTAAATACCAATACCGCCAATGCGACGATAACCGTGATGCCCATGACGACGGGATAATCCCGGGAAAAGATGGACTGGATCATCAGCTTGCCGATCCCTGGCCAAGAGAATACTTGCTCCGTGACGACCGCTCCCCCGAGCATGAGCGGAATCTCCATGCCCAAGTAGGTCACGACGGGAATCAAGGAGTTTCTCAGCACGTGCCGGACCACCACGTTTCTTTCTTTCAGCCCTTTCGCTTTCGCGGTTCGCACGTAATCCTCCCGCATCACTTCAAGCATGCTGCTTCTCGTGAACTGAATGAGCGTGCCTATCATGTGGAACGATAAGACGAGACCCGGCATGATCAAGTGCTGCAATAGCGAGAGGAGGTTATTTTCCTCTCCGATCTTGTACATGCCTCCGATCGGCAATATTTTCAGTTGCACCGAAAAGACGTACAACAGCACCAAGGCGATGAAGAAGCTCGGAGTGGACGTCGCCAAGAACGAAAATACGGCGGCGATATGGTCCCAAATCTTGTTCTGGCGCCTGGCTGATTGGACACCGAGAGGGATTGCGATCAGACAGGCAATGACGACGGAGACCAAAACCAGGATCGATGTCGCCCCCAATCCTTTGAAGACCATGTCCGTTACCGCTTCCATGGTCCGGTACGATTTGCCGAAATTGCCTAATACCAAATGGCCCAGCCATGAAAAATACTGAACGTAGATCGGTTGATTGAGCCCGAGCTTCTCTCCCTGCCTGGCGATTTCCGCTGCGGAGATGTTCTGGTTGCTTAGCAATAGCTCGAGTGGGCTGCCCGCTGACAAGTACGAGACGACGAAAACCAGGACGGTAATTCCGAGAAAGGTCGGCAATGCGATGAGCAGCCGTCTGATGACGTATCTTTTCATTTCCTTCGCACCTACATTCGGGTTAATATTCCACCTTCCACATGTATCTTCGCCTGTCCATCGAATGGTTTCTCAGTTCGGCCATGCGGGATACCATGTCCCTTTCAACGGGAATCATGACGGCGGATTGGAAATATTCCGCCACGCGGTCGTCGATGATGTTGATTCCCAGCTCTTTCGCATCGATGACCGTCACTCTCTGCGCGTACTTATGAAGGAAGGTCAACGCTCTCTCGTCGAGCGGGCGCGTTCTTCCTTCCGAGAGAAAGAGAATGATCGGCAAATTTTTGTCGGTTGTCTCGAACGGTCCGTGAAAATATTCCCCCGAGTGCATGGGGACCGCATGTTTCCACTGCATCTCCATGAAGTGGCAGTAACTCATCGTATAAGCCGTGCTGTAAGCCGGACCACTCGCCATTACGTAAAATACTTCGTCGTCTTTGTATTCCTCCGCGAACTTCGCAGCAATTCTTTGTATGTATTTCCGGGCGTTCTTGACGATATGGTCGATTTTCGAGAACGCATCGATTGCAGCGTCGTAGTGGGCGTATCCTTCAAATTGGTGAAGGATTTCGAAGCCGATCCGAAGCGCGGACGATTGATTGCTCTGGCTATAGACCTGATTGCTCCCGTTCGAATAGACGACGGTGTACTTCCCGTTTTTCGCCATATCCGTCGTAGGGAAACCTGTCATTGCGATCGTGTGCGCTCCCCTTTCGTTCGCCACCTGCACGGCTTTCACCGTCTCTGCCGTCGCGTTGAGCGAACAAAGGACCACGATGCATCTTTCATCAAGCATCGCGGGAGTCGCGTGAACGAACTCGTTGCTGTTGCCGATGGAAGTACCGAACGTTCTCGCTTCTCTCGAAAGAAGATAATGCCCGCTGAAGATAGCGGCTTGGGAACCGCCACAGGCCACGAAAAAGACATGTTTCAGGCCGCCGCTCTTATCCAAGTTTTCTTTAATGTCTCTAATGATCTCTTTAATTTCCATGGTTTCCTCCATCTCGGTGATCGCTTAAGATTCGACGATTTCGTATCCGCTCTCCGTCGGTCGGATCTTGACGCCGTACGCTTGTTCCGCCTGACGAATGCTGACTTTTCGCTCGGTTACGTCCCGCAGAACGTCCCGCGGGTTTCTTTCGCCGGGATTTCCGTAGCCGCCTGCTCCCGGAGTGTGGATCGTAATCCGATCGCCTTGGTTAAGCGGGATTTCCGTGCATTTGGACGGAAGCTTCTGAACGGTGCCGTCTTTTCGGGTCAACTTGTACGAGCCGGCGGCGCCGTCCGCACCCCCGTTCAAGCCCCAGGGCAGGAACTTTTGCCTGTCGCCCAAGCCGGTAAAGCTGACGTTGTCGAAACGGGCCTCGAACTCTCTGCGGATGCCGAGTCCCCCGCGATGCCGGCCGGCACCGCCGCTGTCTTCGATCAACGAATATTCGCGAACGATGACGAGCGGAAATTCCATCTCCAGCGCCTCGATCGGCAAATTGGACGTATTCGTCAGATGCACCTGCACTCCGCTCAGTCCGTCCGCATCCCGGCTCGCCCCCGAGCCGCCCGCGATCGTCTCCAGGTAAACGTAAAATTGATCCGGGCCATGCGGATCGTAACCGCTGAACACCGCCGTCGTGCAGGAACTGTTACAGCCGGCGATCGCCCTTTCCGGAACGACGGGAGCCATGGCACCGAAGATGACGTCGGCCACGCGCATGCACGTATCGATCCGGGCGCCGACAGGCGCGGGGTTCCGGGCGTTGATGATGAGTCCGGGTTCGACCTTGATGCTGAAGGCGCGGTAAATGCCGGCATTGGAATAAATCTCCGGATCGATCAACGACTTGATGGAATAAAACACCGTTGCCAACAGGCCGTTATAAGTCACGTTGATCGGACCGTTGACTTGCGGATGGGAACCGGCAAAATCCAATTCCATCGCATCCCCTTGAATCGTAATTCGCACCGACAGCTTGATCGGATCCGGACTCGCCGCCCCGGCGTCGTCCATATAATCGGTAAATTCGTACACCCCGTCCGGAAGCTTGCCAATCCCCGCTTTCAACCTCCGCTCCGCGTAATTTTGAAGCTCGTACATGCTGTCCACAAGCAGGTCCCCGTATTGCTCGTACGCTTCCAGCAGCCGCCGGATCCCGACCCGGTTGGATGCGATCTGCGCATGGAGATCGCCATAGCGTTCCTCCGGAATCCGGCTGTTGGTCATAATGAAATCCACAATCTCTTCATTCACATGGTGCTCGCGGCAAATTTTCGAAATCGGGATTTTGATCCCTTCCTGATAAATGCTGACCGCGTCCCCCGAGGTGGAACCGGGCACCTTCCCGCCCACGTCGCTGTGGTGTGCGAGATTGGCCACCCAGCCGATAAGCTTCTCCTTGGCAAATACCGGAGCGACAATTGTAATGTCCGGAAGATGGGTTCCGCCTCCGTTATAGGGATCGTTGCCGATGAACATGTCTCCGGGACGGATCCGATCGCGCGGATATTTCTTGTACACTTCCTCCACGATGCTCAGCAGCGACCCGAGGTGCATCGGAACATGCTCCGCTTGGGCTACCAGATTGCCTTCCGGATCGAACACCGCCGTGGAAATGTCGCGGCGTTCTTTGATATTTGTCGAATATGCGCTCTTGATGATGGAAATCCCGATTTCCTCGGCAATCGTCAGCAGCAGATTACCGACGATTTCGACGGTCACGGCATCCACTTTCGCCTGAATCATTCCCCGATCCCCTCCTGGTAAGTGACTCTTATGTTGCTATATTCGTCCATGTAAGCGTGCCACCTAGGAGGAATGACGGTCGTCGAATCCATTTGTTCGATAATGGCCGGACCTTGAACCGTGCAGCCGACGGGAATCTCCGATCTGTGGTAGACGTTCGTCTGTATCCTGGATTTCTCGCCTTCGAACAACACGCTGCGCACTTCCATAGGCTCAGGCAGCTTCGCATCCGGCACTATTTCCTTGGCGGCGAGATGGGGCTTGTCTATCACGCCGATGGCGCTGACCCGATAGTTGACCATCTGGATCTTCTTGTTCGGATTGTAATAGCCGTACAGCTTTTCATGTTCGGCGTGGAACGTTTCGATCATCTTGTCCAAAGCCTGCTCCGTCAGATTCGCATCGATTGGAATTGGAATCTCGTAGTTCTGTTTCTCATACCTGCATTCGACTGTGCACTGAAAATAACGTTCCTCTTCGCCGATCTTCTCTTTGTCCAAAAAGGCGCTTCCCTCTTGGATCATCCGGGCGAACCATTCCTTTACCGCCGGCAAATTGTCGCGGCTGGCGATCATCACTCTGGAGAAGCTGATATCAAACTTCGTATCCGCCATCAGCAAGCCAAGCGAGCAAAGCGTGCCGGGGGACGGCGGGATCAATACGCGCCGGATCCCCATTTTTTGAGCCACCTCGCAAGCATGGAGCGGTCCTGCGCCGCCGAAAGCCATCAAAGTGAATTCGCGCGGATCGTATCCCTTTTCGACCGATACGACTCGGATAGCTCGGATCATATTGGAATTGACGACCGAGATGAAACCGGCTGCCGCTTCGTCGAGACTAAGTCCCGACTTCTCGCAGATGTGGCCGATGATCGCGTTCTCGGCCAACCGGGCGTCAATTTCCATTCGACCGCCCAGGATTCGGATAGGGTTTAATTTCCCCAATACTACGTTGGCGTCCGTCACCGTGGGGAGTTCTCCCCCCCGCTTGTAGCACGCCGGTCCCGGCATGGCTCCGGCGCTGCGAGGTCCTACTTTGAGCGCTCCGCCTTCGTCTATTCTTCCGATGGAACCGCCGCCGGCACCCACCGTTGCGATGTCGATCATCGGAATTCGGGCCGGGTAACCTTCGATGAGCCGTTCGTTGGAGATTTGCGGAATGCCGCTGTCGATCAAGCTTACGTCAATGCTCGTTCCGCCCATATCGAAAGTGATCAGGCGGTCGATGCCGCACTGCCGGGCAATGAAATTGGCGCCAATGACGCCCGCGCTCGGTCCGGATACGGCCGTCTTGATCGGGCTGTCGATCGTCTCGGCAATCGAGATGACGGAGCCGTTCGATTGGGTCACGTAGGGCTCGGCTTCGATCCCTGCGCCGGCGATCGACTTTCCGAAACGGTCGACGTACTTTTTCATGACCGGACCAAGATATGTATTGAGCACCGTCGTGCTCATCCGGGAGTATTCCCGGAACTCGGGAACGAGTTGGGACGATAAGGTGATATACGCATCGGGACATTCTTGAAGGATGATTTCCTCGATCAACCGCTCGTGCGCCGGATTAATAAAAGAGAATAACGTGCACACCGCGAATCCTGCCGCGCCTTTCGCCTTCAATTCGCGGACGGCGGCTCTCACTTCGCCTTCGTCGATGGCTGTTTCTACCGTTCCGTCGTACAGGATTCTCTCCGTCACTTCGCTGATCATCCCGGGCTCTATCAGGCTCGGCGGCTTCTTTTTCAGAAGGTCGTACAGTGACGGCCTTTTCTGCCAGCCGATTTCCATCAAATCTTTAAATCCTTTAGTCGTGATTAAGCCAATCTTGGCGCCTTTCTTTTCGATCAACGCATTGGTGGCGACCGTCGTTCCGTGGGCCAAGTAGCTGACGTCGGCCGGTTGGATCGCGTGCTCGGTCAAAATATGCAGGATTCCGTCGACAATCGCCCTGGACGGATCGTCCGGCGTCGAACTGTGCTTGAAATGCGTCAACTTGGCGTTCTTCTTATCGAACAAAGAAAAATCGGTAAAGGTCCCGCCAACGTCTACTCCGATCATATAGCTCATCTGTGTCACCCGTTTTCCTTTTTGGTTGCTGTAACGTTCGATATGTACGTTTCCAGAGTTGCGGGAATTTTCGTTCCATAACCGAAAGCTCCTTTTTCGAGACAGCTTTGAGCCGCGAATGCCGAAGCGCAATCCAGCGCTTGCCGGTATGCGGTCTCCCGATCTGCGGAATTCGCCGTCTTGGCGTTCCCGCCGGTTTGACGCAAATAGTCGACGAGAAATCCGGCCGCGAAGGAGTCGCCTGCGCCTAAAGTATCCACCGCATCGACATATTGCGCCTTCTGGAATACGGTCCGTTCCCCGTCATCAAGCAGAGCGCCTTCGCTTCCCATGGTGGCAATCACCACTTGGCAGCCTGACGAACGGATTCGCGCGCAGACTTCCTCCACTTCCTTCTTGGTCATATCGCTGCAAGAGAGGAAGCCGTACGTCAAATAAGGAGACAAGCGTTGGGTAGTGCTCCAATCCGTCCAACTTTTCGAGAAGTCGTAGGAGATCGGTACGCCCAGCTCGTAAACCGCCGGGATCTGGTCCTGGAAGTAGCTGTTATTGCTCGTATGGACCAAATCGAACCCTTGAACATACGCTTTGTCCCGATCATCGAGCCGAATGGGGCGTTCTTTCAAAATTCCGCCACGGTTGCTCCCGATAAACATACGGTCCCCGTTCTCCAAACGGACAAGCGCGTAACCGTTTTCACCTTCGTAAGTACGGCAATAGGAGCGATCAATTCCTATTACATCCAGCGTATGAATGATATGCCGGGCGACATCGTCGTTCCCGAAGACGCCCATATAGGCCGCTTGCGCCCCCAGCTTCTTGGCGTACACGGCAAAATTGAGCGCTTGTCCTCCCGGATACATCTCGCCTGAGTCCACATAGATATCACATACGTTGTCCCCGATGCCGATTACCTTGATCATAAATCAAACCCTTTCACTGCAGTTATATAAACCTATTATAACTTATATATACTTATATCGTCTTGTATTGAATTTAATATAGTTTTAACAATCTGTCAATACGGTTTTATCTAATATCGACATGAATCGACTAGCCGATGATCGGTACATTTCGGAGAAGATCGTCGCGGAAAAGCCCCTCTCCGGTAAATGACAAAAAAACGGTCCTTTAGCAGCGCTAAAGCGACCGTTGGCGAAATAGCATTCTTATTTGCTGCGCGTTACTTCTTGCTGTTTTTTTGGATGACCTCCTCTACTTTTTTCTTTGCGTTCTTCAGCGTCGTCTCCAAATCTTGTTCGCCGAGATTGAATTTATCCACTTCGCTGGCGTAAGCTTTGTCCGCTTCATCCTGATACGCCGGCGGGATGTACAGCTTTTGCGGAATCGAGTTTTTCATCGTGGCCAGGAGGGATTCCTTGTCGACCATATCCGGCGTTTTCGTGCCGCCTATCAAGTTGTCGATAATTTTGTTCAAGTCCGCTTTTTTCCAGGAAGAAAGGTACTTGCCTTGCAGCTGAATTCCTTCCGTTGTATACCAGCGGATGAACTGATACGCTTCCTGTTTATGGGCCGACCTCGCAAATACGGACAACATGTCGCTGCCGGCAGTTGTTGTCGTCGGATCGCTCTTGTTCACCTTCGGATACGGCGCGAACACGGATTTGAATGTAGCAGGCACTTTGTCGGTGCCGCCGGCTTCGGGAATCATATAATCCCCGGTCAGCAGCATGCTTGTTTTTTGGCTGAAATACAGCGGGCGATAGTTCAGCTTCTGGCTGGCCGTCTCCGCGTACGGGAACGCCGATTTGTCGATTTGTTCCATCTGCTTGCGGATTTCCAGCGACTTGCGAATAAGCGGGTTATCCATGTTGGAGGAGCCGTCGCTCTTGACCAGGTTCGGATCATCCATCTGATTGGCAAGGGCCATAATGTTATATGTCGGGAAAATATAGAAGAAAGTGCCGTAACGCTTATTCGCACCCTCGCCCTTGGTCAGCTTCTTCGCGTAGTCCATGAACTCGTCCCATGTCCAATCTTTCGGAATCGGAAGCTTCGCCTCGTCCAGATGATCTTTGTTCAGCATAACGAAGAACGTGACTTTCTTGCCCGGCAGTCCGTAAGTTTTACCGCCGATGGCAGGATCGATCAAGTATTCGTCGCTCACTTTGTATCCGTCTTTGGCGATATAGGAATCGAGCGGCTCCATCATGTTGAGGCCTACCCGCTGTGCATAATACGTAGCGCTGCTGAACATCATTACATCGATTTGATCTCCGGAAGCGGCCGCCAGATCGAGCTTCTTCAAGTACTCCGTGCTGTTGTTGTCGCCGGCGGTGACCGCCTCGACTTTGATGTTCGGATATTTTTGATTAAACGCCTTGAACACCGCATCCCAATTATCCTGCTGCACGTTGTACCACATATGCAGCTTTAACGTGACAGGTGCGGCAGCGGGAGCGGATGCGGAGCCGGATGCAGGAGCGCCCGAGCCTTGCGGCTTGGCCGCCGGCTCGTTGTTCGTGCCGCCGCCGCAGGCGCTTAGCAATCCGGCCAGCAAGGAAGCGATGCCGAAACTGAAAACCCATTTCTTCAACATATAATCATCCCCTTGTTTGTTGGTAACTTATGTACTTCTTCAATAATCCCACGTCCTGTAACCCCTTAATCCCTCATCCTTTAACACCCCCCATCGAAATTCCTTCGATGACGTTCTTCTGGCCTATCACAAATATCACCAGCAGCGGAATAATGGCGGATACCGCCGCAGCCATAATGAGCGAATAAAACTCCCCGTTCATATCGGCAAATTTGCGGATGCCGAGCTGCAGCGTAAAGAGCTCCTCGGAGCGGAGAAAAATGAGCGGGTTCTGATAATCGTTCCATGTCCATATAAAGCGAAGAATGGCGTAGGTCGCGAGCGCCGGCCTGACGAGCGGCACGGCGATGCCGGTGAAGATGCGGAAATGTCCCGCTCCGTCAATCCTCGCCGATTCGATGTAATCGTTATGAATGCTGAGAAAAAACTGGCGCAGCAGAAAGGTGCCGATCACGCTGAAGCAGTTGAGAAGAATAAGCCCCGCATGGTTATTAAACAGTCCCAGCCAGCGGTACAGTAAAAATTGGGGGACGAGGATCGCCTGGCTCGGCACCATGAAGGTAACCAGCACGAGCAGAAACAGCGCCTCCCGCCCTTTGAACCTCACTTTGGAGAAGCCGTAGGCGGCCATGCTGGACACGGTGACGGAAATCGCCGTAGTCAGCACGGTAACTTTGATCGAATTCCAGTAATAGAGTGCAAACGGATAGTCGCCGGCCCATACCTGTCTATAATTTTGCGCAGCGTGCCACGTCTTCGGAATCCACTGAATCGGGTACGTGAACACTTCCAATTCCGGCTTTAACGAAGCGGATATCATCCACAGGAAGGGGAGCATAAACAAAATACCGATGGCGCCCATGACGGCGGTAAATACGACTTTGGCAGGCTGGATCGTTCGCAACGGACATGTCCCCTTTCTTTAATAATTCACCCATTTTTTTTGCCCGACCCACTGCAGCAGCGTGATGAACAGGACAAAGATCAGCAGGAATACAGCCATAGCAGACGCATATCCGGTCTTCAACTGAATAAACGCCGACTGGTATAAGTAATACACGATGACCGAAGTTGAATTGGCCGGTCCGCCGGCGGTTAACACGGCAATCAGATCGAATACTTTAAACGTTCCGATTATGCCCGTAACAAGGAGAAAGAACGAGGTCGGCGAAAGCATCGGCAAAGTCACGCTGCGGAACTTTTGCCAGCCGCTTGCTCCATCGATATCGGCAGCCTCAAACAGGTCTCTGGGAATATTTTGCAGAGCCGCGAGGTATATAATCAGGCTGAAGCCAATTTGCGTCCAAACCATAATCATCATGACCGATAGCAGCGCAAAGTGCGTGTCCGCAAGCCACTTGGGCAAATGTTCGACGCCGACGGTCTGGAGAAAGTGATTCACCGGACCGTAGCTGGGATGAAGCAGCACTTGCCACACTGCCGCTACCGCTACGATGCTGGAAATGTAGGGCATGAAGTAAATCACTTTGAAGAAATCTTTCCAGTACACTTTATTGTTCAGGACGATCGCCAATAGAAGAGCGAGCAGCATCGTGGCGGGTACGACGATCAGCAGCAGCATATTGTTGCCGAAAGATTTCAGAAACACCTCGTCGTGGAGAAGCGCCGCGAAATTTTGCAGGCCGACGAATTTCACCTTGTCTAGTCCGCTGACGAAGTTCCAGTCCACTAAACTTAGCAGAAGTCCTGCGATCATCGGAATAATCGTAAGCACCGTGATCCCGATCATCATGGGCCCGATAAATACGTATCCCGTCAACGTTTCCAGCCATTTTCTGCGCGCAGCCATGCGTGAGCCCCCCCTTGTGTGAAAGCGGATACATTTGACATAAATTTAAGATAATTGCGATAAATAAGCATCCAACTATTTTTGCGGATTGCGAAATATTTTTGCTGATCGTTTCGCGGCTCCGGTAACGAATCGGGTAGGAGGCTACCCATTAGTTGAGTAGCCGACCTCCCACACCACCGTACGTACCGTTCGGTATACGGCGGTTCCTTAGTTCACGCAGTTACTT
>NZ_JXAK01000087.1 GCF_000829455.1 Gordoniibacillus kamchatkensis
TGCGAGAAGACCAGCTATCCGGTCTTAGCTACCGTTTCCGGTAGTTATCCCGGTCTTACAGGCAGGTTGCCTACGTGTTACTCACCCGTCCGCCGCTAAGCGAGCCCCGAAGGACTCACTCCGCTCGACTTGCATGTATTAGGCACGCCGCCAGCGTTCGTCCTGAGCCAGGATCAAACTCTCCAATAAAGTTTGAAACACTTGCTCATAAGAAACACTTGCGTGTTGTTTTCTTGCGAAAACCTCTCACTCGTCATTCAGTTTTCAAGGAGCAATCCGCGACGCTTTCGATAAGCGAAGATATCGAAAATCGCCGGAAATCCGTGACTGTCGAAACAGCCGGAACTACATATTAGCACGTTTGCCGCCCTGATTGCAACTGCCAACTTTTATCAAGTTTTGTTGTTTGGCCGAGGCGGTTAACCCCTCCGTCAGAAGCGACGTTGATTAATATACCACGTACAAAGAACGAGCGCAAGTAGCTTTTTCAGGGAATTGATAACAATGCAAAACGCGGGCGAAGACGCCCGCGTCATCATCTATTCGTCAATTCTCAGCACGGCCATGAACGCTTCCTGCGGCACCTCGACGGAGCCGACCTGCTTCATCCGCTTCTTGCCTTCTTTCTGTTTCTCCAGCAGCTTCCGTTTGCGCGAAATGTCGCCGCCGTAGCACTTGGCGAGTACGTTTTTGCGCATCGCCTTGATCGTCTCGCGCGCCACTACCTTTTGCCCGATGGCGGCCTGGATCGGCACCTCGAACATTTGCCGCGGGATCAAATCTTTGAGCTTCTCGCAAATGATTTTGCCGCGCTGATAAGCCCGGTCGCGGTGCACGATGAACGACAATGCGTCGACCTGCTCGCCGTTCAGCAAAATGTCCATTTTGACCAGCTTGGACTGCTTGTAGCCGGACAGCTCGTAGTCGAACGACGCATAGCCCTTCGTGCTCGATTTGAGCTGGTCGAAGAAATCGTACACGATTTCCGACAGCGGCATGTCGTAAGTGAGCGTGACGCGGTTCGTATCCAGATACTCCATGTTGATAAACTCGCCGCGCTTGCCCTGGCAAAGCTCCATAATAGCGCCGACAAAATTGTTAGGAACGATGATGGATGCTTTCACGAAAGGCTCTTCAACGTATTCGATTTTTCCCGGCTCCGGAAAATTGGACGGGTTGTCGATTTCCAGCACGTCCCCGTTCGTCAGCGTAACGCGGAACACAACGCTGGGAGCCGTCGTAATCAAAGGAATATTGAATTCGCGTTCGATGCGCTCCTGAATGATCTCCATATGAAGCAAGCCGAGAAAGCCGCAGCGGAACCCGAAACCGAGCGCAGAGGACGTCTCCGGCTCATAGCGCAGCGAAGCGTCGTTGAGCTCAAGCTTCTCGAGCGCTTCGCGCAAATCGTTGTAATCCGACGTTTCGATCGGATACAGACCGCAGAACACCATCGGATTGATGCGCCGATAGCCAGGCAACGGCTCTTCCGCGGGATTTTTGGCGTCGGTGACCGTATCGCCTACGCGCGTATCGCCTACGTTTTTGATACCGGCTACGATGAATCCGACGTCGCCTACGTTCAGTTCGTCGATGATGGTCATGCGCGGCTTGAACGCTCCGACTTCGATGACCTCGAACGTTTTGTTCGTGGCCATCATTTTGATTTTGGAGCCGGCCCGGATGGAACCGTCAACAACGCGCACGTACACGATAACGCCTTTATAAGCGTCGTAGTGGGAATCGAAGATGAGCGCCTTGAGCGGCTTTTCGGGATCGCCGGCCGGCGCCGGCACTTTGCGGCAAATTTGCTCCAAAATGTCCTTGATCCCGATGCCGGCTTTCGCCGAGGCGAGCACCGCCTCGCTGGCGTCAAGGCCGATCACTTCCTCGATCTCGTTCTTGACCTTCTCCGGATCGGCGCTCGGCAAATCGATCTTGTTGATGACCGGCAAAATTTCCAGGTTGTTGTCCAGCGCCAGGTACACGTTCGCCAGCGTTTGCGCCTCGATGCCCTGCGCCGCGTCCACGACGAGGAGCGCTCCTTCGCAAGCGGCCAAGCTGCGCGACACCTCGTACGTAAAGTCGACGTGTCCGGGCGTATCGATCAAATTCAAAATATATTGTTCGCCGTCATCGGCTGTGTAATTCAAACGTACGGCCTGCAGCTTGATCGTGATGCCGCGCTCGCGCTCCAGATCCATCTGATCGAGCACCTGCTCCTGCATTTCGCGGGAAGACAAAGCCCCCGTATATTCGAGAATGCGGTCGGCCAGCGTCGATTTGCCGTGGTCGATATGCGCGATGATGGAGAAGTTGCGGATTTTCTGTTGCCTTGCCTTTATGTCCGTCATGGTTACCCCCACAAGCATTCAAATGTATATATTATAGCAGTTGCGGGGGGACGCGTAAACTTGGCCGTTTATAACGTTCAGCCGATGAGCGAGCTGAAAAACGACACAACGAGCCGGATCGTATGGTGAGCGGCGATCTGAAGCAAATCGCCAACCTTGTTCCCGACATAATTCAGCGCTTCGTCGCGGTCGGCACGAACCGGATCCGGCTTCGGCGGCGCGGGCGGAGCCGCCGTCCCCGGGGCAAGTGCGGGAGTCGCCGCCGCGGCGCGGGAAGCCGGCGCGGGGCCGGCGCGGACAGGCTGTACCGGGACAGCCGTCCTTACGGCGCCGGAAGGGCCGGCCGGCGGCTGCGGGCCCTGGATCCGCTCCATCCCCCGGTTCGCGATGTCGACGCCGAAAAAGATGCAGAAACCGACGAGCAGCACGAACATCGCCATTCTCGTATAAAATCTTCGCATCGGTCGTTCCTCCTCCCGGCCTCCGCCGGCTATGACGTCTTCTTCGCATTGCGCTCCGGGCTGTCGACCTTTTGCGCGTTCAAAATCACCTGCGAGATCGCTTCGGCCAAAGCATCCGTCGTCCGGTAGCATTCGTCCAAGCTGTTGTAAGGACCGCCAACCTCGATCAGAATGCTGTTTGGGGAAAACGACTGGTTGTACTCGCCGTTGCCTTCGTTCGCCGTCTTGGCATGAATGCCTTTGGACAGGCCCGGATATTTGGCTTCCAGCGCTTCGTGGATTTGGTTCGCGAACTGCTCGTTCTGCTTCCAGTTCGGGTTTTTCGCGCCGATGATGAAGTACACTTGCGCATAAGTTTTGCCGCCGATCGTCGCCGTCGTCTTGTCGCGGTCCTGCGAATCGCGATGGATGTCAAAGTAATATTTCAGGTCCGGATGAGCCGCGGACGCTTCCTGCAGCGTCTTCAGCGAATATTTGTACGAATACGGATAGCGGAAGTCCTTGACCGTCGCCGTCGAATAAATTTTGTCGGAATGAACGGCGCCGATCCCGTCTTTCTCCAGATTTTGCGCAAGGCGGGCGCCGACGAGAGTGACGTTGACTTTGTCGTCGTAGGCTTCGTCCGGATTTTTCACGTTCGGCAGCTCCGGCAAATACGATTCCGTACTGTGCGATTGATAGATGAAGGCGACGTTCGCTCCGGCCGTAGCGGGGGGCTTGGCCGCAGGCACCGGCTCGGGTGCCGGGGGTTGCGCTTGCGCCGTTTGGCCCAGTTTGTCGATCACGCTTTTCGGCGGCCCTTGGTCTTCGGGCTCGGACATGTTCGCCGCCTGCCCGGGCCGCAGCACGACCGTTTTGCCCGGAGCAAAGCCCGGCACTTCGCGCGCGATGAGCGTACGCGGATCTTGCGGGTTGAGGTCGGTCAGCATGCGGAACACGAAGCTGAACACGTTGCGCTGCGAGAATGTCCCCTGGCCTTCCTTCTGAAAATGCGGCACCTCCATGCCCACCAAATCGGCAAAAAAGCCGCTCGTCACGGCCGCAGCGAGCCCTTTCATCGGCGTCACCGGCGACGATGTGTCGTAGCGCGCCTTGAGCTGCGTGCCGATGCCGAGCAAGGCGAAAAACAGCGCCGTGACGGCGAGCAGCAAGCCGATGACCCGACTTAGTAGACCGACGTTTTGCAAAGTTCTGCGAATTCGGCTGAGATTGACGACGACTGCCGGCCATTTCATACGGAAATTCCTCCTTGAAGCGAGTCTGAGTAACGAAACTATTACTAGACTCTATGAGAGGATGCCGAAAACTAGAACCGCAATTTCAATAGAAAAAGCCCCCGATGCGCTTGATAGCGCTCGGAGGCTTGCGGCAGCCGGCGCGGCCGGTTTTAGTGGGTAAACGCCGCGACGTTGCTGGCGTCTATCGCTTCGTGCAGCGCCGCGTTCAGGCCGCTGGCGATAATATTGGCGATATCTTCTATAAACTGGTCGATTTCTTTTGGCGTCACAAGCAGGTCGTGGCCGAGCGGTCCGAGCACTTCGCGCACGAGCTGGAGCCGCTCGTTTTCGTGCATGTTGTCCAATAGTCCGAGAATTTGGCTCGTGTTGGCGGTTTGCTTCTGGAAGTGGTGATGCATCATGTCGAGCGCGCTATTGATAATGGTGGATGCGTAAACGACCGTCGGCACGCCGATCGCGACGACCGGTACGCCCAGCGTTTGCATCGTCAGCCCTTTGCGCTTGTTGCCGATGCCGGAGCCCGGATGGATGCCGGTGTCGGCAATCTGGATCGTCGTGTTGACGCGTTCCAGCGATTTGGAGGCCAATGCGTCGATGGCGATGACGAGTTCGGGGCGCGATTTTTCCACGATGCCCTGCACGATTTCGCTGCTTTCGATGCCTGTCGTGCCGAGCACGCCGGGAGCGACGGCGCTGACCGAGCGGTAGCCGGGGCTCACCTGATCGGGCATCAGTTCGAAGTAATGGCGGGTAACCATCACATTTTCGACGACCATCGGCCCAAGCGCATCCGGCGTCACGTTCCAGTTGCCCAGGCCGATGACCAGCACTTTGGCGTCAGGTCCGATGCCAATGCGCTTCAGGAAAGAAGAAAACTCCTGCGCGAACTTCGTCGCCACGCGATCTTGCAAATCGCTGTCCTTGTTCCGCAGCGCGGGCACCTCGAGCGTTATGTAATGTCCGGGCAGCTTGCCGATCGCCTGCGAGCCTTCGGCGCTAGTAATGCTGATCTTGGTGACGCGAATGCCCTCTTCTTCATACGTATCGGATTCGACTCCCGGGATCGGCCGCATGTCTGAACCGCCCGCCAGCTCGCGCGCTTCCAGAGCAAGGTCGGTTCGAGAGGAATACTGCTTCAGCTCCAGTTCCATAGCTGCTCTCCTTTCGGCTATCGTCTGAACGTTATTGTGCGGCATCCGGCGGCGAGTTATGCGGCTCGGTATTGCTTTTTGCCTATTGGCGTGCTAGAATATCTAAAGTTGTCAATTGGCTCCGACTGGGGCCATCGATTGTGTTTGTCAGTAGGAGGTGAACGTGAATGCCGAATATTAAGTCCGCAATTAAACGCGTAAAAGTTAGCGAAAAGCGCCGCCTGCGCAACGCATCGCAGAAATCCGCGCTCCGCACGGCCGTGAAAGCTGCTGAGGTAGCTATTACCGGAAACGCTGAATCCGCACAAGAGGCGCTCGTCCTGGCTGCGAAGAAGCTGGACAAAGCCGCTTCCAAAGGATTAATCCATAAAAACGCAGCAAACCGCAAAAAATCCCGTTTGGCGAAGAAGCTGAACGAATTGGCGAAGGCGTAAAGCACAGGGAAAAAGTCCAATTCTCCGAATAATCGGCGAATTGGACTTTTTTTGTTGTTCTCGTTATGCGGCGAGGCCGAGCAAAAACAGCTCGAGCCCCAGCACCTTATCGACGCCGCCGCTCTTCATTTTGTAATCGAGATCGGCGAGCTGCGATAAGATGCGGCTAAGTTTGGCCGTATCGTATTTGCGCGTCTGGCCGTCGGCCAGCTTTACCGCGTACGGATGCAGGCCGATTTGCGAAGCGATCTGCTGATGGGAATAGCCTTGCTGCGCGAGCTCCTTCACCTGCAGCAGGATGCGGAACTGGCGGGCAAGCAGAGCGACGATTTTAATCGGCTCCTCCTTTTGCTTCAGCAGCTCGTCGAGCGTCGCCAAAGCTTTGTCGAGACGCATTTGGACGATATCCTCAATGAGCAGGAATACGTTCTGTTCGGCGCTTCGCGCCACAAGTTCATCTACGTGCGCCAGCGCGGCGCGGCCGCCTTCGCCGACGAACAGCGACAGCTTCTCCAGCTCGCTCTGAATCGCCTGCAGCTGGCCGCCAGTATACAGCACAAGCTGCTCCGCGGCGCCAGGCTCGAATGAAAAGCGGCGGCGAGCCGCCTGGTCTTGCAACCATTTGGTCAAGTCGTCGCCCGTCAAAGGCAGGCAAGGGATAAGGCGTCCGCCTCCTTGAGCGATTTGACGATCTTTTTCCGCTCGTCGAGCTTGTCCGCTTGGACGGTAAAAATGAGCACCGTATAATCGACCGGAGCCTTCAAGTAGGCGGCAAGCCGGTCCAGATCGTGCTCGGCTTTGCCGGTATCTTTAGCCCCGGTGAACATGGCCGCGTTTTTGGCGATGACGATTTTGCGCTCGGCCATGAACGGCAGCGTTTCCACGTCTTCGACGACGGCCTCGACCGGAGTTTCGTGCAAGTCGAATTTGCTGACGGCAAACTCGCGCTGATCGGGGTCCACCAGCTTGCCCGTTATCGCGGCAATCAATTCGTTCATTAAATAAACTTCGGGACCGTAGCATACGTAGACGGGAGCGATCGTGCCCGCCGATATCGCCTTCAGCGCTTTTCTCCATTCCATCCTGCTTTTCCACCTCCCTCCCATCTTACCAACGCAAAAGGACCGCGTCAAAGCCTTCCGGCTTTCGACACAGTCCTTCTGCCCTGTACAGGCGGTAGAAGCGCTCCCTGCTTGGAGCTCATCTATTTAAACACCGGGAAGCGGCTCTAGAAACCGGCTTCCCGAATGATCGAGCGGCTATGCGCTCCATCTGTTTCGTTACTTCAGGATACGCGCCCGCCCGGTTATCCGTACGTTGTCCGAACGTTATTTTTGAGCTGCGGACGTCTTCGTTTCCGTTTTTGCCGCCGTATCGAGCACCACGTCGTCTGCGCCGCTCTGATGCTGGACATGATAGGTCACTTTGCCGTCGTCGCTGAAGCCGACTAGCGAAATCACGTCCGTTTGCGACCAGCTGTACGTCGAGGTCATGACGGTGGCGCCGGTATCCGTTGTCCGGACGACGACCTTCAGGTCCTCGACGGAGGCGACGAGCTTCCCGTCAGGTGACTTGAGCGTCGCCGGTGCCGGCGACGGGGCGGCCAACGTGGACATTGGGCCGTTTTGCTGCGGTGCGGCGGTTATCCCCTTCAAATGGGGTGTCGGAGCAGGCTGCGCGTCGGCGCTGGCATCGGCCCCCGCCTTATCTTGCGCCGGTGCCGGTGCGGAGCCAGCGGAGGCGACCGGCTGAGACGGGTTCGTTCCCGTGCCGCCGTCTGCGGCCGATGGAGCGGCAGCCGGCTTTTGGCCGCCATCGGAGCCGGCCGACGACTGTTCCGGCGAAGATATCGCCACGCCGCGATTGCTGCCGCTGCCCGCTTGTGCGAGCGGCTCTTGCGCTGGCGATTGCGGTGCTGTCCGCGCCGTCCCGCCTGCTTGCGGCTGCGCCTGCGGTGCTGCAGCCGGCGCAGCTGCCGACGGTGTCGTCTTGGCGTTCGCCTGATCCATAACCTTCATGTCCGCTGCCGGAGCGCTCGCGTTGGCGCTCGGGCCTGCGTCCTTTTTTGCGGCCGCACCTCCGGCATTCGCAGCGGCTCCCGACTTGGCGTCAAAATGCTTGCTGTTCTCCGCTGCCCCGGAAGCGGCGCTTTTCATGGCGACGGACGGGGTGAGCAAGTTTTGCTCTTTCATAATAAAAAGGCCGATCATGGCCGCCGCTACGGCAACGCCGCTAGCCAGCTTCCAAGAGGCGAAAATCCGGCGTGTCCGAGGGATGCCGCGTGCAGGAGCGGCTGCGGCCGGTTCTTGGGCCGCCGTTTCCTCAAGCGTCCCCGGCAGCGGTCCAGCTCGGCAAGCTGCGGCATTATCGCATCCACCAAGCTGTACGCCGGCGTCACTTTCGGCAGCTGGGACAGCTCGCTGTCAAGCCGCTGCAGCCGGTCGAACAGGCCGGAGCATTCCGCGCATTGCACCAAGTGCTCTTTCAGCTCCCGCTCCTCGGTATCGCTCAAGTCATGATCCAAGTATCGCTGCATCAGTTCTACCTGCTCATGGCATGTCATCCCCGAACACCTCCTTTCTCATAATCGCGCAGCAACGTCTGCAGCTGCTGACGGGCTCTGAACAAATACGACTTCACCGTGTTCAGCGGCAGCTGCAGCGATTCCGCGATTTCATTGTAAGAGAAATCGTGCAAATAGCGCAGTACGACGACAGAACGATGGTGCTCCGGCAGCCGGTCGATCGCCTCGCGCACCGCTTGCGACAAGTCGCCGGCAAGGATTTCGTCTTCGACGTTAGCCGGGGCGATAAACGTCATCTCGTGCTCGTCGATCGAAACGGTCGGTTTCGCCTTACGGAACTTATCGATGCAAATATTCGTTACGATGCGCTGCACCCACGTTTTGAACAGCGCTTTTTCTTCATAGGATTGAATTTTCGTATAAATGCGCAGAAGAGCTTCTTGCGACGCGTCCATTGCATCCTGCTCGTTGCCGAGCATATAAAAAGCCGTACGGTATACGTGCGTCTCAATTTCTCGCAAAAGAGTCAGCAGCGCTTCGCGATCGCCCGACTGAGCGGCTCTCACCAGTTCGGGAGCTACCACCGGGATCCCCCTCTCTTGCAACCTTATTAACGTTGGATCGTGTCCGAAGGTTGCATTCAGGTTCCTCAAAAATTTTTCTCTACTAGCATAGCAAAAAAAGACCGCCCGGTACATAACACAACAGTGGTCTTTTTTGCCTGAATCCTAATTATTTTTAAGCTTCGTCTCAAAGCGAAATTGCTGCGGAGCGACAACGAACCGCACGCCGCCGCTCAGGTCGGTGCGGACCGCGGGAATGCGGGCCGTCCACAAACGCTGCAGCACAACTCCGGATGGATGCCCGTAGCTGTTGCGGGCTCCGACAGAAATGACGGCGAGCTGGGGGCGCCAGCGGTCGAGCCAGGCGGAAGTCGTCGACGTTTTGCTGCCATGATGGGCGATTTTCATGACGTCTATCGGGGCGGTTGGCGTCGTCGATACTGCGGGAGAGTGGAGGATATCCTCCTCTTCCGGCGCTTCCATGTCTCCTGTAAACAGAAAGCGGCGTCCGTACAGTTCCAGTGTGAACGCGACGGATTCGTTGTTTTGCTTATCGGCAATGCGAAGCTTCTCAGAATTTTCGCCCGGAGCAAGCACCGTCAGCTTCGTTTCCGCGTCCGCCTGCCATACGGAGCCTCGGCGCGCGGGTACGAGCGAGACCCCTCGGTCCAGCAGCGTGCGAAACAGCCGCTCTGCTGTAGCGCCCGGCTTCAGCGTTCCGTTAAACGCAAAGCGGCCGATCGGAATTTGCTCCGCTACGGCTTGCAAGCCGCCGATATGGTCTTGGTCTTCGTGCGTCGCAATGACCATATCGAGCTTGTGCACGCCGCGCTGCTGCAGCAGCGGGACGACGACGCTGCGCCCCACTTCGAACGGATTGCGGCGTTCTTTCCAGTCATCGACTGGTTTGCGAAAGCTCAGCGTCCCTCCGCCGTCAACGAGAATATACTTGCGGGAAGGTGTTCGGATAAGCGCGGCGTCACCTTGCCCGACGTCGAGAAATTCGACCGTGGCGGTGCGGCTGAAGCGATCCGGCGTGTAGCCGTAAACGAGCAGCAGCGCAAGCGCGGCTGCGCAGGCGGCGACAGGCCACACGGAAGGCTGCGCTGCGGTGCCGGGAGGCGGTTCGTAGTCGCGTGGAGCGAACCGGCGGGTCAGGGCGGCAAGCAGAAGCGCCAGCGTCGCGAAATACGCCGCAATCCAGAGCGGCGACGGCGTAGGCCAAATCAGCTGAAAGCCGTCCACAGCGGCAAGCCGGTCGATCGCCCAAAGCGTCCAGCGGCTGAGGAAGCCCGTCAACGCCCCGCTCACGCGGCCAAGCGGCATCCAAACGAGCCCGAGCAGCAGCGAGACGAGAGAAGCCGGAAACAGCAGCGTCCCGAATACGGGGACGAACAGCGCATTAGCGAGCCATGACAGCAACGAGAACACATTGAAGTAATAGACAGTGATCGGAAAAGAGACGAGCTGCGATACGATTGTGATCGCCGCCGCTTGGCGGAGCGCTTCTTTGCGGATCGGCAGCAGACGCGCGATGCGAGGCACTCCGGCCAGCAGCGCAGCCGTAATGGCGAACGTCAGCTGGAAGCCGACATCGTACAAATAATACGGCTCCCATACGAGCATCGCCCAAGCCGCCAGAGCCGCCAAATGGAGCCCGTCCTTCAACCATCCGCGGCGGGCCGCATACAAAGCCATCATGGACATGATGCCGGCCCGGACGATGGACGGAGAAGCCCCGGTAAGCAGCACGTAACCGGGCATCGCCGCGATGCCGACAAGCAGCGTCGATTCGCGCGTCAGCCGCAGCCGCTTTAACACGGCGAACAGCAGGCCGAGGAAAATCGCCACGTTCATGCCTGATATGGCGAGTATGTGCGTAAGGCCGAGTTTGGAAAATTGCCGGTATTGCTCAGGATCCATATCTTCCTGCCATCCGATCAGCATGCTCTTCATGAGTCCCGACTGATCCGCAGGGAAAATGCTGTCCATCTTCGCCGCCAGCGCCGCCCGCAGCCGATCGCTCCACAGCAGCAGGCGGTCCGTCCCAAGCTGGCTGCCGGCGGCGCTTCGTTCCACATGCGCGATTCCTTTCACGCTGAGCAGCCAGTGAATATGATGGCGGCGCAAATATTCGCGGTAATCGAAGCCGCCGAAATTGCGGCCCGGCTCCGGCCGCAGCAGTATGCCGCTCACCTCAACGCGATCCGTACGCTCGAATTGCCGCGCCGCTGCCTGCTCTTGCTGCGCAAGCAGCCGTACGTTGACCCGCATACGCTCCCGCAAGGCAATTGGCGTACCCGAGTCGCCTAGCCTCAGCTCATGCGCCTCGAACTCGAACGACGCGCGGTCTCCATCTACATCGACCGGCGACACGATCCGCCCCAACGCCGTCGCTTCTATTCCCGAGAGCGCACCGGTGTCGGTCGCAGCGGCGTCGACTATCGCCGTGACGTTGCGGCCGTCTCGCCATTCGCCATAACCGAAAGCCGCAGCTGCGAGGAGCGGCACTACCAGCATGTTCGCGCGCGGCAGCTTGCACAGCCAAATCGCGGCGGCAGCCATTACGGCACCGAGGGCTATCCATAGCGATGCTGGCCGCGGCAAAACGAACCAAGCCGATCCTGCCGCTGCCGCGCCGACGATCCAAGCGACCGCATACCACAGTAAAGGTCTGCGCACCACTCTCCCCTCCAACGTTCCGCGCAAAAGCACCCCAATCCGGCTGATCCGGATCGAGGTGCTTCCTCGAACTTCCCTATTTGTTACCTGTTAAGGCGTCACATCGGCCTCGGTTCCGGCGGGCGGTTCGTAAGCCGCCAGCTGGCGAAACACAATGCCTTTGCTGCGCATGAGCTCTTGCACCTTGTCGTTGTCCTTTAAATAAGGACGATGAAACACGATTTCCACTACCCCGCTGTTGGCCAGCATATTGGCGCATGTCCAGCATGGCTGATCGGTCACGTAGACGGACGAGCCTTCGCGGTCTTCGCGGTCGGTGAAAAGCAGCAAGTTTTGCTCGGCGTGAATCGTCCGCACGCACCGCTGCTTTTTGACCAGCTCTTCTTTGCCGTCTGCGACGCGAACCTCGTACTCCTCCACAAGCATGCAGCCTGCCTCGGAGCAATCCGGCACGCCCATCGGGGCGCCGTTATAAGCGGTGCCGAGCAGCTTCTTGCCTTGCACGAGCGCCGCCCCGACGTGACGCCGGCTGCACTGCGAGCGGGTAGAAGCCATAAAGGCGATATCCATGAAGTAAGTATCCCAATCTTTGCGCTGCATTCCCATAGCTGTTCCGACCGTTACTTCTGGCTGGCGCGGATCGCCTGATCGAGATCGTAAATAATGTCGTCGATCGCTTCCGTGCCGACGGACAGCCGAATCATGCCCGGGCTAACACCGGCCGCTGCTTGCCCCTCTTCGGAAAGCTGCTGGTGGGTCGTGCTCGCCGGATGAATGATAAGCGACTTCGAGTCGCCGACGTTGGCGAGATGCGAGAATAAACGCACCGCATCGATCACTTTGCGGCCCGCCTGGACTCCGCCTTTAATGCCGAACGTCATAATGGCGCCCTGCCTTTCGGCATATATTTTTGCGCCAGCTCGTAGCTCGGGTGGCTCTTCAGGCCGGCGTAGCTAACCCACTCGACCGCTTCGTGCCGCTCCAGAAACTCGGCTACTTGCAAGGCGTTGGAGCTGTGCCGTTCCATGCGCAAATGAAGCGTCTCCAAGCCTTGCAGCAGCAGGAACGAATTGAACGGCGAGATGGCCGCACCGATGTCGCGCAGAAGCTGAACGCGTGCTTTAATAATGTAGGCGATCGGTCCTACCGCATCCGTGTAGACGACGCCGTGATAGCTTGGATCGGGCTCCGTCAGGCCCGGAAACTTGCCGCTCGCCTTCCAGTCGAACTTGCCGCCGTCGACGATGACGCCGCCGATCGATGTGCCGTGGCCGCCGATGAATTTGGTCGCGGAGTGTACCACGATGTCGGCGCCGTGTTCGATAGGGCGAAGCAAGTACGGGCTCGGAAACGTATTGTCGACGATAAGCGGAATGCCGTGCTCATGGGCGATGGCAGCTACCGCTTCGATGTCGAGCACGTCGCCGCGCGGATTGCCGAGCGTCTCGGCGAAAATGGCTTTCGTCTTGTCGGTTATGGCGTTGCGGAAATTGGCCGGATCGCTTTGATCGACAAACTTGACGGCAATGCCCAGCTTCGGCAGCGTTGTCGAAAACAGGTTGTACGTGCCGCCATACAGGCTGGAGGAAGAGACGATTTCGTCGCCCGCTCCGGCGATGTTCAGCAAGGAGTATGTAATGGCTGCCTGTCCGGATGCCGTAGCAAGCGCAGCCGGGCCTCCCTCCAGGGCGGCGACCCGTTTCTCGAATACATCCGTCGTCGGATTCATGATACGGGTGTAGATGTTGCCGAATTCCTTAAGCGCGAACAAGTTCGCGGCATGATCGGTGTCACGGAATCCGTAAGACGTCGTCTGGTAAAGCGGAACGGCGCGTGCTCCCGTGGTCGGGTCGACTTCTTGGCCGGCATGTACGGCCAGTGTGTCCAAGGACAGCTTGCGTTGCTCTGTCATCCGTTAATCCTCCTTCATATCTTGCTTTCAGGGACCAGCTCTATTATTCTCTCATAATTGCCAACAATTGAAAAGAGAGTTACTCACCTCCGACTTGGAGATATGGGCGCAATTTTTCAAAAACTTTATCGCCGATGCCTTTAACGTCCTTCAGCTGTTCGATGCGGCTGAAACGGCCGAGCCGGGTGCGCAGCTCGACGATCGCTTTCGCCTTGCTCTCGCCGATGCCGGGCAAGTCCATTAGCTGCTCAAGCGTTGCCGCGTTCAGATCAAGGCGGGACTTCGACGACGTCGAAGGTGCTCCGCTCTCCCGCTTCACCTTCGGAGAGGATTGCACGTTCACGGCATCCGGGTTCTTTGCGGAAGGGGAAGCAGCTGCGAATGAAGAACCCAGGGTTTTATCAGACACAGAGTCCGGCTCGGGAGTAAGGATTGCGTCGGCCGCAGCATCGAGTGACAAATCGGACGACGGCTTGGATTCGGCTTCGGTTTCCGCCTTAGACTTCGCATGCTTCTTTTCCGATCCTCGATCCGGCTCCGCCGCTTGCTCCAGCAGCATAGCCATCGCCTCGTTCACCGCTTCCGGCGGCAACGGCTTCGGCCGCAGCAAAGTGCCGCCAAAGGCGGAAGCCGCGCATAACAGTGCTGTGCCAACAATCCATACGACCGTCTTCTTCATTGTTCATGCCCCTTCCTTCGAACCGCATGATTACGTTTTTTTCGAATCATGAAATATTGCCCGCAGGCATATACATGGGAAACAGTAAAGGCAGCTTACCGTCCAATCCGGGCGACGAGCGGTACGCCGAAGGAAACCTAGCTTTGGTGCGGGAGGGTTCTTGATGAAAGCAGCATTCATTGGGACGGGCAGCATGGGAAGCGTATTGATAGAAGCATTCATCCAATCCGGTGCTCTCGGTCCGGAACAAATCGTCGCAAGCAACCGGACAGCAGCCAAAGCTAAGCGGCTCGCCGAACGCTACCCCGGTCTTCTCGTTGCGGCGGGCAACGCGGAAGCGGCTCAGGGCTGCGATCTCGTCTTCCTGTGCGTCAAGCCTTCCGACTACAAACGTGTAGTAGACGAAATCAAAGCGGTAGCACAGCCACAGCAAATCGTCGTCTCGATCACGAGCCCCGTGATGATCCGCCATTTAGAGGCGCAATTGCCGTGCAAAGTGATGAAAATGATTCCCAGCATTACAAACTATGTGCTCGGCGGCGCCACTTTAATGATATTCGGCGGCCGAATGGAGCCGGAAGATAAAGAGCTTATCGAAAATATGCTCAGTCACATTTCGACGCCGATTTGCGTCACTGAAGAGCATACGCGCATTTGCTCCGATTTGTCTTCGGTCGGCCCGGCCTTTCTCTCTTATTTCATACAGCGGTTTGTCGAAGCCGCAGTGGATCGAACCGGCATTCCGTATGAAACAGCGGTGCAGCTGGCGAGCGAAATGGTGCTCGGCACCGGCAAGCTGCTGACGACCGGAGGCTTTAATCCCGTTTCGCTGCAAAAAAGAGTGACCGTACCGGGAGGCATCACGGAAGCGGGCCTGGAGCTAATGAGCAAAGAGATGGACGGCATGTTCGATCTGCTCATTCGGGCGACGCACGCCAAGTACGACGAAGACGTTGAAAAATTCGAAGCCCAGTTTGTCGCTGCGAAGGAGTAACCCAAGCTCCGCACGCTAGATGCAAAAAGCGGCCGCAAGCGCTCAGCAGAGCGATTGCGGCCGCTTCGGTGCTTCCGATAGCGGAATCCAATTTTAATTTGGTTACCCGACTACAATGTTGACGAGCTTGCCTTTTACGGCGATCACTTTGCGCACCGTTTTGCCGGCTGCCAGCTCTTTCACCCGGTCGAGGCCGAGCGCCAGCTCCTGCATCGCCGCTTCCTCGAGATCCGCCGCGATTTTGACGCGGTCGGCGATTTTGCCGTTCACCTGCACCACGATTTCGACTTCGTCGTCGACGGTCCAAGCTTCGTCAAACTGCGGCCACGGCACATACGTGACCGATTCGGTGCCGCCGAGCTTCTCCCACAGCTCTTCGGCGATGTGCGGCGCAATTGGCGACAGCATTTGCACGAAATGCCTCATCGCTTCGAGCGGGAGCGTCTCGGTTTTGTAAGCCTCATTGACGAAAATCATGAGCTGCGAAATCGCCGTGTTGAAGCGAAGCGCCTCAAAATCTTCGGTAATTTTTTTGATCGTGCGGTGCCATGTCCGCTTGAAGGCGTCGCTGCCCGCCGTTTCGGATGCGCTGATGCGCGGGCTCAGCTTTCCGTCTTCGCCGACAAACAGGCGCCAGACGCGGGCGAGGAAGCGGTACGCGCCCTCGACGCCGTTCGTATTCCACGGCTTCGTCGCTTCCAGCGGGCCCATGAACATCTCGTACATGCGCAGCGTATCGGCGCCGTAGGTGGCGACAATATCGTCCGGATTCACGACGTTGCCGCGCGATTTGCTCATTTTCTCCATATTTTCGCCGAGGATCATGCCCTGGTTGACGAGCTTATGGAACGGCTCCTTCGTATCCACGACGCCGATGTCGTACAGCACCTTGTGCCAGAAACGGGCGTACAGCAAATGCAGTACCGCATGCTCGGCGCCGCCGATGTAAAGATCGACCGGCAGCCACTGCTTCTGCTTCTCAGGCGATACGAGCTGCTTGTCGTTGTGCGGGTCGATAAAACGCAAATAGTACCAGCACGAGCCGGCCCACTGCGGCATCGTGTTCGTCTCCCGGCGCGCTTTCCTCCCCGTCTCCGGATCGGTCGTGTTGACCCAGTCGGTTACGTTAGCAAGCGGCGATTCCCCGGTTCCCGACGGCTTGATTTCGTCGACATCCGGCAGCAGCAGCGGCAGCTGGTCCTCCGGCACCGGCTTCATCGTGCCGTCCTCGAGGTGCAAAATCGGTATCGGCTCGCCCCAATACCGCTGTCTGGAAAACAGCCAGTCGCGCAGCCGGTACGTCACTTTGCCCCGGCCCTTGCCTTCCGCTTCCAAGTGTTCGATCATGCGCGCAATCGCGGCTTCATTCGACAGTCCGTTCAGGAACTCCGAATTGACGTGCGGACCGTCGCCGGTGAAAGCCGCCTTGCTGACGTCCCCGCCTTGCACGACCTCGACGATCGGCAAGCCGAATTTTGCCGCGAACTCGTGGTCGCGCTCGTCGTGGCCCGGCACTGCCATAATGGCGCCCGTACCGTAGCCGCCGAGCACGTAGTCGGCGATCCAGATCGGCACTTTCGCGCCGCTGACCGGATTGATCGCATAAGCGCCGGTAAACACGCCGGTTTTATCTTTGGCAAGGTCAGTTCGCTCGAGATCGCTTTTGCGCGCAGCCGCATCGCGGTAATCGCGGACGGCCCCAGCCTGAGCTTCGGTCGTAATGGTGTCGACCAGCTCATGCTCGGGCGCGAGGACGCAGTACGTCGCTCCGAACAGCGTATCGGGCCGAGTCGTGAACACGGTCAAATGTTGCCCCGGATGGCCGTCGACGGCGAATTGCACTTCCGCGCCCTTCGACTTGCCGATCCAGTTGCGCTGCATGTCCTTGATGCTCTCCGTCCAGTCGAGCTCTTCCAGATCTTCAAGCAGACGCTCGGCGTATTCGGTAATTTTCAGCACCCACTGGCGCATCGGTTTGCGGATGACAGGGAAGCCGCCGCGCTCGCTTTTGCCGTCGATGACTTCTTCGTTCGCCAGCACCGTACCGAGCTCCGGACACCAGTTGACCGGCACCTCGTCAACGTAGGCGAGACCGCGCTTGTACAGCTGGATGAAAATCCACTGCGTCCACTTGTAATAGTCCGGATCGGTCGTGCTGATTTCGCGGTCCCAGTCGTAGGAAAAGCCAAGCGACTTGATCTGGCGGCGGAAGTTGTCGATATTTTCCTTCGTAATGTCGCGCGGA
This sequence comes from Gordoniibacillus kamchatkensis, assembly GCF_000829455.1. Taxonomy (GTDB): domain Bacteria; phylum Bacillota; class Bacilli; order Paenibacillales; family NBRC-103111; genus Gordoniibacillus; species Gordoniibacillus kamchatkensis. The sequence goes on from NZ_JXAK01000087.1 coordinate 17,238, forward strand.
TGGCGCCCCGTTTGCAGCGCGTACTGCTCCGCCGGCAAGCCGAACGCGTCCCAGCCCATCGGATGCAGCACGTTGTAGCCGCGCATCCGCTTGTAGCGCGACACGATATCGGTCGCCGTGTAGCCCTCCGGATGCCCGACGTGCAGCCCGGCCCCGGACGGGTATGGGAACATATCGAGCGCGTAAAACTTCGGTTTATCCGAATCGTCGGGCGTTTTGAACGTTTTGTGTTCATCCCAGTAGCGCTGCCACTTGGGCTCGAGCGCCTGCGGATTGTAGCCTTGCGAATCTCTCGTTTCCTTGTTGTCGGTCATCCTCGTTCACTCCTCCATAAACATCCAAAAACCTCCCGCCGCCAGCGCATTGTAAACGCTAGGGACGAGAGGTTCTTCCTTCCCGTGGTACCACCCTGCTTAACGACCGACAGCGCGGTAAAAGCTTGCGCGCCGAGGATCGTTCACTCGGAAGCCCGTAACGCGGGCCAAACGGGTCGGCTAAGCGGCTTCGCGCTTCACCTTCCGGCTCCGAGGCGAGTTTCGCCGCGTCCGTATGCCGGCTTGCACCGTGATCGGTGTAACCCGATCCACCGCCGGCTCTCTGCGATACGTCCGTGAGCTACTGCTCCTCTTCTGCGCCATGTTTTGTAAGTCATTATATGTAAAAGGCGCGGGCGTGTCAAGAGAACGGGCATGCGGCCGGCATGCTTTCCGACGGAAACGCTAGTTCACGACGCCGAGTCCGTTCCCGTCCGGATCTTGAAAACCGAAATAGCGCAGCGCATCCGACTGGTAAATCGGCGAAACGTCGACGCCGCGAGCGGCCAATTCGCTATGAACGGCGTCGATATCGGCCGCTTTGAAATTGAAGAAGTGCGTAACGTCGTACCGATTCGGGGGAAACGGCGCCGGCAGAGGGCCGCCGGATTGCACGAGACAAAGCGCGGGAAGGCCCTGTCCGATTTTGAGTACAGCCGCATGCGGCTCGTCCCGGTGCCGGATTTCAAGTCCAAGCACCTCCGTATACCATCGCACCGATCTCGTTAAATCGCTGACCGGCATAAATACGCCATCCACGCCTAAAAATGAGAGCTTGCTCGCGCCGTTTTCGTTCAAGCCGTTTCCTCCTTCGTCCTTCGAACAGACAGTGTGCGTATATTTCGGCGGCAAGGAGGAAACTTCCTCTTTTTTCTATTTGACCGCGCTGAAAAAAGCCCGCTGCGTCCCGGCGTTCGGGGGCTTGTCGAAGAAATCGGCGCAGACGCGGATGTTGCTGAAGCCTGCAGCGGCAAGCTCGCGCTCGAGCCAATCGAGCGGATAAGCGCGCTGCGTGTGCGTTTCCTCGAAGCGGCGGAACAGCCCGGACGGCTCGGCGGCGAAAAAGGTGATGCTGTGTTCGATCTCTAGCCGCCGTTCCTCGTATTCGCACGTCCAGATGTAGGCGATGTCGTCTTCGTCGAGAGTAAACGGCTGGGTCGCAGCATAAGCTTCGAGCTGGCGGGGCGTATGCACATCGAAGGCGAATACGCCGCCGGGCCTCAGCGCTGCATAGGTAGCGCGGAATGTGCGGGCAATGTCATCTTCGTCGGTCAAGTAATTGAGGCAATCGCAAAATGATACAACGGCATCGACCGGCTCAGCCGTCTCCCATTCGCGCATGTCCTGCAGCCGCCATTGCAGAGAGCCGGCTTGGCCGGCCAGCCGCGACTGCCGGTCCCGTTCGTGCTTGTCCCGGGCGACGGCGAGCATATCCTCGGACAGGTCGATGCCGATGACGTCGTAGCCGCGCGCCGCCAACGGGATGGAAAGGCTGCCTGTACCGCAGCCAAGATCGACGACAGTGCGGGGCCGGATGCCGTAAAAGGCCCACGTCCGCTCGGCGAATCGAAGCCAGTCGTCGTAAGGCATTTCTTCCATCAAACGGTCGTACACGTAAGCGAATTGGCGGTATGTCATCGTTTGCAGCACCTCCTTCTAGCGATTGTGGGCACGTGGGAGTGCGTGGTAAGGCGTTGTTAGGGCTGCTGTTGTTGGGCTTGCTGTTGTTGGGCTTGCTGTTGTTGGGCTTGCTGTTGTTGGGCTTGCTGTTGTTGG
>NZ_JXAK01000088.1 GCF_000829455.1 Gordoniibacillus kamchatkensis
CTCCGCCGCGTCCCGAGGGCCCGGACGCGGACGTGTTGAAGCCGCTGCGCAGCGGCTTCATCAAAATGCGCGGCAAAACGGACAAAGGACGGCGCTGGGTGCAGGACACCGACCTCGAGACAGCGGTCAACCTCGTGCGCGAGCACGCCGCCGTCGTCGTCAACCGCCATACGATCCGGCGGCTGTATACGAACAAGTCGTTCCGCCAGTACGTGCTGACGCGCGATAATTATACGTGTTATTTTTGCGGGGAATACGGCGATACGATCGACCATCTCGTTCCGCGCGCCAAGGGCGGCCATACGACGCCGATGAACTGCGTTTGCGCATGCCACCTGTGCAATCAGAGCAAGGCCGACAAAAACCTGGAGGACTTCGTCACTGACGAAGAAGAAGCTTGACTTACGAATCCTCGGTCCCGTGACCCGCGTTTGCCCTGCGCCGCAAAACCCCGTTACAAATGGACGATCCCCACACCGCCTGGCGGTATGGGGATCTTATTGTATTCGCGGGAACCGCGAGCTTGTTCCGGGTGACCTATTGCACGAAGCGACAAAAGCCCTGCCTCTCTTTTGTCCTTGCGGCTCCATTGACCGCTCCAGTGTTGCATTCGTGAATCCTTAACAGGTAACTTGCAGCCGTGAGTTACTACGAAAATAAGGAGTTGGTGCATGGAGGATTCGGAAGGTAATCCTGCTAACGTGGAACAATATAAGGGGTTGCCGTCAAATACGTTCTCATTTTACACGAAATGGTACAAGACCGCAACCCTATTTTGCTGGAAGAAACGAGTATATTGATTTTTTCCGGCTCCGCAAAAGACGAGGACTTTAACCGAAGCGAGGTTCCAATCATGAGGAACGCTGCCGGGCGGTCAAATCATGAGCTCCATGCGCACATGCCCTTGGCCGCCTTAAAGGAACTCAGTTCCGTTATTGCGCGGACAGAGAGGCACCGGCTCATTCTTAACGGAACGCAGTTCCGCTATCGGCCCGGAACTCGAGCGATTCTCGCCTAAAATGCCGAGATAACGCACCCTCGTTCCGCTATTTTCGGGAAATACACGGGAAATAGGCCAATAACGGAACAGATTTCCGTTAACCGGAAGCAGCGGGAGCGAAACAAACGAAGCGTTTATCCCAAAACAAGGACTCCATCTCAACTATCCGATTTTTCCCCAAACATCGAAAGAGAACCGCCCCCCGCCGCAGCCTCCTTTTTATCCGCCAGATCGACCGCGAGCGCCGCAATGCAGCCTGCCGCCGCCACCGCCGTCATGACCGCGTACAGCGTCGCCCCGCCGTAGCCTTGCAAGATGCGTCCGCCGATGAACGAGCCGACAACCCCGGAGACGCCGAAGAAGCAGACGGCCAGCATCGTCTGGCCCGTCGATTTCCATTGCTCCGGCACGATGCGGTACAAATACCCGATCGCCGCGGAATAAAACAGCACGAAAGTAACGCCCTGGAACAATTGGAAGCCAACAACGTAAACCGGATCCTTCACCAGCACGCATAGCAGAAAGCGCACAGCATAAAGCGCCGAAGCGAGCGCGATGAGCCGCAGCTCCGACCCTTGCCGGATAAAGCGGTGAATGATGGCAAAGAAGACGACTTCCGTTACTGTCATGACCGCCCAAGCGTCGCCTACCAGGTTCACCCCGCCACCGTTCGCCTGTACATAAATGCCGATAAAGCTGTCGTTCATCCGGTGCGGAACGGCGATCAGCAAAATCATCAGAAAGAACCGGATCGTCACCCCTCTGCCGAAAAAACCGCGCAATTCCCGAAATGCGACCGGCTTGCCGCTAACGGGTACGTCCCCCACCGTGAAGCACAGCGCCAGCGCCGGAACGCCGCATGCCAGAAACAGCAGCCATAGCGACTTCATCCCCGCGGCCTGCAAAACGGCCCCCGCCGCATATGACGCCACCGCGTAGCCGAGCGCGCCGAACATCCGCACCGAACCGAAGCTGATCCCGGCGCGCTGCGTCGTCTGCACGTTCAAGCTCTCCACCAGCGGATCGGTCGGCAAAAAGAAAAAGTACATCACTACGACCGCCACATAGAGCAAGGCCAAATCGGAAGTCCGATACAACAGGACGCCGGCCCCCACCGAGATCGCCAGCAGCAGGAGAAGCACGCCGCGCACCGTGCGCCGGCGGTCGCTTACCATGCCCCATACCGGCTGTGCGGCGACCCCAACCAGCGCCCCAAGCGCCATTAAGCTGCCGACATCGGCAGAAGATACGCCCTGCTCTGCCGCATACACCGGCAAGAAGGAGAAAAACACTGAAAACATGGCAAAATAAAAGAAGTTATAGCCCCGAAGCAAGTGGATGCGCACTGTCATTAGTTACGGTTTGACCCCTTTCAGTAAGCGAGGCTGGATGACATTCCGCTTACGGCTGAATTTAACCTCGCCAAGCGGCGCATTTGCCCATCTCTGCTCATATGCTGTAAGCAGTAAGGGAGGTTCTTGACTTGTACCCATTTTCTTACGCTTATCCGCTCGGCTTCCGGGAGCCGCCGGCCAGTCCTGACGCCCGGCTCGCCGCGGACGTTGCCAAAGCGATCGACGGCGAGTACAGCGCCATCGTCTGCTATGCGGAGCTGGCCAAACTTGCCCCGCATGACGCGCAGCGCACCCGCATTCTCGAAATTCGCCGCGACGAGGAGCGGCATTACCAAACCTTATCGCGGCTGTACCATTCGCTGACTGGTTCAATGCATAGCCCGAAGCTGACGGAGACGTGCCCGTCCGAGTACATCGCCGGATTGCAGGCCGCTCTCATCGACGAACAGGAGACGGTCGACCAATACCACGAGCTTGCCGACCGCGGCCGCACCCACGCGGTCCGCGAAGCGTTTCGCCGTGCGGCATTCGACGAGCAGAATCACGCTGTTTGGTTTTTGTACTTCTATACTCTGAATCGCTGAAGCGGCCCCGGCAAAATGGCGGGAATCGCGCATTTTCCGGGATTCCCGCCATTTTGCACCCAAATCATCTTGACCTTACGCGGCGAAGCAGCAAATAAACGACTTCCGAGAACATGAGCCCGATCGCGATCGCGCCGGAAATCATGAACGCCTTGGCGGCGAGCTGTACCGCCTGATCGTACCGGTTCTCGACGACGCTTCGCATCGCGTCGTAGGCGAGGCCGCCCGGCACGAGCGGGATGACGCCCGCTACGCTGAACACGATGATCGGCGTTTTGTACAGCCTGGCGAACACTTGGCTCAAAGCCGTGACAACAATCGAAGCGCCGAGGCTGGCCAAAATCTCGTCGAAGCCGCGGCCGGTCAGCAGCAAATAAACGAGCCAGCCGAGCATGCCGACGAAGCCGCATTTGAGCAGCGTGTCTTTGGGCACATTGAAGACGATGCCGAAGCCGGCCGAAGCGATAAAGCTGATGACGAGCTGTTCGAGCATAAACACGCTGCCGCCGCCTCCTTACCGGTAAAATGAAAGCACGAACGCGATTCCGGCACCGATCGCGAACGCGGTAAGGAACGCTTCGGCGCCTTTGGACAAGCCCGACACGAGGTGTCCCGCCATCAAATCGCGCACGGCGTTCGTAATGAGCAGCCCCGGCACAAGCGGCATGACGGAGCCGACAATAATCCGGTCGAGATCGTGCCCGGCGCCGATGCGGACAAGCCCGAACGCGAGCGTGCCGATGATGAGCGCCGCCAGAAACTCGGTGAAAAATTTGATCGGAACGAGCCGTTGCAAAAAGACGGAACCAGCATATCCGATCCCGCCAGCCGCGCATGCCGCGGCAAAGTCCGGCCACCCGCCTTGAAACATGATCAGAAAACATCCGCTCACCAGCGCTGCGGCTGCGGCCTGCACCCAAACCGGATACGACAAGTTCGCCGCGTCGAGATCGCGAAGCCGCTGCAGCGCCTCGCTTGCAGACAGCTGTCCCTGGCTGATTCGCCGCGACAGGTCGTTGACGATCGTCACTTTGCGCAAATCGGTGGACCGTTCCGAAATGCGGACGAGGCGGGTCGCCGGCGCGGATTTTTCATCAATCGAGAACAGGATGCCCGTCGGCATGACGAAGCTGTGCGTTTGCGTCAAACCGTATGAAGCGGCGATGCGGGTCATCGTATCTTCCACGCGATACGTTTCTCCGCCGCTCTGCAGAATGATTTTGCCGGCTAGCAGACATACTTCGACGATGTCGCGGGTTTCCTGGGACGATTGCTCCATGTTCGCACTCCTTCCTATCGAATTTTAGTATACAAGACTGCGGCGGAAAAACAATCACCCGCCCCGGCGCGTGCCCAGGACGGGCTCTATGTGGTATCCTTAATGTATAGAAACCATAGCGGAAAAGGAGATGATCTCTTGATCGAAGCCAAAGGAGAAACAGTCAAACACACCAGATTATCGTCGGCCAAATTGCTGCGCCGCATCGTCTTTTTGCTGCTGGGGTCCGGCCTGGTCTCTGTCGCGCTGGAAATTTTCCTCGTCCCCAATCACATTATCGACGGCGGCATTACCGGCGTTTCCATCATTGTGGCGCATCTGACGGGGCTGCCGATCGGCTTGTTCCTTACGGTTCTGAACTTGCCGTTCCTATTCGTCGGGTACAAGCAAATCGGCAAAACGTTCGCCGTCTCCACGCTGTTCGCGGTTCTCGCGATGTCGATCGGCACGACGCTGCTCATCCCGGTGCCCCCGATCACGCTCGACCCGCTGCTCTCGGCCGTGTTCGGCGGCATTACGCTCGGCATCGGCGTCGGCATGGTCATCCGTTCCGGCGGCTCGCTCGACGGCACGGAGATCGTCGCAATTCTTCTCAACAAAAAGCTGCCGTTCTCCGTCGGCGAAACGGTCATGTTCATGAATATTTTCATTCTCGGCAGCGCCGGCTTCGTGTTCAAGTGGGACCACGCCATGTATTCGCTGATCGCCTACTATATCGCCTTCAAGACGATCGATATTACGATTGAGGGCTTCGACGAGTCGAAGTCGGTATGGATTATCAGCGACAGCTACAAGGACCTCGGGGATGCGATTATCGACCGGCTTGGGCGTGGCGTGACGTACCTGAACGGCGAGGGCGCCTTTACCGGCGACGGGAAGAAAGTCATTTTCTGCGTCATTAACCGGCTCGAGGAAGCGAAGCTCAAATCTATCGTCGACGAGCTCGATCCTATGGCGTTCCTCGCCGTCGGCAACATTCACGACGTGAAGGGCGGACGGTTCAAGAAGAAGGACATTCACTAGCGTTATCCCGCACGTACAGCTCCGGGTTCACCGCCCGCACGAACGGACTCAGTTCCCCTACGTAGTATAGGTACAGCCGGTGCATCGCCCTGGTGCACGAAATGTAGAACAGCTGGCGCTCGGTCTCGCGGGCATAGGCCGCTTGCGACGCATCGTGAATGAGCACGGCGTCGAACTCGATGCCTTTGGCCAAGTACGAAGGGATGACGACCCCGCCTTTTGTAAATTCATCCGTCTCCTTCGTGATCAGCAGCAGTTCGTTCTCGTCCATAAGCGGCTTGAGCGACTCGTACGCTTTCGCGCATTCCTGCGCCGTTTTGCCTATGACCGCAATCGTGCCGTAGCGCTGCTGCTTCAGTTCGCGGATTCGGCCGGCCATATGCCGGTACAACGCTTCTTCGTCCGCAGCGGCCGTAACCGCCGGCTTCTCCCCTGCCCGCTCGAACGGCTCGATGTTCCTCCCTTCCGGCAGCAGTTCGCGGGTAAAGTCCGTAATCGGCTTCGTGGAACGGTACGACTTGGTGAAACGGATTACTTCCGTCTCTTCCTCGCCGTATAGGCCGGTCAGCGTCTCCAAGCCAGGCACCGCCGAGTACGCGTTGATGATCTGGTTATGGTCGCCGAGCAGCGTCATCCTTCCGCGCGGAAAAAGCTGCTTCAGGAACTCGTACTGAAACGGAGAATAATCTTGCGCTTCGTCGATAAAAACATGGCGAATGCCAAGATTGACGTGAAAGCCTTCAATGAGCCCCTTCAAGTACAAAAACGGCGTGGCGTCTTCCTGGGAAAGCTCGCGGCGCTGCAGCTTTTCTACCGTCTGCCGGCAAATTTCCGGCCATAGCATTGGCAGCCCGTCCGCATCGGCGTCTTCGTCCAGCAGGCTTGACGCCAGAGCCGGATCCTCGAACAGCCTCAGGTACGTCGCCTCGAAATCGAGAAAAGCGAACCGCTTGAGCCTTTTGCGCAAACGGCGATGGTAGCGGTCCAGCACGAGCTCCTTCAGCAGCTCGGCTTCCTCCCGGCGTTCGTTGAACGTCCCATTGCCTTTGCTTTCGGCTTTCTGCAGCCTCCGGTACACCTCGTCATAATCGTCGCGGCCGAGCAGCTCCACTTCTTCTTCCACCCACGGCTCATCACGGAGCGCAAAGAGCGCCTTTTTCGCCTCCTTCAGCACCAGCTCCAGCAAAGCGGCTACTCTCGGCGCAAGCTTCCCGCCCGGATTGCCGTCCGGATAAAACCATTCCTCCAGCTGCTTGGCGGACAAGAGCACATGCCCGCGCACCTTTACATCCCGGAATATCAGGCCTTGCCGCTCCAAGGAGGTTTTGTAGCGCTGCACCATCCGGAAGAAGCGGGCCGACGACTTGAACCGGATGCCCTCCAGCCTTGCCTCGTACCCCGGATCCCGGGCGCCGGTCAGCGCCGTTTCCAGCTGCGCAAAAGGATCTTCCAGCTGGAAACGGTCCGCGAGCCGATGCTCCAAATATTCTTGAAACGTGGACTGCTGCATGTTTTCCTCGCCGAGATCGGGCAGCACGGTCGATACGTACTTCTTGAACATCGGGTTCGGCGAGAACAGCACGATCTGGTCGGCGGTCAGCTGGCGGCGGTATTTGTACAGCAAGTAAGCGACCCGCTGCAGCGCGGCGGACGTTTTGCCGCTGCCGGCCGGACCGGAGACGATCAGGCAGCGCTTGCGGTCCTCGCGAATGACGCGGTTCTGGTCCCGCTGAATGGTAGCGACGATGTTTTTCATATGGCCGTCCGCACTATGCGCAAGCACCTGCTGCAAAATCTCGTCGCCGATCGTCAAGCTCGTATCGAACATATACTCGATGGCGCCGTGCTTGAACACGAACTGCCGCTTCAGCTCCATCGTGCCGGCGATTTTGCCGGAAGGCGTGTCGTATTCCGCCGGCCCCGGGCCGTAATCGTAATACAAGCTCGAAATCGGCGCCCGCCAGTCGTAAATGAGCAAGCTCTCGCCGTCGTCGCCGAGCAGCGATGCGGTTCCGAGGTAAATGACTTCCGCCGCGCTATCCCCCTGCTCGCGGAAATCGATTCGTCCGAAGTAAGGCGATTGCTGCAGGCGCTGCAAGCTTTTGTACTGCCGCTGCAGGACGCTGTGGCCCCGCTCCCGTTCCGCGAGCAGCTCCGACTGCTGCTTCATCGACGCCTGCGTTTCGATCATGTCGTCGAGATTCACGGTTACATCGTCCCAAAAATGCTTGCGGATGTCGACGACCTCTTCCCTCATCTCGCTTAGCTGCCCGGCGAGCTCCTCCATGCGGCTTGCTATGATGTGCTGCACAAGTGTTACTCGCTGCTGCTCAGCCTCGCGTTCCGAAACATTCCCGCTCATACGCATCCTCCTTGAAATGGAACTGTTGACATCGTCGGTTCATTGTGCTACAATTATTTTGGATAGATACGCGAACATATTCGCAATGGCGAAAAAACAGGTCGCGTATGTTGATGTTACCATAACCGTACCTATAGCTGCAACAGGAAACGAAAACGGCTCGTACCGGAAAGTCCGGTGGGGGGCCGCTTTTTTATTTTTAAAACAAAAAAACCGCTCAATGGAGCGGTGGAACGTGCTCATCATGTCAGGTGAAAATAAAGTATTAGACTGGCGCCCGTTAGTTAAGCTAACGGGCCATCCTCCGTTAAACTAAAGTTGTATTCGGTAGGGCCCGGACTGTGCACATTAGCAATCCAGGAGAAACCGGGCCTCCTTTTGGATGATAAAATACAGACAAAAGGAGGCTACATATGGGACGTTTAATCCTGATGATGAATGTGACGCTGGACGGTTGCTGTGACCACACGCAGGTGATTGCGGATGAGGAGCTCCACCAGTATACGGTGGACCTGATGGACCAGTCCGATGGTCTGCTTTTTGGACGTGAAATCTACCAGCTGATGGAAAGTGCTTGGCCAGCCATTGCCAGCAGCGGCGACGGACCTCAATTCATGGTCGACTTCGCACGCAAGCTCGATCGGAAACCCAAGTACGTCTTCTCGCGGACGCTGGATCATGTGTCGTGGCAGAACTCTTTCTTGTTGAAGGGGCCTGTTTCCGAGGAGGTACGACAGCTTACGGCAGAAGGGAAGAACCTAGTCGTTAACGGCGGTCCCGGCCTCGGTTCCACCCTGGCACAACTAGGCTTGGTGGATGAGTATCACTTCTTGGTACAGCCAATCGTTGCCGGACGTGGCCCCCAATTATTGGGGGGAGTTCATGAGCGACTGAATCTGAAGCTGAGCGGGACCAAATCCTTCGGCTCCGGCGTCGTGGTGCTCCGCTACACGCCCGTTCGTTAACTGCTTGGCTGATCACCGAGGCTTTTGCGCTACATGTATGGCTAACGGAGAACATTAGTTCCACAAGACAGCGGCAGTCTATGACTTTATTTTCTCGCTCAGGGCTGCCGCCGTTTGAAATATTGGGGTCAGTCTAAACCATATTTTTCAATACCTGAAGTTTTTCAAACTCCGGAAACTGCGTCAGATCAACAACTACAGTCTCATACTTTATTTTCTTTGGACACACATCAACCAATGAAATTTACTTTAGGAGGAGAAGGCAGCCCGAGAAGATTGGATGACCACCGGAGTGCAGGTCCCAATTGCAAACGCTGAATATATCTAAGTCGCGGGAGTAACGGTATTGGCGGTTTCCCGGCTCTCGCCGCAAAAAATCCTGCTGTAGCAACGGCAACTGATTGTTCGGCAAATACGGGAAAATCAATGCCATGAGCAGTCATTACTCTTTTATATTCCGGCAACAAACGTTCCGCGGCTGGTCCTCCTTCGCCCTCAATACTCGGAAAGAAGAAACCTGCATCAAATAGTAACGGTCCCCTGCATGCCAGTGCCCAATCGAACAACACCAAAGAACCGTTTCTAAAGCGAAGATTATCCGAACGTATATCTTTATGGATGAATCCCCAAGGTTGGTCTGGACGCATCAGCTCCGCTTCCATCCGAATCAGCGTATCGATTGCCGCATCAAGCCAGGCCTCGGCTTCGTTTCTGTTCTCTTCAAACAGTCCAAGAAAATCGTTTCGTTCATCGCTGTTATTTTTAATGTTAAGCCAATTATCGGTTATACCTTTGCTTGCCATTGCTTCAACCTTACCGGCCTCAGAAAGTCCCCGTACGTGAAATGCCGCTATATCCCGGATCGCTTGTAAAGCCAATGCCTCGGACCAAGGCGGAACCTTCTTGGCATGTTGTAAATCCTCCAGCAATAAAAGATGCCAGCCGTCAGCGCGCACAGACCCGAAATAGCGAGGAGAAATTGGAGCAATCGCAGCGACATCGCGATATACCGCTTCTTCGAAGGGAAGCACCCTCCAATTTTCCGCAATAGACCCTTGTCCGGCTCCTTTGGCGAATATGGTTCTTCCGTCTTCTAAGAATATTCGAAATGTTGCGCTAGGTCCGTAACCTCCAAATACGCGAGCGGCCGTTCGTATCGAACTTGCCATTATGCCCTCAACTTGCTTCCGCAGCTCTAAGGGGACATCTCGCCAATACGGTTTAGGTTCACGCATGGAAGACCACAACCTTTCGCAGGAATGTACAGACAGCAACATGTCTTTACTATTCTGTGTCAAGGATTCAATTCCTTTGTTGCCTACGAACGGGCGCACATAAAAAACGGCTCCCTTTACCAGCAGGTAAAGAGAGCCGTTTTTGCCGCAGCCGGTTCGTTTACACGTTCCGCTCGCCGTCGTAGGTCGTGATAATCTTGTACAGGTCCGGCCGGCGGTCGCGGAAAATGCCCCACTCGATGCGCTGCGTCTCCAGCTGATCGAGGTCAAATTCCGCCGTCAGCACCGCTTCTTCCGTACGGCCCGCCTCAGCCACCTTATTGCCCTGCGGGCCTGCGATGAACGACGAGCCGTAGAACGTGATGCTCGAGTCTTCGTCCGTCTCGACGCCGATGCGGTTCGAAGCGACGACAGGGATCAGGTTCGCCGCGGCGTGGCCGAGCATGCACATTTGCCAGTGATCGCGCGAATCGATCCCGGCGTCCTGCGGCTCGGAGCCGATCGCCGTCGGGTAGAACAGCAGCTCCGCGCCCATGAGCGTCATGCAGCGCGCCGCTTCCGGATACCACTGGTCCCAGCAAATGCCGACGCCGATTTTGGCATATCTCGTTTTCCACACTTGGAAGCCCGTGTCGCCCGGGTTAAAGTAAAACTTCTCCTCATACCCCGGACCGTCCGGAATGTGGCTTTTGCGGTAACGCCCCAGCACCTCGCCGTCGGCATCGATTACGGCCAGCGAGTTGTAGCGGGCATAGTTTTTCTTCTCGTAGAAGCTGATCGGCAGCACGACTCCGAGCTCGCGCGCCACCTTTTTGAAATGGTTCACAGCCTTGTTCTCTTCCAGCTCGGTCGCGTACTTGTAATAATCGGCTTTCTCCTTCTGGCAGAAGTATGGCGTCTCGAACAGCTCCTGCAGCAGGATGATTTGCGCGCCTTGCCCTGCCGCTTCGCGGACGAGCCGGTCCGCTTTGGCGATATTTTCGTCTATGTCGCAAGAGCAGCTCATCTGTGTGGCCGCTACTTTTACTTTTCTCACAGCGTCAGCACTCCTCTCTTAAGTTCAATTAAGTCCTCGGCACGGGCACACCTGCGGCCATTTGCTGCGTCGTGCAGTGCACGTTGCCGCCCTCGCGGATAATGGCCATCCCGTCGACCGTGCGGATGCGCCGGTCCGGGAACGTCCGCTGCAGCGTCTCGATGGCCAGCCGGTCGGTTTCCGCCGCCGTCCCGCCGAATACCGGCAGGATGATGCCTCCGTTCACGAAATAAAAGTTCAAATAGCTCAGCGTCAAGCGTTTCCCGTCATGGTCGACGCGCGGCGGCTGCTGAATTTGGACCACTTCCAGCTTGCGGCCCTGCGCGTCCGTTTCGTCCGCGAGCAGGCGCAAATTGTCCTGAGTAATCGCATAGTTCTCGTCGCTCGGGTCGTCGCACACTTGCAAGATGACTTTGCCCGGCGCCGCGAAGCAGGCGATATTGTCGACATGCCCGTCCGTCTCGTCGCCGCTAAGGCCTTGTTTGAGCCAAATCACCTTATCGATGTTCACGTACTGCTTCAAATACTCCTCGATCTGCTCGCGCGACAGGTCCGGGTTCCGGTTCTCATTAAGCAAGCATTCCTCGGTCGTAATGAGCGTGCCTTCGCCGTCGACGTGGATCGAGCCGCCTTCGAGCACGAGCGGAGCATCAAACCGCTTCAGCCCGACATGCTCCAAAATTTGCGGCGCCACCTTGTCGTCGAGATCCCACGGGCTGTACTTGCCGCCCCAGGCGTTGAATCCCCAGTTGACGCCGGCCACTTCGCCGTCTTCGCGGGTGACGAACGTCGGCCCATTGTCCCGCAGCCAAGCGTCGTTATGCTCGATAGGCAGCAGCTCGATGCGGTCCCCCGCACCTGGAAAATACGCCGCCACCTTATCGCGATCGTCCGGACCCACAACGACCGTCACCGGCTCGAACTCGGCAATGGCGCGGATAATTTCGGCATAGCCGCCGCACACCGCGTCGTAGTCGTCCGGGTAACACATCGAATCCTGCACCGGCCAGGAAATGAAAGTTCTTGTATGGGGAGCCCACTCCGGGGGCATACGATAGTTAAGAGTTCTCGGGTTCATATCAAGGATCAGCTCGCTTCACGCAAAATGAGGACGGCCCCTCGTTCGGGCCATCCCCATTATCATATACTAAACTTCTATGCGGCTCAAATAGGAGAACGTTACCGTCCGGGCGACGCTTCGGCGCCGGCTCTAGCCGTTTCCGCCGCGGAACCGTCCCCGCCGAAAGCGTCGTCGCTGAACTTGTCCAACATCGTAATCGTGTCGATGCCGTCAACGCCGATTTTCGCCCTTATTTCGCCGTCTTCCGGTATTCCGACGGCGGGCGCCCCTTCAGCCGCTTGAAGGTGTTGCTGAAATACGAAATGTCCGCATAACCGAGCCGCTCGGCGATTTCCGAGATGCGCAGCGACGTATGGGCAAGCAGCCGCTCCGCCTCATCCATGCGCGCCTGCAGCACGTATTCGACGAACGTTTGGTTCATGCGCTGCTTGAACAGCTGGCTCAAATAGCTTGGGTTCAAATGCACCGCCGCAGCCGCTTCCGTAAGCGAAATGTCCCCCGGCAAACGTTCGCGGATGAGCCGCACCACCTGCTCGACGGGCGAGAGCTCCCGCACCGTTGCGTCCCGATCCCGCGCAGGCGATGCGCCGGAAGTCGCCCTCGTTTTCATCCACTTGCTCAGACACGCTTTCATGTCCTCCGTCTCAACCGGCTTCAGCAAATAATCGAAAACGCCCGACCTGAGCGCATGCTGCACGTAGCTGAAGCTGTCATGGCCGCTGAGCATAATGACCGGCAGAAGTTCGCCCCGCTCCCGCAGCTGGTCGACGAACGTCAACCCGTCCATTACCGGCATCCGGATATCCGCCATGACCAGCTCGGCCGAATGGCCCTGCAGCCAATCGAGCGCCTCGAGCCCGTTCTCGCATTCGCCGAGGACGCGAAACGGCAGCCCGGTCTTCTCGATCGTCCGCTTCACCGCCGTTCGGACCCAGCGTTCATCTTCGACTAACAGTACGGTATGCAACGTCTTCCCTCCCTGCAGCTCATGATGCGGTCAGCGGCAGCCGGATCCGAACGACGGCTCCCTGCTCGCCGGCACTATCGATCGTGACGCCGTATGCGTCGCCGAACAAGTATTGGATGCGGCGATGCACGTTGACGATGCCGATGTTCGGCCCGCCGGCGATAACGTCCTTCACCTTCAAATTGCTGCGGATTTCCGCCAGCCGCTGTTCCGATAGGCCGATTCCGGTATCCCGTACCTGCACGACAAATGCCTCTTCCGACTCCCGCTGCGCGGAGATGCTGACGCGGGTAATGCCGTACGCCGGCTCGAAGCCGTGCACGATGCTGTTCTCGACGAGCGGCTGCAGCGAAAATTTGGCGATCTGCTGCGTTTTCGCCCATTCTGGTATGTCGAATTCGTATTCGAGCTTATGTTCAAACCGGTACTTCTGAACGCGCAAATACAGCTCCGCGTAAAACAGCTCTTCCTCCAGCGTCACCGTCTGCGACTCGCTCTTCAAATTGTAGCGAAGCAGCCGGGCCAGCGACGCCGCGATCTCCGATATGGAATCGATCGAATGCTCCAGCGCCATGCCCCGGATCGTATCGAGCGAATTGTACATGAAGTGCGGATTCATCTGCGACTGCAGCGCCTTGAGCTCGATTTCCCGCTGTCTGAGAGCGAGCTCCGTCTCGCGCAGCTTGGAAAAATACACTTCGTCGAGCAAGCTTCTAAGCCGCGCCACCATACGATTGAAGCTGTGAGTGAGCAGGCCGATCTCGTCCTTCGACTCGACGCGGATGCTGCCGCTGAAATCGCCGGCCTCCACTCTCCGCGTATACACGTAAAGCCGCTTCACCGGGCGGATGATGCTGCTCGCGAAGCCGATGCCGAACAGCGCCGCTACCGCAAGCGTAATCACAACCGTATTGAAAATGGTGCGGCGAATATATTCGTTGCCCTGGATCACCTCCGCATACGGAATCGAGGTGACCAGCGTCCAGCCGAGAAACGAGGAGCGCGCATACGTAAGCAGCCGTTTGGAGCCGGATGACGTGATGAACGATCCGCTGTCGCTGCCGGTCAGCATCTCGTGCAAATTTTCAAAATTGGCGGGCATGCCCAAATCGTTCAAATTGGGATGATACACATAGCGCCCTTCCGAGTCGAGAATGTACAAATACCCGGTGCGGCCGATGACGACCTTCTCGGCGATTTCCTGAAACCGCCGGAAGTTGACGTCAATCACGATCATGCCGATCGGCTGCAGCGTCATCGGGCTCACGAGCCGGCGGGCGATGGAGATGACCTGCTCTTTGCGGTCGTCGATAGCGATGACCCTCGTAAAAATTTTCGGCTCGTAGCCGGCCGGCACGGCAGCGTACCAATATTCCTTTTGCGGTTCGTTCGTCGGGCTGGATGAATTGTTCGTCAATGCATCGATCGTCTGAATGTTTTCCAGCACGACGGTGATGTTCGAAATGTCCGAGCGGGAATACGCCGCGTTGCGCAGCACCTGCTTGACGGTACTCTGGATGCCGCTCTGATCGAGCTCCTCGCGCGATTTCATCTTGGTGAAAGCGTTAATGACCGGATCGTTGATGATTTTCAGAATGCTGATTTCGAAATCGTTTACATAATAGCCGACGTGCGTGTTCACTTGCTCGATGATTTGCCAGCTGTACTGCCGCGCTTCGTTCTCCAGCACTGCCGCGGAGCGCAAGTATGACAGCAGCCCGATAAAGCACATCGGCACGACAACGAGCAGCGCGGCAAACACAAGCAGCTTGGTCACAAGCGGCCGGTCCCGCATCAGGAGCAGTCTGGCGATGCGGCCCAGCCTGGACAGCCAGGAACGGTTCATGATGCGCCCTCTTTCGCCGTGCATCGTAGAAAAAAGGGGAGCCTGCTCAGCACCCCCGGTAAGCAAATTGTATTCTTATTTGCGCGCTTTGTCGATAGCGTCGAGGACGTCTTTGTAATCGGCGCGATATTTGTCGATGACCGATTTTACTTTGTCCTGCCACGGCTTGGCGTCCGTCACTTCGGTGATCGTAACGCCTGCGGCGCGGATTTTCTCCTCGGACTTCTTCTCGAACTTTTTCCACTCGTCGCGCTGGTATTGAACCGAGTCGAGCGCCGCTTGCTTGATGATTTTCTTGTCCTCGTCGGACAGTTTGTCGAAGGCGACCTTGCTCATCATGAGCACTTCCGGGACGCGCTGGTGACCGTCCAGAATCAAGTTTTTCGCAACGGTGTAGTGGTTCGACGTATCGTAGCTCGGCCAGTTGTTCTCGGCGGCGTCGATGACGCCGGTCTGCAGAGAGCTGAACACGTCGCCGTAAGGCATCGGCGTTGCGCTCGCGCCGAGCGCTTCCATCAGGTCGATGTTGATTTTGTTTTGGATGACGCGGATTTTTTGGCCTTTCAGGTCGGCGATGCTCTTCAGCGGCTTGCGGCTGTAGAAGTTGCGGGCGCCGGAATCGTAATAGGCGAGGCCGATGAATTTCGAAGCGGACAAGCTGTCGAGCAGCTTCGTGCCGTCCGCACTGTTCAGAAACTTCCACTCGTGCGCTTCATTGTCGAAAATGTACGGCAAGCTGAACACGCCCATCGCTTTGCTGAAATCGGCGACGACGCCGGTGCTGACGCGGGTGAACTCGATCGCGCCGAGCTGCACCTGTTCGACGACAGCCTTTTCTTCCCCTAGCTGGGACGACGGGTAGACGTCGATTTTGATGCGCCCGTTCGTTTTTTGGCTGACCAGCTCGGCGAATTTCTTATCTCCGAGGACGGTCGGATAATCCGGCGGGTGCGTGTCGGCCAGACGAAATGTGAGCGCCTGCTTCTTCTCCTCCGGCTTGGCCGCCCCTCCTGCGGCTTGGCCGCTGCCTCCGGCGGCGTTCGTCCCGGCGTCTTTGGCGCCGCAGCCTGCGAGCAGCATGCCGGCCAGCAGCATCGCCGCGGTCGTGCCCGCGAGCAACTTTTTGTTCATCGCGCAGTCTCCCCTTTATCGGTAATGTGTCTGCTAGGTATCAGTATAATTGAAAGCGTATACAGATCGTAGGCGAGCCGTTTTATATTTTTTTGTAATATTTTTAGCATTATTTCCCTCCGGCCAAATGGGGCAGCCACAGCGTAATTTGCGGCACGTACGTCAAAAGCAGCAGCACGCCGCACATCGCAAAGAAGAACGGCCACGACGCTTTCGTCGCCTGATCGACGGATACGCGACCGATCGCGCACCCGACGAACAGAACGGTGCCGACGGGAGGCGTAATGAGCCCGATGCCGCAGTTGAGAATCATAATGATGCCGAAATGGACCGGATCGACGCCCATCGCCGTTACGACCGGCAGCAGGATCGGCGTCATGATCAGGATCATCGGCGCCATGTCCATCGGGAAGCCGAGCAAGAGCAGCAGCACGTTGATGAGCAGCAGAATGATGTACGGGTTGTTCGAAATGTTCAGGAACAGATCGGTGACGAGGCCCGGTATTTTCAGATACGCCAGGATCCAGCCGAATGCGTCCGAAGCGGCGATCAGGAACAGCACCATCGAGACGGTCCGGAACGTGCGCCTCAGAATCACGTAAAACTGCTTGAGCGGCACGTCTCGGTACACGAAAAACGTCAGGATGAACGCGTACGCACACGCCATGGCGCCGGATTCGGTCGCCGTAAACCAGCCGCTCAAAATGCCGCCGAGAATGATGACGCCGGCCATGAGCGAGAGAAAGCCGTCGCGGATAATTTTCGGCACGTCCGCCCGTTTGACCGGCTCTCCTTTGGCGTAGCCGCGCTTCACGGCGATGAAATAGGAGATGGCCATCAACGTCAGCAGCAAGCAAACGCCGGGCACGATGCCGCCCAGAAACAGGCTGGAAATCGAGACACCCCCGGCGGCGATCGAGTACAAGACCAGATTGTGGCTCGGCGGCACGACGACGCCTTGAATGGCGGCCGACGTCGTGACGGCGACGGCGTAATCGGCGTCGTAGCCTTTTTTCTTCATCGCCGGGATGAGCACGGAGCCGATAGACGATACGTCCGCGACCGCCGAACCGGAAATGTTCCCGAAAAACATGCAGGCGACGCAGTTCACCAGAGCGAGCCCGCCGCGCACGGCGCCGACGAACAGCTGCGCCAGGTTGACGAGCCGCACCGCCATCCCGCCCGCGCTCATAATTTGTCCGGCCAATATAAAGAAAGGAATCGTCAGCAGCGGGAACGAGTTGATGCCCTGGATCATCCGCTGGCCGACGACGACCCACGGCACGTCGAGATACATGAGCGTCAGCAGCGTTGAGCCGGCCAGCGTAATCGAGATCGGAAACCGCAGCACGATGAGCACGACGAAGCTGACGACTAGGATAGCAATCGCCATAGCATTGATCATTCGGACACCTCCTCGACGCCGTGGTGGCGGATCGTGTCGACGCCGATGAACTGCAGGAAGCTGTAAACGCAGATCATGACGCCGGTGATCGGCATGACGGCATACTGGACGCTGTTCGGCAGCTGCGTGGCGGGAAGCTTCGACTCGTTCATGAGCATCGTAAATTGCCACCCGTTCACGATCAAATACAGTCCGAACAAGAAAATGCAAACATCGATGATTTTGTCGAGCACCCGGTTCACGCGCTTCGAAAAAAACTTGGTCAAGCTGTCCATCGACATGTGCAGCTTCTCCCGGAAGCCGATGGCGATGCCCATAAACGAGAACCACACCATCAGCAGCAGCGTCACCTCTTCCGACCAGAAAAACACGTGGTTGAACAGTTTGCGGGTAATGACCTGAAGCGTGACGATGACCGTCATCGATGCGAGCGCGATGAGCGCAAAATTTTCAAAAAAGCTGTCGATGAGCAGAGCGATTCGCCGCAGCGTCTTCAATTGCTTCTCCCCCCTGGATGCAGTCGGAATCGGAATCGTAGCGATTCCAAGCCAATTGTAAAGGCTTTCAACGGTTTTGGTAACGCCCGCGGTTTTAGATTTATTTGTAATTTTTTTTAGGGGGTGCCGAGGAAAGGGTATGGTATAATGTGGAAATGATTTGTACTGGCGTGGAAGGAGAGGTTTTGGTTATGAAGGTTGTGCACGCTACAAAGGATGACATAGCCGGCTGGCTGGAACTCGTTTCCGAAGTGGAATACCTGTTTGGTCCAATGGTGGATGATCCGCAGTTTATTCAGGCATTAGAGAAAAATATTCATCGACAAAGCGCCTTCTGCGCGCGGGAAACCGACGGACCGCCGGGGATCCGCTTGCTTGGCGGGGTGTTGTTCTCTTCGTCAAATGCCCCAAACTACTATATCAGATGGCTGTCTGTCTCATCTCAAGCGAGAAACCGAGGCGTCGCAACGGCGCTTCTGACGCATGTTTTGAAGCTTGTCGCCGCGCCGGCAGCAGTATCGGTAATCACTTTCGGCGACGATATTCCGGACGGTGCGCCTGCGAGACGATTTTACGGGAAATTCGGGTTCGTCCCCTTGGAGGAACAGGTCCCTAATGGACCCGAAGGAGGATCGCGGCAAAAATTCAAGTTGACGATCACTTAGAGCCGGGGGCGGAGCGATAAAGGAACACCGTTCCGTTATCCCCCTCCCCATGATAAGCCACGC
>NZ_JXAK01000089.1 GCF_000829455.1 Gordoniibacillus kamchatkensis
TAAAGCGGCGATACCCCCGTCCGCTTCTTGAACATGCGCGAAAAATAAGTCAAATGTTTGAATCCGACATAATAACAAATATCGGTAACGTTCATGTCGGAATTCAGCAGCTCCATCGACTTGTTGAGACGCAGATCGATAATGTACTCGCTGAACGTTTTGGACGTATATTGTTTAAACATGTCGCAAAAGTACGTTCGGGAGACGAGCGCGCGCTTATACATATCCTCGAGCCGGATTTCCTCCCGGAAGTTGTCGTGAATGTGCCGAATCGCATCTTCCACCATCGAGCTGATCTTGAGCGTCTTGGCCGGGCTGCCCGAAGGCATCCGGTTCCATTCCCGGATAATCAGCGCCAGCAGCTTCAGCAGGCAGCCTTTGATGATAAGCTCGTAATGCAGGTCCGCCCGGTCGTATTCGTCGAGCATTTCTTCCAGAAGCTGTTTGATCTGCAGGCTGGCGCTGCCGCCGAACGCGACCTGCGAATGGGACAGCCCTTCGTCCGACAAAAAGTAGTCCAGCGCTTCGTGCAGCTGATCGTTGATGAAGTCGCCGACAAATTCATGTCGCAAAAGTATTTGATTTCTGTGTCCGCGTTTTGACATAGGCGGGGATGTGAGCGCTGTTTGCTATCGTTCCGCAGCCGATGACCGCGACTTTCATTTTCGCCATTCCGATTCCTCCCGTTTGCCATATTGGCCCATCGCCGTCCCCATTATAGCAATGCGTCTTCCGCAATGCTTTCACTATCGAATGAGGTTTTTTGATTTATCGTTCAGAATGCGCCGTTTTCCGGAATATATATAGGGTTGCAGGAAACGCCGCCCGCCGGAGGAAGGAGGCTTTCGTCATCGTGCAGAACCGCAAAAGATTTCATTTCGATAATTTATATTTTCTGGACCCGAAACAATATGAGTTATTTACGCTATATCAAATCGGCGACTTGTGCTGCGATTCGGGCTATTTGCTGCAGGAGCATACGCAAATCTGTTACGAGATTACCTATGTCGTGTCGGGAAAAGGCTGGTTTTCGACCAACGGCAAACGGTATGACGTGGAAGCCGGAGACCTGTATATCAACATCCCCGGCGAGGTGCATACGGGCGGCGCCGATGAAGACGACCCTTTCCGTTATTTTTACATGGGATTTTTATTTAATTTGCAGCGCGAGCACGAGCACCGGGAAAGCTTCGAGAGTCCGTTCATCCATATTCAAAAAATGCTCGACAAGAAAGAAACCCCGCTGACAAAAGACCGCTTGGATATGAAACATACGTTTCTGAGCGCTTTGAAAGAGTTCCGCAATTTGACCCAGTATTCGCAAATGATGACCCAGACGTATTTGAATCAGCTGATCGTGCTCATGTACCGCAATTTTTTTTCCGATTGGGACAGCACGTACCATTACGACCAAGGGAGCGGCGGGGCCAAGGAAATCGTCTACAGCGCCATCAGCTACATCGACAATCACTTGCTGGCGATGCGGGACTTGTCGGAGGTGTCCAGGGCGCTCGGATACAGCTACTCCTACTTGTCGCATCTGTTCACGGAGGAGACGGGCATCAGCCTCCGCAATTTTTATTCGCAAAAGCGGCTGCAAAAAATGATCGAGCTGATGAAATCGCAGCGGTTCTCCATTACGGAAATCGCCTCCGCCATGCAGTACCAGTCCATTCATTCGTTCAGCAGAGCTTTTAAAAAGGCGGTCGGCCTCTCCCCTACCGAATACATCCGCTTGTACGTTAAGGAATAAAACAACAAATGAACAACAGTTTAGCATGAACGGTTAAATACAGCGGTTTCCGCTTCGGTTATGATCGGGCTGTGAGCGGTGCTTTTAGCTACTTTTGGAAGGACGAGGGGGACCTGTATGGCGAACGCAAAGCGGTTCATTTCGCTCGGGCTTGCCGGCAGTATCGTGTGCTCCTTGCTGGCGGCGTGCAGCGACGGAAACGGAGGCGGAGACGGCAAGGCGGCGCCAGGACCGGCGCCGAACGCTCCGAAGAAAGACGTGACGCTGAATTTCTGGACGATTTCGTTAAGCCCGAACTTTGACGACTACATCAACGGGCGAATCAAAAAGTATCAAGACGAGCACCCGGGCATCAAAGTCAAATGGACGGACCTTCCCTACGGTTCGATGGAGAACAAGCTTCTCACGTCCATCGCCGGCGGCAACTCTCCCGACGTCGTCAACCTCAACACAGGCATGGCCTTGACGCTTGCCGCCAAAAACGCTCTGGTCGACTTGAACAAAGAAGCGACGGAGGAGCAGCGCTCCATCTACTTCCCCGATCTTTACAACTCCACCAAGCTCGGCAACAGCGCCTATGCATTCCCATGGTACTTCGGGCTGTCCGTTTTTATGTACAACAAGAAAATTTACGAGCAGGCCGGCCTCGATCCGAACCAACCTCCGAAGACGCTTGACGAGCTGAAGCAGCAGGCGATCCAGATCAAGGCGAAAACGGGGAAGTACGGGTTTGCGTTCGTATCCAACCCGCCTGCCGACCTCTATTTCGCGGGTGTGCCAATCATCAGCGAAGACAAGAAAAAAATTATCGTTAATACGCCGGAAGCGCTGGAATGGGCGAAGTGGAACAAGGCTCTGTATGACGAAGGCATTATTCCGAAGGATAGCGTCGGAGCCGACGCCAACTACGCCACCGACAAATACCAAGCCGGCCAAATCGCCACTCTGACGACCGGCGCGAACTTCCTGAACCGCGTGAAGCAAAACGCTAAGGACGTCTACGACAACACCCTCGTCGCCAAAATGCCGGCGAAAAAAGAGAACGGCAACTACCAGGCCAGCCTGATGAACGTCGTCGTGCCGATGCTGAGCAAAAATCATAGGGAAGCGATCGACTTCGCGAACTACATGACGAACGACGAATCCCAGCTTGCATTTGCAAATTGTCAACATCCTGCCGTCTACGAAGAAAGCCGCAGCCGACCCGTTCTTTACGCAGAACGGCGACGATCCGGAGTCGAAGGCGAAAATTATCGCGGCCTCGATGGTCGGCCAGGCAAAGATTTTACGCTTGGCATTAAAGACGAGGGAAAAGTGCTCGATCCGCTCTGGAAAGGCTGGACGAAAATGATGCTCGGCCAGCAGTCGCCGGAAGATATGCTGAAGCAGGCCGAACAGGACATGCAGAAGCAGCTGGACGCCGTAAACGCGGAAAACTGAGTCGTCTTCCGCAGGGCGGCGAGCGGGGCTTGCCGCTTATTTTGCGGCGGGAAGGGGCAATGGCCTTTGGCAACGACATTATCGAAGTTACAGCGGCGGCGGGCCGGGTTTGCGTACCTGATGATCGCTCCCGGCGCGATTTTACTGTTGGTGTTTACGCTTTTTCCGATCGTTTACGGACTTCCGCTCGCTTTCACCAACTATTCGGCGGTCGATACGACCAAATGGGTCGGCATGAAAAATTTCCACCGGGCGTTCGGCGATCCGGATTTCCTCGTCGCCTTGAAAAATTCGCTGCTCTATGTCGTCGTCGTGCCGATCATTCAGCTGCTCGCCATTTTGATGGCGGTTCTCGTCAACACGCGGCTGAAATTCGTCAGCCTGTTTCGGACGGCGTATTTCATTCCTGTCGTGACGTCGATGGCGGCAGCGGCGATCGCCTGGAAATGGATGTATGAAGAGAAAGGAATTTTGAACTACATCCTGCGCAGTCTCGGTTTGATCAGGCAAGATATTGCGTTCATGGTGGAGCCGAGCCTCGCGCTCGCGGGGGTGATGCTCGTTACGGTCTGGAAAGGGCTCGGCTACTACATGATGATCTATTTGGCCGGCCTGCAATCCATTCCGGCGGAGCTGACGGAAGCTGCGAAAATAGACGGCGCTAACCGGTGGCAGGTCATCCGGCGCATTACGATTCCGCTCCTCATGCCGTTCGTGCTGTTGTGCTCGCTTTTATCGGTCATGGGCGCGATTCGGGTGTTCGATGAAATTTTCGTCATGCACGGTCCGAAGGGGGATCCCGTCAATTCGACGCTCGTGACGAGCGTATACACGTATAAAGTCGCCTTCCAGGATTTCGACTTCGGCTATGCGGCGGCGATCGGCCTTGTCGTTGCGCTCATTATTTTGGTATTCTCCGTCCTTATGTTCCGTTACACGCGCAGGGGAGGGCTGACTTACTATGAGTAGTGCGGCAAACCTCAAAAAAATCGTCACGGCGGCCGTCGTCTACGCGCTGCTTGTTTTCACGGCGCTCGTTTGTCTAGGGCCCTTCCTCTGGCTTTTGTCCACTTCCTTGAAGGTGAACGCGAACGTATACCAATTTCCGCCGCAGCTCATCCCGCGTCCGGTCAATTTCAAAAACTTCGCCGACGTGTTCCGTATTATGCCGCTTTGGATCTACATCAAAAATACGGTGTTCATGACCGGACTCGGCGTCGCGCTGAACGCGGCGATATGCACGATGACCGCCTATCCGCTCGCCCGCATCGTTTTTCCGGCCCGCAACGTTATTTTTTACGCCATCGTGAGCACGATGATTTTGCCGAATGCGGCGGGCATGATCGTCAACTTCATCGTGATCCAAAAGCTGCATTTGTACAATACGCTGCTCGGCGTCGTGCTGCCTTCGGCGGTCAGTGTGTTCAACATTTTTTTGCTGCGGCAGGCGTTCATTACAGTGCCGGGCGAGATGGAGTTTTCCGGAAGAATGGACGGGGCGAGCGAGTTCCGGATTTTTTGGAGCATCATGGTCCCGATGGTGAGACCGGCTATCGCGACGGTCGTCATTTTCGACTTTATGGGCTTTTGGAACAGCATGATATGGCCGATCATCATTTTGGACGACAAGGACAAATATCCGCTAACCGCTGCGCTGCAATATTTGCAAGGGAATTTGTCCTACAATTTTCCGTATATTGCGGCAGGCACGATCATTTCCGTCATTCCGATCATCGCCATCTTCCTTGTGCTGCAAAAGCAGTTCATCAACGGCATGGTCGGAGCGGTCAAAGGCTGATTGCGGTCTCGCAAACGAACGAATCGATAGAAAGAGGGATGATCTCGGTGGGTAAAAATTGGGTACTGTGCGTCGCCGTTTCGCTAAGTCTGCTTGTTTCCGCTTCCGCCTTCGCGGAGCAGTCGACGGTGCCGGTTTCCTCGCTGCAGCCGGCCGTTCACCTCGAGAAGCCGCAGCTGGCGGCCGTCGGCGGGAAGCTGCTGTTCAGCGATTCGCCGGAAACGTTCTCTGCGCCTGGAGCGTTTTACCGCGATACTGCCGAAGGGGAGTTCCGCGTGTTCTGGCATCATCAAAATGCCGCACCGCAAACGATGACGGTAGGCGTTGCGATCACGAATACGTCGGCGGCACCTGTCAACTTGTACACGAAAGGCAAAGGAGTCGGAACGGATATTTACGTCGACGTTGCCGGACAAACCGCTCTTGCCGACTTTATGCAAAGCCAGAATACGGTTGATCTGGCGGGCACCCTCGTCCCGGGGGAGAGCTATTTCGTCACCGCCCCGACGGGCAGCGGCATTACGAACAGCGGCATCGTTCAGTTTGCGGCGACAGCGCAGAGCGGCGCGCCGGCGCAAGTGACGGCGACTTTTTTGGCCTACGACGCGAAGCCGGACCATCCCGAGCAGGTGGCCGTTCTTCCCGAGGATTCCCATACGAGAGGGACGTTCCCGCACTTCGACAGGACCGGCACGATCCGTTACGATACGTCTCTCGGCAACGCTTACTTGCGCGTCGATTCGGCCGCGTACGGGCAGTGGAGCGACAGCATGCCGGGCGAATACGAGGAAGGCTGGGATGCGGTTGACCAAAAAACGGTCATCAACAATGGCAATTACGGCGTGATGTATCGTTTTGCCGCGGAGTTCGTCAACAGCTACCACCATCCCCGGATGGCCGGCTTGTTTTTGAATCCGTCCGGCGGCTACGGGCATTATGTGGTCAAGTGGAACAAGACGATCTTTCAGTCCGGTTATTTGACCTACGAAGACGCCTGGAACATTGTCAATTTCAAATTGAATCCGAACGGCGGCACGTACAGGTCCGAAATGAGCCTCACCGGGGGGGCGGCCGGGCCGCAGGTCATTTATTTCACGAACGAAGCCCGTTAATCGATAAGAGGAGGCATGCCCGATGGGCAAAGAACTGCATGCCGATCTAGTCATCATCGGCGGGGGCACGGGAGGAACCGCGGCTGCGCTTGCCGCCGCCAAGATGGGCAGGACCGTGATCATGACCGAAGAAACGTCGTGGATCGGCGGCCAACTGACGAGCCAGGCTGTGCCTCCCGACGAACATCCGTGGATCGAAAAGTTCGGCTGCACGAGCAGCTATCGCCGGTTCCGTGACGGCGTTCGGCAGTATTACCGGGACTGCTTTCCGCTGACCGCCGAGGCCCGGGCCAACGTGTATCTGAATCCCGGCAACGGTTGGGTGAGCCGGCTCTGCCACGAGCCGCGCACGGCGCTGGCAGTGCTGCAGCAAATGCTGGCGCCTTATATTCACAGCGGCCGGCTGACGGTTCTGACCCGCCACCGTGCCGAAGCCGTGCGGACGAACGGGGACGATGTGCTCTCGGTGACGGTGCGAAGCTTGGACGGTCAGGAGCGGCTGGAGCTTGCAGCCCCTTATTTTCTCGATGCGACGGAATGCGGGGACGTGCTGCCGCTTGCCGGTGCGGAATATGTGACAGGGGCGGAATCGCAGCGGCAAACCGGGGAGCCCCACGCTCTGGAGGGAGCCCCGCAGCCGATGGATATGCAGGCGTTTACGTACTGCTTCGCGGTCGATTACCTCGAAGGGGAAGACCATACGATTGCCAGGCCTGAGCAATATTCGTTCTGGCGCAACTACAAGGCGGACTTTTGGCCGGGCCGGCTGCTGAGCTGGACCGGAGTGAAACCGGCGACACTGGAGCCGATCGAATACGACCTGTTTCCCGGCAAAGACTGGATGTCTTTGTTCGGCTACCGGCGAATCGCCGACAAGCGCAATTTTGCCCCGGGCACCTACCGCAGCGACATCACCCTGGTCAATTGGCCCCAGAACGATTACTGGCTCGGCTCCGTCATCGACGTAAGCGAAGAGGAGCGGGCGCGCCATTTCAAATGCGCCAAGCAGCTCAGTCTTTCGCTCTTGTACTGGATGCAGACGGAAGCTCCCCGCCCCGACGGCAAACAAGGGTACCCGGGACTTCGTCTGCGCAGCGACGCTGTCGGCACCGCAGACGGATTGGCGATGTACCCGTACATTCGCGAGTCGCGCCGCATTCAGGCGGAATTTACGGTGCTGGAACAGCATGTGAGCACGGAATGCCGCGGAACCGAAGAAGCCGAAGCGTTCGTCGATTCCGTCGGCATCGGCTGCTACCGGATCGACCTGCATCCGAGCACCGGGCTGCGCTCTTACATCGATATTTCCAGTTTGCCGTTCCAAATCCCGCTGGGCAGTCTCATTCCGGTCCGCGTCAACAATTTGCTGCCCGCCTGCAAAAATATCGGAGTGACCCATATTACGAACGGCTGTTACCGGCTTCATCCCGTGGAATGGAACATCGGCGAGGCCGCCGGCTATTTGGTCGGGTATTGCCTGCAGCACCGCGTCCAACCGCGGGAAGTCCGCAACCGGCAGGAGCACCTCGCCTCCTTCCAGCGGTTGCTTGTCCGGGAAGGAATCGAGCTGGCATGGCCGGAGACGCACCCCGTCTAATGTAAAAAGGGCAATCCGTTCCAAGCGGAACGGGCCCCCGTTTCGACGCAATTTGCTTGCATGACTGGTCTTTCAGTATTGCATCGGTCGACAACGCCAATTCGGAACCGCCGCCCGGATTCGGGGTATATGAGCCAACTGCCCTTCACCTAAAGGAATTGACAAGTTTTTTCTCCTCCACCATGACGTTCGTCGTGGCAAGCTGTATGCCTCAAGCGTATCGTATACAGCACGAGTGTGGAGAGGAGGAAGCACGATGCAACTGCTTTGTCAGTATCCGATTGCTGCCAGTAGCGTTACGCCCTACATCGGCCGTGCCGTTGCCGCTTGTACTGCGGACGGCGACGTCGTGTGCGGAGTTATTGACCGCATTCACGACGGCCATCTCGTGATGCGGCCGCTCGAGAACGTTCCCGATGCGGCGATTGCCAGCTTGAAACAATCGCTTGCGAAGAACCCGCGCGTGAACGACATCAAGTCCAAAATGAAGGAAAAAGCCCGAATCAAAGCGTGGGGTTATCCTGGGGCCTATCCGTTCGGCTGGGGCTACGGCAACTGGGGCTGGGGACTCGGTTGGTGGTGGATTTGGCCGCTGTTCTTCCTGGCAGCACTGGCCGCATTTCCGTTTTTCTGGTACGCCCGGCGCGGCGGCACAAACTTTAGGTTGACGATAATGGAGCTTCCCGCCGCACAAACGGGGAGCTCCATTATGGCTTTATGGGCAAGATCGGGAACAGCCGGCTTGGCAGCGGCTTCTCCTCCGTTTACAGCAGCCCGATCAGGCCGGAGCGCTCGACCGCCCAAATGGCGGCCAGCAGGAACACGATGACGGATACGGCGGCTACGAGGCGAGGGTACCAGGAACGCTTATTCCAGCGCAGCAGCAGCGGCAGCAGCACCGCCAGCACCGCGAGTTGGCCAAGCTCCACACCGGCGTTGAAACTGAGCAGCGCAGCCGCAGTCCGCCCCGCAGGCAAGCCGATTTCTTGCAGCGCTCCGGCGAAGCCCATGCCGTGCACAAGGCCGAAGCCCAGTGTGACAACAAAGCGGTAACGGCGGCGGCGGCCGCTGCGGCGCGCGAACCAATTGTCCGCAGCGACATAGGCGATCGTAAGCGCGATGCAGGTCTCTACGAAGCGGGAATCGACGCGGACCATCCCACTGGCGACAAGGATCAGCGTTACGCTGTGGGCAGCGGTGAACGCCGTCACAATACTTGCCGCCTCGCGCCAGCCGGCGCAAGCGACGAGCAAGCAAAGCAGAAACAGCAAATGGTCGTATCCGGTCCAGATGTGCGTCATGCCGAGCCATACGTATTGCAGCAGTGTACCGAGCCAGCCGCCGCCGGCGCCAGGCAGCGCATCGTATTGATACGTTCGGTGGGCAGCGTCGAATACTGCTTGATCGACATCGTCCCCGTTCACAATGATAGCGAAGTTGACATGCTGCGGATCCGCATCGTCGAACAGCAAATCGTACCGGATCGATAAGTGCTCTATCGGCCGGGTGGCTGCATATGATAATAGTAACGTGACACCGGATATTCCATCTTTATCGTCCAGGTGCTCGCCTTCATACCGGAACTGCAAAGGTTCGCCGTTCTGAGCGAGCTGCAGCCGCTGCCGCACATAGTCGGCCAGCTTCGGCCGCTGCGCCGCCAGCTCGTCCGGCGTCAGCCGCTTGTCGCCGTTCGTGTCGAAAGCGAGCAAGCTTTGCTCCGGCAGGAACAGCTCGTAACCGACATCGCGCCCGTTCACGGTCACTTGCGAGTAACCGTTATTGAGCGGATGCGCTTCGGCTTGGCCGGCCGCCGCACCGAATGCGGCCAAGGCGAACATAACGACGATTATCGACATCAGAATCGGCATATTACCGCGAAATATTCGTTTCATTGGACACCATACTCTTTTTTTAGTACCATATTACTATAGTTGATAGGGTAGGGGGAATCGCCATGCTGCGATTGGGTCAGAAAGTTATTTTCGTCGCCGACAGCCTTGAGCAGAACTTGCCGATTGGCGACTACGGATACATTATCGCCTATGACCGCAATGCCGATAACATATTTGAGTACGTCGTCCGTGCGCCGAAGCTGAACAAAAACTTTTTCGTCACGGGAGAAGACGTCGAGCTTGAAGAGACGCTTTTAGAGCAAGAGGCAGACCGGCTGGCGAAACAGGCGCTTATTGACTTCGCGCTGGCGACGCGAAACGAGGAGCTGTTCCGCACCATTATGAACGGCGGAGCCGCCGAGCCTGCTTCGGAATCGAACAAGGACGTGCAATCCGCGCAAGATTTCGTCAAGCAGGTCAACCTGAAAGCGTGGATTTGAATCTCGTTTCTTCATATTATAATAGAACACAGTCCGCACGAAAAAAGCAGCGTTCCCCGTCGCTTTCCCGGGATCGCTGCTTTTTGCCGTGCTGACGTCCAAGGCCGGGTCCCGCCCCGCGGCAATTGAGTTCCAATCCTCCTTCGGCTATAATAGGAAGAATGAAAAAGGCCGATACGATCGGCACAGCGGAGAGGAGCAGCCCCTTGTGAGCATTTCCAAGCAAGACGTCGAGCATGTAGCGAATTTGGCCAGGCTGGAGCTGACGGACGCGGAGAAAGAGCAGTTCGCCGAACAGCTCAGCGCCATTCTGAAATATGCCGAGCAGCTCAGCGAGCTGAACACGGACGGCATCGAGCCGACGAGCCACCCGATGCCGCTCCTGAACGTGATGCGCGAAGACGAAGCGCGCCCGTCGTGGCCGCTGGAAGAGGTGCTGAAGAACGCGCCGGACGAAGAGGACGGACAGTTCAAGGTGCCGGCCGTACTGGAATAATTCGCACCCGACGCGGATGTCGGAAGGAGGAGCCTCGTTGTCTGTTTTTGATTTGACACTACAGGACATTCATTCGAAGCTGAGAAACAAGGAGCTGACGGTGACGGATCTCGTCGACGCGTCGTACCGGCGCATTGCCGACGTAGACGGCCGCATCGGCGCTTTCCTGGCCCTGGACGAAGAGAACGCCCGCCGCACGGCGCAGCAACTGGACAAGCAGCTCGGGACGGACGAGCCGAGAGGGCTGCTGTTCGGGCTGCCGGCAGGCCTTAAAGACAACATTGTCACCGCAGGCCTGGCCACGACGTGCGCCAGCAAGTTCCTTTCCAATTACGATCCGATTTACGACGCCACCGTTGTGCGCAAGCTGCGCGACGCGCAGGCGGTCACCGTCGGCAAGCTGAACATGGACGAATTCGCGATGGGCGGCTCGGGGGAAAATTCCGCCGTCAAGCCGACCCGCAATCCGTGGCATCCGGACCACGTGCCGGGCGGCTCCAGCTCGGGCTCGGCGGCGGCGGTCGCCGCCGGCGAAGTATATTTCGCGCTCGGCTCGGATACCGGCGGCTCGATCCGCCAGCCGGCTTCCTACTGCGGCATCGTCGGCATGAAGCCGACGTACGGCCTCGTCTCCCGCTTCGGTCTCGTCGCCTTCGCTTCGTCGCTCGACCAAATCGGGCCGCTGACGAAAAACGTCGAGGACTGCGCGTATGTGCTGCAGTCGATCGTCGGCCACGATCCGCAAGATTCAACGTCGCTGAACGTCACCGATATTCCGGACTACTTAAGCGCGCTGACCGGCGATATCCAAGGGCTCCGCGTGGCGCTGCCAAAGGAGTATATGGGAGAGGGCATCGATCCGCGGGTGAAAGAGCGCGTGCTGGAAGCGATCCGCGTGCTCGAAAGCCTCGGCGCCGTCGTCGAGGAAGTGTCGCTGCCGCATACCGAGTACGCGGTAGCCGCCTACTATTTGCTCGCTTCTTCCGAAGCTTCCTCGAACCTGGCCCGCTATGACGGCGTGCGTTACGGCGTCCGTACCGACAACGCCGGCAACTTGCTGGACGTATACCGCTATTCCCGCAGCGAAGGGTTCGGCCCGGAAGTGAAGCGCCGCATCATGCTCGGCACGTACGCGCTCAGCTCCGGCTACTATGACGCCTACTATTTGAAAGCGCAAAAAGTGCGGACGCTTATCAAGCGCGACTTCGACAACGTATTTGCGAACTACGACGTCGTCGTCGGCCCGACCGCGCCTACCCCAGCCTTCAAGCTGGGCGAACAGGTCGGCGATCCGCTGACGATGTATTTGAACGATATTCTCACGATTCCGGTCAACCTTGCCGGCATTCCGGCGATCAGCGTGCCGTGCGGCTTTGCGGACGGGCTGCCGGTCGGGCTGCAAGTTATCGGCAAAGCGCTGAACGAATCGACCGTGCTGCGCGTCGCTCATGCGTTCGAGCGCAGCACCGATCATCACAAGCAGCGTCCGCAGCTGAAAGCTTAAGCGAAGGAGGAACCTGACCTATGACAGCCACCGAAACGAAGTACGAGACGGTCATCGGGCTTGAGGTGCACGTCGAGCTGCACACCAAATCGAAAATATTTTGCGGCTGCGCGACCTCCTTCGGCGCTCCGCCGAACACGCACACGTGCCCGGTCTGCCTCGGCCACCCCGGCGTGCTGCCGGTGCTGAACCGGCAGGCGGTGGAGTACGCGATGAAAGCGGCGATGGCGCTCAATTGCGAGATAGCCGAGCATACGAAGTTCGACCGCAAAAACTACTTTTACCCGGATTCGCCGAAGGCGTACCAAATTTCCCAATACGACAAACCGATCGGCGCGCGCGGCTACATCGATATCGAAGTGAACGGAGAGACGAAGCGCATCGGCATTACCCGCGTCCATCTGGAGGAAGACGCCGGCAAGCTGACGCACGTGGACGGCGGCTCCGTTTCGCTCGTGGATTTGAATCGCTGCGGCACGCCCCTGATCGAGATCGTGTCCGAGCCGGACTTGCGCTCGCCGGAAGAGGCCCGCCTCTATCTCGAGAAGCTGCGCGCCATTATGCTGTATTGCGACGTGTCCGACGTCAAAATGGAAGAAGGTTCGCTGCGCTGCGACGCCAACATTTCGCTGCGCCCGCGCGGACAGCAGGAGTTCGGGACGAAAACCGAGCTGAAAAACATGAACTCGTTCCGCGGCGTCCAGAAGGGTCTGGAGTACGAGGAATGGCGCCAAGCCGACGTGCTGGACAGCGGCGGCCGCATCGTGCAGGAAACGCGCCGCTGGGACGAAGCCCAGGGCAAAACGATTTCGATGCGCTCCAAGGAAGAGGCGCACGATTACCGTTATTTTCCCGATCCGGACCTGGTGTCGCTGCATACCGACAAGGCATGGACGGATCGCGTGAAAGCGGGCATTCCCGAGCTGCCGGACGCCCGCAAGGCGAGGTACACATCGGAATACGGGCTGCCGGGCTATGACGCGGAAGTGATCACCGCTTCCAAGAAGCTGGCCGACTTGTTCGAAGACAGCCTGAAGAGCACGAAAGACGCCAAAGCCGTCTCCAACTGGATCATGGGCGATCTGCTCGGCTACTTGAACGCGAACAATCTCGAGCTGGACGACGTGAAGCTGAGCGGGGCAGCCCTCGGCGCCATGATCGGTCTGATCGAGCAGGGCACGATTTCGAACAAAATCGCCAAAACCGTCTTCAAAACGATGCTGGAGACCGGCAAATCGCCGCAGCAAATCGTCGAAGAACAAGGCCTTGTCCAAATTAGCGACGAAGGCGCGATCAAGGAGGTCGTGGCCCGCATCGTAGCGAACAACCCGCAGTCGGTAGCCGACTACAAAGCCGGCAAGGAGAAAGCGATCGGCTTCCTCGTCGGCCAAGTGATGAAGGAAACGAAGGGCAAAGCGAACCCGGGACTCGTAAACCAGCTGCTCATCGAAGTTTTGAAGGCGCAATAAATAACGGCAATTGCGAAGAGCGGTGCCCCCGGCGTCCCGGCAGGGACTTGGGGAGCCCGCTTTTCTGCTAATATTGGGAAGGAGAGCATCCGCACATCTATGATCGAACGGTTGAGCTTCGGGACGAACCGGCAGGCGCTCCGGCTGCTGCAGCTGCAAATGTCGGCATACCGCGTAGAGGCGGAGCTGATCGCTTCGCCGACATCCCGCCGCTTAAAGACACAATAGACTCCATTCGCGCCGCACAGGAAACGTTCTACGGCTATATCGAGGAGGGGGAGCTGGCAGGGGCGATCGCCTATGAATGTGAAGGCGGCACCATCACGATTTCCCGGATGATGGTGCATCCGCACTATTTTCGCCGCGGCATCGCCTCGAAGCTGCTTCGGCACGTGTTCGCTCTCGAGCCCGACGCCGCGCGCTACGTCGTTTCCACCGGGGCCCTCAATGCGCCAGCGCTGAAGCTGTATGAAAGCGCCGGATTTGAAGAACAGTACAGAAGGGAAATCGCCCCCGGCATCGAACTGGTCACGTTGGCGAAACCGGGCGGCGGCGCGACGCATTGACAAAATGTCAAACAGCGCCGTACAATTAAGGATGAAGCATTTTGACAGCAGGTGGTGAGAGCTATGACGACGGCAGTGCATTTAGAGCAGGCGTTGGCAAAACTGAAAACGACCGGTGTAAGGATGACGCCGCAGCGGCATGCGATCTTGTCATACCTGCTCGATACGATGAAGCATCCGACCGCCGACGAAATTTATAAAGCGCTGGAGCCCCGGTTTCCGAGCATGAGCGTCGCGACGGTGTATAACAATTTGAAAGTGTTTATCGAAGCCGGCCTCGTGCGCGAGCTGACGTACGGCGACAACTCGAGCCGGTTCGATGCCGATATGACCGATCACTACCATGCGCTGTGCGAAGTTTGCGGCCGCATTTTCGATTTCGAGTATGAGCCGCTGCACGATGTGGAAGAGGCTGCGCGCGAGCAGACGGGCTTCAAGGTGAAGGGACACCGCCTGGAAGTATACGGCATGTGCGCCGACTGCGCCGATATTCGTCAGCATTAACGGCCGGAACAGCCATCAGATCATTCCATTTCTAAGAGTCTAGCAATCTATAGTATAATAGAACGTATTCGGACAACGCCTTGCGACAAGGCCGCCGAATACGTTTTTTTACTATGTTAGAGACAATAGACTGCACCTTTATCTTCGATTATGTACGAAGGAGTGACATCGACATCGTGGAATCCAACATCGTCACGAATGCCGGCATCCGCCAGCCGCGACGGCGCGGACGCAAAACCGCGTGGCTGCTCCTGCTTGCGGCCTTGTGCGCGGTAGCCACCTTCGTGCTGTGGACGCTTTACGCGCCGAACCGGACTCATGTGCGGCCCGATTTTCACGGACTAAGCAAGCCGGTTTTTTATAAAGGCGAGCTATGGGAAGAATCGGCGGCCGGAACGAAGGAAAGCCTGAAGCTGCCCGCATCGCTGATCAAGCAGTGGATCGATCCGAACGCGCTCTATGAAGAAAAAAGCGACTCGTTTATCGTCACGACGGACCGGCAAGTGCTGCGGATGAAAACGAGCGAGCTGACGGCCACAGTGAACGACAAGCCGATCACCCTGAAGTTCCCCGTCGAGAAACAGGGCAAGACGGTGTTGGTGCCGATTGAACCTCTGCGGGACCTGTATCGCGTCGATCTTCGCGAAGCGGACGACACGGGTGCCGTCATTCTTGTCAAGGAAGGCGACGTTTTGCAGTGGGCTAAAGCGAGCGGCAAGTCGATATTCGGACGGAATGCCGATACCGCGGCGCTGCGCACCGGCCCGTCCATTAAAGAACCGATCGTCGCGGACGTGAAAAACGGCGACAAGCTCATGCTGTGGGGAGAGAAGAACGGCTGGTACGAGGCCCAGCTGCCCAGCGGCGTGACGGGGTATATCCGCAAAGAAGAAGCGGTGTTGGACCACGTCGAAACGGTGCCGCGCCAGGAGCCGAAGCCGGCGTTCGTACCTTGGAAGCCGCTCGGCGGCAAAATCAACCTGACATGGGAGCAAGTGACGACCAAGACGCCCGACCCTGCCAAAATTGGCCCGATGCCCGGCCTGAACGTCATCTCGCCGACCTGGTTCAGTCTTGCCGACGGAGATGGCACCGTGCAAAACATCGCCGACCCCGCCTACGTCAAATGGGCTCAGGGCCGCGGCTATCAAGTGTGGGCGCTATTCAGCAACGGCTTCGATCCGAAGCGCACGACGGATGCGCTGGCCACTTATGACAAGCGGCTCAAAATCATCAAGCAGCTTCTCGGCTATGTCCAGCTTTACAAGCTGCAGGGCATCAACATCGACTTCGAGAATGTCACCGTACAGGACAAAGACGAGCTGACCCAGTTCGTGCGCGAGCTGACCCCTTATTTGCACGAGCTGAACGCCGTCGTCTCCATCGACGTTACGCCGAAGTCGGGGAGCGAGAACTGGTCGCTGTTTTACGACCGCAAAGCGCTCGCCCAGACGGTCGATTACATGATGATGATGACGTACGACGAATATTGGGCCTCGAGCCCGAAAGCGGGCTCTGTCGCGTCTCTGCCGTGGGTCGAGAAATCGGTTGCGCAAATTTTGAACGAGGACCAGGTTCCGCCGTCCAAGCTCGTGCTTGGCGCTCCTTATTATACCCGCATCTGGACGGAAGAAACCAAAGACGGCAAAACGACCGTCACGAGCAAAGCCGTCGGCATGGACGCGGTGCGGCAGCTGATCAAAGACAAAAAGCTGACGCCGGCGTATTCCCCGGAAACCGGGCAAAACTATGTCGAATATACGGACAGCGGCAAGCTGAACCGCATTTGGATCGAAGACGAAACGAGCATGAAGGCGCGCATCGAGCTCGTCAAGAAGTATGACCTCGCCGGCGTCGCCCTTTGGAAACGCGGACTCGAGCTTCCCGAGACGTGGACATGGATCAAGGATACGCTGGAGAAGAAACCGTAACCGGGTATAAAAAAATGGTGCCTCGACCGCGATCGGTCGAGGCACCATTTTTGCTAAGTCAGCTCCGGTGCTCCGCGGCGGGCTGCTCGGCAAGCGCAGGATCGAGCGTAAGGATCGTTTTGCAGAACATGCACCGGTCTGTTTTCCCGAGCATTTTCGT
The DNA here is from genome assembly GCF_000829455.1 of Gordoniibacillus kamchatkensis. Taxonomy (GTDB): domain Bacteria; phylum Bacillota; class Bacilli; order Paenibacillales; family NBRC-103111; genus Gordoniibacillus; species Gordoniibacillus kamchatkensis. Next base: position 16,663 of record NZ_JXAK01000089.1, read on the forward strand.
ACGCTTGCCGCATTCCGGGCAGTCGATGACCGTGGCGCTGGTCGACAGCATACCGGCCCAGAAATAGACGCCCATGCTGAGCATCATGGAGATCATGCCGATGATCATGAATACGACGGCGATAACTTTGCCGATAACTCCCCAATTGAAGACGATGCCGGCGAGGCCGACGATCATGAGCAGCATGCCGCCCATCGTGAGCAGCAGGCCCCACAGGCGGAATTCGTTGACTTTGCTAGATTTGAAACGCACGGCCGTTCCACTCCTCGATCTTTAAACTTTCTTTAGGGAAAAAGCGGCGAACTGGCGGCAGGAAACCGGCAGTGGGCTGTAGAACTAATAGTGCATCATAGTATGGCGTGGGGGATGCGTATGCAGTCGTTAAAGGAGCAGCTTGCGGCTCTGTACCGGGCGGATCCGGATGTCGTGAGCGTCGTTGCGGTGGAGAACCCGAATCAACTGCCTTCACTGACGGACGGATTCGACCTGCTTCTGCTGCTCGTTACGCGTTCCCGCGAACGGGCGAATCATCTACATCATTATATAAAAGAGCAAGTCCATATACAAGAAAAGAGGATTCCTCTCGCCGAGCTCGAAGCGTCTCTCCTTGGCGACAGCAGGAGCCTGATTCAATGGTTGCTTAAAGGAGAGATCGTTCTGGACCGGGAAGGCCGCCTCGAAGAGCTTCGCAACAAAGTGCTCGAATTTCCTGCCGAGCTTCGGGAACATAAGCTTCTGCTGGAGTTTTGCCGCTTTCTGCGGATGTATTTGCAAAGCAAAGAGTACTTGCTTGCCGAGCATTTGCTTGACGCGTACAACAACATTTTAGAGGCGCTTCAATGCTGGGCTCGCATCGTCATTATCGAAGAGGGGCACCACCCGGAAATTGCCGTCTGGCGCCAAATCCGCTATATGAACCCTGGTGTTTATAAGTTATATGAGGAACTGACGACGAGCAAGGAGACGGTGAAGCAGCGGGTTCAGCTCGTGCTTCTCGCGTGCGAGTTTTCCGTCATGTCCAAGATGGAGCGCTGCTGCGGGCCGCTGCTCGCGATTTTGGAAGGAAGAGAGGAGCCGTGGAGCGCCGCGGAGCTGCGGCAGCATCCTGCGCTGGCCGACATTCAGGGCGAACTCCCTTTGCTGCTGGGCAAACTGGTCAAAAAATCGCTGATCCGCGAAGTAGCCGTCGCCTCCGAATCCGAGCTGCTGGATCTGGAACTCCGCTATACGAAATGAAGATAGAAGCCGTCTCCTTGGATGGCTTCTTTTTCTTTGCAATCCGGCTTGACTTCATTTCGCGATCTGTGGTAAATTAGTCTTCGCCGCTGATGAAGGCTGTCTGAAACAGTCGAATGCGCAGCAGGCCGCGGATACGAAATAACGATGTTGGTAGAAAATACAACTTGCATTTGACTCCGCGAATGTGATATATTATAAAAGTCGCCGTTGAAACGGAGCTCGCAAGAGCGAAGCGCGAATGCGGCGCAAAAAGCAAGACGATTGCTCCTTGAAAACTGAATGACGAGTGAGAGGTTTTCGTGAGGAAAACAACACGCAAGTGTTTCTTATGAGCAAGTGTTTCAAACTTTATTGGAGAGTTTGATCCTGGCTCAGGACGAACGCTGGCGGCGTGCCTAATACATGCAAGTCGAGCGGAGTGAGTCCTTCGGGGCTCGCTTAGCGGCGGACGGGTGAGTAACACGTAGGCAACCTGCCTGTAAGACCGGGATAACTACCGGAAACGGTAGCTAAGACCGGATAGCTGGTCTTCTCGCA
>NZ_JXAK01000090.1 GCF_000829455.1 Gordoniibacillus kamchatkensis
TGACTTCTGGAACAGCCAGGCTGAGGTTCAGCTGAGCAGCCGCCGAGAGAAGCGGGTCGAGCCGTAAGCGGGATGCTGCCGGGCGAACCGCCCTCCGACTCAGGCGGCTGACCGCTGGGACAGGCAGGCTGAGGTTCTGCCAAGTTGCCGCCGGGCGAAGCGGGTCGAGCCCTTGCAGCGGTCCAGCCGTGCAATTCGGTTCCCGCGTGCAAAGCAACGCTGATGGCGTCTGCCATCGCGTCGGCCGACGGATCGGCAGCGACGTTCAGTCCGCAGCGCCGCAGCAAGACGGCTGTCTCAATATAAGCCGGCAAACCGACGCCCGCCTGCAGCAGCAGCTCCGGCCTTTCCGCCAACTGTGGCGGCACCGCGTCGGCGGCAATTTCGCCGCCGCGCAACACAAGCACACGATCCGCAAGCGGCAGAAACGTGTCAAGATCGTGCGTAGCGATCACAATGCCGGTGTGTGGCACCATCGCGCGCCGACGACGCAACCATTCGGCAAGCGCAGCCGTACCGGTCGGATCGAGCCCGGCCGACGGCTCGTCAAGGAACAGCCAATCCGGATCGGCCACGACCGTAGCGGCCAAACCTATCCGCCGCTGCTGCCCTCCGCTGAGCGTGAAAGGCGAACGCGCCAACACGGCGGGCGGCAACCCAACTGCGGCAAGCGCAGCAGCCATGCGGGCGTCCTGCTCCGCCTTCGGCAGCCGATACGGCCGTAGCGAATAGCGCAGCTCCCGCTCTACGGTAGCAGCGAACAAGTTTTGTCCGGGCTGCTGAAACAAGGCTCCGATGCGGCGGTTTACCGCGGGATCGACACGGCCTTTGCGCCATAACGGCCGGCCGTCGTAAGCGACATTGCCGGACAGCGGCGGACGGACCCCGGTCAGCGCGTCGAGCAGCGTCGATTTGCCCGAACCGGCAGCGCCGACGACAACTGTCAGTTCCCCGCCCTGAAGCGTCAGCGAGACGCCTTGCAAGAAAGGCTCCTTCCCGTCCGCCGACGCCGGCACGCAAAGGCGATCGGCTACGATCGGCATAACGCCGTCACCGCCTCCCCAAGCTGTTCCGGAACGATCGGCAGCACAGGCAGCTCGTATCCCGAGCGGAGCAGCCGCCGCCCTACCTGCACCGCATACGGCGGCATAAATCCGAGCCGCTCGCAAGGCGACCGCCAATCCGCCTCCGTCCCATCCCAACCATAAAAAAATGCGCGGCTGTCGCCGTCAAATACAATGCTGCCGTTCTCCAGCGCGATAACCCGATCCGCCGCAGCCGTTTCTTCCAGCAGCTGCGTCACCCATACGACGGTCATCCCTTGCCGGTGCAGCGAACGCATCGTTTCGAGCAGCCTGCGGCGGGCGAGCGGGTCGAGCATCGAGGTCGCTTCGTCCAGGACGAGGGCGTCCGCGTCAAGAGCAAGGCTGCCCGCCGCGGCCAGAAGCTGCTTCTGGCCGCCTGACAGCGCCCGGCTCGGATGCGCCAAGCCAACGCCCAGCCCGACTCGTTGCAATGCCGACCGTGCCTTGGGCTGCATCGCAGCCTGGGCGACGGAAGCATTTTCGAGCCCGAATGCGATGTCCTCGAACACCGTCTCGCCGACGATTTGCGCCTCCGGATCTTGAAGCACGAGCCGCGTCCGCAGCCCTTCCCGCACCGTCAGCGTCCCCGCGGACAGCGGGCAGAGCCCTGCCAGCACATGCGCCAGCGTACTTTTGCCGCTGCCGTTGCGGCCGACCAGCGCGACCCATTCCCCTTCGGCGACGGTCAAGTCCAGCTCACGCAGCGCGGGCTGCACGCCTTGCGGCGTATGGAACGCGACGGAAGCCCGCCGCAAGCTAAATGCCGATTGTTGCACGCAATTTCCCCTCTTTTGCGCCTAGCACATTTATGTTATACTGCCAATTGTTAACCAAGAAACTATGTTGTTGGTTAACAATTCAACAGGCACATTATAACAAGAAAAGAGGTTTTGGGAAACGATGAAATTTATCTCCATCCGCGGCCTTACGATGAGCGCCTTATTCGCCGCTCTGCTCGTCGTGTTCAGCTTCGTCCGCATTCAGATCGGGTTCTCGCCGGTGCCGATCACGCTGCAGGCGCTGGCGGTCATGCTCGCCGGCGCCTTTCTTGGCCCGCTCTACGGCTGCATCAGCATGCTGCTCGTCGTGATCCTGACGGCACTCGGCCTGCCCCTGCTCGGCGGCAGCGGCGGGATGGCGGTGCTGCTCGGCAAAACCGGCGGCTTCGTTTGGATGTGGCCGGTCTCGGCTCTGCTCATCGGATGGGCGCTGCAGCGCGTCAAAGGCATTGGCGCTACCGCCTATATCGTCACGTTCCTCGCCGCCGAGCTGTTCGGCTCGCTGCTCGTGTATGTGTCCGGCGTGCCATGGCTCGCGCACGTCGCGCAAATTCCTTTCGCCAAGGCGATGGCGCTCGGCTGCTACCCGTTTCTTATCGGCGACGCCGTCAAAGCAGTCGTAGCCACGCTCGTCGCCGTACCGATCCGCCAAGTGTACACGTCGCAGCGTCTTAGCGGAGACTCGCAAGTCGCCAAGCTGTAGTCCGCCGCAGCGCGGTGCCGCTCTTGCTAGTGGACAAGCGGCTTGCGCGATCATTCGGGGCGGGGCGTACGCGGTTGCCGTGGCGATGCCGAGAACCGGATGCGGCGTTGCCGCGTTCGTCCCGCCGTTTTTCAACCTGCGTCGATACCGCTGCTGTTGCAACATCAAAGCGGCTTTCGGGGAGGCAGCTTTCACTCGGTCATTGCCGGAGGCATATATGCAGCTATGACGCCGGGCATATGCCAACTTTTTGGCGCAACGTCTCAGTTGACTTGAGCGCTTCAAGCGGACGCAGACGGAAACTGGCGAAGATGCCATGTCGAACGACATACATTACACGCGAGGTGAAGGGTGAGACCGGATGGCGGAAAATATTTCCGCTATTTAGGACGATGCTCATTCCGGTTCTTCGCGGATGTGTCGGACGGTTGGATTGAGAGGAGGGGCCGAAACAACACACCTCGAAACGGCCACCGGTCCCAAACCAACCGGTGCTTGTATGCTGCATTAAAGCCCGCCATACGGTGCTGCATGCTGCATTAAAGACCGCCATAGGGTGCTTTATGCTGCATGCTGTTTGCTGCAATTAAGCCCGCGTTCCCTAATCAGCGACTTTACGGACGCAAATTTCCACGCAAAATGGACTAACCAGCCAGTAGCGCCTCAAAGTTCGCTCCGTACGAATTTTCGTCGCTATTTAGAGAACAATCGGTCCTTGCACCTTCATTCCGTCAAATCGGCGCCTAACAGCGTCCCGTAAGACGCTGCAGAGCGAACATGTTCTTTAATCAAACCAACCCGCCTCCAAATCCAGTACCATGGCGGCTTGTTCCTACAAAACCCAACCCGCCGCAGAACAACCACGGCATCTTGTGACCAACACCACAGCAAATGCCGCACCAGCGAGGTAAAACGCTCACCCGGGAAGCTCTGCAACCCATAGGCCCTGCTCCAGCATATTTCGGTAACAAAAAACCTCCCGCCAGCCGAACCGCTAGTCAGCATAGCGGCACTCATGGCGCGGAGGTTTGCTTATAGATAAACGCACACATCCAAGGGAGGCACAAGCCATCCGAAATCACTCAAGTCCAAGAGACGGCGCAAGCCATCCGTAATCACACACGTCCAAGCGACGGCGCAAGCCATCCGAAAACGCGCACATCGTACGGCCGAAGCCAACCTCTTTCCCCTAAGCACTTCAATGCTTATGCCTGAAAGCCCGGATACGGCTCAAAGCGAATTTGCGGGATTCGAGGGCGAGCGTCAGCGCGACAAGACCTGCTACGCCGGCAATGACGAACAGCGTGAACCATGCGCCCGTATAGCGGCCGATCTCGAGCAGGGCGCCGAGACAGAGCGTCGGAACGAGCGGCTCGCCGTACGCCTCCTTCCAATTGAGCACGAACCCTTCATGGTAAAAAAACCATATCGTGAACAAGGCCGAACCTGCCCAGCCGCCGGTATAAATCCATACCGCGAGCACAGGGTTGCTGGCCGCGATGAACGGCACGACCGCGACGACGCCGATGCCGGCTGCGATCATGACCCAGAAGTTCGCTTTCGTGCGGCCGATACCGGCCAGGATGTTGCCGCCGAGCCGGCTCACCGATGAGAAAAACACGCCCAGCGCCAGCAGCCGGATATACGTCGCCGAATCGCCGTTCGTATACTCGTTGCCGAACAGAAAACCGTTGATTTCGTTCGGGAACAGACAGATGAGCAGCGTCATCGGATACAGCAGGAAATTGTTGTAGCGGATGCAAAGCGTGCCGCGCCGCTTGCACTCGAGCCAGTCCTTGGAGCTTTCGGCGACGAACGGGAACGTGACGATCATGAACGCCCACGTGACGATGCCGATGAAGCCGGTAATGCGCATGCCGTTCGTCAAATAGCCGACCGCCACGACCGAACCGGAGCCGATCACCATGACGAGAAAAGGCTGCTGAAACGCTTTGGCGATGTTGCCCGCCCACATCGGCACGCCGAACGCCAGCATCTGCCGCATTTCCTTCACGCTGAGGCGGCCGATCCAGCGCGGGCGGTGTACGGTTTGCGCCCTCCAGCAAATGAGCGCAGCCGTAACCGCGGCGCCGATTCCCATCCACAGCGATACGGCGGGCAGCACTCCGCCCCGGCCCAGCGGCACGACGACTCCGATCACCGTGCCGAGCGTAGAGAAGACCGTCGTCATCACCATGAACAGCGCCTGCGTCGCGAACTCACGGTTGCCGGAAAACGACGAGACGCCGACGTTCACGACCGAGTTGAAAACGAGCATGATCCCCCCGACGGCCAGCGCCTCCGCCAGCTCGGGCAGCCGGTACATGTGCGCCAGCAGCGGCGACAGCGCCGCCAAGAGCAGACCGATCACGATGCCGGACGACGTGCTCCCCGCCAAAGCGTAGCGAAACTTGTCAGCGACAGCGGCCTCCGCTTCCGTCGAAAACGCATACACCAGCGCCGAAGTAAAGCCGACGTTCAGAAACAGCCCGGCCATCCCGAAAATTTGCAGCAGCAAGTTCACTTCCCCGAATTTCGCCGGATCGCCCAGCACTCTCGCCAGAACGATGCTCCCGACCGTCTGCAGCAGCTGATTGACGAACAGCCCGAGCGCAATGATCAGAACGTTCTTGAGCAGAAACCGCTGGTTGTCGCTTAACCGTTCACCGGATATTTTCATGATGCGTCAGTCTCCTTCGCCCTCTGCCGGCCCTATGCGAGTCAACTTTTGCTTCCCATGGTACTTTATTCCCCTCCCCCTGAACAGTCCACACTTCCGGCGGAATCTGGCGAAATCCGGAGTGTGCTGCAGAACGGGTACGATCTTTCCGCGAACGGCAGTCCTCACCAAGCAAAATGGCCCGTCCACCGCCCTCGGGCAGGTAGACAAGCCATTTTGTCTAAAGAGGAAGATTACGACGCATTAAGACAGCGCATTTCCCGAGAAATATAAGCACCGTTATAGAACATAGCGATATAAATTCTAGAAAATATCCATGCTAAGGTATCGTTCGCCCGTATCCGGAGCGATGCACAGCACCCGCTTGCCCCGCCCGAGCTTGCGCGCGACTTGCAGTCCCGTCCATACCGACGCCCCGGCCGAAGGCCCGACCAGAATGCCTTCCTGCGCGGCGAGCCGGCGCGTCGTCTCAATCGCGTCCTCGTCCGCCACCTGCACGATCTCGTCGTACACGCTCGTGTTCAGAACCGGCGGTACGAAGCCCGGGCTCGTCCCGACCAGCTTGTGCGGCCCCGGCTTGCCGCCGGAAAGCACCGGAGAGCCTTGCGGCTCCACGACGTAAATGCGTATGCCCGGCAGCTTCGCGCGCAGCACTTCGCCCGTACCCGTAATCGTCCCGCCGGTGCCGGACGTGGCGACGAACGCGTCGAGCCGCCCGTCCATCTGCTCGATGATTTCCGGCGCCGTCGTCACCCGGTGCATATCCGGATTGGCCGGATTCTCGAACTGCTGCGGGATAAAACTGCCGGGGATTTGCTCCCTCAGCTCCATCGCCTTGCGGATAGCGCCAGGCATCCTTTCGGCGGCAGGCGTCAGCACGACTTCGGCGCCATACGCTTTGAGCAAATTGATCCGTTCCTTCGTCATGTTGTCCGGCATGACCAGAATCGCTTTGTAGCCTTTGGCCGCGGCGTTCATCGCCAGCCCGATGCCCGTATTGCCGCTTGTCGGCTCGATGATCGTCGCCCCCGGCGCCAGCAGCCCGTCCTTCTCCGCCTGTGCGATCAAATTATAGGCGGCGCGGTCTTTCACGCTGCCGCTCGGATTGAAGTATTCGAGCTTCACGTACAGCTCGGCGTCGTCCGGACCGACGAGCCGGTTAATTCGTACCGCCGGCGTATCGCCGATCAGCTCTGTAATGCTGCTTACCATTTTGCGGCTCACCCGGTTGCCCTCCTCGCCAAATCTTGTATGTGCCTTTTATTGTAGCCGATGCCTTCCCGCCTTTGTCAAGCGGACTTGGCTTTGGCGATAAATTGGCCGCGCATGAACCACCAGCTCAGCAGTGGCGACGCGCCGATGACGAGCAGCAGCGTCGTGAACACAGGCGGCGACTTGCTCCAAAACGTTACGGCGACGAACAGCGAAGTACCCATGACCCGCCCCGCGCTTAGCGCCAGCTCGCGCATGACGATCAGCTCCACGCGCCGCCGCGCGCTCTCCGCGCTTTGGCCGATCAGATCGAAGACGGACGACGTCATCGGGATGGAGTACATCGGGAAAAACAGCGCGGTCCCAATGCCGAACACGAGCAGCGTCAAATAAGACATTTGCCAAAAGAACGGCACGATGACGAGCGTCATGGCCAGTACGCCCGCCAGCATGCCCCATTTGCGCAGCCGCGGCTTCAGCAGCTTGCCCACGAGCCAATAGCTCGCGAAGGAGACGGCCGACGTAATGAGCGCGAAACTGCCGAGCTTCGATTCGTCCGCCGTGGAAATATAGACGAGCAGGCCGATAATGAAGCCGAACACGCCTTCGCGAAAACCTTGCGCCACGAGCGCGGCGGCGACAGTGTGCCAAGGCGTCTGTTTTTGCCGCAGGCAGGTGACCATGTAGCCCCAGGCGTAATCGTCCTGAACCTTACGGTTGCGCAAAAAGAAGCTGGCGATGACGCCGATAAGAAAAATGCCGAGCGATACCGAGAAAATCGTCCGATACCCGGTCATTCCCGGCATATGGACGATGACGAGCCCGGATATCCAAGGCGCCGTCATGCCTGCGCTCGAGCCGAGCACACCGGCCCAGCCGTTGAACCGGTCGCGCGTTTTCGGGCCGGTCACCTCGAAGTAGACGACGTTGTACGCCAGCCAAAAAAATCCCGCCGCCATCCCTTGCACCGTCCCGAGCAGCCATATGTACGACACCGCTCTCGTCCCGAACAGCAGCACGAGCAAGTAAAACGTCGCCGACACCGCGACGCCGAGGCGCAGCGCGTACATTTTGTTGTACTCCTTCACCCATTTGCCGGCGAGCCAAAACGTTAGCGCCATCGCTACATAAATGCACAGCGTAAAAAAGCCGATCATCGCAAAATTGCTTTTTGCCTTCCACAAATAAACGCCGACGAACGTGCCGGACAAGGCGTTGGCCGCGGCGAACAGGCCATTCACAACGAGCAGCAAAATGGTCTGCGGCGTAAACTTCCCCTTGCGCTCCGCCTCCTCCATAGCCCGGAGCGCTTTTTGCGCCCCGCTCACGGGAATCGTGTGCGGCTCCGGCTTGCGAAGTCCCGGGGCAAAGCGGAATTTGACACGGCCCTTCTGCATACGGCTCTCATCCTTTACCAATGGGAAATAGCAGTTGTTAAACTGCCCCAATCGGCGGCGAAACATAAGCGGGGGAAAGGTTATGGGGGATATTGGAAACCACTCGCGCACGGTGCATGAAAACGAAATTTCAACAGATACTTTGTTTGAACCAATTCATGAAAGGACTAAGCGCCATGACAAATGCACAGGGACTATATTTTTGTTTGGCTATCACCTTCATCGTTGCCGCTGCCATTGTTTACTCCGTCGTGAAGCGGACGAGAGACGACGAATACAATCAAGATTCCGGACAACGGGCCGCAACGTATTCCATTGTCGGGATGCTCGCATTTCCGCTGTTCATTATTTTGGGAATCAGTATTATTTTGATCGTCATGTTTTACCATTCTTCTTGAGAAAAGGGGAAGAGATTCGTGGAAAAAAAGCCTTACTATGTTTCCGTTCAAGCGAAAACCGTCATGGAGAATCAAGGCGATGCCGCATATGAACTGGAAATCGAAGCGACGCCGGAAGACATTGAAAGGCTCAAGACACTGTTCGAATATATGGGCGATTTTGATCACGGAACGTTCATGAAGTCGCACGCGTTAGCTTTCCCGTATCACCTCGACCCCGAAAACGACGGCTACGACACCAATCTGCGGGCCGTGTACGAGATGATGTACGAATGGGGCACGCCGGAAACGAAACGGCATATCGAACAGGCCGGCTTGCTGCGCCTGGAGCCGAATAACGAATATGCAAAGAATCAATCGCCTTAACGGTCAAATAGCCGATGTCCACGAGGACGCGGCTTTTTTTCGTCGGGATGTAACCCGAGCGCAACAATGAAAAAAGCGCCGACCTTCCGGTCAACGCTTGATCGCCGCATCTTTGAGCGCTTCCACCATGAGCAGCCGGTCCGCTTCGCCAAGTCTCGTTTCGACCTTGAAGCAGGACGGGCACACATATACCTGGAGCTTGTAAGGCGCGTGCAGGAAAGGCTTGCCGAGAGGCAGCGGCACGACCGGCGTGAACGCCTCCTTGGCGACCTCCTGGTCGCCGGCGTGGAGCATCAGCTCGCGGCAGCTTACGCACTCCGGCGCTTCCTCCTGCTGCTCGAGACAAGCCTGCACCGCTTCTCCGTACGTATCGAGATCTTCCCCGCCCACCCATTCGGCGTCGGGCACGTCCAGGCCGTCCCATTCGTCCTCGTCCAGCACGTCTTCGTCGTCTTCGTCCGGCTCTCCGTCCGGCTCGTGCCGCGAAGCGCCGGTTTTCAAATTCACTTGGATGCTGCGGTAGCTGCCCAGCTCGTTAAAGCAGTGCGGACACACTTCCTCCGGGCCGATCTCGGGATCCCATACGATCTCCGTCTGGCACCAAGGACATATCGTATTTTGTTCATTCATGTCTGGCTATCCTCTCTGACGTCTTTCCTTTACGAAGTCGATCCATTTTTTCGGCGCACGGGCCAAGTACGCACTCTCGATAGCGCCGGCGATTTCGTCCCAGCCTGCATCGCGGTCAAGCCGCAACCCGACCCAGCCGAGGTGCCCGACGTACGCAGGAATATAGTACCAGTCCGGCGCCGATGCTACAAGCGTGCTTTGCGCTCCCGGCGGCGCCGCACACCAGAGCGCCACCTTGCCATCGCCGTGATGATTGTTGCGGTATGCGGCGAAAGAGCGCTTCTCCTCGATAAAAAAGGTAGGCGCCCCGTGGCTTAACCGCTCGCTCGTCGCGGGCAAGGAAAGGCAAAATTCCCTGATCCGCGGCAAATAGCCTCCGCTATCGTGCAACTCCATCCATTCCCGCCCCTTTTGCAACGAGGTTGCTTGTCAGTGATTCACGAAATAATACACGCCGCAGGCGAAAAACACCGCGGCCAGCGCGAACAGCGTTCCCCACAAATATTTCATGTAACGCAAGCTCCGATCACGTACGAGACCGAGATCGAGATCATCATCGAGAGCAGCCCTACGGCCCGGTTGTCGCGCTGAATTTCGGCATCCACCTTAAACAGCGGAGTCAGAAGCTCGAACAGGAAATACGACGCAAGCAGCAAAACGAAGCCGTACCCCGCCCACATGAGCGAGTGCCAAATCGTATCGTTGTTCAAAATGGCGAACCGGAACAAGTTGCAGATGCCGAAAATTTTGCCGCCCGCCGCCATCGCAACCGCCATATTCCCTTTCTTGATCTCTTCCCAATCGTTGTACCGCGTAATCAAATTGAAAATGGTCAAGCAAACGACGAGCGCCAGCGCCGCTACCGAGAAATAAGCCAGCGTCCCGACAAAGGGATTGCTCAACAACCGATCCACCTCTTCCCGCAAACTCAAGTTTCCCCCTTCCGTTTCACGAACATAACGTCTCCGAAAGAGCGGAAGAGACTGAAGGGGGGCTTCAGTCTCTCGGGCAATCATTTATGAAGATTATATCACGACTGTTTCTTCTGAGCGAGCTTCGCTTTCAGCGCCGCGAGCTCGTCGTCGACGCCGCCGCTCTTGTCGAGCTGCTCCAGCTCGTCGTCGAGCGAACGTTTGGAGGAAAGCTCCCCGCTCGCTTGCGCCTCGGCCTCAAGCTGCAGCACCTTTTCTTCCATGCGGGAGAAGCCTTTGGCCGCGTTGTCGACGCCAAACCCGGAAATCGCCTGGTTGATTTGCTTTTGCGCTTTCGCCGCTTCCGCGCGGGCGACGAGCACCTCGCGCTTGCTTTTCATTTTGTTAAACTCGTCTTTCATTTCGGTCAGCTGCGCGCGCAGCTTGTCGGCGTTCGTCTTGGCCAGGTCGTACTGCCGCTTCATTTCCTCAAAGCGAGCCTGATGCTCCTTCTTGTCTTCGAGCGCGCGGCGGGCAAGATCTTCGTTGCCTTGCTCCAAAGCTTTCATCGCTTGCTCTTCGCGCTTTTGCACCATCTCTTCGGCTTCCTGGTACTGCTGCTGGAACTTCTTCTCGATCGCAATCTGCTTCGCTACCGCCGATTCCGCTTCGACGATGTCTTCCTCCATGTCGCGCAGGAATTGGTTCAGCATTTTGACCGGGTCTTCCGCCTTGTCGAGCAAATCGTTAATGGATGCCATCGTCATATCGCGCAGTCGTTTGAAAATTCCCATCGTTTGTTCTCCTCCTACCAAATGGTTCGGTACGTTTTCACACTGTTACATACGCACGCCCTTGCCGGACGTTTCAAAAATTTTTTTCAGCGGACAATGATGATATAGTTATACATAAAAGCACGAACGCTGCAGTCAAGGAGGCGGCCCAAGTTGAAAGTGTTTGTGACGGGAGGAACCGGGTACGTCGGCTCGGCCATACTCAAGCGGCTGCTTGCGGACGGCCACGAGGTGCGCTGTCTCGTGCGCGGCGGCGCCGGAAGGCTGCGCGGAGCAGGCTCCAGCGCCGATGCGGCCGAAGGGCGGCTCGTTGCGGCCTGCGGCGATTTGCTGGCGCCGGATTCGTACAAGGAAGCGCTGCGCGGCACCGATGCGGTGGTGCACCTTGTCGGCATCATCCGGGAGAAGCCGCGCCGCGGCGTCACGTTCCGCCGCATCCACGTTGACGGTACGGACATGCTTGTAACGGCGGCGCGGGAAGCCGGCGTTCCCCGCTTCGTGCACATGAGCGCGCTGGGGGCGCGTCCGAACGCCGTGAGCGGATATCACCGAAGCAAATGTGAGGCGGAGGAGCGGGTGCGGAGCAGCGGCGTTCCGCATACCATTTTTCGGCCGTCGGTCATCTTTGGGCCCGGGGACGAGTTCGTGAACATGCTGGCCGGCCTCGTCAAAGCTCCGGTAACTCCGGTGTTCGGCAACGGGCTGTACCGGATGCAGCCGGTGTCGCTGCATACGGTGGCCGACGTTTTCGCCAAAGCGCTCGCAGCGGACCCGGCCGGCGAAACGTACGAAGTCGGCGGCCCCGAGCAAATACCGTACAACGAAATGATCAAGGAAATCGCCCGCGCGCTCGGCCGTTCCGTCCGCCTCCTGCATATGCCGCTGTGGGCGGCAAAACCGCTCGTCAAAACGATGCAGCGCTTTCCTTTCTTCCCTGTCACCGAAGACCAGCTGACGATGCTGCTCGAGGAAAACATTTGCCGCGACGGCAACCGGTTCGTGCAAGTGTTCGGCGTCCCGCAAATCCGGTTCGCGGACGGCATTCGGGAATATTTGAAGTGAGAAAATGGCCCAGCTCCCGCACCGCGGAGGCTGAGCCATTTTACCGCTTACCCGTCAGTCGGCTGCTCCGGACCCGGAAGGTCGAGCTGATAAAACGCCAGATCGAGCCAGCGCCCGAATTTGAAGCCAGCGCGGCGAATCGTACCGGAGTGAGTGAAGCCGAGCTTTCTGTGCAGCTCGATACTGGCCTCGTTCGCCGCATCGATGCCGGCGACGAGCGTAGCGACTCCTTGCCGCTCGGCAAGGCGAATGATTTCCTGCAGCAGCAGCTTGCCTGCGCCGCGGCCGCGGAAACCGCGATGCACGTAGACGGAATGCTCTGCGGTATATTTGTACGCGGGCCAAGCGCGGAACGGGCCGTACGCCGCGAAGCCGACGACGTTTCCCCGATCCTCCAGCACGACGACCGGATGCCCGCTTTGCCGCTTGTCCAAGTACCACTGCCGGCGGTTGTCCAGCGTCTGCGGCTCATAATGATACACGGCGGTTGTGTTCACGATGGCGTCGTTGTAAATGTCCAGAATGTCCGGCAAATCCGTTTCCTGCGCAAGTCTCAGCTCCATGTCCGCTTCACTCCTCGCTTCTTTGCCCGTTTGCCCTTTGCCGCGGTCCGGCGGGAAAAGGGCGTATGCTGCCTTGGTGCGGGCGCCCCGCAGTTACTTCTTTGCGACGGCGCGTGCCTGATCCGGTCCTATTATTTGAGCTCGACGACCGTGACGCCGTTGCCGCCTTCGTTATAGTTGCCATAGCGGTACGACTTGACGTGCTTGTGGCGGCGCAAATAGTCCTGTATGCCCGAGCGCAAAATGCCGGTCCCCTTGCCGTGAATCAGGTACACCTGACCGAGATTCGACAAAAACGACTCGTCGAGGAACCGATCGGCTTCGATCAGCGCTTCCTCCAAATTCATGCCGCGCATGTCCAGCTCCGTCCGCGCGTTCTCGTCCCGGGTGCGCTTCACCGTCGTCGCCGTGCGCTGCACCGGCTTCGGCTTGGCCGCGGCTTCCCCAACCGGCTCGAGCTGGTCGCGGCGCACCTTCATTTTCATAATGCCCATCTGTACGATCGCTTCCGCGTCCCCAGACAGCTCGACGACGTGCCCCCTCTGGCCGAGATGCACGACCCGCACTTCGTCGCCCGGCTGCACGTCCGCCGCCTTCCTTCTGGCTCCGTCCGCAGCCAAGCCCCGCTGTTTGCGCAGCTGCGGCTCCGCCTGTTCGAGCCGGCGACGCGCTTCGGTCAGCTTATGCTCCTTGAAGCCGCCTCGCTCTTCGAGCGCCATGCGCCGCAGCTCGGCGATCACTTCATCCGCTTCGCGCCGCGCTTTCGCCACCGCCTCCCGCCCTTCGCGCTCGGCTTTCTCCAGCAGCTTGTCGCGCTGCTCGTCGAATTTGCTGCGCTCGCGCTGCAGCTCGGCCCGCAGCTGACTGGCTTCGCGCCGCAGTCGCTCGGCCTCATGCCGCTCCTGCTCGGCGGTCAGGCGGTTTTCCTCCAGCGTCGCAATCATCGACTCTACGCGCTGATCCTCTTCGCCGACTTGGCCCCGCGCCGCTTCGATAATCGGCCGCATAAGCCCGAGCCGCTCGGCGATGGCGAAAGCGTTGCTTCGCCCCGGCACGCCGACAAGCAGCCGGTACGTCGGGCTCAGCGTAGCGATGTCGAATTCCATCGAGGCGTTGATCGTCCCTTTTTTCTCGAAAGCGTAAGCTTTCAGCTCCGGGTAGTGCGTCGTTGCGATGATGCGGCAGCCCATGCGGTGAATGTAATCGAGAATGGCGATGGCGAGCGCCGACCCTTCCGCCGGGTCCGTGCCGGCGCCAAGTTCGTCGAGCAGAACGAGGCTTTTCGGCGTCATATCGCGCAGGATGCCGATAATGTTCGTCATGTGGCTCGAGAACGTACTCAGATTCTGCTCGATGCTCTGCTCGTCGCCGATATCGGCATAGATCGCGTCGAACACGCACAGCTGCGACCCTTCCTCGGCAGGGACGAACAAGCCGGACATGGCCATCAGGCTGAGCAGGCCGACCGTTTTGAGCGAGACGGTTTTGCCGCCGGTGTTCGGGCCTGTCACGATGATGGTCGTATACTGGTTGCCGAGCTCGATGTCGAGCGGCACGACGTTCTCGGGAGCGATGAGCGGATGGCGGCCGCGCTTGATTTTGAGGAAGCCGCGGTCGTTCATGATCGGCAGCGTCGCTTTCAGCTCGCGGGCGAGACCGGCTTTGGCAAAATGAAAATCGAGCAGCCCGAGCAGGTCCGTGTCGGCAAGCAGCTCGTCCGCGGCTTCGGCGACGGCGGCGGAAAGCATGCGGAGAATTTTCTCGACCTCGGCCTCCTCTTTCATGCGCAGCTCTTTGAGCTTGTTGTTCAGCGCCACGACCGATTCGGGCTCGATGAACAGCGTCGCGCCGGAAGCCGACTGGTCGTGAATCAGTCCGCCGAAATGAGCCCGGTACTCCGACTTGACCGGAATGACATACCGGTCGCCGCGGATCGTGACGAGGGCGTCCTGCAGCATTTTTTGTACCGAGGGGTTGCGGATCATTTGCTCGAGCTTCTCGCGCACGCGCGCTTCCCCGCTGCGCAGCTCGTGGCGGATGCGGGCCAGCTCCGGACTAGCCTGGTCGAGAACCGCGGCATTGTCGTCGATGCAGCTTTTGATCTTGTCCTCAAGCGGCTTCTGTTCGCTAAGCCCTTCCGCCAGCGTGAGCAGCGTCGGGATCGCGAATTCTTCGTTCATGGCGATAAGAAATTTTTTGAGCGGCGCGAGCCGTTCGACGTCGTCGCAATATCGAGCAGCTCGGACGGGTTCAGCATGCCGCCCACTCTCGCCCGGTGCAGCGCCGGCCGAATATCGCGGATGCCGCCGAACGGCGCTCCGCCCTTCAGGCGGTCGACGTTCGCGGCCTCGTCCGTCGCTTTAAGGCGCCGCTTCACCTCTTCGAGGTCGCCCGAAGGGCGCAGCGCTTGGGTCTGCTCCTTGCCGAGCGTCGTCGCCGCATAATTGGTCAATCTATGAAGAATTTTCTCGTATTCGAGCGTCTTAATGATCTTTTCGTTCAACTTCTCCAGCCTCCCGGGGCGAATGCAATCGTCTCTATTATAACCAACGGTCGGGCCGGAAAGCGAATGAGAGTATGAGTTGCACCCGTTTTTTCCGGACGGTGCCGGTTTGGGCCAATGTTCGGGGGCGGGCTGCAAAAGCCGAATTGGTCCGTGCGGCGCGGCATATTGACCGCTGGCGGAAAGTTCCTTTCATAGGAGTACCGCAGTTGGCACATTCTATTGGGTGCACCCATCGTCGACGCGCTGCCCGCAAAAGGCCTGGGACTTCCGTTCCCGCGAGCCGCTTGCCGCATCAGCTTCTTTCGTTGGGTAGCACCCGATCCTAAAGAAGAGGAGGTACCGCGATGCATTTTCTTGGTCACTTGGTCAGGTTTATTGTGTCGGCATTGGTATTGCTGGTGGTAGGTTGGATCGTTCCGACCTTTACAGTCGGCGGCTTCTGGAGCGCTTTCTTCCTGGCACTCGTCATCGCGGCGGCGGGATGGATTATTGAGGCGATATTCGGCAAGCGGGTTACGCCGTTCGGCCGCGGCATCGTCGGTTTTCTCGTATCCGCGCTCGTCATCTGGCTGGCGCAGTTCATCGTCAGTGGAGTGTCGACAACGTTTATCGGCGCGATTTTGGCCGCTCTCGTGATCGGCATCATCGACTTGTTCATCCCGGTTTCGACGCCGTTCAGCGACAACCGGAACGAACGCGCAACTTAACGCCATGTGAGGATAAACGGTTTACGCCGTCCTTTGGGACGTGCGCGTTAACCGTAGCGGAGTCAGCCTTATGCAGCAAAAAATCCATCGACGGCCCACGGCCGCCGATGGATTTTTTGCGTTTCTCCATGAGCGGCAATTCCCTTTAGGATGTTGTCAACGATTTGTCACTGAATTTACCAGCAGTATGCGCTATGATGAAAACGTAGCTGTTAACCATCGTTCTGAACGGGGGAATTCGTCATATGAAAAAACTGATCGTAATTTTGGGCGTCATCGCGCTGGCACTCGGGCTTGCCGCCTGCGGCAGCAACCAAAATTCCGCGCCGAGCCCAAGCGCCGCACCGGACCCGAACGCGCAGCAAGTGAAAATCGAGGCGACGAACTGGCAGTTCAACCAACCCGAATATCACGTCAAAAAAGGCCAGCCGGTCACGATTACGTTCGATTCGAAGCAAGGCATGCACAGCGCGACGCTGAAAGACTTTAACGTGAAGCTGGACACCAACAACAAAACGGCGACATTCACTCCGGACAAAGCCGGCTCGTTCGAAATCCGCTGCATGATCCCGTGCGGCCAAGGCCATGCCAACATGGTTTCGAAGCTCGTCGTGGACTAATCAAAACGATTCGTATCAAACCAACAGCCCCATCGCTGACGACAGCGGCGGGGCTGTTTTTGCATGGCGAGACCAGCCAACAGGGGGTTCCGGGAAATTAGACGATCGAGCCTCCGGAAGTTGTTTCCCATAAGTGCCGCAATTTGCCGGCAATGGCGGGAAAACCGTCCAGCGCGTAAGGAGCCAGCATGGAGTGCTGAAGCAGGCTCTGAATCGGGTCCGACGGCAGTATCGTCATGACATTGACGCCGACGACGACGATCAGAGCCGCCTCGGCTAACCCGAGAAGCGCTCCGGCGGAACGGTTGACCAGATTAAGGCCCGGTGCCTTGGCGATGAAGTTGAGCGCATGGCCGGCTACGACCAAGGCGAGCTTGACGCCGAAAAACAGCAGAGCGAACGAGATGGCGTTAACGATATACGTTTCTAGATTCAACGTTTTGGCGAAAAACTCGTATTTCTGGTACGTCTGTGCGGATGGCAGAGCGATCGTGTTTTTCACGATCGGAGCCAGATCGCCGTAAAACTTATAGGCCACAATGTAGGCGACGAACAGCCCGGCGAAAGAAACGATCTGGCCGATAAAGCCGCGCGAGTATCCGAGCACCAAGCCCCCGAGCACGACGGCGAGCAAAACCCAATCAAGTCCGTTCATAGCCGCAGCCCCGCTCCCGTCATCGGCCTTGCTCGCCGAGCTCGAGCTCGATCCATTCGTTGAATTCGGTCTGCAGCTTGGCGTATTCGTCCTGCAGCTGGCGGTAGTCGCGGCGCAGCGTATCCAGCTCTTCCTGCAAGCGCGCGTCCGGCTCTCCGGCCGCAGCGCTTTCCGCAAAAGCGGCAAGCTCCTCCTGCAGCCGCTCCACTTCGCGCACCAGCTCGCGTTGCCGGCGGTCGGCGGCTTGCTGCAGTTCGGCCGTCCGATCTTCCCACTCGAGCTGCAGCAGCTCTCGCTCTTCCTCAAGCTTTAGCAGCAGCGCCTCCTCGCTCAGCCCGCTCTCGACGGCGCTGCGCGCGCTCTGCTCCCGTGCCTCCGCAAGTTCCGCTTCGGCCCGCAGCTTCTGCAGCCGCTCGTCGAGATCGGCGATTTGCCGCAGCGCATGCTGATACTCGCGCTGCAGCTGCTCGCGCTTCGCTGGTCAACTGCTGCCGCTCCGCCGCAGCTTCAGCCGCTGCCGCCTGCTG
>NZ_JXAK01000091.1 GCF_000829455.1 Gordoniibacillus kamchatkensis
GTCGTCGACGCGGTACGCCTTTCCTGCTTTGACGGCGGACAAATTGAGCCACAGCGGGTCTTTGGTCCACTGCTCTTCGAGCTTGCTCGCTTCGCCGTTGCCGGTCTCGTATGTGAAGTAAAAAATAATGTCCCCGTCCATTTCCGGAATGCGTTCCTTCGACAGCTTCGTGGCGGCGAATTCGTTCTTGTTTTGCGAGTCGGGCCGCTTGAGTCCGATCTGATCGAGGATGATGCCAGAGAACGTATCCTTGTAATAAATGCGCGTGTCGCCGGGCATGAAACGAACGAGCGACACTTTCGTGTTCATGCGGTCGCCGAGCTTTTGGCTAATGTCCGCCGCACGCTTGTCGAAATCGGCGATCACTTTGTCGCCCTCGGCTTTCCGGTTCACGGTATCGGCATACAGCTTGAAATTGTCTTTCCATTGCCCGCGCAGCGTTTCCGAAAAAACGGTAGGCGCGATCGCTTTCAAATGCTCGTAAATTTTCTCATGGCGCATTTTGTTGCCGATGATGAGGTCCGGCTTCAGCGCGGCGATCGCCTCCAGATTCGGCTCGCCTTCTTTGCCGACGACGGTGACGCCCTCCATATCTTTCTGCAGGTGGGCATACCACGGATTGCCGGTCCACGACTGCACCGCGCCGACCGGCTTTATACCGAGCGCAAGCAGCGCCTCCGTACCTTCGTTCGTCAGGATGACGATCTTTTTAGGCTGCGCGGGCACCTGCGTTTCGCCCATGGCGTGCTTCACGGTGCGGGTCGCGTCGGCGGCGGAAGAATTCGGCGTCTGGCCGCTAGTACCGGCGCTGCTCGAAGACGAAGCGCCGGACGAACCTGCGGCGCCGCAAGCCGATATGGCCAGCGCGGCGGCGAACAGCAGCGTAATGAGCGCAGTCGGGCGGATCAAATGGCGGAGCGTGGAAACGGGTCGGGCGTGGAGACGAAACATGAATCGATATTCCCCCTTCAGCATATACAGACAATTTTTTATTGATAATGATTATCAATATCGGTAACAGCCATAATATAGCAGCTGCTGCGGCCGGTGTCAACAGCTTGTGCCGTAAAATTTTGAGCGCATCGCGCAAGTTGCGGCAACTGCTCTGAAAGCAACTGCAGCGGCATGAGGCGCACTAAGGCGCGCTGCTGTTGCCCCATATGCACTTGGAGCAAAGGGCGGAGCAGCCAACCGCGTTCATTCTCGAATTTTCTGCTATGGTCCATCGTGAATCGACTGGGTCATATCGATTGCACCTTCATACGCATTACATTAATGACGCCATCATCGCGGTACATACCTTGAAAATTGTTCTCATTTTTATGATAATGATTCTCAAAATCATTGACAACCGCCGAGCGATTCCTTTACGATAGTAACGATTCGTTAATTACTGGTATCGGAAAAGCTACGGGAGAAAAATTGGCATGGTTGCGCTACTCGATCGACCCTCTTATAAAATCGCCGTGCTCCTGCTGAGCGTCGCGTTCCTTGCCGTCTGCATGACGGCCAGCGTCATGTTCGGAGCTAAAGCATACGGCTTGAGCACGCTGCAAAGCGCGTTCAGCGCTTTTGACGGCAGTGACGCGCACCTCATCATCCGTACGTCGCGCGTCCCGCGCGCGGCTATCGCCGCCGTCGTCGGCGCGGCGCTGGCCGTCGCCGGTGCGCTCATGCAAGCGCTCACGCGTAATCCGCTCGCCTCGCCGAGCTTGTTCGGCGTCAACGCCGGCGCCGGCCTGGCGCTCGTCGTCGCGGTCGCTTTGTTCGGCTTCCCCGGACTCGGACAGTCGGTGTGGATCGCCTTCGCCGGCGCCGCGCTAAGCGCCGCCGCCGTGTATGCTCTCGGCTCCGGCGGACGCGCCGGACCGGCCCCCGTCAATATGACGCTGGCCGGCGCCGCCATCGCCGCCTTCGCTTCGTCGCTTACGTCGGGGGTGCTGCTCGGCAGCGACAAAGCGCTCGATCAAGTGCTGTTCTGGCTCGTCGGTTCGGTTGCCGGCCGCGAGCTCGCGATGCTGACTGCGGTGCTTCCTTATATTGCGGTCGGTTTCGTTGCCGCGTTCGCTTTGGCCTCGCCGCTCAACGTGCTGGCCATGGGGGAAGACGTCGCCGTGAGCCTTGGCCAACGGACGGCGGCAGTCAAGCTCGTTGCGGCGGCAGCCGTCGTCGTTCTTGCCGGCGGCGCGGTAGCGGTGGCCGGTCCGATCGGCTTCATCGGCATCGTCATCCCGCACATCGCGCGCCACCTCGTCGGACGCGATCATCACTGGCTGCTCCCGTACTGCGCCGTCCTCGGCGCGATATTGCTCGTCGCCGCCGATCTCGGCTCGCGTTTTTTGCTCATGCCGAGCGAAGTTCCCGTCGGCGTGCTGACGGCGATTATCGGCGTGCCGTTTTTTGTGCTGATTGCGAGGAGGGGCCGCTATGCGGAGTAAACATCTTGCGGCAGAAAAAAAAGCAAGCGGCTCCCGATATACTGCACTGCGTTCAAGACGCCTGCCAGCGTCGGCCCTGCTGGATAAACGCGCCGTCCTGGCCGCCATCGTCCTGGCCGCCGCCATCATACTCATGGTACTGTTCAGCGCAGGGATCGGCACAATGCGCATTCATCCGCTCGACGTCCTGAAAGTGTTCGCCGGACAAGGACAAGAAGTGCATAAGACGGTCGTGTTCCAATTCCGTTTGCCGCGCATCGCGCTCAGCCTGCTCGTCGGCGCTTCGCTGGCCGCTTCCGGCGCAATCGTGCAGGGCATGATTCGCAACCCGCTCGCTTCGCCGGATCTGGTTGGGATTACGAACGGCGCCGCCGTAGCGGCCACATCCTTGATCGCGCTGACAGGGGGCGCCGCTAGCGTTCGCTGGCTGCCGCTTGCGGCCATTTGCGGTGCCGCGGCGGCAGCGCTGCTCATTTACGTGCTCGCCTGGAAGCGCGGCGTCACTCCGCTGCGGCTCGTGCTTGTCGGCATCGGGCTATCGTCGGCGCTCAGCGCCATCACTTCCGTAATGGTCATCGCCAGCCCGCTTCGCATCGCGGGTCAGGCGCTCGTCTGGCTGACCGGCAGCGTATACGGCGCGGCGTGGAGCGGTGTGCTCACGCTGCTGCCATGGACGGCGGCCGGTTTGGCGCTCGCCTTCGTCCTTGCCCGGCAAGTAAGCGCGCAGCAGCTCGGCGACGATATCGCCGTCGGCCTCGGCAGCCGGCTGCAGCTGCAGCGGCTGGCGCTGCTGGCACTGAGCGTGGCCTTGGCGGGATCGGCCGTGGCACTGGCCGGCGGCATCGCCTTCATCGGGCTTATGGCCCCGCACATGGCGCGCAGGCTCGTCGGCCCCGCCTTCGGCGCGGCACTGCCGGTTGCGGCGCTTTGCGGCGGGCTGCTGATGCTCGCCGCGGATCTCGCCGCCCGCACCGTGTTCATGCCGACGGAAATTCCGGCGGGCGTATTTACGGCGGCAATCGGAGCCCCGTTCTTCATCTATTTGCTGCGCAGAAGGAGATCATCCCCATGACGAAGCTAACCGCAAGCAATTTATCGCTCGCTTACGGGCGACAGCTCATTATCGACAATCTCGATTTCGCCGTGCCGGAAGGGCGCATTACCGTCCTGATCGGCGCCAACGGAAGCGGCAAATCGACGCTGCTGCGGGCTTTGGCGCGGCTCATGAAACCGGAGGCCGGCGCCGTCCTGTTGGACGGCAAAGACATCGCGCACACGTCTACCAAGGAAGTAGCCCGCAAGCTGGCGATGCTGCCGCAAGGCCCGGTCGCGCCGGAAGGCATCACGGTGCTGCAGCTCGTCAAGCAGGGACGTTACCCGTATCAAAGCTGGCTGCAGCAATGGTCGGAAGCCGATGAGCGGGCCGTGCGCGCCGCGCTGGAAGCGACGGGCATGACGCCGCTCGCCGAGCGGCCTGTCGATGCGCTGTCGGGCGGACAACGGCAGCGGGCGTGGATTGCCATGACGCTGGCGCAAGGCACCGCCACGGTGCTGCTCGACGAGCCGACGACTTACCTGGATCTGACGCACCAAATCGAAATTCTCGATCTGCTCTACACGCTGAACGAGCGGGAAGGCCGCACCGTCGTTATGGTGCTGCACGATATGAATTTGGCGTGCCGCTACGCCCACCACCTTGTCGCCGTCAAGGACCGCGGCATTTACGCGCAAGGGGCTCCCGGCGACATTGTGAACGCCGAGCTGATCCGAAACGTTTTCGAGCTAGATGCGCACATCATCCCCGACCCGCTGTACGGCACGCCGCTCTGCATCCCGGCCAGCCAGGCGCGGCGGGCGCAAGAGCGTCAGGCGGCGGTGCCGGTCCATGCATAAAAATGAACGGCTCATGGCGCTCGCCGCCCCATACCGCATGTTTCCGGACGTGCCTGCCGCCTTCGCCCCGGACCCTTCAGACCGCGCCTGGCAGATGGACCGTCTTCTCGCGCCGCTGGAGATGGATGAGCTGCTTCGCATCTGGAAGCGCGAGCTCGGTGCCGACCGCACTTCAGTCGCCGCCTCGCTGTTCGTCAAAACGTACGCCCGCATGCTGACCGCCGCATGGCGCCTGCTGTCCGTCGGCAACAGCATTGTCGATATGGATCTCGCCAACGTCCGTCTCGTCAAGCCGGAGAACGGCCCGCCTGCGCTGCTGCTCCGCGGCGCTCCGGCACAGCCGCTTCCTGCCGGTCCGGATGCGCGCGCCGATGCCCGCGACCGCTGGCTGGCCGATATCGCGAACGGCCATGTCCGCCTGCTGCTGGAATCCGTCTCATTCCGCTCCGGACTGCCGATGCCGGTTGCCTGGGAGAACGTATTCATTTACTTGCATCACGGCTACACGGAATGGGCGCGCCAAGCCGAAACGCCGGAGGAGCGCGCCCGCATCGAGGGCGACTACGCCCGCCTTACCGCTCGCGGCTCCCCGTTCCACCTCGCTTCCGGCGGCTCGTTCGACGATCCGCTCCATCCTGGCCGCGAGCTGCGCATCCGCCGCACGTGCTGCCTGAAGTATCAATTGCCGGGCGACGGCAAACCGTGCTACTCGTGCCCGATGATCGGCCTGGACGAACGCATCGGCATCCTTACGCAAAAAAAGTCACCTTAACCCGGATGAACGAGCTTCCGGATGAAGGTGACTTTTTTCAGTCAATGGGCGCCGATTCAGCTTCCGATCAAAAACGCGCGCGCCGGCGCAGCGTCGATGCCGGTCAGCTTGAGCGGGGCAATGACCATAAAGTAAGAGCCCGCCGGCACGTTTTTGAGGCGAAGCCCCTCGACGATGCATATGTCGTTCTCAAGCAGCGTCTTGTGCGTCGCATAGTCGGGCTGGGCGCGCTCGATGCCGAGTCCGTCCGTGCCGATGCCGCGCAGCTTCAGCTCTTTCGCATACTGCGCGCCGTCCGCCGCGAGATAGACGAAATTCGGATCGAACTGCTCCGAAAACGAGTTGCGCGTCTTCAGCAGGATCCATTCCCCCGCCTGTACCGCCCAGCGTTCGAGATCGGCACGCGTGACCGCTTCCGCGACATCCGTAAGGTCCAGCACCCGCGCCGGACCGACGAGCCGCTCCAGCGGAATCGACTCGATCGTCGCCCCGTTCGGAATCATATGCAGCGCTGCGTCAAGATGCGTCCCGGCATGAACGTCCATCGACAGCTGCGACTCGTGCGTTTTCGCGTTCGTGAAATCTTGGCGCGCCCAAATTTTCGGCTTCTTTTCTTCCTTGTTTTTATAAACCTGCATGCCTTCGTGAATCGTCATCGAAATATCGTACAAGCGGTACACCGCTCCACCTCCTATCGGCTTACCGGAGCACTTTGGCCTCGGCCTTCGTGCCTGTCTCCCACTCGACCTCGCCCTCGTGCTGGCCGTTCACCGGCCACCAGCGGAACCCGTTCTCGGCGAGCAGCTCCTGCGCCCGCTGCGGTCCCCACGAGCCGGCCGGGTAGAGCACGAGATCCTCGGCTCCCAGTTCGGCCCACGCCGCCGCAATCTGGTCAACGTACTGCCAGGCGTGCGCCACTTCGTCCCACCTGGTGAAATACGTCGAATCGCCGCGCGTCGCATCGTAGAGCAGCCGCTCGTACGCCTCCGGCGTATTGATGCCCACTTTGCTGCTCTGGCACAAGTCGAGCGCCACAGGCACGAGCACGCCTTCGGAGCCCGGCTGTTTGGCGTTCATTTTCATATAGATGCCTTCGAGCGGATTGATGCGGAACACAAGCAAGTTCGGCTCGAGGGTATGCTTGCGCGACAAGTACACGTTGTCCGGCACGTTCTTGAACTCGACGACGATCTCCGTCGTCTTGACCGGCAGCCGCTTGCCCGTGCGCACATAAAACGGCACGCCGGCCCAGCGGAAATTGTCGACGTACACGCGTGCGGCGAAAAACGTCTCGGTCGTCGACTCCGGTGCGACGGACGGTTCGGCGCGGTACGCCGGCAGCGTTTTGCCCTTGAACTCCCCTGCGGCATACTGCCCCCGCACTACGTTCGCCCGCACGTCGGCAGCGGAAGCGAACGGGCGCAGCGAGCGCAGCACCTTCACTTTCTCGTCGCGGATGTCCTCCGGGTGGAGCCGGCTTGGCGGCTCCATCGCCATCATCGTCAGCATTTGCAGCATATGGTTTTGCGCCATATCGCGCAGTGCGCCCGACTTATCGTAGTAGCCGCCGCGCTCCTCGACGCCGACCGTTTCGCTGAGCGTAATTTGCACGTTGGCAATATACTTGTTGTTCCATATCGGCTCGAAGAACGCGTTCGCGAATCGGACGAATTCGATGTTCTGCACCATTTCCTTGCCGAGATAATGGTCGATCCGGTATATGTCCTTCTCCTCGAACACTTGCCGCAGCTGCGTATTCAGCTTCTCCGCCGAGGGCAGGTCGTAGCCGAACGGCTTTTCGATGACGAGCCTATGGTAGCCGGACGTGTCCAGCAGCCCGCCTTCGCGCAAGTTGAACGACACATCGCCGAACAGCTCCGGCGCAAGCGCCAAGTAAAACAGCCGGTTGCCGCCGGTGTCGAACTTGCGGTCCAGCTCTTCGGTCAGCGCGCGCAGCTGATGAAAGCCGTTCACATCGTGAATATCGAGGGACATATAGCTGAAATGCTCGGCGAAGCTTGCCCACCCGGCGTCGTCATCGGCCTTGTAGCGGGCGAATTCCTGTATCGAGTCGAGGACGTCTTGCCTGAACTGCTCGTTCGTGCGCGGCCGGCGCGCGAGTCCGACGACTGCAAATCGGTCGTTCAGCTTGCCTTCCCGGTACAGGCTGTATATGGCGGGAAACAGTTTTCGTTTCGCCAAGTCGCCGGTAGCACCGAATAGTAGAAATACGGCTCCAGTCATCGTGTCATCGCTCTTTCCATAATTAATGTAGCTGGCCTATACGCATAGCATAACCAAATTATGTCTGCGATTCAAGTTGGACCGCCTATGGGCGCAAACTCCGATGTAGAGAAAAAGCCCGTTTTGCCGGGCTCATGCCCAAACGCATAAGGGCGAACGCACATATGGTATAGAAGAATGGACTCATTCGGAGGTGAACTTCATGCAACGCATCCATCCGGTAACGGCGGCAACGTGCCGGCCCCATTACGGCAAACCGGTGCTCATCTATTTGACGGACGGTACGGAAGTGACAGGCATCTTAAGCCGCGTCCAGGGCAGCAAGCTGTTCCTGAACGAGCACATAGCGGCAGTGCCGCCGGCCGAGCAAACGATTACGATGCGGAAAAAAGCGAAGACGGGCGCCAAAATCCATGCGCTGAAAAAAGCGCCGTCCGCCGGGAAAAACGCTCCGCTCGTCGCCGCCCCGCAGCAGGCCGCCGGGCCTTCCTACGAGTACGGCTACGGCGCACCGGTCGCATTCGACGTCTCGTCGATCGGCGCATTAATTTTGCTCGTGTGAACGATTCCGAATCGGTAAAAAAGCTGTGATGCGCACGCAGGGCATCACAGCTTTTTTCATTCCGACAGAAAATACTTGGGCTGATTCCGTGCGAGAACGGCCTGGGCCGTTCTTCTTACCTTCAGAAGAACCGTTTGCTCATGCGGTAGCAGCTTACCGACGGCTCGTAGTAGTCGACGTCATAACCTTGCCGCAAGTAAAAATGCTGCGCGCGCGGGTTCGATATGTCCACATACAGAAACGCCTCGCGGCAGCCCAGGCTGCGCCCGTGCTTTTCTGCCGAGTTCATGAGCAGCTTGCCGAGACCGCGCCCCTGGTGCCGATCGTCCAGAGCGAGCATGTCGATGAGCAGCCGTTGCTGCCGGCAATGCCCCGTTATGAATCCGTACGCTGCGCGCCGCTCGTCGGCGGCGACGAACGTGAAGTCGTTCTTGTTCAGCCGCTGCCGCACGGAAGGGAAGCTGGTCTGCGTATGCGGCGCGTTCACCCGGGTAAACGGCAGCAGTTGGCGTACGACCAGACGATAAATGGCCGCATCGTCCACGGAAGGAATGCGCTTGCGAATCATGTGCCGCTCGCCTCCGCACATAAGATAGATAGTACAGCATATGCCGCACGAATCCGCTCGGAGCGGTACGTCAGCCCTATAGTAAAATATTTCCGCACCGTCATATAATACAAGTAAGATGCAGTATACGAGGCAGGTGAGATGTATGTATGTTACCGTCCCCACCTACGTGCAGCGGCAATACGCCGTGAATGACGGCTTGTACAAAATACATGCCGTAGCGAGAACAAAGAGTATCCGGCAAGGAAGTTCCCAGCCATTATACGATATGTTCATGCGTTATTTGCCCGCTCCGGCGCCCGCACCTTCGCGCGTAGTGCCGCTGCGGCCTGCGCAAGAGCCGGTCGGCGAAGAAGAGTCGGCGCATCATGCGCCCCCGGCGGAGCCGGAGGCCGAGCGGCAGGCCGGTCGCCAAACCGGCCAAGCGCCCGTGCCGAGCCCGTTTGGCCGCAGCGCGTATTCGCGGCCCTACAGTCCTTACGGCCGGTTCCGCGACCAAGGTTATAACGCGGACTACTTGCCGCAGCGGGCCGCCAGCCGCGAAGAGCAGCAGCCGTGGCAGCTTCGTTATGCCAACATGACCGGCGCCTACCGGGTGTATGCCGCAATATGACCGGCAAAAAGCCTGAAAGCACGGTTGCCGCGCTTTCAGGCTTTTTTCGCGTTGCCGCGTTTATTCGACGAGCCCGTGCTTGAAGGCGTAAATCGCAGCCTGCGTCCGATCCTCGACGCCGAGCTTGGCGAGCACGTTCGTTACGTGAAACTTGACCGTCTTGATGCCGATGAACAGCTCGTCAGCCACTTCCTGGTTCGACTTGCCGGAAGCGATCAGCTTCAGCACTTCCATCTCGCGCTCGGTCAGTTCCTCGTGCGGCGCTGCCGCCGGCTTCGGCTGGCGGAACCGGTTCATCAGCTTGGAGGCAACCTGCGATTCAAGCACCGACTGGCCTTTGGCCGCAGCCCGTATCGCCTGCGCGATTTCCGATGCGCGCGACGTTTTCAGCAAATAGCTGAAGGCGCCGGCCTCGAGCACCGGGTACATTTTCTCGTCGTCGAGAAAGCTCGTCAGCACGATCACTTTGCAGTCGGGGTGCTGCTGCAGCAGCCTTTTCGTCGTCTCGATGCCGTCCATGCCTTCCATGACGAGGTCCATCAGCACGACGTCGGGGCGGTATTCCAGCGCGAGCCGAATACCCTCTTGCCCGTTCGACGCCTCGCCGACCACTTCGATGCCTTCCTCCGTGCCGAGCACGGCGGCGAGCCCGATCCGCACCATTTCATGATCGTCGACAAGCAGCACTTTGATGTTCACGTCATCCATCGCATCGTTCCTCCTTCACCGCGGTTATTCCGCCGTCCATTCGCTTCCCGCCGCTTCCGCGCCGTGACCGGCGCCGTGCGCCGCCATAATCGGCACGCGGATGTCGATGCGGGTTCCTTTTTCCGGGGCGGTCACTATGTGCAGGGAGCCGCCGATCTCGCTCACCCGCTCCTTCATCGAGACGAGGCCGTACGACGTATGCTTCTTCGCTTCGAGATCGAAGCCGACGCCGTCGTCGCGTATCGTCAGCCGCGCCGCGTCCGGACGCTGCTGCAGCTTGACCTCGAGCCTCGACGCCTTGGAGTGGCGCAGCGCGTTCGACATCGCCTCCTGCACGATGCGGAACAGATGGTCCTCGATGCCGCGCGGCAGCCGCAAATCTTCATCCATATCCCACGTAATTTCCATCGGCACTTTGGCGCGCAGCTCCTGCAGCAGCTCGGCAAGCCCTTCCGACAGCCGTTTGCCTTCGAGATGAACGGGCCGCAGGTGAAGCAGCAGAGCGCGCATCTCCGACTGGGCGACGGCCGCCATTTCTTCGATGAGGTGAATTTGCCGCTTCGACTTCTCAAAATCTCTGTCCAGCGTCCGGCCGACCGCCGTCGCCGTCATCGAGATCGCGAACAGCTGCTGGCTGACGGCGTCGTGCAGCTCGCGCGCAAGCCGCTGCCGCTCCTCCACAACCGCCGAATAGCGGGCCTTCTCCGCAAGCTCCGCGTTGTCGGTGGAAAGCCGCTGCAACGACGTCACCTGCTCTTCCCACTTCTTCATGATGCGGTTCAGCTGCTCGCCGAGCCGGCCGATTTCGTCAAGACCGAGATCGGGCACCGGACGGGAAAAATTCCCTTTTTCCAAGAGCAGCATCGTGTCCTGCAGCGGGTCGAGCCGGCGTTTGACGCGGCTGGCATGCCAGTAGCCGTACGCTGCGCCCATGCCGGCCACGAGCACCATTAGCGCGAAGCCTACGCCGACGAGCCGGGTCCAGGTAAGCGCCGATTGATCGATATAGCCGTATACGAACAGCACGTAGACGACAACGGCCAAGATGATGAGACTGAGCACAATCGCTTCGCTCATGCTGCGCCAGATCAGGTTGGTCAGCTTCTTGTTATCCCGTGGCATGTCTGGCAAGCTCCATCACCTCTTTCGCGCCTGCTCGGCGCCGCCGTCTACAAAATTTTAATATCGATATCTCCTACGAGATACGATACGACAAGTTTCACCTTATGCTCACTGACATGGTAATTGGGCGACTGCCAGACGAGCTTGTTCATGAGCCCGGACTCGAGCTCGCGCGCCACGCGGATTTGCCCGAACGTCGCCGCAGCCGTCACGCTGACGCCGATATCTTCGGGGACGATAATATCGACGTCGCCTACCAAACCTTGCACGACGACAGTCGTTTCTTTACTCTCCAAAATGGCGAGCGATAAATCCATATGAAATTCGCCGATGACGTGCCAAATGCCGACGCCCCGCAGCACCCACGGCTCTTGCCCCCAGCGGATGCTGTCGACGAGCGATTGTTTCTGGAAATACGTTTCGTCGCGGTGCAGCCGCTTCGACTTGATATAAAAATACCCGAGAGAGATAAGCACGATCGCGAGGAGGAACGACAGTTTGTCCCCTAGCAGCATGATGGCGCCGAGACCGATAAATACGTAGCCCCGCTTCGACGGGCGCCTGCGCAGTTCCCGCACGCCAAGCACAATGAACAGCGCTGCGATGACGCCGAAAAAGCCGAGCTTGTGCTGCACCAGCAAAAACACGCCGGTGCCGATCAAAATCAGGGCTGTGTTGCGGTTTCGTTTGCTTTTGTCATCGCCCATCGTCGGCACCTCCCGTTCCCCAGCTCGGCGATAATGTCCCTTATAGGTGCGCAAAAGCCATCCGGCGCAGCGGTTTGCGCCGTATGGCTTGCTTTTGTCCAGCTCCGAAACAAACCTTTCCTAGCATATCATATCCGGACGAGCCGCATCAAAGCTTAATTTAGCGGCGGCCCGAGCTTTTTCCGCAGCTCAAACGCCTGTTCCTTCAAGCCGTACAGCTTCTCTACGAGTTCCTGCACGCGCGCCCGCGCCTCCTGATAGCGGTGGCGGACTTCGGCGACGATGGCGTCGTAATGCCCTTTCTCCTCCAGCATTTGCTTCGCTACGTAATCGCGGCCTTCCTCAGTCGCCTGAATGGCGCGCAGCCCCAGCTCGCCGGAGAGGAAGGCGGCTTCCTCGAGCTGGCCCAGCAGCTCGCGCTCGGTGCCGATCATTGCCGCCGCCGTCCGTTCGACGTGCTCCATCTCGTTTTCCAGGGTGGCGAGCTCGGCGGAGATCGCATCATGCGGATCCCCTACGCTCTCTTTCCATGGCTCCTGCGGCGCTTTCGTCCGGTCCATCGCTCTCGTCAATAACGTCATGGTCATCGTCCCTTTCGTTCTTCGCTTCTATTTGCCATTGTAGCGAAGAACGCAAACGGCCGGAACGGACCGCAGGCGGTAACGCAACCTAGACTTTAGACCGGGAAGTTGTCCGAAACCGGCAGCTGCCCGCCGCTCAGAAAAAATCGGCCAAATACGCCGTTTGCCGCGGCATGCGGGCGGCGAGCGCCTGCACCGCTTCGGCGCTGCCGGCGATGCGGCCGATGGCGTGCAGCCACTGCGCCTCCGCGCTGCCGACAAGCAGCGCCGACAGCGTCTGAATCGACAGCTGCAGTTCATAGCCTGCCCCTGTCAGGGCTTCTGCTTCGTCGCCGCCGAGCCGCCGTATGCCGGCTTGTCCGTCAGCGCCGATGCGCAGCTGGAAAGCACCGTCGTTCCAGTCGGCGTGCTCGTCCCGCACGCGCAGCGTGAAGACGTCCGCGGCCCCGGGCAGGAACGGATATTGTGCGGCAAATGCGGCCACATCCACGATGCGGGCCATGAAATAGGGCACGGTTTCCTGCTTGAAGCGCGGATTCGGCAGCAGGAACGGCAGCCTGTCGTCTTTTGGCGCTTGCAGCTCGACGCGCTCCATCATCGAATCGTGATCGGCGATAAATTTCCATAAGGCCGAGCGTGCCTCTTCGTCAAGCCACACCAGCTCGTGCACTTTGAACACCTTGTCGCGCACCTGATAAAACACGTAACCGCGCGAATGTCCGGCGGCATTGCGGTATACGGCGGCCGTCCCCTTCTTCGGCTTGAACATGCGTTCGCGCCAATACGTATCGTCGCGCTTCAGCATGCCGTTAAACGTTTTGGCGTAGGCCTCGTACACCGGTCCGACCGTTTCCGGCTCGAGAGGAACCCGCTCCACCGTCCCTTCGCCCGGCGCAAACACCCCGGCCAGCTTGTCCGTCTCGATTTCGTATTTGCGGTACTCGGTGAAGCTTTCCCAGCCATAGCGGCGGTAAAAAGGAAAAGAAAACGGGGCCAGCATGGAAATGGTCTGTCCGTTCTCCCGCATCGTTCGCAGCGCGTGGCGCAGCAGCTTGCCGACCATCCCTTGGCGGCGGTATTCAGGCCACGTCGCTACGCCGGCGATGCCCCCCATTTTGTATTCGCGGCCGCCGATCCACGTCTGAAAATCGAGAATCGTCAGCTTGGACGCCAACTTCCCGTCGATCCAATAACCCCAATATTGGTTCGGGTCCGCTTGGCGAATGCGCTCTTCCTTAGCTTCCGGCGACAGCTCGAATTGGAAAGCAAACTCCGACAGCGTGATGCTGTCAAACAGCTCTTCGCGCGTCAATTGCCGGATGTCGATCTTTGGCTCGGTCATCTGGATCATCCTCCTCTATTATGGATACATTATCCAATAATTCGGTACGCTGAACAATAGCGCATTGACTTTCGTGGATGAAAAATAATATACTTACTTTATGTAAGTTAAATTGTTGAGAGGAGTGGCATCCGATGCTGCCGTCCCTTTTTTTGGCACATGGTTCGCCCATGATTGCGATTGAGGATAACGAGTATACCGATTTTTTGCAAAATCTCGGAAAGTCGCTTCAGCCCAAGGCGATCGTCGTTTTTACGGCGCATTGGGAGGAGCGCATGCTGACCGTTTCTTCCACAGATGAAGAGTATGAGACGATCTACGATTTCGGCGGCTTCCCTCCCGAACTGTATCAAGTCCGATATCCGGCACGAGGGTCCACGGCGCTGGCCGCAGAGCTTAAGCGGACGTTCGAGGCGCACGGCATCACTGCCGCTTTGAACCATTCCCGCGGGCTGGATCATGGCGTCTGGACGCTGCTAGTCCATCTGTTCCCGAAGGCGGACGTTCCCGTCATCCAAATCTCGGTCAACCCGTTCCTGCCGGTCAAGGAGCAATACGCTATCGGGCAAGCGGTGCGGACGCTCGGCCGCGAAGACATGCTCGTCATCGGCAGCGGGGTTACGGTGCATAATTTGCGGCAAATTCATTGGGGACAGCAAGAGCCGGAGCCGTGGGCCGTTCAGTTCGACGATTGGCTGATCGAACAGATTCGGAAAGGCGACCTGGACGCGCTGGCCGAGTACGAGACGAAAGCGCCGAACGCCCGCCTTGCCGTCCCGCGGCCGGAGCATTTCGTCCCTCTGTTCATCGCGATGGGCAGCGGCGCCTCTCCGTTATCCGAAGCGAAAATCTTGTACCGCGGCTACGATCTCGGCACACTGAGTTACTTGTGCTTCCAGTTCTAGCTGCGGGACATGCGCGCATTGCGGCGCTGTTAACAGGCGGCTTGTCCGGTCTTGCCTGCGGCGCGCGGTTTGTTCGATTCGAATATTAGCCTGGCCGCCAATTCCGGCAAGAGGAAACGGATTACGCCGTCCTTAGGACAAGCGCGTTTCCCGTAGCGGAATCAGCCAAAGTATAGGCGCAGCTTATACTTTCTGATGTAGCAAAAAAGGCCCTCGCATCCGTTTGTGAGCGGATCGGGGGCCTTTCGTATGGCAGGCGGCCGCTCCAGCCGTGATTTGCAGCCGGTCAGCCGCCGATTTGCGACATGCGCCGTACCGTCGGGATGTGCGTCTGCGACTCTCCGGCCAGCGCCTGAGCCATTTCGTGATTTTGCGGCTTGACGTCCAGGGCGCGGAAAAACATGTCGGCCAGCGCCTCGTCGTCGCCGATATAGCGGCGCACGTTGAACTCGTCGGACCAATACAGGCACGGCTTGATGTTGCCGTCGGCGGTCAGCCGCAGCCGGTTGCACGTCTCGCAGAAATGGTCGCTCACCGGATGAATGAGTCCGAATCCGCCCGGCGCACCTTCCAGTTTAAAATTTTGCGACGGGCCGTTTCCGTACACTTCCCCGCTCGGCTGCGGGTGCCAGCCGTTCGCTTCGCAGCGCTCCAGCACGGTGCTGAGCGGCACATACTTGCTCCGCCAGCCGTCATCGTTATGTCCGATCGGCATATATTCGATAAAGCGCACTTGCACCCGGCGCTCGAGCGTAAGCTTCAGAAAGTCGTCGATCTCGTCATCGTTGAGCCCTTTCATCAATACGACGTTCAGCTTGATCGGATCGAGCCCGACCCGGTACGCGGCTTCGACGCTTTCCAGCACGCGGCGAATGTCGCCGCCGCGCGTGATGAGACGAAACCGGTCCGCCCGCAGCGAGTCAAGGCTAATGTTGATGCGCGTCAGCCCAGCCGCCCGCAGCCGCTCCGCCTTCGCCGCGAAAAAGATGCCGTTCGTCGTCAGCGCGATGTCCTCGATGCCCGGAATGGCGCCCAGCTTCTCCACCAGCTGCTCGATATTTTTGCGCACGAGCGGTTCGCCGCCGGTGAGGCGCAGCTTGCGCACGCCGTACCCCGCGAGCACCCGCACCGTCTCCGCGATCTCGTCAAACGTAAGCAGGCGCTCCTCCGGCTCGAACTCCATTCCTTCTTCCGGCATACAATACACGCACCGCAAGTTGCAGCGGTCCGTTACCGAAATGCGCAAATAATCGTGAACCCGGCCGAACCGGTCGGTCAGTTGCTTCTGCATGCTCCGTCCCACCTTTCACACTTTGAGTTCGGCGAGCTCCGCGCAAAGCTGTCCCGCCAGCTTGCCGCCAGCTCTTTTAAGCCGAGCAGCCGTTCGATTGCAGCGCGGTTTCGTTTGTCGACATATTTGATCCGATTGGCAAATGCGATCGTGATGCCGGCCGGATGGCGTTCCAGCAAGCGGATATCGCCTTGCGGCGGGACGAGCCCGGGTTCCAGGACGCGGAAATAATACCCGGTGAAGCCCGTCTGCTGCACCTTGAGGGGCAAGTCCGGCACATTGTGCTTGCCCGCGAGCTTGTAGCACGGCTGCCGCGGCTGGCTGACCTGCACTACGGCTTCGCCGAGCCGGAAAATGTCGCCGATGCACACCGTGTCTTCCGTCATTTGCTCCAGCGTTACATTTTCGCCGAACGCTCCGCGCGCGAGCTGCCGCTGCAGCTCCCGCTCCCAATAAGGATAATGCTCCGCACAGTAGGCGTTGACCGCCTTGTCGGGACCGCCATGATTGACGAGATCCGCCTGCGCATCACCTTCAAAGTTGACTGTAGATAAAAATAACGGCACCGTTACAGCTGCCTTGTCGATGCCGGTTTGTATGTCTTTTCCTTGATAGATTACTGTCTTCGGTTTGCCGACCTGAAGCGAAACGAGGCGCAATTTTGGCACACCTCCGTCGAGGCTGATCTTTTCTTTAACTATAGCAGAAACAGCCTGTGAAGTCATTGCGATTATCGCTGCGTGATGCGGCGGCAACAGGTCGGCTCCGGCTTGGAGGCAAGAATTGCGCTTGGCGGTTTGGTTGGCGTCGCGTGATGGCTGGATGATGCTGGCACGGTTGGTGGCGTCGCGCGATGGCTGGATGATGCTGGCACGGTTTGGTTGGCTTCGCGTGATGGCTGGATGGTGCTAGTTGGCGTGCGGTGGTTGCGTTGTTTGTACTCGCTTATGGCACTGGGGAGACTGCTCGGTTTGCGCTTGGTTAGCCGTCGTTGACGCTCGGTTCGGTTGGTTCAGGCTTTTACCCAAGCATCGTTGTCGTAGCCGCGCACCTCCCAGTAGCCAATATGCTCCTGCTCGATCAGTTCGATGCCTTGCAGCCATTTAACCGACTTGTACGCGTACATTTTCGGCACAATGAGCCGCACTGGGCCGCCGAGCTTTTGCGGAATCGGCTTGCCGTCCATCAGCACCGCCACCATGACGTCATCCATGTTCGCTTGCTCCAGCGACAAAGCGTCGGTGTACACGCCGTCTCCGGAATAAAATTTGACGTACTTGGCCTTTTTGTCCGGCCTCGCCATCGTCAGCAGCTGTTTGAGCGGTATGCCCTCGTACGTAATATGATAGACCGACCAACCGGTCACACAGTGAAAGTCACACACCTGCACCTGCCGCGGAAGCTTCAGGAACTGCTCCCAGTCGTACGTCAGCGGCTTCTCGACTAGCCCGGACAGGGCAAACTTCCAGTTGCCTGCCGTAAACGACGGAAAGTCGGTCACGGTGTAAATGCGGAAGCTGCCCCCCAGCCCGCCGCCCTTCGGCGGCAGCGACTCGGGCAGCGGCGTCGGCGCCGGCGTCATGCCCTCGCCGGCCGCGTCCTCGGCGGCGATCTGCTGCAAGGAGGCGCCGCCGCCGTCAAGGCCCGCCTTCAACCAACGGTAGAAGGCGGGGCCGACCGCGAGGAGCAGCAGCAAGCCTGCTGCTCCTCGCAGAAACGCGCCGCGCGACAGGCGCGTTTCCTTGAGCCGCGCCAGCACCGCGTCGGCGGCGGCTCTGGCGGCGGACGGCGCCGCCGCCGGCGCAGCGGCAT
>NZ_JXAK01000092.1 GCF_000829455.1 Gordoniibacillus kamchatkensis
GCGCAGCCCGTCCCGCCACAGCCCCGCCCCGGCTGCCGCGCGCCCGTCCCGACGCCGAACACTGCCCCACCCCGGCCACCATGCGTCTTACCGCTGCCAAAAGCAACCCGGCACCGTAAGCCGCGCACTCTTTATCACCGCCGAACTGCCCCGCATACCAGCCGCGCGCCTCGCCGCCGCCCTCGCCCGGCACCTGCCCCTGCTTCTTTCAGCAAACTCTCAGCTTGCGTTAATGTGGTACTCAGCGACGGCCAGTATACTTCCTGTATGCAGGGAGGCTGGACAGCAAGCGGAAGGCAGAGGAGAGAACGGCCCGGAAGCGGACTCCATCATACATACAACAAGTGATCCGGGGCCACGGCCAAATGAAAAGGATAGAGCTACACGAGCGGCAGTATTCATGCGTCGGGAGGAATGGCAATGCGGGTTGGCAAAAAATGGATCATCTTGATCGCGGCTCTGCTAATCGCCGGAGGAGGAACCTACGCGGTCCTTCATCAGAAAAAATCGTCCAAGTCGGCGGCAGCGGCGAGCCAAGCAGTCATCAAGGTGACCAAAGGGGAAATCAGCTCAACGATATCGGGAACCGCCCAGTTCCAGGCGAAGGATATACAGAACATCATCGCCCCGGTGGACGGCGTCATCAAAACGATGAATCTCACCAGGAACAAAGCGGTCAAAAAGGGAGACGTGCTCGTCGAGCTGTCCGTACCGTCGTACGAAACCAATTTGAAGGAAGCGCAAGTTACTCTGCAGCAATACGAATCGGACCTCAGCGATTTGGAAAATCAGCTTCACAGCCTTCGCATCGCCGCCCCCATAAGCGGCAAGCTAACTTTATCGGCCGGAGTGGACGTCGGCAGCCAAGTATCGAAGACGACCAAGGTCGCGACGATCTCCGACCCGTCGCTGCTTACCGTCAAGCTCTACTTTCCCGTACAGGAAGCGCTGCAGCTGAAGCAAGGGGATTCCGTGCAGCTGGGGCTCGACGGCTATATGCTGACCAAAACCGGCACGGTGGATAGCGTCGGCCGGGACGTGACGGCGGACGCGGCCGGCAACAAGCTGGTCGGGGTGGACATCAGCGTGAAGAACGACGGGACGATGGACGCCGGCATGAAGGTGAAAGGAACCTTCACGATCGGCGGCAAAGAAGTGAACTCAAGCGGCCAGGCCGCGCTCGACTACGTCAATACGGCGACCGTCCTGGCGAATGTGAGCGGGACGGTGCAAGCGCTACATTTTAAAACCGGGCAAACGGTCGGCAAGGGCGACGTTCTCATCGACGTGTCCAACGATACGCTGCCAAACGATATCGCCAGCAAGCAAGCGGCTATCGACAGCCAGAAAATCAAAGTGGAGGACGCGCAGGCGAAGCTGAACCAGCTGACGATCGTCGCGCCGTTCGACGGCGTATTTTCCAGCGACTTCGCCAGCACGAAGACGAACGTGCTCGCCAGCTATCCGGTAGGAGCGTCCATTCAGCAGTCGACCAATCTGGGGGCGGTGGCAAGCCTGGATACGATGCAGCTTCCGATTGCGGTCGACGAGCTCGATCTGACCAGCGTCAAAGTCGGCCAGAAGGCTACGGTGAAGGTCGATGCGATCGCGGGCAAGACGTTCGAGGGCGAGGTGACCCAAGTTTCCAACGTCGGCACGACAAGCAACGGGGTCACGACGTACGATGTGATCGTTTCCGTGAAAAATACGGAGCAGAACGATTTGAAATACGGCATGACGGCGACCGCGCAAATTCAAATCCAGGACAAGAAAAACATTCTCACGCTGCCGATTCAGGCGCTGCAGTCGCGAAACGGCAAGTATTACGTCTCTCTCCAGAAAGCGGACGGAACGACCGAAGAGCAGCATGAGGTAAAAATCGGGGTTCGCAGCGCCACCATGGCCGAAATTGTCAGCGGCTTGAACGAAGGCGACCAAGTCGTCATACCGACAAGGAGAACGACAAACTCGAACGCGAACCGCAACCAATTCCCGGGCGGAGTCGGCGGCAATAGAGTCGTCATCCCGGGCGGCAGCGGCGGAGGCGGCTTCCCCGGCGGAGGTGGAGGCGGCTTCGGCGGCCGTGGCAACTGACATCCGCATGCGGGAAGGAGCGAATTCCATGAACCTTATCGAGCTAAGCCGCATTTGCAAATGGTACACGCGAGGCGCCGAAAAGCTCCATATTTTGAACGACATTTCCCTCACTATTGCCAAAGGCGATTTCGTGGCGATCGTCGGCCCGAGCGGCTCCGGCAAGTCGACGATGATGAACACGATCGGCCTGCTCGATACGCCGTCGGACGGATCGTATAGGCTGGACGGCGTGGCGACGGAGAAGCTGACCGACAACGAGCTGGCCGAGATCCGCAACCGCAAGATCGGGTTTATTTTTCAACAGTTTAACCTGCTTCCCCGCCTCACCTCGCTGGGCTGGCGCACCGGCGCTTTCGCTCTTACCGCATGCGGTGCCGACAGCCGCCGTGACGAGGAGCGCGGCTGCGCTGAGCATCACTTTTTTGTTCACTTCAGGTTCCACCTTTGCGATAGTTTGGACATCCTTTCATCCTTGCTACCTTGTATATGTGGACATGACCCGAAACATGACAAGCCTGCAGGCAAAATATTCGACAAGCCGCACCGCTCCCGGCGCGGCGCGGCACAGCATGACGGCGGCCGTACCGCCCCTCTCGGAAGGACGGCTTGCGCCCCTTCGGGCGAGCGCGTTTCCCGCAGAAGGATCAGCCGAGCTTAAGCGCCCCTTCTATCTCCGGCACACGACAAAAAGGCGCCCTGTCCCGGAGAGACGGAACGCCTTCGGCAACTCGCCAAGCTACATGAGATATTTTCCGCCCGGATTGCTGCTTGCGCCCTGCTGGCCTTGCTGAGCCCCGCTGCGGTACGACGCGGCCGTTCCGGCGCCGCCGGCATTGGTTGCGCCGGCGCTTCCCCCCGAGGCGAATACGCTTGCCGACTCTTTCGCCGACTTGCTGCCGGATAATGACCAGCTTGCCGCCGTGCCGCCATCGGCGGAGGCCGTGCCGTATTCTTGCGCGGACGAGCCGGCTCCGCTCATCGTATAGCCGCCGGACTGGCCCGCGCCGGGCCCGGATGGGCTTGGCTCGCTTCCGTAGCCTGTCTGGCTCTGGCCGCCGTAGCCCGATTGCGCCGAACCGGAGGCTAGTCCGGATTGTCCTTGTGGATAGCCGTACCCGCCTTGCCCTTGCTGCTGCGCGGTGCCGAAAACAGATGTCCCCGCTGCGCGGCCGCCCGCGATGCCCGTTGCTTGTCCGCCCTGAGCGCCGTAACCCGCTGTCGTCCCATAGCCGGCATTCATGCCGGCTGCTCCGTACTCGCCGGCGCCGGTCTGAAATACGCCCGTCCCGCTAAAGGCCTGTTCCAGAAGCGAATGCAGCTTGGAAACCGTCTGGCTTTGCTGCTGGAGCTCGCGCTGCACGTCCTGCTGCGCTGCCTGCGGAATTTGGCCGTAGCCTTGTAGCTGCCGGATCACTTGGAACAGCTGCGCCTGGCTGTCCAGCGTGTGCTGGCACAGCATTTGGAACGTATGGCGAATGTTCGGATTCGTCGCCTCCAGCGCCCCTGTCGCGTATTCGCGCGCAATCCGCTTCATTTCGTTCAGAACGAAATTGGCGTAATCGGTCTCGGACAGCGAGCCCCGGCTCTGGCTTTGTCCTTGCGCGTACGATTGCTGGCCGGACCAGCCCTGGCTGTGCTGGGGCTGATAGTGTTGCCCTTGCCCGAATTGGGCTTGGACATATGGAGCTTGCCCGTATTGATGCTGTCCGTGCTGAGTTTGGCCGTACTGGGCTTGTCCATATGCTCCTGGCTCCACCTGTCTTTGGCCATATTGCGCTTGCCCGTATTGGCCTTGTTCGTGCTGAGTTTGGCCGTACTGGCTGGCGCTGTACAGAGTGTGGCCGTGCTGGGGCTGACTGTATTGACTTTGTCCGGTCTGGGTATGCCCGTACTGGCTTTGACCCGGCTGGGTATGCCCGTACTGGCTTTGGCCGTATTGGCTTTGTGCGTACTGGCTTTGGCCGGCTTGCAGCTGAGCCTCCTGGCTCTGCTCCATGCCTTGCCGCTGCTGGGTTTGCTGGCCGTAAGCCTGCTGCTGGTTGAATGCATTTTGCAATGGATACATGGCGATGCCTCCGCTTTCGTCGGTTAATGAGTCAGTGTCGTCTGCTGCTGCAGCGTGTTCAGCAAATGGCCAAACACCTGAAGCCGTTCTTGCGCCATCTGCGTCAGCGTTTGCCGCAGCTGGGCATCCTGCACTTCACCCGCGCCTTGAATGCACAGCTTTGTCAAAAGCTCCTCGTTCTTCATCGAATCGGACAAATACTCCAATTCTTTTGCGGTCAGGCCGCTCTGATTCGTCGTAGTGTGCATGAACGAACACCCTCCTTTCCATTTACTGCATTAGAGTGTCCAGGTTTGCCGCCCGGTATGTACAACATTTTCCACCGGTGAGAGGACACGTGCCGATTCTGATAAAAAATGGCACCTGTCATTCGCCCCAATTTGGTAAGATCAGGATAGCCGAATCGATTCTTTCACCAAGGAAGAGGGTGGACATGGAGACCGTTATCGCAGTCCAGCGCGCCATCGATTATATGGAGGAGCATCTCGGCGAACGGATCGAACCGCAGCGGATCGCCGAAGCCGCTTATATGTCGCTGCCGAATTTGTACCGGATGTTTTACGCGCTGACCGGGCATCCCCTGGTGGAGTATGTCCGCAAACGACGCATCCATCGCGCAGCCGTTTCCCTGCGGCATTCCGACGCCCCGGTGCTGGACATCGCTTTCGATTGCGGCTTCGACTCGTACCGGACGTTTGCCGCTGCGTTCAAGCGGTTCACCGGCTTGACGCCGGGTGCATACCGCAAAGCAGGCACTTACTACAGCTTCGAGCGGGTCAATTTGCCGGAAAAAGTCAGCTATGCGGAAGACCGGGCACTGTCCCGGCAATATCCCGACGTGAAGGTGATCCGGACTTTGCCGGAGCGGGCGGTTGCTTATCGCCACGCCGCTTTTGCGCGAGAAGGGCTGGAGGATGAGGCGTTTCGGCTTTTTTACGAGCTGCTGGCGGCGGCCGGTTTCGATATGGAGAAGACGCGCATATTCGGCAGCGACGTCCCGCCGGAGCCCGGCTCGCGGCCGAACCTGCTCGAGTATGTCGTGATGGCGCCGATCGAGCCGCATGACGCGGCCATCCACCCTAAGCTGTTCACGACGGCGCTGCCGGAAGGGCTATACGCGGTCTGCACAGCGCCTGCGGGACCGGCTGAAGCGATCGTCGCCGAATGGAACCGGCTTCTTGCGGAATGGCTCCCGAGAAGCAGCTTCAAGCTCGGCGGACACATGTTCATGGAGCAGTACTGCCATCACCGCGGCAAAACGACCCGGCTCAAGCTGTTCCTGCCGGTCGTCCGCAAGCACGAACAGGAACCGATCGAAATTGCGCAGCTCGCCCCCGTACGAATGCTCGCCTTCCGGGCGGCGGGCGATACCGCCCAGTCCGCCGCGGACGAGCGATTGACCGGCTGGCTCACGGATAACGGCATAACGGGGGGCGGCGATCGCTCTTTGTTTATGTGCTATAGCTACGGTTTTGGCAACGGAAGTGACCGCTGGTATGAGCTCGGGGTATCGCTGCTGCCCGATGAGGAGCTTTCTGCACCGCATGGCGGGCAGATCAAATGGATGGAGGGCGGACTTTACGCCTGCGTCACGACAGAAGCTTACGGCGCCATGACCGGCGTGCTCGACAGGCTGCACGAATGGCTGGGCCGCAGCGGCGAATACCGGATGGACGAGGCGCGGTCCTGGCTCGCCAAATACGAAGTCGGCGCCGGACCCGACGTGGAGCGGTCGACACGAGTCACCTGCTGCCTACCAATCTCGGTGAGGGAACCAGGTTAACGCCGTCGCTGAGACGAATGCATTCCCACTGATCGATAAGGAGATGCCTGGATGGCCCAACATGCCAAAAAGCGCCGCGAGGCGCCCCGCCGCAAGCCGCAGCGGGGAATTGAAGGGTACAAGCCCGTTGTTATTCCGAACGCGGCCAAAACGTTATTTGGAGGAATCGAGATGAACGATGCGGAACAAAAGCAGGCGAAGCGGGCCGGCAGCAGCCCGATCATGAACAAGGTCGGCAGCATTTTTATTCCTGTCCGGGATATCGAGCGGGCGCGGGAGTGGTATTGCCGTCTGCTCGGGCTGCCGGCGGATTGCCCGATCATGGACGGCCACTTGTGCCCGCTGCCGATGGACGGAACCGGCGTCATTCTGGACACGATGCCGATGTGGGGCGGCAAGGAACCCGGCGCGCGCCGAGCATCCGCACTCCGGCCTTCATGCTGCTGACAAGCGACCTTCAGGCCGCCTACGAGTTGGCCGAAGCGAACAACGTCGAGCTGGTTACCGACATCCGGCACGACCACTGGTTCGTGATCCGGGACCCCGACGGGAACCTGTTGATGGTTTGCCGGGAATAGGTAGCGAGGAAACAAATACGCTGAAAGAACTGCTGCGGCAGTTCTTTTGGAAGGAATTACTATTATTTCCAAAAGATCTTGGATGACGGAACCATTCTTGAAACTAAGGTGAGTCATGCGTTAGGCAAAGAAATTCCTTCCGGATTGTGGCATAAGATTCTTAAGCACCAGTTGAAAACTAGCCAGGAAGAGTTCAATAAGCACAGCTAATCAAGCAATAAGCCTCTCCGAAAAATGAAGCAAACGCCCGGGCCGGAGCCGGGGCGTTTGCTTCATTTAGCCGATGGGATTTGCTGCACGTCGAAGTCGCATTGGTCCAGCGGCACGATGCGGGTGCGGTGCTTGATTTTGTAAACCAGGAACACCACCGCAAAAATCGGCAGCCCGATGTAGGCCGCGATCAGCCCGGTCCAATCGATCGTGCCGCCGCTGAGTGCCGCATAGCCTTGTCCGATCATAACCAGCACGCAGACGACGAACGCGGCAATGGGGCCAAACGGGAACCAACGCGCGCGGTAAGGGAGCCGCTCCGGATCGTGCCCCTGCAGCACGTACGCTTTGCGGAAGCGGTAATGGCTGACGGCGATGCCGACCCAGGCCAGGAAGCCGCACATGCCGGAAGCGTTGAGCAGCCACGTGTATACGACGCCGTCGCCGAACAAAGAGGCAAGGAAAGCCAGCATGCCGATGGCCGCAGTCACGACGAGCGACGCAACCGGCACGCCGCGGCGGTCCAGTCCGCCGAGCCAGCGCGGGGCGCTGCCCTCTTTGGCGAGCGTCCACAGCATGCGCGTGGAAGCGTACATGCCCGAGCTCCCCGCCGACAGCACGGAGGTCAAAATGATCGCGTTCATGACGGATGCCGCAACGGCCAGGCCGGCGTTACGGAATACGATCGTGAACGGGCTCATGGCGATTTTGTCGACGTCACCGCTAAGAAGAACGGGATCGTTGTACGAGATTAGCGCGCCGATAACGAAAATCGCCAAAATATAGA
The DNA here is from genome assembly GCF_000829455.1 of Gordoniibacillus kamchatkensis. Taxonomy (GTDB): domain Bacteria; phylum Bacillota; class Bacilli; order Paenibacillales; family NBRC-103111; genus Gordoniibacillus; species Gordoniibacillus kamchatkensis. The sequence continues at coordinate 7,521 of NZ_JXAK01000092.1, forward strand.
ACAGCAAAATGCGCCAAAACACTTGGCGGATCGCTTTCGGCACAGTCCGGCCGGGGTTCTCGCTCTCACCGGCCGTGATCCCGATCAATTCGGTGCCCTGGAACGAGAAGCCCGCGGCCATGAACACGCCGAGCAGCGCCATAAAGCCGCCGTGGAACGGGCTGTTGCCTGCGGCGTAATGGCTCAGTCCGGCAGGCTTCGCGCCGTCGCCCATGATGCCGGCGATCATCAGCAAGCCGACGACGATAAAGACGATCACGGTCGCCACCTTCAGGAACGAAAACCAATACTCGGACTCCCCGTAGCTGCGCACGGAAAAATAGTTGATCAAAAACATGAGCGCCAAATAAAGCGCACACCACAGCAGCGCCGGCGAGCCCGGAAACCAGTACTTCATAATGAGGCTCGCGGCCGACAGCTCGGCGGCAATCGTAATCGCCCAGTTGAACCAATAGTTCCAGCCGAGAGCGAAGCCCAGCGCCGGGTCGACAAAACGGTTCGCATACGTGCTGAACGATCCCGACACCGGCATGAAAGCCGCCATTTCGCCAAGACTGGTCATCAGGAAGTAGACGATAACGCTAATCGCCAAATAGGCGAGAAGCGCCCCGCCGGCACCCGCCGAATGAATCGCCCCGCCGCTGGCCAGGAACAGTCCCGTTCCGATCGAACCGCCGAGCGAAATCATGGTCATATGTCTGGCCTTCAGTCCGCGTTTTAGCTGTCCTTCAGGCTTCAATCGAGATTGTGTGCGGTTGATCGCAGGCATTGTGCTATTGCCCTCTTTCCCGTGTAGTAAGAAAACTTTCAAAAATGAGCGATCTGCAAGTTTTGCGCAGCAAAATTCGCAGACGCTTTCCTTACCGTTCAAAAAGAAAGCCGGCGCTATGCCGACTGATTCATTTTACTATGGGGGCATAGGGAGGGACACAGGGGGTTGGTGGAACGGGTAGTGGCCTTCTGGCAATTGATCAAATAGATGGGGCTATCCCGCAGATGAGCGGTGCGGTGGCAGACTGTGAAAGGGGCGCCGAGGGTAGCCGCTGCCCGCGAAAACGACAAACTGCAAGTGCTGCTCGAGCAACTGCAGAGGCTGCTTCCGCCAAACCGGCCCCGGTAGTTGCCGCAACGGCAATTGGAAAGCCGTCCGTGGCCGCCTGTGTGCAAAAACGCCGACTGCAAATGCTGTTCGAGCAACTGCAGCGGCTACTTCCTCCTAACGCCCGCTGTAGTTGCCTCAACAGCAACTTGGAGCTTGGCCGTCTATGGTCGTCCGCGTTCAAAAACGGCCGCTGGCGAAGTGCTGTTCGAGCAACTGCAGCGGCAACTGCCTCCTAAACGCCCTCTGTAGTTGCCTCAACAGCAACTGGAGTGCCGTCCGTGGCCTCCTGCTCGCAAAAACGCCGCTGCAAGTGCTGTTCGTGCAACTGCAGCGGCAACTGCAGCCGCAAAATGCAAAAAGGCTGCCTCCGAAGCAGCAAACTTCTCTGCTCCGAGGGCAACCCTAACCTCAACTACCATGTTTGCGTAACTCTTACTGCTTCCCCTTGTCCGCCAAATCCTGCACGGATTTGAGCGGCACGGCGTACGCCCAGGCGTCGCCCTGCTTCAGCAGCCAGACGTTGTCGCCGTCGATGCGGCCGACATATTTCGTCGTCTTGCTGCTGCCGCCGTCCGTCTCGGTCAGATCGGCCGAGAAGTCGGGCGCGGTCATATTGAACGAGCTGGCCGGCTTCGCTTCCTGCTGCGTCGTGAGCGCCAGGAAGTCGCTGAGCACGGGCGATGCGTCGGCTCCCTTCATATCTTTGCCGCCCAGCTTCCAAGAAGCATCGGCCGCGGCCTTGTCTTTGTCGCTCTTCGTCAGCGACCAGGATTGGCCCTTCCACGTCAGCGACAGCGAAGTCACTTTATCGTAGTCGAATTTAACAGGGCCTTTCACCTGAAAATCTACCGGCGCCTTGCCGATACCCGACAGCGTCTGGTCGCTGACCTGATACACGGTTTTGCCGTCATCGACGCTGACGTAGCTATAGCCCGATATGGCAAGCGGCATCCCGACGCGAACCGTGTGGACGGGGCCGTTTTTCATCGTCAGCTTGTAGAGCTGCTTCGGCTTATCGAGCCCGTACTTGGCCAGGTCGGCGCCCTCCTCCACCTTCGCCTCGTACGTGAGCGCGTTATAGCTGTCGATCCAGCCCTCGACCGAGTTAGAATCGACCGGCAGAGCGGCGGGCTTCGTCATCGTCCATGAAGCGCCGTCCCCCCGCTGCAGCTCGGTCTGCTTGCCGTCCGCCGTCTGGAGCGAGACGTCCTGCACGTCGTCCGCCTTGACCGTCGTGACGAGCGCCTTCACGTCGTCCGTCTTCTCGCGGAAAAAGTTATGGCTCTTCGCGTACCAGAACCCGCCGATAGCGACGATGAGCAGCACCAGCGTGGGAATGAGGCGCTTCATCCTTTCCTCCTCCTCCACCAGATCCAGCCGCCGATGAGCAGGAACAAGAGTGGCAGCAGCACGATCGTGAAGATGAAGATGGTGTTCGCCTGGCTCGGCATGAGCGTGACTTGCTGATAAGCGTCGCCTTGGCGCGGACGGATCGTCACTTGGTCTTTCTGCTCGTCAAGCCAGTTGACGGAGTTCAGCGCGAAGTCGCGGTTGCCTTGCTGGCCGATGACCTGGTCGTGCAGGAACGAGAAGCCGCCGATGACAATCGCCTTCGGCTTGCTGCCGTCCTTCGTCGACACGGCGTAAGCGAGATTGAGCGGGCCTTTAATATCGTTCGCATCGTTCGTCGTCTTGCTCTTGAGCAGGTCGGCAATGTTCGTCTCGCCGTACGCTTTGTCCGTCGACTTAAGCAGCACGGACGCGTCGTAGGTCGCGTTATTCGGATCGTTCTTCATCGTGATCGCCTGCGTGATCAGCGTCAGCAATCCGTTGGCTTGCAGCTTGTCCGTAATTTCGTGGCTGCCGAATTCCGGCACGATCGTCAGCGGATCGCCCAGCGACGTTCGACTCGTATCGATGGCGATGGCGTGCTGGTCTTGAATGCCGTACGTGTTCAGCAGGGAGTCGATATTTTTCCAGCTTGTCGCCATGTCCTTGTTGAAGCCGAAGGAGAAGAACAACCTGCCTTTGTTTTTCAAATAGTCGCCGACGAGCTGCGCTTCCTTGTCGGAAAGATCCGTCTGCGGCCCGACGATGAAGAGAATCTCGGCATCGTCCGGGATTTTGCCGTCGCGCAGCAGGTTCAGGTCTTTCACCTCATAGTTGCTGCCTTCCAGCGCGGATTGGAAAACGTTCATCTGACTCAGCGGGATTTCCCCATGGCCGGACAAGAAGTAGACCGGGTGCTTCGTCTTGCTCGTCAGGCTGATGAGCGCCTGGGTAAACTGAGCCTCGCCGCTGAACGAATACGATCCGTCCTGCTGGCTGTTGAACATTTGATAATAGCTCACTTCCTTGCGATTGTCACCGCTAATGAACAGCACGACGCCGCTGCCGTCGGTAATTTGGTACTGTTGGGCGACGGACGGTTCTTTAAGAATGTCGTGCTCCTCGAACGTAATGTGGCTGCTGCGCTGCTTATATTCGTTCGCGAGGTCGCTCACCTGGCGCGTAATGAACGGGTCGGCGGAGCTCGGGTTGGTGAAAGCTATGATTTTCACGTCTTGGTTCAGGTTTTTCAGCGTGCTGATCGTCTGCTCGGACAGCGAGAAGTTTTTGTTCTTCGTCAGGTCGAGCTGAAATCCCTTCACTGAATGAAGGAACAGCGTCAGGACGATGAAAATCCCGATCGCGGCGAGCGACAGCACGACAGCGTTCGACCTTTTGATCCACTTGTTCATGCGGCTGCCCTCCTGTTCCGTAGATTCCGTACATTCGTTATTATCGTCATCGTCATTACCTCCACCGCTTCCGTTCCAGCACCTGGATGCTCAGCAGCAGGAACAAGGCTGCCAGCGTGACGTAAAACAGCACGTCCGAGCCGTTCAACACGCCCTTCTGCAGATTGGCCATCCGGGCATTGAGCGAGAACTGGGTAATGACGTCCTTCAGCGTGCCGCCGCTGACCGAACCGGCGATCCAGTCGACGAGCCACAGCACGAGCAGCAGCACAAACGCGACGATGCCGGATACCATCTGGTTGGCGGACAGCGACGAAGCGAACAGACCGATCGCCATCATCGCCGCGCCGAGCAGGAACATGCTCAGGTACGACAGCCACAGCACCGGCTTATCGAGCGTCCCGTACTGGGATTCGATGAGCGGGTAAATGAGGCTTGTCACGACGAGCATGAGCTGCACGGTGGCCGCCGCGGCGTATTTGCCGAGCACGATTTCCGTCAGGCTGGCCGGCGACGTGAGCAGCAGCTCGTCCGTGCCGTGCCGGAATTCGTCGGCGACGAGGCGCATCGTTAAGAGCGGCACGATGAACAGGTAAATGAATGTCGTGTTGCCGACAAGCCCGCGGATGTCGATGGTGCTTGGCTGCGACAGCACGAACGCGAGATAGAAAAAGATGCTCGACATGAGCACGTACACGGCGAACGCCACGTACGACGTCGGCGAGTAGAAAAACATTTGCAGCTCTTTGCGGTATACCGCCATCATTCTACGCATCTTCGCCCGCCTCCTCGTGATCGTCGTCGTCCGGTTCGCCCGGGCGGGAAGCGGCAGGCTCTTCGGTCGTCAGCTTGAGGAAAATGTCCTCGAGGCTGAGCGACTCGCGCTTCATTTCCAGAATCGGATAGCCCGCCTTGGCCATTGCAAAGAACACTTCTTCGCGAATGTCGGTGCGGTCCTTGGCCGTAACGAGCAGCTTCACCGTCTCGGCGTCCGCCGCGGACTCTTCGTCCATAAGCTTCGCCTCGGCAACGGCGCTCAGCCGCTTCAGCTGCGAACGGACTTCTTGCGCAGGCCCTTTCACCTCGAGCCGCAGCTCGAACTGCTCGCCCATGGCGCTGCCGAGGTTTTCCGGCTTCTCGTCCAGCACGACTTGCCCCTGGTTGATGATAAGCACGCGGTTGCAGATGGCGTTCACCTCGGGCAAAATGTGCGTGCTGAGCAGAACCGTGTGATTTTCGCCGAGCTCGCGGATCAGGTCCCGGATCTCGATAATTTGCTTCGGATCGAGGCCTGACGTAGGCTCGTCCAAAATGAGCAAATCCGGCTGATGCAAAATCGCCTGCGCGAGTCCGACGCGCTGCTTGTAGCCTTTGGACAAGGAGCGGATAATTTGCCGCTCGCGGCCCTGCAGGCCGAGCTTGCCGATCGTTTCGGCAATGCGCCGCTTCTGCTCGCGCGCCGGAACGTCCCGCAAATCGGCGATAAATTTCAAATACGCTTCTACCGTCAGCTCCGGGTAGAGCGGAGGCGTTTCCGGCAAATAGCCGATTTTTTTGCGCGTCTTGCGCGGGTGATCGGCCATCGACAGCCCGTCGACGGCGATGCTTCCTTTGGTTGGATTCAGATAGCCGGTAATCATGCGCATCGTCGTCGTTTTCCCGGCTCCGTTCGGACCGAGAAAACCGACGATTTCGCCGCGGCTCATCGAGAAATCGATGTTGCGAACCCCGCGCCGGTTTTCGTACAGCTTGCTCACTTGCTTCACTTCAAGCACGTGGGATCCTCCGTTTCGTATAGAGTCATGGGAATGGCCCAGTAGCGGCGCTCTAAAAACCCTCACCAGCATACCCGTGCAACAATAACGTTAGCTTAAGCGAAGATGAAATTTGGATTAAAAAAATGTGTCCAAATTGTGAATTAAGTTCCCATTGACACGATTGAGAAAACAATATTATTTTTGAGTGAATAATTCACTCATTGAAAAGAGGTGCTTCTCTTGACCAAGACGAATATTTTGCCCGATCTGCTCATGAGAAAAAGAAATCAACGCAAAAATGTCCATATTCTGCACATGCAAGCGCCGAACGGTATTGCCGAAAGCGAATATGTGCAAATTGGCGGCATCGACCAATGGATCACGATTCGCGGTGAAGATCGCACTAACCCCGTTCTGCTGTTCCTTCACGGAGGTCCCGGCTCCACCTATTCCATCTTTGCCGCTATGCTTCGCCCCTGGGAAAAAGACTTTACGATTGTGCAGCGGGATCAGCGCGGCACAGGTAAAACTTTCCGCAAGAACGGCAACAGCGGCTGCGGTACGATCACTTTCGACCGGATTGCTCAAGACGGGATCGAGGTCGCGCAGCATGTCTGTCAAAAGCTCGGCCAGGACAAAGTGATTCTTATTGGAAGTTCTGCCGGAAGCTTGCCCGGCATCCTGATGGCGGCGCGCCGCCCGGACTTGTTCCATGCCTACGTCGGAACGGATCAGAACTCCCCGGACTCGACCCGCCTTGCGCATCGGCTCGCTCTGGACGCTATGCGCGAGGCGCGCATGGACAAGGGCGTCCGTTGGCTGGAACAGATGGGGCCGGATCCGTCCCGCTGGACCTTGCCGGATCTTGATAAACGAAACCGATTCATGGTGAAAGTCCCGCAGCAGGTTCCCAATATGATCATGGACCTTATCCTACCGGCTCTACTGGCTTCTCCGGAACATACTTTCCGGGATATCATCGATGTTTTCAAGGGGATGAATTTCTCGCTCGAGCACTTGTTCAGAGAGATGGTTACGTTCGATTACAACAAGCTTGGGAACAGGTTTGCATTGCCATTCTTTATTTTTCAAGGAGAATCCGACATCATTACTCCTGTTGCACCAGCTGCAGCGTTTTTCGAAAAGATCGAGGCTCCGCATAAAGAGTTTGCGCTCATCCGGAACGCCGGCCACCTTGCGTGTTTCGCCCAACCGGAACAATTTCTGGCGGAACTGAACCGGCGGGTGCGTCCGCTGGCAGTGAAACCGCAAGATTTGCCGTTGTCGGGTCCAAGCACGATTGCTGCTGTGTTACAATAAGAGGCGATATTCCCTAATGAACGGAGTTTGAGAACTTTGTCCCCTTTAAACAAGCAGCAGTTGGAAAAAATTCGCGACGAGCGCCGGGAGCAGATCAAGCAGGCGGCGCTCCGGCTGTTCGCCCGCCGCGGCTTCGGCGGCACCAAAACGAGCCTGATCGCTGCGGAAGCCGGCATCAGCGAAGGATTGATCTATCGCTATTTCTCCTCCAAGGACGAGTTGTTCACAGAGCTCGTAGAGGAGCTCATGAACGAAGCGAGCCAAGCGGTCCAGTCCATTCATCAACTGCTGGGCACGCCCTACGAACAGATCAGCGCATTGACCCAAGACATGATGGACGAGAACAACCAGTACGCCTTTATGTTCATTCAGCAGGCGCGTTACTCCGACAATATTCCGGAGAAGGCTTCGCAAATTTTGCAGCAGCTTTCCGGGAACGCCATTATCGAGAAACTGCTGCCGGTCTTCGTGAAAGGGCAAGAAGCCGGCGAGTTTGCGGCGGGCAATCCCCGGGAAATGCTGTCCTGGTATTTCATGATCGTCCATAGTTTGATTCTGCAGGCTAAAGGGGACGAAGAGTTCGGGCTCCCCCCGGCGAAAGTTTTGATGCGCGTATTGACCGACGGAGCCAGCAAAGCATGACGGTTGCAAGCAAAGCCCCGCAAGCCCCGGCGGAGCATGGGGGCTAGCAATAAAGCCGGAGCCGAAGCGTCCCTACTCCCAGCCGTAGCTGTCGAACATGCGGCCCGCGGCTGCGTTATCGAGAGCGCGGCGGACATACGGAATCACGTTGCCCGGCAGCTTGTCCAGCGGGTGCCAGGCCAGTTCGTCACACTTATGCGGCTCCATGTTGACCGGTTCTCCCATCCACTCGCGCACCTCGACGAAAAAATCGACCCGCTCGTCGTTGGCGCGCCGATGCATAATGCCCACGATCTGAACATCCTCGCGCCGGATGTCGATGCCCGCCTCCTCCTTCGCTTCGCGTACCGCCGCAGCGGCCACTTCCTCGCCCCCGTCAAGGTGGCCGGCGATGACGCTGTAGCTGCCGTCCTCGTATCCGGTGTTGTAACGCCGCAGCAGCAGTACGTCCCCGCCGCGGCGCAGAAATACGTGCACCGCCAGGGGCACGGTAAATCGTTCGGTGTTCATAAGTTGATCCTCCTGCATTTGGCAAAACGGCCCTCGAACCGCCGACGGTTCGGGAGCCGTTTTTGAGTTTATTTTAGAGCTGGGTGTTCTTGTTGCGCCCGCTGCTCAAGAAAAGAAGCGCACCGGCGGCAATCAGCACGATCGCCAGTATCGGCCGGCTGCCGAACAAGCTGTTCCACAGCGCGCCGAGCGAGAACAAGGCGAAGAACAGCAGCGACAGCACGAACAAAATGTTGATCGGAATCAGCAGCCAGCGGTTGCGCCCGCCGAACCAGTAAAACTCGAACAATCCGGCCGCTACGGCCAGCAGGAAGCCCGGCCACAGCACGCCCCAGAGGTCAAACAGCATCGCCAGCTGGCAAACGATGCCCGAAACGAGCAGGATGCCGCCCGGAATGAGCAGTCCGGAACCGCGCCGGCCCGTCATGCTGAAGTAGAGCCAATGGAAGAAGACGCCGAGCGGGAGCACGAACAGGCTGGGCCAGAAATACCCGAACAGCGAGCCCGCATGCAGCGCCTCCCCTTTCACGCTGAATAAGATGATCCCTATGGCGATCAAAATGACGCCGAAGAACGATTTTTGATTCATTGGAGAATGAGCCACCTTTTCCTCTTTTTTCAAGTTTCCGTTTGCTTTCATCATCGTACAGGTTTCCGGGTGCCGCGTCATCCTCCTCAAGACCGATCTGCTCCCCGGCATGAGTCCGAAGCGGACCGGTATTTGCACTCGCCGAAGCAGTTTTTTTTAGATTTGTTCTCTTTACTTGAAATCAGGTTAATGTAACCCTCCGAATGGCATATTACTGAATGGCGATTTAACCACAGGACGGGGGACATTATGATAAGTGTAAAACAGATCGGTATCGTGTTCATCGCTGTTTCGATTGGCCTGATGATGACATTCGCGAAGGCGGAGGGCCCCTCGGCATCTGCCATGAAACCTGCCAAAAATTCCTTTTTTGAACAGGTCGGCGGCGATTTGGGCACGAAACAATTCCATTTTGGTTGGAAGAAGAGCAAAAATGGCCAGCTTCCATCCATTTCGGAAGAAGGGTTCCAAGACATTTTTAAAAAGCACGAGGCCATTTTTCTCGGAGATACCACGAAAAAAGAGTTGTTCCTTACGTTTGATAACGGCTTTGAGAACGGGTATACCGCCAAAGTTCTTGACGTTCTGAAGGAAAAGCGAGTGCCGGCTTGTTTTTTCGTAACCGGCGGCTACGTCAAAGATGCCCCGGACTTGTTAAGACGCATGGTTCAGGAGGGGCATCTGGTCGGCAATCATTCATGGGGGCATCCGGACATGTCCCGCTTGCCGCCCGACCGTATTAAAACGGAGCTTGATAAATTGAAGCATCAGGTCCAAGCGGTCACCGGACAGACGCAAATGACTTATATGCGCCCGCCGAGCGGCATATTCAGCGATCGCTTGTTGGGAGTTGCCGGAGAGTTGGGCTATACCACCGTATTCTGGTCCATTGCTTATAAAAACGATTGGAACCCTAAGCGCATCATGGGCTGGAAGTTTGCATTCGACCAAGTAATCAGCCAATTGCACCCGGGAGCGGTGATCATGCTGCATACCGTTTCACGCGATAATTGCGAGGCGATAGGGGCGATCATCGACGAAGCGCGGAGGCAAGGATACGAATTCAAGAGTCTTGATCAACTCGCCGTAAAGAACTATTAGGATGAAAGCAGTTTTTGGCAATGAGCACCGGTCGGAGATCGGTGCATTTTTGCGCAACAAAGGGCCGAATCGGGTAGGAGGCTACCCATTAGTTGAGTAGCCGACCTCCCACACCACCGTACGTACCGTTCGGTATACGGCGGTTCCTTAGTTCACGCAGTTACTT
>NZ_JXAK01000093.1 GCF_000829455.1 Gordoniibacillus kamchatkensis
CGCAGCCGCGTGACGCTGTCGCTGGCGCAAGGGCGAGCGGGACTGCGCCGCAGCCGCGGCCTGCAGCTGCGGACAGCGCGAGTGCTGGCGGCACCCGCGCAGCGAGCAGACGCGCCGCCCGCGCAAGGCGCTTCGGCCGCTGCCGCCGGCACGCAGCCGCGCGGCACTGCCACTGCCGCCGAGGGCACACAGGCGCGCGGCGCTGCCGCTGCCGCCGACGGTACGCAGCCGCGTGACGCTGTCGCTGGCGCAAGGGCGAGCGGGACTGCGCCGCAGCCGCGGCCTGCAGCTGCGGACAGCGCGAGTGCTGGCGGCACCCGCGACGCGAGCGTACGGCAGCCTCGCCAGCAGCGCGTTTTCATCAAAATTTCACCCGCGCACGAGGAGCCGCAGCGGCTGACGCAGCTGCAGTCGCTATTGCAGCGGCACCCCGGACCGCTGCCCGTAGCGCTGTTTTATGAGCGGACGCAGCGCGCCCTCGCGCTCAGCGACCAGTATCGCGTCAAGCCGTCGAAGGCGCTGCTGCAAGCGATCGAGGCGATCATGGGAACGGGCACCGCACGCGTAAAGTGAATGCGCCGTAGGCAAAGTGCGGAGTCAAAAAGGCGATAATCACCCGTGCGGGGATTATCGCCTTTTCATTGTGCGTATGAAAATAGTAGTGCACGGAATAGGATAGGCGAAATGCAAAATGCTCAGCTCAATGACGGAAAATCAACGAAAAACTTGAAACCACCTGCATTTTGTACATGTATTTCAGGCGCAAAAGCCAAAATGAAGCCATTTCCTTGAATTTAACTGCACCTTTTGCATCTCGCAGCTGCTTTTGAGCCGTCTTCATCACTTTGAGATGCATGTTTTGCAGCTCATGATTACCGGCTTGCAAAGAATCGGAACTTCATAAGGGCCTTACGAGTCATTAAAGCGGAATATACCCTCGGTCTTTCGCCCGTTCCTGCGCCGAAACCCGCCGCTACCGGCAAACGCCGATCGGCTCGCTTCGGAGCTATGCGCTCTCGGCTGCAAGCTCGGCCAGCCGCTCCATGACGCCATCGCTGCATAGACCGCCGTGGTAACATACTACCGTTTCAATGTTGTAGGAGCACAGTGCAGCGATGGATGCTTGTGCGGCAGGACGGTCCAACGTCGTCGCCGGATCGGCTCCCGATAGCCGGCCATCCTGCGCCACGAGAGCATCCCCGGCTATCAACGTCCGCGACGGCTCGTGAAAAAGACTAATGTGGCCAGGCGTATGCCCCGGCGTATCGATGACGACGATTCCTCCGCACCAGGGGAGACGCTCGCCGCCTTTGACGATGCGGTCGACCGCAGCCCGCGGCGGATGGAGCATAAGGGCTTTCAGCCCTTTCCGAAACGACTCGGGCACATGGCCGGGCAGCGAATCGATGCTGGCAATCGCTTCGTCCGTGAACCGGAGCAGCCTTTTCTCTCCCTGGATGTACGGCTTCTCGGCCGGGTGCGCCGACACTTCGATTCGCCCGGGCGCGCCTTCCGTTATATCCTGCAGATTGCCGATATGGTCGATGTCTTGATGGGTGATGACGATGCGGTTCAGACGTTCCCAATCTACTCCATAACTGCCCGCTGCGGCGCATAGCTGTTCCGTCTGGCGGGGAAACCCGGTATCGACGAGGACAACGTCCCGATCGTCCCATAGCAAAACCGGATGCACGGTATCCGTACGGCCCATGACCGGAGCCGAGATAGAAAACATAGCGATGCCTTGATCGATGCGCATTGCAAGGTTCACTCCTTTGAACGATGGAAGATGCCCGGCCGGGGTCTCTTCTCTATCCTAAGGAGAAACTCACTCGATGTAAATAGTAAATATTTTATCATATCACAAATAAAAATTTTTGTCAAGATAATTTTATGCCCGATGAAGAGCTTCTCAGCGTACTAGAGTCGCCAAAGCGAAAATATGGCCTGTATGGATTCCTGCACGGGCCCGAAACTATAAAATACATCTCCCGTCTTGGTGTTGGCAATACAAGACCAGAATGTCGCCAACCCGTCGACATGTCCGCAAACCGGAGCGGCATGGTCTTTCATCGCATCTTGCAACGTATCGAACCAGTCGCTATGGTTGGAACGGATTTTTTCTCCGAAGGTTTCCAGCGTTTGGTATCGGGCCACGGAATTCGCCCATTGTTTTTGATAGGCGGACATCGCCGGATGGACGAAATGGTTGGTCACGACAAGAAGTCCGTTTTGCATCTCGCGGATTGCTCTATTTTCGGGATGGACTTCCGCCACGAACGCCTCGGTCTGATCGACGACGAAATAGCTCTTCGCTTCTTTAACCGGAACGGACAGCAAAAATTCCTTCGCTTCCTTCGCATCTGCGCATTTTTCCAAAAGGTAGCGGACGATCAAATGGAAGCTTATCCCCGGCACGGCAGGATCGGGGTGCTGTCCCGCGCCGTTAAAGCTGACGTAAAGACCTTTCTCGTTCAACCCGTCAAATCTTCCGCCGATCAGGCCTTCGTGCATCCCGATATGGGCATACCCTCGGTCAGGCCGGGTGTAAATAAGGTGCCTTCTATTTTCAAAATAATAAAAGTCATAGTTTCTGGCGACAACGATGCCTTCAGGCAACTGAACGGCGATTCCGCTGCATCCGCCCTCTACGCCTAACGTGTAATGCCACAGCAAGTCATTCTCCTCTAATTGAAGGGCCGCGGCATATCCCGCAAATTCCTCCATCATCTCCGGGTAAATGCGCTGCACGATGTCCCGGCACTGTTCGGCGAATTTGCGTTGTTCGGCGCTTAATTGCCCCTCTATCCCGAGCAAGCTGCCGCCCTTTTGAGCGGTAATACGGCCAATTTCATAAGGAGTGCCGCTTGCTTCGTAATATTGATAGTCGGCTTTTTGCTCCTCGGTAACGTTTTGCCGCTCCACTTAACATCGCCTCTCCCTGGGCCGTAATTTCCCCGCTGCGCCTGCTTTCCACAACATCGATCCGCCGCAAAAATGACGGGCTGACCTCAGATGCCGTTTGGCGCGCCATTTTCATCATCCGCTGTCCTGCATGACGATTATCCGTCCTTGCGCTTGACCGGAATGTAAATGTCTATCTGCACTTCAGGGTTGCCCGGATGGCACCGCTCGTCGTACAGCTCGAACTCCGGCGTTCCGGCGTGCTCGTAGCCCGAATGCGGAAACCATTCCGCGAAAATCGCTCTCCACGTGCTTTGAATCGAAGGCGATAACTGGGCGGGCGGCACTTTCGGCGTCGTGAACACGGCGTATTCGGCCGGCATGAACTCACGGCACACCAAATCTTCGGGTACTCCTTCGAAATGCTCCGCCTCCATGCCGATCATATACGCGAACGTTCCCGACTCCATGTCGAAGCTGTGGCAAATGCCGAGCTCGACCCAGCTTTCCTTATGGACCCGGTTCGGAATGCGGCGGCCCCAGCCTCCTTGAATATAGTCCTGCCAAAAAGCCGGAATTTGCCGCAGGTTTTCCCCGTCGTTCGTCGATGTGCGAAGCTCGTAGCCGATTACCTTGAAGGCTGGTTTGGTCACGATGCGGTGTTCCATACGAATTCCTCCCAAATACGGATTGTACTTGCCTTGCAGCACGTTCAGCTTCGGGTATGCCGGCGGCTTGATGCGCTGTTTGCGGTAGTCGGCCGGCGTCATCTCGAACATGCGCTTGAAGGCGCGGGTGAACGTTTCATGATTTTGGAACCCGTTCTCCAGCGCAATGTCGAGCAGCTTTGCGTCCGAATGGGCAACCTGATAAGCCGACCGCGCGAGCCGCCGTTTGCGCACGTATTCCATCACGGTGACTCCCGCCATGGTCAGGAACACACGGTGAAAATGGTAGTCGGAGAGCTGCGCGACTTGCGCCAGCCGCGCCAAAGACAGCTCCTCGGCCAAATGCGCCTCCACATAATCGATGGTTGCTTGAATCTGCTTCAAGTAATCTTCCCTCACTCGAACGCATGGCCCCCTCTTGCGTGCTCCTTCCATTGTAAACCAGGCCCGCTTCCGATTCTTGATTTTTCTTGCTGTTTATTTCGTGCGCTGACCCGAACTGGAAAAGCTCACGTTAATTTTGTCCAAATGCACGCTGCAGGCTCGGCTAGAGGGAAATCCTGCCGCTAACTTGGTAAAACGTTCACCGGTATGAGAGCAAAAGGCCGAATTAACGGGAGAAAATCCCGCTATATCCGACTTCCCCACGGAGGAAGCAAAAAGAGAAGGAGATTTTCCAGCTGACTAAGAAAGGCGGAGCGGGGGATGGGAATGTGGGCCTTGGAGCGAGCGCGCGCCTTTGAACTCGTGTTCCCGCCCATGTTTTCCAATTCGAGGGAACACGAGTTCAATGAAGCAGTAGGCCTACATTCTAAGGTGCGCAGCGCAGTCAGACTTTCTCGGTCAGCCAGAGATTTTCCAGTTAATCACACACGGCCTGGCAAAATGGCATGTCAACGGGCTAATAGCGATAAATAGTCGTCTCCGAATTCACATCACGTCGAACTTCATAACCATTTTAAAATTTTATGCCAAAATAATTATAATTTTATTGACATAATATTTCGGACGAATCTATAATAAGTGCAACATCGCATTCCGCTCGAACAGGAGGTGAATTTCATTGCCGTACGTGATAGCCATTGATGGCGGAGGCACAAAGACGTCCTGCGTATTTCAACCGGTCGATGGCGCCGGACGCAAGCTGCCGGACGCATGCGGAACGCCGCTAGTCGGTGAAGGCACGAATCCGCTGGCGGTCGGGTTCGATACGATGGCAGAGCGGCTTCGGCATTTGATCAGCCACGGCATGAGCGCTTGCGGTATTCGCGCCGGCGAGATATGCGCCGTCAGCGCGGGCATAGCCGGGACGCGAAACGATGACGCGAGAGCGACGGCGTTGCAAACGCTTCGGCAGATCGGCAAGGAACTGGGAATGCCAGAAAACGTCTCCATCACCGTGAACACCGACCTTTACATTGCACTTCGCGGGGCGATGCGCGCGAACGCCGCCGAAGGCATTCTCGTCATCTCCGGCACAGGCTCCAACGCAATCGGCATATCGCAAGGCGCCATCGTTACGAACGGGGGATGGGGCCATCGGCTTGGCGATGAAGGGAGCGGTTACCATATCGGGCTCGAGGCTCTGAAGTCGGTATGCCGCGTGTTTGACCGGCGGGAAGCGCCGGCGCCGCTCGCGGGTATGATTATGGAGACGCTTCGGATTGCGCGCGAGCAAGACATTATTGCTTATATGTATCAACCGGGCCCTACGAAGCAGCAGGTTGCCGAATTGGCGAAAACTGTAATCGAGGCGTCCCGCCGAGCCGATCCGGCTGCCGTCCGGATATTGCACGCAGCCGCCGACGCGCTGGTCGAGCTTGTCGCAGGTCTGTTCCGGAAATCCGGAAGCTTCGGCAGCGATACGCCGGTATCGGTCGCGGGCTCGATTTTCACGTACTCCGATGAGGTGAGAAACCGTTTTACGGAAGGGCTGCGGCATCGGCAATTGGGGCGCTTTGAGGAACCGTTCGGCAACCCGCTGGACGGAGCGGTAGCCGTCGCGCTCGAAGCGCTTCAACACGCAAAGACAACAATGACCAAGTGATGGTGATACCGAGTGAATGTGGATTTATCGGCGCTTGTTACCGAGCAGCGCAACGAGAACAGTATGAATTTGGACCGGATGAGCGTCCGCGACATTTTAACTACGATTAACAGCGAAGATCACAAAGTCGCGGGCGCGGTCAAGGACGTTTTGCCGCAAGTGGAAGTCGCCGTGAATCAGATCGTCAAGGCGTTTCAGCAGGGAGGCAGGCTTTTCTACGTAGGCGCAGGGACGAGCGGAAGGCTCGGCGTGCTTGATGCCGCCGAATGCGTGCCGACGTATCGTACTCCGCCCGACATGATTCAGGCGATTATCGCGGGCGGGCCTGAAGCGATGACGAGGGCGGCCGAAGGGATAGAGGACGACGAGGAGCAAGGAGCCGCCGAATTGCGGCAGCGCGGGCTATCCCGGAGCGATGTGGTGGTCGGCATTGCGGCGAGCGGCCGGACGCCTTATCCGCTAGGCGCTCTGAAATATGCAAGGAAGGTCGGCGCTTATACGATTGCGCTCACGTGCAACCGGGATTCGCTGATGAGCCGGCATGCCGACTGCAGCATCGAAGTCGTTGTCGGCCCCGAAGTCGTATCCGGCTCGACAAGGATGAAGGCGGCAACGTCGCACAAAATGATTCTCACGATGATGAGCACGGCGGCAATGGTGAAGCTGGGAAAAACGTACGAGAACCTGATGGTGGACGTGCAGGCAACGAACGCCAAGCTGGTGGAGCGCGCCAAGCGAATGGTCGTGAGCATTACCGGCGTGCCGTACTCCGAAGCGGAGGAAGCGCTCGCTCAAGCGGGCTATGAGGTCAAGACGGCGATTGTGATGCTGGAAGCGGGAGTGCCGCTGGAGCAAGCAAGAGAGGCGCTTGCGGAGAGTTCCGGCCATGTGCGCGTCGCGATTGAACGCGCCAAGAGCGGCTTGTAACGACCGAAAGAAATGTCGCCTGCCCCTCCGGCCGGATGGCGGGCGAATTTCTATACACTTAAAACACGCAAAGGGGATAGAGGTATGAAGAGACAGCTCAAAGGACTGGTTGCGGCGGCTATTATCGCCGGTCTCATGGCAGGCTGCGGCAGCACAGGCCAGCAGGAGACGGGCAAGGCGGCGGACAAGCCGGCCGAAGCGGCGGCAAAAGGCAAGCTTTCGGGCAAGTTTGAGATTCAATATTTTGTAGGCGGTTACGGGGACAAGTGGTGGAAGCAAGCGATCAGCGATTTCAAGGCGGCCAATACGGGCCTGGACATCGTCGAATACGCCGGACCGAACGTCAACACCGAAATGAAGACGCGCTGGATCTCGAATACGCCGCCGGATTTGGTCTACATCGCCGGCGCCGGCTCAAGCGAAGCGCAAATGGTTGCCGACGACCAGCTTATGGATTTGACGGAATGGGCCAGGACGCTCAAGCTCGAAGACGGAACGCCGCTGCTTTCCAGCTTCTTCGTCAAACCGGGCGAATATAACGGCAAAATGTATGCGCTGCCGCTCGTGCTTGACGCTTGGGGCACTTGGTACGACCGCAGCTGGATGAAGCAGAACGGTTATAAGGTTCCGTCCGATTTTAACACCTGGTTGGACACCATGAAGGACGTGAAGGAAAAAGGCGGAATCGCTCCGCTCGTCACGGACGGCAAGCATCCTTATCCGCTGCGCGGCTTGCTCATGCCGGGCTTTGCGGCCGAAGGCGGCGAGAAGCTGATCGCCGATCTCGTCGACGCCAAGGAAGGCGCCTGGAAGAGCGAGCCTGTGCTCAAGGTGGTAAAGAAGGTCGAGCAAATGCAGAAAGCGGGCTATATCGATCCGGGCTTCGCCGCGCTCAACCATACGCAATCGCAGATGAACTTCCTGCTTCATAAGAACGCCTTCATTCCGGTCGGCTTCTGGCTGCCGTTCGAAATGCAAAAAGACGTGCCGCAAGGGTTCGACTTCGGCTTCATCCCGACGCCTATGCAAGATCCGGGCAAACCGTTCGCCATGCTGCCGCAAATTTCGCCGCTGGCCATCGCCAAAAAAGCGAAAAACCCGGAAGCGGCGAAAGCGTTCATCGACTTCGTATTCAAACGCAAATATGCGGAGCTTTCTCCCGAGCTGCAAGGGGCCATGCTGAACATCAAAGGCGTGAACCTGGACAATAACCCGAAAATTCCGCCCTACTTGAAGGAAGTCAACGCGCTCGTCAACGACAAGTCCAAGGTGACGTTCTATTCGCTCCCGCATCCGATGAGCGCGGACCTCGAGAAGCCGGTCTTCGACCAGCTCGTGTCGCTCATGCTCGGCCAAATTACCGCCGAAGAATTCGTGCAGCGCGCCGAGAAAGCGGCAGCCGATTTCCGCAAAAACAGCAAGTAATCGTCCAGTCTGTCGAGAAAGTGGGGCTGCACTACGGATTGGGAATGTGGGTCTCCGGCTTCGTTGAACTCGTGTTCCCATGAATTCGAAAACAAGGTGGGAACACGAGTTCAAAAGCGCACGCTCCGCTCCAAGGCCTACATTCCCATCCTCCGCTCCGCCTTTCTCGACATTCTAAAGTAATCGTCCAGCCTTACGGAATGCGGGTGCGCAAGCATTCGCATTCCGATTATTCCCGACGGGAAGTACGGTGATAGCATCTATGGTCCAATCTAAGGCGCAGCGTGCGAAGTTTTTGGCGTTTTGCCTGCTTCCTACGATGATTTTGTTCGCTGTTTTCAGCGTCTATCCGTTAATTAGCGGCTTGTACTATTCGCTTTTCAAATGGTCGGGCTCCGGCGCCAAAAAAACGTTTATCGGCCTGGGCAACTATGCCCGCTTGTTGGAAGACCCGGTCATTCCGAAAGCGATCGGGCACGATTACTTTCTCGTGTTCTTCAAAGTGCTCGGCATTATGGTGCTGGCTACGTTTTTCGCCGTCGTGCTGACGCAATTTCGCATCAAAGAATCGGGCTTTTACCGCGTCGTGTTCTTTTTCCCCAACATTATGTCGGTTGTGGTTATCGGCATTTTGTGGACGTTTATTTACAATCCGGACATGGGGTTGGTCAATTCCGGACTGCGCGCGATCGGGCTGGACGGCTGGACCCGGCCTTGGCTCGGAAGCTTGACGTGGGCGCTGCCGAGCATCGTGCTCCCCGCCGTTTGGGCCGGCATCGGGCTGTTCATGCTGATGATCATGGGCGGCATCAGCGGCATCCCCGCATCCATCTTTGAGGCTGCGGACGTCGACGGCGCGACGAAATGGGAGCAGTTTTGGAAAATTACGTTGCCGCTCGTATGGGCGCAGCTGAAAGCATCGATCATCTATATCGTCATTACGACGCTGAACGGCTCCTTCGTTATCGTGCAAATCATGACCGAAGGCGGACCGAACAACGCGACGCACGTCATGGGTTCTTATTTGTATCAGCAAGCTTTCGTCAATTACAACTTCGGCTACGCCGCGGCGATCGGCGTTCTCATTTTGGCGCTTTCCCTCGCGACGGTGCTATGTCTCCAGCTATTTCTGAAACGCGAAAAAATCCAGTATTAGGAGAAATTCGATGAAGCCAATGCGACAATTTGCCATAGGGTCGGCGCTTCGCATCCCTTTGCTGCTTTGGACGATTGCCGTCATTTTTCCGATTGTTTGGGTGCTGCTCAGCGCCTTGAAATCGAATGCGGAAATATTTGCTTCTCCTTGGGGGCTGCCCCAAGTTTTCAACTTTGCCAACTTCGCCAAGGCGTGGAGCAGTTATCATATCGGTCAAAGCTTTGTAAACAGCATCGTCGTCACCGCAGTCGGAACGGTGCTGAATTTGGCGATGGCCATTCCGTCGGCATATGCGATCGAGCGCGTCCCGTTCCGGGGGAGCGCCTTGCTGCACAACGTGTACTTGTCGGCGATGATGATCCCGATGGTGCTCGGGTGGATCCCGCTCTTTTTCTTGCTCATGAAGTTCCAAATGCTGAACAATTTGTTCGGTCTCGCGGTCGTGTATGCGGTGTCGAGAGTGCCGTTCAGCATTTTTATTTTGGCGAGCTTTATCGGCAGCATTCCGAAGGAGCTGGAGGAATCCGCTACGATGGACGGGCTGTCGCCGTACGGCGTTTTGCTGCGCATCGTGACGCCGCTGGCGATGACCGGGATCGTGACGGTCACGATCATGAACGGCATCCAGTTCTGGAACGAGTATTTCATGGCACTGATTTTCATGCAGGACCAGGCCAAATATACGCTCGGCGTGGCGATGGACTTTTTGAATAAAAAGGCGCAGTACGAGAACGCATGGGGCGTTCTGTTCGCCGGACTGTCGGTGTCGATGATTCCGGTCATGCTTGTGTACGGATTTTTCCAACGGCATATCGTCCGTGGTATGATTGAAGGAGCGGTCAAAGGGTAATTTGCAAGCTTGTTGTTGAAAGGAGGTGGAGTCGTGTCCGACCATCATCTTGCCCAGTCGCTGTCGGGAGGCCTGCTCATGCTGCAGGAGATGGCCGAGCAATTGCCGCCTTCCGAGCGCAAAATCGCCTTGTACATCCTCGAAAATCCTCACGAGGCGATTCGCTGTACGGCCAACGAGCTGGGCGAGCTCAGTTCGACGAGCGCTTCCGCGGTTATGCGGCTTTGCAAGTCGCTCGGGCTGAACGGTTTTCAGGAGCTGAAATTCAGAGTCGCCGGGGATATGCGCAAGGAGAGCGAGTCGGGCTTTACCGACTTCGAGCCGGGGGAGCCGCAGCCGTCCATCGTCCAGAAGGTGACCGGGATCAGCGTGCGCGCTTGCAGGAAACGGCCGAAATTATGAATTACGAGGCGCTCTCCAAAGCGGTAGAGGCTTTGCGGCAGGCGGGCAGCATCCATTTTTTCGGGGTCGGGGCTTCGGGCATTATTGCGCACGATGCGCAGCTCAAGTTTGTCCGGGTTAACAAATCGACCTCGACCAGCGTGGACTTTCATTTATCGGCGATCCAGGTTGCGCAATGCGGTGCGGGCGACGTCGTTTGCGGCATCTCTTTTTCCGGCGAAACGTACGAGGTAAGGAAGCTGCTGGAGCTGGCGAAGGAGAAAGGAGCGACGACCATCAGCTTGACAAGCTACGGCTTGTCGCCCATCAGCGAGATTGCCGACATTAATTTGTACGTATCCGCGAAGCAGGAACAAGTATTCCGCAGCGCTGCAACGTCGTCGCGGCTCGCCCAGCTGCACCTCATCGATATTTTGTTTATGTGCGTGCTGACCAGCCAGTACGAGAACTCGATCCGCCGGCTGGACGAAGTTCGCATGGGCGTCAACTTTGTCAAGCAGCACGACGGGGCGAAGCGTCAATAACAACATTGCGAAAAAGCAAAGCCGGAGCAGCCCGCTGCTGACCGGCTTTGCTTTTTGCGCGCATGGCAGCGCCGGACCGCCCGCTGCACATATTTCGCGCCGGCTCCTCATACGTATGGTAAGACCGGGCGGCCAAGGCCGCCGGAACATTCGATGCGGAACAGGAGATGGACTTATGAACCGGCACCCCGTCGTAGAAGTGTTGAACAAGCGCGGCGTCACCGTGGAGCAAATTGCCGAGATCGTGTTCAAGCTGCAGCGCCCTTATAACGACCAGCTGCAGATGGAAGCTTGCGTGGAGAGCGTGTATGCGGTATTAAGCAAACGCGAGGTGCAGTATACGCTGCTTACGGGCATAGCGCTGGACGAAATGGCCGAGCGGGGCATGCTGCCGCAGCCGCTGCAAGCCATTATGGAAGCGGACGAGTCGTTGTATGGAGTCGACGAGACGCTCGCGCTCGGCATCGTTCATGTGTACGGCATGATCGGACTGACGGGCTTCGGCTATCTCGACAAGGAAAAACCGGGCGTTATTCGCGCTTTAAACGATGACGAGCAGTCGATCCACGTGTTCCTCGACGATCTGGTCGCCGGCCTCGCCGCCGCCGCTTCGGCGCGAATCGCCCACGCGAATCCGAACGCCATCGGCTACGTGGACGAATCGGTCTGCAAGTAGGCGTTAAACTGGGGGGCGCAGCGACGAGCAAAGGTGCAGAGAGTGTCTCAAAGCCAGCTTAACACGTAAGCCGCATACGCTCCCAACATAAGGCAGAGCAACGGCGGAGCACCGTTCTATTGCGGCCAAAAGGGCGATTATGCTATCATAATTCTATTGTGTGTCCATGCTTCAAGCCGCATAGGAGGATCGTTCATGTGGACGGTAATATATATCGCCCCGACAGCCAAAATTGCCGATCGCATCAAGACGAAACTGTCGGAGGAAGGGTTCTTGGTGCAAGTGCGCCCGATTAACTTGACAAAGAATCAATTCGAGATTTTGGTACCCGAAGGCGAGCTGGAAGAAGTGCAAGAAGTGTTGAATTCGATTTTACATAGATAAGACGCACGTCCCGTGTAGAACGACGCACTCATTCGCTTCATCGTAACGCTACTCATTCTACGAACCGGTGAGGTGGGCCTGGTGTTAAAGGATCTGTTCAATAAACGCAAATACGCAACGATTCCGTCCGCAAGAACCGATCGCACCGAACGGGCGAAGCGCGACATTCCCGAAGGGCTCATGAACAAATGCCCGAAGTGCGGAACGATTCAATACAGCAAGGAACTGGAGAAAAATTTGAAAGTGTGCTCCTCCTGCGGCTACCATTTCAAGCTGAATGCGTTCGAACGCGTTCAGATGACGCTGGATGATGGGCGCATTTTTGAGTATGACGCCGATATGGTTTCCGAAGATCCTCTCGAGTTCCCGGAATACAGGGACAAGCTGGCCAAAGCGACGGACAGCACCGGGATGCGCGACGCGATCATTACCGGCGAAGGCACGATCGGGGGCTTCCCGGTCGTCATCGCCGTCATGAGCTTCGACTTTATGGGCGGCTCGCTCGGGTCGGTTGTCGGCGAGAAAATTACCCGCGCGGCCGAAGCGGCACTGCAGAAAAAATATCCGCTGATCATTTTCTCGACGTCGGGCGGGGCGCGGATGCAGGAAAGCATCCTCAGCCTGATGCAGATGGCCAAGACGAGCGCGGCGCTGGCCAAGCTGAACGAGCACGGCATTTTGTACGTGTCCGTCATCACCGATCCGACGTTCGGCGGCGTCTCGGCCAGCTACGCGATGCTTGGCGACATTATTATCGCCGAGCCGGCCGCTTCGTTCGGGTTCACCGGACGGCGCGTCATCGAACAGACGATCCGGCAGAAGCTTCCGGACAATTTCCAGACCGCCGAGTTCAACTTCGAGCACGGCCAGCTCGACAAAGTCGTAGCCCGCAAAGATATGCGCGCCGTGCTGACGAAGCTGCTCGACATGCATACGACGAGGGGAGGCGCAGCGCATGGCGAATGATATGCCGTTCGAACAGCCGCTGGCCGAGCTGCGGGGGAAAATCGACGAGCTGAAAAAGTTCAGCGAAGAGAAGCAGATCGATTTCTCGGAAGAAATCCGCCGCCTCGAGCAGCGTTACCAGGAGCTCGAGGCCGAGCTGTACGTCGGGATGACGGCGGCGCAGCGGATGCAGATTGCCCGCCATCCGGCGCGGCCGACGACGCTTGATTACATTCACTCTATGTTCACCGATTTCGTCGAGCTGCACGGCGACCGGCTGTACGGCGACGACTTGGCGATTGTCGGCGGCATCGCCAAGCTGGACGGCATTCCCGTCACGGTCGTCGGCCATCAGAAAGGAAAAGATACGAAGGACAACATTGCACGTCATTTCGGCAGCCCCCACCCGGAAGGGTTTCGCAAAGCGCTCAGGCTTATGCGGCAAGCGGACAAGTTCCGCCGGCCGATCATCACCTTCATCGATACGAAGGGAGCTTACCCCGGCAATGCTGCCGAGGAGCGGGGACAAGGCGAGGCGATTGCCCGCAATTTGCTGGAGATGGCTTCTTTTCGCGTGCCGATCGTATGCATTGTCATCGGCGAAGGCGGAAGCGGCGGCGCACTCGCGCTTGGCGTCGGCAACCGCGTGCTGATGCTGGAGAATGCGATTTATTCCGCCATTTCGCCGGAAGGCGCGGCTTCGATCATTTACAAAGATGCTTCGAAGGCGCTGCACGCGGCGGAAGCGATGAAAATTACGGCGGCCGACATCGAACGGTTCGGCGTCATCGACGGCATCGTGCCCGAGCCGAAAGGCGGCGCGCACCGCGATCCGGCCGCGCAGGCCGACATCCTGAAGGAACACGTCGTCAGGCATCTGACCGAGCTGCTCGGTTTTGGCGAAGAAGAGCTCCGCGAAGACCGTTACAACAAATTTAGAAAGCTCGGCAGATTTACCCATATCCAGGAGGGAAACCATGCGTAAAACGAAGATTGTTTGTACTATCGGTCCTGCCAGCGAATCCGTCGAAAATTTGAAAAAGCTGATGAACGCCGGCATGAATGTGGCTCGCTTGAACTTCTCGCACGGCGATTTCGAGGAGCATGGAAACCGCATCAAGAACATTCGCCAGGCGTGCGCCGAAACCGGCAAAACGGTGGCGATTTTGCTCGACACGAAAGGTCCGGAAATCCGCACCGGCAAGCTTAGCGTCGACTCTGTCGAGCTCGTGCAGGACAAGACTATCGTGCTGACGACGGAAGAAATTCTCGGCGACGAGAACCGCGTCTCCATTACGTATCCCAATTTGCCGAAGGACGTCAGCGTCGGCTCCACGATTTTGATCGACGACGGTCTCATCGGCCTTACGGTTACAGACATTCGCGGCACGGAGATCGAATGCCGGATCGTAAACGGCGGTACGCTGAAGAGCAAGAAGGGCGTCAACGTTCCCGGCGTCAAAGTATCTCTCCCCGGCATTACCGAGAAGGACGCAAACGATATCGTGTTCGGCATCCAGCAGGGCATCGACTTCATCGCCGCCTCGTTCGTGCGCAAGGCGAGCGACGTGCTGGAAATTCGCCATTTGCTCGAGCAGTATAACGCTACTCATATCCACATCATCTCCAAAATCGAGAACGAAGAAGGCGTGAACAACCTCGACGAGATTTTGGAAGTGTCCGACGGCCTTATGGTGGCGCGCGGCGACCTCGGCGTGGAAATTCCGGCTGAAGAAGTGCCGCTCGTGCAAAAGCAAATGATCAAGAAGTGCAACCAGGTCGGCAAGCCTGTCATTACGGCGACGATGATGCTCGATTCGATGCAGCGCAACCCG
Source organism: Gordoniibacillus kamchatkensis (assembly GCF_000829455.1). Classification (GTDB taxonomy): domain Bacteria; phylum Bacillota; class Bacilli; order Paenibacillales; family NBRC-103111; genus Gordoniibacillus; species Gordoniibacillus kamchatkensis. Next base: position 14,744 of record NZ_JXAK01000093.1, read on the forward strand.
CGTCCGACGCGGCCGAAGCGTCCGACGTAGCGAACGCCGTGTTCGACGGCTCCGACGCGGTCATGCTGTCCGGCGAGACGGCTGCCGGCAAATACCCGGTCGAGTCGGTGCTGACGATGGCCCGCATCGCCGAGAAGGCGGAAACGGCGCTCGACCATAAAGAAATTTTCATCCGCCAAATGAGCTTCCAGCAAAAGAACGTGACGGAAGTGATCTCGCAGGCGGTCGCAACTCCGCGTTGGAGCTTGACGCCAAGGCGATTTTGACGCCGACCGAGACCGGCTATACGGCCCGCATGGTGTCCAAATACCGGCCGAAGGCGCCGATTGTGGCGATTACGCCGAACGAGCAAATCATTCGCCGCCTGTCCCTCGTCTGGGGCGTCATCCCGATCAAAGGCGAAGAAGCGAAGACGACGGACGAGCTGTTCGATCTCGCTGTCGACAGCAGCGTGAAGTCTGGTCTCGTCGATCTCGGCGACATCGTCGTCATTACGGCCGGCGTTCCGGTCGGCCGCTCCGGCACAACGAACCTGATCAAGGTGCACCAGGTCGGCGAAATGATCGCGAAAGGCCAGGGCATCGGCACGCAAACAGCCACCGGCAAAGTCGTCACGGCCCGCACCCCGCAAGAAGCGATTGCCAAAATGACGCCGGGCGCGTGCTCGTCACCGTCTCCACGGACAAGGAGTACATGCCGGCATTCGAGAAGGCGGCGGCAGTCATTACCGAGACCGGCGGCATTACGTCGCATCCGGCGGTCGTGGGCCTCAGCCTCGGCATCCCGGTCATCGTCGGCGTGGGCGGGGCGCTGTCGGTGTTGAAGGACGGCATGGAAGTGTCGATTTATCCGGAAGTCGGCGTCATCTATTCCGGCCGGGCGAAAGTGCTGTAAGCCGATTACGCGGCGTCATCCATCGTAGGCCATGAAAAACGCTCTATTCGCGATGATCGCCGATCAGTTCGGCACGTTGTGAATAGAGCGATTTTTTGTTGTAAAGCACATAATGCCGCCGGGCATGAAGGAGGGCTCATCACATGTGGTTTCCACTTACGTTTCGCGTCCGCTATCAGGAAACGGACCGAATGGCGGTCGTGTACCATACCAATTACATCAACTGGTTTGAGTGGGCGCGCACGGAGTTGATCCGCGCCTGCGGCTATCCGTACCGGCTTGTAGAGGAGCAAGGGCTCCTGCTTCCGGTGCTGGAAGTGGGAGCGCAGTTCAAGCAGCCGGCCGTATACGACGAGCTTGTCACCGTCTATACTTCGGTAACGGCTTGCTCGAGTGCGCGGCTGGAGTTCGCGTACGAGGTGCGCCGGGGGGAGCCGGAGCACTCGGAGCTACAGCACAGTGAGCCACAGGGCAAGGAATTGGAGCGTCCAGAGTCGGAGGTTTAGGGGGGCGGAACGGGGAGCCGGAACACAAAGTACCGCTGTACGGCGAAGCGCAGTTCAAGGGGCCGGCCTGTGGTGAGCCTTCGGCTGCAGCGGCCGGCGAAGAGTCCTCCCTGCCGCGGCTGCTGACGGAGCCGCAAGGAGTCCTGCTCGCGACTGGCTTCAGCAAGCATATGTGGGTAAACCGGGACTGGAAGCCGGTCAGGCTGGAGCGCCAGCTGCCCGAGCTGCACAAGCTGCTGCAAAGCAAGTTCGGCGCGGTATCGTCGTAATGAGGCAAGCAGCGCGCAGCTGCACTCTCAAACAGCGCGCAGCTACATAACCGGGTTAGCCGGATTTGTCGCGATGTGTCCCGGTATGGCGGGAGCGTCCGGCGAGTCCGGTTTTTCTTTATCACCAAGTGTAAGCTGCTCCTGTACTCGGCTAAATCCGCCCTATGAAAACACACTTGTCCCGGAATCGGCGTAAGACGGACGTTCCTTCTTGTCGAGCTTTGTGCGTTGGTGCGTAGATAATGAGTTGTCGGTAACAGTACTGCGAGGCGATACTTTCCAAAAAAAGTGGTATCTGGTGCCAAAACAGGTTCGCAGAGCCGTGTTGTCATCCAAGAAGCCGGAGGATAACGACGAAAGTCGCTAATTTAAGAACATAGTGACGCCGTTTCAACTGCCAAACCCCCAATATAGCAGGTTAGAGACCTCGATGACTCTGTTAACGACGATTGTTCGTTCGATAGAGAACAACTGGTCGCAAGATGCCGTTAGCGAATTTTATGTCCTTAATAGCGCAACCGGGGACTCGAATTAGCGAATTTGTGCTTAAGACGCTGCAAAGGCAAAGTCCAGGGCGAGTTTAACCCAGCCGACCACCTTCGGGAACGCCCCGCCGCACTGCGTGCCACATCGCACGACGCCCCGCCTGCTGCGCTGTACGCCGTAGCACATGCAGCACCATATGCCTCGCACACGTCGCCACGCCGCACTGCGTCCACATCGCAC
>NZ_JXAK01000094.1 GCF_000829455.1 Gordoniibacillus kamchatkensis
CGTGGAGCTGACGAATACTAATCGGTCGAGGGCTTATCCAAAACATAGAGCTTCTACTGCGCAACGTTTCGTATCTAGTTTTCAGGGAATAGCCCTGAACCGTTTGGTGACAATGGCGGAGGGGAACCACGCGTACCCATCCCGAACACGATCGTTAAGCCCTCCAGCGCCGATGGTACTTAGACCGCAGGGTCTTGGGAGAGTAGGACGTCGCCAAGCAGATGAGGACTCATGCGAATGAGGTCCTTTTTATTTTGCTGTCAAGACCCAGCCCTTTCATCCATGGCGGGCGAATGCAAATCCCTGCAGGGAAAGTGACAAATGCCAAGTCGAAATCGGCTCTTGCAAGAGCCGATTTCGGATTTTGGAGCCGTTGCAGCTGTAGAAACCAAAACGGGGAATGCAGCGGCGGACACCGGATGCTGCCTGCAGCCGCAACTGGAGTCCCGAAAACTACCTCATTGTAACCTTAGCCATCAACAATCCCTGCGAAGCAACAATCCGTCCGGCCAATTGCCTGCCCAGCCTTACGCTTCACGGCTCATCCACGTACTCATCTTTGTCGGCCAGCTCAGTGAGACCTTCCGCGATCGCTGCATCGCTCGCAATGTTGCCCGAGGACGCCTCGCTCGCTTGGCGGGGAGTTTCAGGCAAGACTGCGTCGCGCGGCAGCTCGAATTCCGGAGGCCGCGATGCAGCGGAACGGTTGTCAGTGGATTTCATGACGCTGTACCGATGCGACCGCTCCGGATTTCTCGGCGGCGGCCTCAAGCGCTTCTTCTCCGGGCACTTGCGCTACTTGGGGATTGATGACTCGCGGCTTATCGCTTTTTGCGGGACCGCGTGCTTGCGATTGCTCTGCTTTTGCCATAACTTATCGTTCCTCTCTATTTTGCTGTGGGATTGGGCTTGTTCTTATTCAAATTGGCGGTCTGCTGCTCCTCGCCGAATTCGGTATCGCGTTGAGACGACGCGTCGGCGATCAAGTTCGCTGCATGTGCCGTGACATCGAGGTTCTTCATGCCCTCTTGCGTTTCTTTATCCATGTTCATGGCCGGTTCCCTCCTTCCTCGACAGCGAAACACCAGTTATTTTCCCTGACCCAAAGCGCTTTTATGCTTGGATAGCAAAGCGGGCAGCGGGAAATCTAGGGATAAACGCATCGCGGGAGGACAGCATCATGAAATGGATCATCAAAACGAAACACCAGCGGGAAGACGGCGGCACAGCGGCATTAGAGCTGGAAACGGAGGACCTTATGTTCGACGTGAACGCAAGGTGGGACGGTTGTATGGAAATACATATGTACGAGACGACCGAAGAAAACCGGGAGCTCAAAGACACCCTGCATACATGCGACATCCGGCAGCTTATCGAAACGCTGCAATCGTTGGAGGAAGCTTGCCGCGACTTTTTCGGAACGGGGAGTTATTGGGAGGATCGTGCCGAGGAGCCGGTTTCATACAACGCTTAAAGCTGGCCATACTACAAAATGCCCTTTACAAACCTATCAGGAAAGGTGGCCTTCCGATGCGTTACACGTGTTACTATTGCCAGAAAGGGACGGAGACGGGGCACAGCATTACCCTGTACCGGGACAACGGCGTCGAGGATCGTTTCGAGGTTTTGTGTAATTCGTGTTATTCGGATTGGTTGCTGTCATTAAAAGGGTAAAGAACACGCCAGGACGCAAGTCCTGGCGTTCTTTTTTGCAAAACTGCCGTTAACGCTCTTCGGCGCGGTTGCGGCCGAACAGTCCTGCCAAGCCGACAAGGCCGAGCAGTCCAAGCCAGCCCCAGTTGGTACCGTAACCGTTCGTCGTCGTTGCCGCAGCGCGGTATGTGCCGTCTGTACCGGTGGTCGAATACGTGCCGGTCCGATACGCGGTGCCGTTCGTGCCGTAACCGGTCGTGCCGTAGCCAGTGCCATACGCTCCGGTCGTGCCGTAGCCGGCGCCATACGCTCCGGTCGTGCCGTAGCCAGTGCCGTAAGCACCGGTCGTGCCGTAGCCGGTCCCGTACGCACCTGTCGTTCCGCCGGCGTACGTACCCATGCCTGTCGTTGCCGCCGTAGTGCCGGTAGCGGTAGTACCCGTTGGCGTAGTAGTACCCGTAGTGGTAGTGGTGCCGGTACGGGTAGTCCCTGTTGCGGTAGTCCCGGTTGCGGTGGTGCCGTATCCGGTTGTTGTCCCGCCAGTGGTCGTAGTTCCGGCTGTCTCTGCGTATGCTGGCGTGCAAAGAACAGCCAATAATGCCAGAGACGAAAGTGCCGACAGACGTTTTTTCATTCGAGTTCTTCCCTCCATAAAATTGATTGTCGGAACACCTTTATCGTGCCCGAAGAAGCGCTGATGTCACCGAGGGACAGTATGTTAATTGAACCAACTGGCGGAAGCGTATAAAAACTAGCCGCCGATCAAATATTACGTCAAGCAAGAGGCAATCCGTGGAGGAATGGCAGCATGTACTATTTGTTTACTCATAACGATCTGGACGGTGTCGGCTGCGGCATCGTGGCGCGCTGCGCTTTTGGCGAGCAAGCCGAAATCCGCTACAATTCGGTTTCCAGCCTGAACGGACAAGTCGAACGTTTTCTTGAGAAGAAGCATGGCAATGGCCAAAAGGCGCCAGCACTCGTGTTCATCACGGATTTGGCAGTGAACGCAGACAACGAGGCGAGGATCAACGCGTTTGTCGAGGCAGGCGGCAATCTGAAGCTGATCGACCATCATAAAACGTCGCTCCATTTGAACGCTCATCCTTGGGGACTTGTTCAAGTCGAATATCATGACGGCAGGCTGACTAGCGCGACTTCGCTTTTTTACGAGTACTTGGTAGCGGGCGGCTTGTTACGGCGGACCCCGGCGCTCGATACGTTCGTCGAATTGGTGCGTCTGCACGATACGTGGGAGTGGGAAGCGGCCGGCAACAAGCAGGCGAAGCGTCTGAACGAGCTGTTTTTTATGGTGTCCATCGACGAATTCGAGGCCAAAATGACAGAGCGTCTGCAGCTCCACGAGCAGTTTTTCTTCGACGAATTCGAACAAAAAATATTGGATATGGAAGAGGAGAAAATCGAGCGCTATGTGCGCCGCAAAAAGCGAGAGCTCGTCCAGATGTTCGTCGGCGAGCATTGCGTCGGCATCGTCCATGCCGAATCGTATCATTCGGAGCTTGGCAACGAGCTGGGCAAGGAAAATCCCCATCTGGACTACATTGTGATTTTGAATATGGGGGGACGGCGTGTCAGCTTGCGCACGATTCACGATAACGTCGATGTATCCGACATCGCCGGCCGGTACGGCGGAGGAGGACACGCCAAGGCGGCGGGCTGCTCGCTCGGCGAAGAGCTGTACCGTTTGTACGTAGCTGAAGCGTTTGCTATCGAACCGATGCAGCCGGATGCGGGACGCAACTATTACAACCTGAAAGCCGGCGCGAACGGTTCGCTATATGAGAATCGGCGCGAAGACCGGCTATGGATATACCCGGCAGAGGCAAAATGGATGGTGGAATGCAACGGTATTACTTTGGAAGATGCTTTCGACACTTTCGAGGAAGCGGAACGGTACGTAAAACGGAATTACGCCGCATGGCTCGCCCGTGACGACGCGTTCGTGAAATTTCTCGGCGAGTATATGATGGCAAACAAAAGCGAAGAAAGACCGGCAACGATTTCGCTCGCATAAAGGCGCCGCCGCGGGGCGCGCAATTCGTTCTTAGCATGCCTGCTTTCGCAGGCATGAAGTCTTGTTTCATATATGAATTGACAGTTATATAACCAAAAGGTTATAATCGCTTCAAAGGAAGGAGGGAAGGAGCAATGCTCGACACCTATGCCATTATCGCAGAGCCTTCCCGCCGACGCATCCTGGACCGGCTGCTGCAGTCCGACTCCAGCGTCACTGAGCTGGTCGAAGAGCTCGGCCTGTCGCAGCCACTCATATCCAAACACCTTCGGATGCTCCGCGAAAGCGGCCTTGTGCGGGTCCAGGTCAAAGCCCAGCACCGCATCTATTGTCTGGATGCCGGACCGCTCGCAGAAATCGACGAATGGCTCAGCGCCTATCGGAAGAAGTGGAATCAGCATGTTGACGCCCTGGTCGAACACCTCGACCGGAGAAAATTATCCAAGGAGGAATCCGCCAAATGAATTCAAACGTTTCGGCCAATCCCCGCCTCATGCAAGAAGACGGCGACTGGGTTCTTGTGCTCGAACGGATGCTGGAGCACCCGCGCGAGGAAGTCTGGGCTGCCTTGACTGAAGCCGGGCAAATCCCCAGTTGGGGGCCTTTCACGACCGACAGGGATTTGACCGCGACCGGGCCGGTGCGGCTTGCCCACATCAACATGCCCGAGGAAGACGTGAAGCAGGGATACGTGCTTGAAGTCAGTGCGCCGCACCTGCTCGTATTTCGCTGGGGCACCGATATTTTGCGTTGGGAGCTGCACGGTGAGGGAGACAATACCGTTCTTGTTCTTCGCCACCGTTTTGCAGACCGCAAGCAGGCGCCTTCGTACGCGGCAGGATGGCACCTTTGTCTCGACGGCCTGATTGGAGTGCTGGCCGGAAAGGACATGCCCTCCATGGTAGGACATAACGCAATGAAATACGGTTGGAACGAGCTGTACGCGAAATATGCGGAGCAACTGGGAGTGAGGGAGAGCTTATGAACAACGTTACGAAAATAAAAATTGGCAGGCCGGCAGCCGAAGTGTTTGAAGCGTTCGTTGATCCTTCGAAAATCGGAAATTTCTGGTTTTCCTCGAGTTCCGAAAGATGGGAGCAGGGGAAGACAATTACGATTGCCTATGATGAATACAATGCACGAGGCGATATCGCCGTATTGGAAATCGAGAAAAATAAGAAAATCGTATTCCGGTGGGGTAGCGACGGTAAAGGAAACGTTGTTACGATTTCGCTGGAAGAGCCGGACCGCGGAAGTACAATTGTTACAGTGAACGAGGAAGGATTTGACGAAAACGACGAGAATCTGATCGACAACTTGGTGGACAACAAAGAAGGGTGGATTTACGCGCTAACCTGCTTAAAGGCCTATTTGGAATTTGGCGTTACTGCATTGAGGGCGGCGTTGGTAAAATAGTAAAGGTGGACCGACAAATAGGATAAAGGCTGCGCAGAAAACCGCTCCTTTCTATGCCCGAAGGTCAAGCATAAGGAGCGGTTGTTCGTGTCTGCGAGGCGTCAGAAAGAAACGTCGTCAACCTTCGCGCGGCCTTGTTCGACCTGCTCGGCGGCGCGTTGCAGCGCAGCGGAGTCGCCGCCCGCTTCCTCCGCTTGACGTACGGCCATCTCGGCGCTGATGAGCGAATGCTCCGCCTGCTCGCGCATGCGTTCGGACGGATGGTCCTCCGCTTGACCGACAGCGTTGCTCGCCTTTTCGGCGGAATTGAGCGCTTGCTTCGTTTTGATCGTATCCGGCATCATTCGATCCCCCTTTCCGTTTTAGCATTGCCAAATTCGCCGCCGGGCATCGCCATGTGCAAAAACGTTCCGCCGAAAGCGTAAAGTCGGCGGAACGTTTTTTGTACTATTTCAGGTTCATGGCCGTTGTCGCCGACTGCATGTCGACTTTCAGCTGCTGCATAATGTTGTGCGGGGTGTACCAGCCTTTTTGCATCATGTAGTTGGTCAGCTGCTCATGATAGGACACGGCAGCGTCGAACTGTTTGCGCAGCATGCTGCGGATTTGCGGCGACACGGTTTCGGATATGGCTCGCGCGCAGTCTTTGATCGCCGCTTTTGCGCTGATCAGCATATCGGTTGCGACAGTTTGATCGGTCAGGGCATTGAGTACCGTTGGGTTCATCGTAGCAGTGGCGGTACCGCCCATCGTTGTTGCTGCTCCAGACATAGACGTGCCGGTCGCGCCTGGAGCGCGCATAGCGTTGCCCATCGCGTTGGGGCTGCCCATCGTGCCGGTGGCACCCATAGTGTTAGGGCCGCCTATCGTACCGGTGGCGTTCATCGTTCCGGCGCTGCCCCATGCATTAGTGCCGCCCATCGTGGCGGTGCTTCCCATCGCGCTAGTTCCTCTCATCGAAGCTGTATGTCCTGCAGTACTCCCGTGGGGCATGGAGCCTGTAGGTGCTGCAGCACCCGTGTGTGCCATGGAGCCTGTTGGCGCGGAGGTACCCGTGTATGCCGTGGAGCCTGTTGGCGCCGCGGTACCCGTGTGAGCCATGGAGCCTGTTGCGCTGTAGTACCCGTGTATGCCATGAGCCTGTTGGCGCAGTGGTACCCGTGTGAGCCATCGTGCCGGCACTTGCGCCTATGCCTGCTGCGCTCGTGCTGCTCCTATGGGCCGTTCCCCCCATTGGACTCATCGTACCCGCCGTACCTATCGTGCCCGCCATTCCGGCTGTCCCTGGCATACCGGCTGTTAAGGCGGCTTCGGAGGCGCGATTTGCGCCCCGGGCGGGATTCGCCGCTTGAGTCTGGTTTTGGTTTTTTGTTGTCGTCGGTTGCATCGTTTCCGTGCATCTCCCTGTTTTAAATTTGAGCTTTGCCCAAAATGCCTTGAAGCTCGGTAATTGCTTGCGTAGTCTGCTGCACGTCCTGCTGGAGCATGGCTTTGAGGGCCGGGTCCCGGACGAGCTGTTGTCTCGCTTTCGCTTCCAGCAGGCAAACGGTTTTTGCGGTCATGAGTTCGTGAAGCTCAAGCGTCTCGTGAAGAGCCAATCCTTGCTGCATATTCGTCGATTCACCTCCGATCCAACGAATAGGGTGCCCTGCGAACGCGAGCTTCACCCGGCTGGCTGTAGAGGATTTTATCCCCAAAACAGCCGCTTGGAACACGAATGTGGGCGAAGCCGAAGACCCGCATTCTTAGGTCCGCAGCGCAGTCCTACTTTCTCGGGGAGCCTGCCATTTTGCGGAAAAATGCGCCGCGGCCGCATGGAGCAAGATCCACAGAGCCTGGCGGGACTGGGCTAAGGGCGGCCAACTGTTGAAACCGGCTTGCGCGGTTAGGCCGCAGGCGGTAAGATGAAACAGAGAATACGGCATCGTGACGACCGACGGACCGAGCGTGCTTCGGAATTAAAGAACAAGGCGGCGGATCGGGTAGTGGCGACTTGCCGGTCGTGTTGAAGGAGTTGTTACAGTACATGGGACGTGAACAAGGGCATTTGGTCGGTATTGACCTCGGGGGAACGAAGCTGCTCGCAGCGGTTATGGATGCGAACGGCCTCGTTTTGCGCAAAAAAGAAATTCCAAACGGAGGCTTCGCAAGGTGCGGACAGCGTTATAGCTCGCATGATCGGCCTTGTCGAGGAGCTGGCAGGTGCTGGAGCCGAGCTGCGGGGCATTGGTGTCGCGACGGCCGGCACGCTTGACGCCGGACGCGGCGTCGTGCTGTTCGCCGGCAACCTCGGCTGGCGCGATGTGCCGCTGGGGGAGGCGCTGCACGCCAAATTCGGCTGTCCCGTTCGGGTGGAGAACGATGCTAACGCCGCCGCTTATGGGGAATGGCGGGTCGGGGCCGGCCGAGGAACGAGCGATTGCGTATACGTCACCGTGTCGACCGGTATCGGCGCAGGGCTGATCAGCGGCGGCAGGCTCGTGACCGGCGTATCCCACAGTGCCGCCGAGTTCGGGCATTTGACGCTCGATTGGCGGGGGCCGAGGTGCAATTGCGGCAACTCATGGCTGTCTCGAGCTGTACGCCTCCGGCACGGCGATTGCGCGCCGGGCGGCGGAGGCGATCGCCAGCGGCGCCGCCGAAGCGCAGCCGCTTGCAGAGCTGGCCGGCGGCGAGGCCGCGAGCGTGACGGCGCGCCACGTCAGCGCCGCAGCGGCTAGCGGCGACGCGTTCGCGCTGCGCCTGCTGCGCGAGGCGGGAGAAGCGCTCGGCGCGGGATTGGCCGGCATCGTGCACGCGGCCAATCCCGAGCTCATCGTGCTCGGCGGCGGTACGCTGGGCGTCGGCGAGCCGCTGCTCGCCCCGATGCGCGAGTCGTTCGCTGCGCGCTGCATCCCTTCGATGGCGCAGCTCGTCCGCTTCGCGACGACGGAGCTCGGCGGCGACGCCGGCGCCATCGGCGCCGCGCTGCTGGCGGCGGAAGCGTGAATATACGGCAAAAGACCGGGACCCACCGATTCGGGGGCCCGGTCTTTTTTTTGCGGCTGTGCGGGGCGATACAGCGGGCGCTATCGTCTTCGGGATGATGGGAGCGGATTAGCATTGTGAGAAGGTATTGTTTGAGCTTGTTATTGTGCTGCTGGCTTAGGTGGGGGTAGAGCGGCTTGGTGTGGCGTGGTGTGGATTAGTGGGTAGCTTGGCTTGACGTGGTTTAGCGTGGCTTAGCGTGGCTTAATATGGCACAGGGAGGCTTACCGTGGCTGGCTTAGAGTGACTCAGCGTGGCTTAGGGTAATTAACCCGGCTTGGTGTGGCATGGTGTGGCTAGCTTGGCTAGGCGTAGCTTAATGTGGCTCAGTGTGACTTATCGTGTGTACCTTCGCTTAGCGTGGCTCAGCGTGGCTTGGCGGGTAATTGCTTCAATTGCTTCGTCACGTTTGGACGCGCGCTTGCCTTCAAGTCGGCATGAGCCGTTTCTTGGTGGTAGGGCCGGGTGCTGGAACGAACAAGTTATTGCGGAGTAGGGGCTGCAGTTTGGAGTAGGGTATAGGTTCTTATGGGGGGCAGAATGGGCAGGGGATGTGAATTAAAGACGAAGTTCTTTAACTAGAGACTTTAATGACGCTAAACGTTTCGAGTTTTTGCGTACGACAGGGAATTAGCGCCTCTTGTGCTCTCGTAAAGAAATTTGTTCTCTCAATAGAGAACTCTAAGTCGCAATAGAGCTATTAGAACAGAGCGTGCTCTTAATAGAGACCGTAGAGTCGTTGGATAGAGAACTTAGTCGTTGTTTGAAGCCGAGTGTTACGGTCGAGTTGGTTCTGCTGCCAGCTGCGACATGCTCTGCGGCGGCTGCGACATGTTCTGCGGCGACATGGGCTAGCCCGGACTAACACGGTCCAGCAGCGCTAGTGTGGGATCAGCGCGGACTAGTACGGACAGCCGGCACGGACCAACACGACCTAGAATCAGACCGGCGCTAACCCACAGTCCAAGGAAGGCCGGCCCCGATTCCGGCGGCAGTTTCTGTTGCAACTGCCCTTCCGGGTCATTCTTTGTAGCCCTATCGGACACCGCCATGAACGGTCACACACGATATCGCACAGTTTAAACAGGACAAAAAGGGCCGTTATCGCAACAAAGGCCGGCTATCCAGGGAAAATAAGGCGCCTAATCCGAAATACAGTTATCAACAGGAAAAAATCTAACAATTGTGAATATTGTGGATAACCAGGCATTTGGAACTACCTAACGCGGCGAACAGGGCTGTAGGTCACGAATTTAATAACGTTGACGTATAAGTTGTTCGCAAATATCAAAATATTAGACGCCCATGCCGAAAAAGCAGCACCATCAGATGATGAAATACACTTATTTCAGGATAGACTATATTAGTTGAACTAATGTTTTTCACATTAATGTCCGATGCAAAGTCGATCAATAATGTTCAATGATCTTTTCATGATACCATCCATGAAGGCATGTACATTTTTTCGGATATCCGCCTTGCTGTGGGTCAAAGAGCCATCCTTCAACAAATCGGCAGCCAAGCGCTCGTCCGTTATTCAAGACGTGAAAGCGGCTACCGCCAACCGAACGCTGATGTCCGCTTTGCTTATCGTATTCGTGACGTCTACTTCAATCATGATTATGGAGCCGCTGCTTACCGTCTATGTGCTGAAACTCGGGTCTTACCAAAACGCGGCCGCCATCCATGCCGGCGTTATTTTCTCGGCAGTCGGCATTGCTACGCTGTTCGCAGCCCCCGGTGGGGCAAATCGGCACGAAGATGAGCTATGAGAAGGTGCTGTTCATCGGACTGATCGGCGGGGACATCGGCAATTTGCTGCAAATCCTGTTTCACAGCGTCGTTGGATTCGGCTTGCATAGGTTTGCATACGGGCTGTTCTTCGCTGCGGTATTCCCGGCGCTTAACGCGTTCATAGCCAAACATACGGCCCCCGGCTTTCGCAGCCGCGCGTTCGCCCTCAACCAGACCGCCAACCAATTGGGGCTGCTGCTCGGTCCTTTAATCGGCGGCTTCTTGGCTTCGCAAATGTCCATCACGATTGTGTTCGCCATTAACGGTTGCATGCTGTTAGCGGTTGCGCTTATATTGAAAATACCGAAATTGCCGATGCTCTCAAGCAATGTGAAAGCCAAGGAAAATTCCTCGATCTAAAGGAGGCGAAACGATGGCTGTACACCACTTTCAACCTAAGCATTACCATAACACCATAGGGGCGCACGAGCCCGTACTCAAAATTGCCGACGGCGATTCCGTCGTGACATCCACAGTAGACGCCAGAGGTGGGACTACCGAGGGGAAAGCGTGGCCGGGCGCGGCAATCCGATGACGGGACCGTTCTATGTGGAAGGGGCGCAACCCGGCGATACGCTTGCCGTACGGCTTGATTCGATGGTGCCAAGCCGGGATTGGGGCTGGACGTTCAACGTGCTGGCGCCGAATGTCGTCGATCCAATACCTCCCATAGCTTTTCCACAACTCGACATTGTGCGTTGGTCTGTGGACGCTGAGCAAGGTTTGGTTGTTTTGGAAAAGCCGACGTCCGGTTTGGCCGGATTGAAGCTGGAAGCGCGCCCGTTTCTGGGATGCTTTGGCGTTGCTCCTCCGAGAGATCAGGCGATTTCAACGGGAACGAGCGGGGAATACGGCGGGAATATGGACTATAAAGGCCTTGTAGCCGGTGTTACCGTCTATTTTCCGGTTTTTGCGGAGGGGGCGCTCTTCCATCTTGGGGACGGGCATGCCGTTCAAGGCTGCGGGGAAATTGTAGGCACCGGTGTGGAAATATCGCTCGACGTCCGTTTCACTGTTCAGGTATTGAAGGGGAAAACGATCGGTTGGCCGCGAGGCGAATCGGACACGCACTGGTTTTGCATCGGCAACGCTAGGCCGCTTGATCAAGCGCTTCAGCATGCAACGACGGAAATGCTGGCTATGCTGACGAAAGACTACGGCCTGACTTTCTCGGAAGCAAGCCTGCTCCTTGGCCAGGCTGTGGAATACGAGGTGGCCAATGTGATCAACCCCGCCTACAGCGTCGTTTGTAAAGTTCCAAAAGCCGTGCTGTCCATGCTATAAAAGAACTGTTTATCTGACAAAATGGCGATCGCTCTACGGTCTAGAACCGGGAGCGATCGCCATTTTGCTCTGGTATAGCCAGGCAATTATATCGATTCTCGTATCGAACATGGGCGCTGATATGATTGAAGATTTTCCGCTTGACCAAAATCAATGGGGTTACCCATGAAGGCCTCAACAGGTGCACCCGTACGGCTAACGAAGGAACAGCAAGTGCATTTGAAGCAAACCATCCTGAATTCGCTGCCTCATGAAGTCGGATTTACTGCCAAATTTAACTGGACACCGGGAAAGATGGTCCTGATACTGGATAACGCCCGCATCGATCACGCAAAAATACTTGAGCCCTTTGCGAAAGAACTCAACGGACGACTTCAACTCGTCTTTCAGCGGGGATGAAAGAACGGCAGATTGAACGGGCCTATATCATTTTTTCGTTCGTTCCGATGTCACAATTCAGCGCCTTACGTTGTTATATGTGCAAAACGTAGAGGAGCTGAGGAAAGATGAACGACTTGACATGTGTCATCATCGGAGGAGGCCATGTAGGGCTTCATTCACTCAAAGCAATAAAGGAAGAGACCGGGGGCATGGCGAACGGGGGGCGGATCCGATTTGTTCTGATCGATAAGCTGCCCGGTCATATGCGCAAAATGCTGTTGTTCCGGCCGGCCGTGGGCCAGGAAGAGATTATGATTCCCTGGCGGCATTATTCGTTCTCAGAAGGTGTCGAATTTGTGCAAGGAAAGGTTACGTCCGTAGATAGCGGGGGGAAACAGATTCAATATGAGGATGCGCAAGGTAATCATGCCCGCATGCAGTATGACCTTTTGGTCGTGGCGATTGGCAGCATCGTTCGGCAACCGGAACCCGATCGGGGCGGCATCGCCTTGACCGACCCGCAAGCCGCGGCGGACATCCGGGAGAGCTGGCGCGCTAACCTGCGGAAAGCTGTAGGCGAGACTAACCCTGAGGAACGAAAGCGACTGATGTCGATCGTTGTTGCAGGTGCGGGCATCAGCGGCGTTGAGACATCCGCCGAGCTGGCGCTTGAGATGCGGAAGGAAGCATCGTCGTTAGGACTGAACCCAGCCGATATCTCTGTCTATTTGCTGAGCGGACAGAAACGATTGTTCCTGGAAGGGCCCGAAAAAATCGGAAAAAAATTGCATCAGGTTCTCAGCGAATGTGGCGTAAAAGTACTTTACAACATTAAAGTGACGCAAGCGGAAGCAGGAGCGGTGAAGCTCAGCAATGGCGATCGTCTGCCGGTTGGCCAATGTATTTGGACAATTGGTCTGATTCCGAATCCGGCCCTTCGAAGCATGAGCTTGCCGCTTACTCCGGATGGTCAAGTGCTGGTGGATGAATGCTATCGCGTCAAAGGGGCGCCGGGCGTTTACAGCATCGGCGACTGTGCGAGAATCGTCGATCCGGAAAACGGCAAGGCGGATTTGATGAGGGCAGGAGAAGGTGCGCTGCAGGCAGATAGACTGGGGAAAATCGTGATGGCCGATCTGGAGGGCCGCCCCGCGCCGGTTCACAAATCCGCCAGCTCGATACTGGATTTCTTCTGCATCGGCTTGGGTGATAATCGCGGATTTGTATGGGGACGCAAATGGGGACTTAATATGATCATAACGGGAAAGCTGGGGTGGAAAATCAGGAAACTGGCTTGGGATAAAGGCAGTATGCTACGATAGCAACTAGATTCCAATACCAACGGTCGGAAAAGGTGAGACGGCAAATGGAGAAGCTGTACGGTCAATATAAAGCGCTGCTGTTCACTCTGGCATATCAGTTGACAGGCTCCGCTGCAGACGCGGAAGATGCGGTGCAGGACGTGTTTATTAAGGCGTGCCACGTACTTCCCGAACGTCTGGAGGAGCCTAAGGCGTATTTATGCAAAATGGTAACCAATCATTGCCTCAATCTGCAGAAGTCGGCGCGGAAGAAGAGGGAAATGTACGTCGGTCCGTGGCTCCCCGAACCGGTTCGGACGCCGGAGACGGATCCGCTCGAGACGACGGTCGTCCGCCGCGATATGCTGTCTTACGCCATGCTCGTGATGCTCGAGCGGCTGACGCCGAAAGAGCGGACGGTTTTCGTCCTGCGTGAGGCGCTGGGCTTCGATTATCCCGAAATCGCGGAACTGCTCGGCAAGCAAGAGGCGAACTGCCGCAAGCTGTTGAGCCGGGCAAGAAACAAAATGGGCATATCCGAGGATGAGCCGGTTGCGGCCGAAGCGGTCGAATTGGAATGGGTGAGCCGGTTCCTCACCTCTCTCGAGCAAGGGAACGTCGATCATGTGGTATCACTGTTGACCGAAGACGTCATGTTTGTCGCCGACGGAGGCGGGAAAGCAAAAGCGTTCAGGCATCCGGTGCATACGCGCGAGCACGTGGCCCGAGTCCTGCTCGACGGGATTCAGAGCTTAAGGTCCTATTTTCAGGGAGATTTTCACTTCGAGTTTGCCCCTCTGAACGATGAGACCGCTATCGTAATCCGTTCGGGGGACGAAACCGTGGCCGCTTTATTCATACAACTCCGACGTGGAAAGATTGCCAGAATGTATGCCGTACGAAACCCGGATAAGCTTGTCCGAGTTTAGGCGTCGACTCATCGGCTGCAGATTTTTCAACCATGTTTAAGAACCGAGAAATGAAGATAAAAGCGTTCCAAGTCCCCATTTAAGTTGGATGAGCATTCCATCATTGTTGGACGGATCCTTTAGCTCAATACCAGCAACGAGAGGCTGCCGCGGGTTGGATCAAGCGGCGGCCTCGCTCCGTTAACGGGCAGGATAGTTTAATCCCTACTTAAACTTTACCGGCCATTCAGAATAGCTATTGTGTACAATAATCGTATTAAGTCATTAAGTGCCAATGCAGCGGGGATATCGAATGTATTTTCAAACATCGATAAAAAGATTTGGTCGGATATTGCTCCAATTGTTTCAAGCTATTTTCCTGGGATACAGATGGTTGGATATGAAAACGGCGATGATCTTGCGGCAGCCCTCTTATCCGGGTGGACATCAATAGGTCCACTTCGGGTATGGATGAAATCGCATGACTGTTCCAATTGATTTCGTATGGGGGACGGCGTTAACCTAAAGGGTACGTTTGAGTCTAAAACTTTATAAAAGTTTATGGAGGTTAGAATGACCGGGATTCCTTTATAAATAAGGCACCCCGGTCTATTACGAGAGCTGAAGAATACGAACCGCTGATGCACCGTGGAAATACGGGATTTATCACAGCTTCGGTCACTGATCCATTTGGCAATGTGCTGGGCATTATGTACAATCCGCACTATCTGGAAGTATTGAATTCCAGTAAGGATGACCGGATTCATGATTATAGATAAAATGGTGCAAGCTCACACTCGAATCGGTACAGCACGCCTGCCTAGTGCCGGCTGTCGGCGCCGCCGTCGCGCTTCCGGCGGAAGCGGGCAAGCGTCTCGTACACGATCGGGACGATGAGCAAGGTCAGCAGCGTCGATGAGATGAGGCCGCCAATGACGGTAATGCCCAGCCCCTTGGAGATGAGCACGCCGCCGGCGCTTTCGAAGCCGAGGGCAAGCGGCAGCAGCGCGCCGATCGTAGCGAGCGCGGTCATCAGGATCGGGCGCAGCCGGGTGCTCGCGGCTTCCAGCAGCGCCTGGCGCGTCGGCATGCCTTGCTTTTCCATGTGCAGGACGCGATCGATCAACACGATGGCGTTCGTAACGACGATGCCTATCAGCATTAGCGCGCCCATCATGACGGAGGCGCTGATCGTCTCGCCCGTCAAGTACAGCGCGACGAGACCGCCTATGACAGTGAATGGCAGCGAGAACAAAATCGTGAGCGGAATGAGCCCGCCGCCGAACGTAATGACAAGCAGCAAGTACACGATAGCGACAGCGGCGGCAATGGCAAGGCCGAGCTGGCGGAACGTATCGTTCATTTGCTGCGAAACGCCGCCGTAATCGACGCTGACCGTGGGGGGCAGCTTCAGGCCCGCTATCCGCTGCTGCAGCGCTGCCGTTGCTTTGCCGACGTTTTTGACGGTGACGTTGGCTGTTACTTCCGCATACAGCTTGCCGTCTTTGCGCGTGATCGTGTTCGGGGACACTCCCTCGCGAAGCTGCGTCACATCGCGCAGGACGGCACCGGAGGCAAGCGGAGACGGGAGCGGGGCTGCTTGCATGTCTTGAATCGTAGCATAAGCGGGCGGCTCGGTCTCCAGGTAGACGGGCACATCGCGTCCGTTTTCGGTTATATTCGTCAGGACCGGCCGCGAACGTGACGGCGAGAGCTGAAGTGCAAGCTGGCCGGCGCTCAATCCATACGAAGCAAGCTTCGGCTCGTTGACGACGAACGTATACTGGCTGTATGTTTGCGACAGCGAGTTGTCGATACGGTCAAAGGAGCCCTCCTGCCTAATGGCACCCTGGATAAGGCCGACAGCAGCGCGAATATCGTCCGCATTGTCGCCGTACACGTTCAGGCTTAGCTTGTTGCTTCCGACTCCGCCGCCGTAATTCATCTCGCCCCAGCTGCCGCTCGGATCGATCGGACGAAGCGCTTCGACAAGCGCTTTTTTCTCGGCTGCGAAGTCTGCGAAGGAGTTCGCATACTGCACATAAAATAGCGCCGATCGGCTGGGGGCGGGGCTCATCGGGCTTTGTCCGCCGACAGAGTACTGCAAGTTCATCACGCCCTTGCGCGCCATAAGTAGCTTTTCTGCGGATAAGGCCGCTTGCTCGGCATCGGCAAGCCGTTTGCCCGGGCCCGGAGTATAGGTGATCATAACATATTTCTGCTCTTCTTCGGGCAGGAACGAGAAGCCGACGATACCGCTTAAGGCGAGACTGCCGAGCAGCAGCAGGACAGCCGTTGCCGCAGTCAGCAGCTTGTGGCGCAAGGCCCATTCGAGCGTCCGGCGGTAACTCCGGGCCAAGGCGCCGGACTGACGTTCCCGGCGGTGCGGCCGTTTCTTCGCGCCGCGCGGAAACAGGGCATGAGTGAGAGCCGGCACGACTGTGACGGCCACGAGCAGCGAAGCGAGCAGCGCAAACACCATCGTTAAAGCAAAGGGCATAAACAATTGCCCAATCGGGCCGCTGACGAAGCCAAGCGGGAGGAATACGGCGATGGTCACTAAAGTGGACGAGAAAATCGGAACGAACATTTCCCCCGTCGCCGAAACGATAAGCCGTTCCCCTTCTAGCTCCTCCGAGCGAAGGCGCATGCGGCGATAGTTGTTCTCGATGACGACAATCGAGTCGTCCACGACGCGGCCGATGGCGACGGTCATGGCGCCGAGTGTCATGACGTTAAGCGTAATGCCGAGCCGCTGCAAAACAAGGAGCGCGATAAGCAGCGATAACGGGATGGAGACGATGGAGATGAGCGTCGTACGGACGTTCCGCAGAAACGACATAATGACGACAACGGCGAAAATAGCGCCGAACGCCGCCTTGCTCACCATCGTCCGCACCGAATCCTCAATCGGCTTGCCTTGGTCGAGCATGACGAGCGCATGGGCGCCCGGCACGTTTTGCTCGATCCGCGCCGCTTCGCGCTTCACCGCGTTTACAACCTCGACCGTGTTGGCTTCGCTCGCTTTTGTTACTTGAATTCCGATCGACGGCTTGCCGTTCGTACGCGATACCGATTCGGCGCGCGTAACGAGACTCACGCTGGCAATATCGGAGAGGCGTACTGTCGGGAGCCCGGCCGCACCCGGCACGGCACCCGCGGTACCACCCGGCATCCCGGCCCCTCCACCCGGCATAGCGGGCCCTACACCTGCCGTATTGCCCGCAGCGCCCGTCATTCCGTTCGCAGCCCTGCACTCCCCGCACCACCAGCCGCACCCCCACCCGCAGCCCCTGCACC
>NZ_JXAK01000095.1 GCF_000829455.1 Gordoniibacillus kamchatkensis
CTTCGGCGCGCGCGGCTTGTCTTGCCCCGCGGCGTCCGCCGGGGCTTTGTCGGTCTCTCTTCATACGTCGTCCGTCCTATCGTGTCAATGGATTCAGCAAATGCTTTACGTCCAAGTATACTCTATTCCGGCCCGCTTGCACAAAAATGAGAATCCGCTGCTTCACCGCATATTCGCATCTTGCCGTCAGTCTAACGGATAACTGCATGTCCAGTACTGCGTGTGGCGGATACCTTGTAACTTTTTCGATCGCGTCCCCCTACACTCCGCTTGCTTCAAGCAGGAATGGCTGCAACTCCCTCGCAATGCGAAAGCCGTACGAAGGTAGCGCCAGCAGCCGAGCCCGAAGCCCCTTAAGTAGGCCGTCGGGCATAACCCAAAGGCTCCAAGCCTTCAGCCGCATCGCCGCCGCTCTTAGCCGCATTGCCTCCCGCGCCCGGCACTCTCCTTCAATAGCGGAACGCCGTTCCGTTATCGCCGGATTTCCCGCTTATTTCCCAAAAATAGCGGAACTGCGGTGCTTTATTTGCTGCAAAAACCGTGTATCCCCCGCCTCAACAACGGAATCTCAAAAAATAACGGAACCGGGTGCCGCTAACGAAAAAAAGACGGACTTACATCACGTCATAACGGAACGTCGTTCCGCTAACTTCGCGGCGTACCTCCTAGGGTCCCATTTTCCGGTATCGCCTCAGCATAATTGTCAGGCATCTAGAGCACTTCAGTGCGAAAGCCCGCCTCGTAATAGCGCAATACCATTGGCCGACAGATCCGCCCCAACTAGCGTAGACTTCTCGCTCAATACGAAAAAAGGAACCGCCCTTGCCGTCAGGTACGGTTCCTCCTTATGTTAGCCTATCAGTTCATATGCCTCCACAGTTTTACAGCCCGCGCATGCAATAGAGGCACGGGTCGCTTCCTTTCACCGCGACTGCCCATAAAGCCAAGGATAGCCGGAAGCTTGGAAACTTCCCCGGCAATAGATGGCCGAGCGACACGCAATCTTACACGCTCGGCACCTGAGCTCCGCGCGCCAGCCGCGCCGGGATCACGTCGTTTTCCACCAGATTGCCGTACGATTCTCTTTTGACGACCAGATCCGAACGTCCGGCTTGGACGAAAACGACAGCCGGGCGGCGAATCCGGTTATAGTTGCTCGCCATCGCGTAGTTGTATGCACCTGTGCAGGACACGGCGAGAATGTCGCCTACCCGCGCCTCCGGCAGCTCCAAGTCCCAAATGAGCATATCGCCCGTCTCGCAGCATTTGCCCGCGATGGACACCGTCTCCTCGTTCGCTTCGCGGGCCCGGTTCGCCAGCATCGCCTCGTATTTCGCTTCGTACAGCGCCGGACGCGGGTTGTCGGTCATGCCGCCGTCAACGGCGACATACTTGCGAATGCCGGGAATGTCTTTCATCGTGCCGATCGTATACAGCGTCGTACCGGCGTCGCCGACGATCGAGCGGCCCGGTTCGATCCATATTTCCGGCATCGGATAGGTATAGGAAGCGAACTGCTTCTTCACCGCATCCACGATCGCCTTCACGTAGTCGCCTACCGGCAGCGGCTTGTGCTCTTCCGTGTAGCGGATGCCAAAGCCTCCTCCGAGATTCATGACCGGGAACGTAAGCCCCAGCTCGTCGCGGACCCGCGCGTAAAACTGAGCGACCCGCTCCGCCGCCATGCGGAAGCCCTCGACCTCGAAAATTTGCGAGCCGATATGCGAATGCAGCCCGAGCAGCTCGAGCTGCTTCAGCTCTTTCGCTTCCTGCAGCGCGCGAAAGGCGGCGCCGTTTTGCAAATCGAAGCCGAATTTCGAATCTTCCTGGCCGGTCGAAATGTAATCGTGAGTATGCGCCTCGACCCCCGGCGTCACGCGGAACAGCACGTTCGCCTTGACGCCTTTGTCCAGTGCGAGCGCGTTCAGCACATGCAGCTCGACGAAGTTGTCCACCACAAAGCAGCCGATGCCCGCGTCCAGCGCCATCTCGATCTCATGCGGCGTCTTGTTGTTGCCGTGAAAATGAATGCGCTGCGGCGGAAATCCGGCCTCGAGCGCCGTATACAGCTCGCCGTCGGAGACGACGTCAAGCGCCAGCCCCTCCTCTTCAACGAGGCGGCACATCGCCTTCACGCAGAACGCCTTGCTCGCATAAGCGACTTGATACTTGACGCCGGCGGCGCGGAACGCCGCAACGAACTCGCGGCAGCGCTGGCGGATAAGCGCCTCGTCGTACACGTACAGGGGCGTGCCGAATTCGGCGGCCAGCGCCGTCGTATCGACGCCGCCGATCTGCAAATGTCCTTTATCGTTAATGGTGCTAGTTCCATGTAAATGCATCCGGAAAACCTCTTTCTATCGCAATGAGTGCACATATGTTTCAAGGGTAACATACGCTGTTCCTCTTGACAATACGGCCGCCGCGCGTATCCGCCTTTTCATTGCTGCACAACGACGAACCGGTTCCCTTGGTTTGCGGGAACCGGTTCAAAAAGCGGAATTGCTATTGGCGCTGCGGCTGCCGCGAGCGGTCGATCGGCTTGGTCAAGCTGAGGCGCGTATTCGACGACGTGACCGGTATTCGAATCAAGATCGCCAAAGCCCCCTTCCAGTTAAACGGCAGAAACGGCCACAAGTAAGGCGAATCGTACGAGCGCTGCAAAGCAAGCAAAATGACCCACAACGTCGCCGAGATGACGAACCCGGGCGCGCCGAACAGCCCGGTAGCGAGTATAAACACGAGCCGGCTAAGGCGGTTCGCCATGGCGAGCTCATAGCTGGGCGTCGCGAAGGAACCGATAGCCGCGACAGCGAGGTACAAAATCACCTCGTTCACGAACAAGCCCGTTTTGACGGCAATTTCCCCGACGAGGACAGCGGCGACGAGACCCATGGCGGTAGCGAGCGGCGATGGCGTATGGACAGCGGCCATCCGCATCAAATCGATGCCGAGCTCCGCGAACAGAAATTGCACCATGATCGGCAAATGGGCGGACTGGCTCGGGCCGATAAACGACAGTACTTCCGGCTTGAAATGAGGGTCTTTCACCATAAGCAGCCACAACGGCAAGACGAACAGCGAGCCGATCACTCCGACAAAACGGACCCAGCGCAAATACGTGCCGACAAACGGCGTTTGGCGGTACTCCTCGGCGTGCTGAACATGATGGAAAAACGTTGTCGGCAAAATCATCGCGCTCGGACTCGTATCGACAAAGATGACAACGTGCCCTTCGAGCAAATGCGCAGCCGCCACGTCAGGCCGTTCCGTGTAACGGACGAGCGGGTACGGGTTCCAGCCTTTGCGCATGATCGCCTCTTCCAGCTGCTTCTCGGCGAGCGGAATGCCGTCCAGCTCCAATTCCTTGATTTTGTTCCGCACTTCCTCAATAAGCCGCGGATTGGCAATGTCGCTCAAATAACCGATACATACGTCCGTATTCGTTCTTTTGCCAACGTTCATAATTTTCAGCTTCAGGCGCGGATCGCGCACACGCCTCCGCACGAGCGTCACGTTGGTGAGCAGCGTCTCGACGAAGCCGTCGCGGGCGCCGCGCACGACGCGCTCCAAATCCGGTTCCTCCGTCGTGCGGGCCGGAAAATTTTTGGCGTCGATGATGATGGCTGCCGGTTCGTGCTCGATGAACAGGGCGGTGCCGCCCTTAAAAACAAGCTCAACCGCATTCGACATGTTGTCCGCCTTCGACACCTGGATATGCGGAATGAGCTCGTCGAAGAGTGTCTGCAGCGCATGGTCGTGCATCTCTTCTTCCATGGCGTAGGTGAGCCGCTTCAGCACTTCGGTGAGCACCGTATCTTTGGCAAAGCCGTTGGCGTAAAAAATGCCGACGCGGCGACCCCCGAACACCATCTCCCGCAGCACCAGATCGAAGCTGGCCGACAGTCCGCAACGTTCTTCCAGCAGACGTTTGACCTCGTCGATGCTGCCGGGGATGTCGTCCTCGTTCTTCATCCGCATCTCTTCCGCCGTCATATCCGGCGGCAGCACGCCGCTTGGGTTCTCCAGCTCGCGCTGGATGATGTTGCCTTCACGGTCGATTTCCAGCTTCTCCCCGCGCTCATTTTCCGCTTTCATGGAACCGCCTTCCGAGCCGGCGCCGTCAGGTTTGCTTCGTTGTCCCGTTCTTGCCATATCCAGCAGCTTCTTCATCATTACCCCTCCTTGACGTACACGAGCCATTCGAAGAGCGAGCCAGCCACTTTGCCCAAAATCATCGCCAGCAGCAACCAGGCGATATAATCCGCAAGCCCGATCCGTCTGGCGAGAATCGGCAGCACGTTGACAACTTCCGTCAAGGCTGCCGCCAGCATGCCGACGAAGCAGCCCGCAAACAGACCGAACACAGCTGCGCCGAGAGGAAACAGATCCGCCTTCCAACCGTAAAAATCGGCAAGCGTGAAAAACAGCACCCCTGCGATAACTGCCCCTTCATAGGCGCGAATGTTGCCGTACGACTTCGTCATTTGCGCCAATCGCGGGATAATGTCCAGAACGACAAGAAAAGCGACGAACCCGCTGCCCACCGCAATCCCTCCGGCGACGCCGAGAAACGCAACGGCCGCCCCCTTGAGCGCTTCCGTCAAGGAGCATCACCACGCAGCTGGCGGTCGTGAATTTTGCGGTATTCGTCGGTGATGATGAACTGGTTTACGCTTTCCTGATACATGAACATTTCGACTTCAAGCGGACTCGGCTCTTCGTTGAACTTTTTCTTGAACAGATGATTGAAGAACAGCACCATGCCGATCCCGATGCCAAGCGAATATGGAATTTGCAGCAGCAGCGGATACTCTGCGCGCCTGCCGGTAATGAGCTCGTAAATGCGCCGGTGCACTTCCAGCATGGAAACGTCCGCATGAAAATTCATGATCGCCAGTCCCGATCCGATGAACAGCAGCAGCCAAACGAGCGCGATGGCGACCGGATTCGCCTTGCGCTTCCGCTCTTCGGTTTCGATCAGCACATGCGGCTCGCCGAACTGCTCGATCTGCACGTCGGGAAACAGCTCTTTCACTTTTCTGACGATCAGCATCATGTCGAGGAGCAGCTTGTTCCCATCCTGCGGACGGTGGCGGTGCAGCACCAGCTCGCGCAGCTTCCGCTCCATGTCCGGTTCGGCGATCATCTGCGCGACGTCGCCAAGCCGAATCGTCGCTCCTTGCGGCATTCGGGCGCGGCGCCGCAGCCGTATGTACAAATATGGGACAGCGTTGCCGGCCATGCGAATCCCCCCTTCCCGCGGGCACGGCTGGATGAAGTTAGTATGGGAAAAGGTGCAAGCGGCTAATCGCAGCCACGTCTGGCAAAATGATGTAGAACTGCATGGCCGAACAACAAAGAGCCCTGCCGCCATGCAAACAGCGGAACAGGGCCCCTTATTGCGCCTTCGGCGTGCGGCCGGCAACCAGCATGAGAACGAACGACAGCGCTGCGATCGCGCCTGCCCACCACCACGCCGGCGCCCAGCGGCCGCTCTCGACGGCGGTATAAATGGCGGTAGGTACCGTCTCGGTCCGCCCCGGGATGTTGCCGGCAATCATGAGCGTAGCCCCGAACTCTCCAAGCGATCGGGCGAAGCCGAGCACGTACGCGGTCAGCAGCGATCGCGCCGCCAGCGGCAGCGTTATGCGCAGCAAAACTTGCCGCTCCCCGGCCCCGTCGGTGCGGGCCGCTTCTTCCAGGCTGCGGTCTACGGACCCGAAGCCGACTTTCATCGTCTGATACGCGAGCGGAAAAGCGACGACGACCGAAGCGACGACGGCCGCCCACCATGTGAACACGATCGGGGCCTGAAACACGGCCTCGATCGCCCGCCCGATCCAGCTGCGGCGGCCAAGCAACGCGAGCAGCACGAAGCCGACCACCGTCGGCGGCAGCACGAGCGGCAGCAGAAACACCGTTTCGACAATCGTCTTGAAGCGGTACGTGCGCCGTCCTAACGTCCAGGCGGCAAACAGCGCCGCCGCGAAGACGATGACGCTGGCCGTCATCGTCACCCGCAGCGAGAGCAAGATGGGCGCCGTGAATTCCTCCCACGGGATGCCGCCGATCATCGTTTGGCCGGCGTAAAGCCGAAGCCGGAGAACAAGTCCGCCGCCTCCTTGGTTTGCAAATAATCGTACAGCGCTTGCGCCTCTTCGCCATGCTTCGTCGCCTTCACGATGCCGACCTGAATTTCGATAGGTTTATAGAGCTTTGCATCTACCGGCTCGGCTACTGCCGCTTGCTTCGACGTCAGCGCGTCGGTTTTGTACACGAAACCGGCATCGGCGTTGCCTGACTCTACATAAGTCAGCACTTGGCGCACATCTTTGGCGAACAGAAGCTTCGGCTGCAGCGAATCCCACAGCTTGGCGTTCGTGAGCGCTTCTTTCGCATAGCTTCCGGCCGGGACGGACTCGGGCTCGCCGAGCGCGATCCGTTTCACATCCGCTTTGGCCAGATCGGCCAGCTTTAGGTTCGGTGCATTTCCCGTTTTCGGTACGACGAGCACGAGCTCGTTGTACAGCAGCGTCGTCTGAAGCTTGCTCTCGACAAGCCCCCGTGCGACGAGCGCCTGCATGTTTTTCGCCGCCGCGGAGACGAACAAATCCGCCGGAGCTCCTTGCTCGATTTGCTGCTGCAGCGCCCCGGACGCTCCGAAGTTGAAGCGCAGCTTGATGCCCGGATGGCCCGCTTCAAAGCGTTTTTGCAGCTCGCGCAAGCTATCGCTCATGCTGGCCGCCGCCGAGACGACAAGCTCTGCCGGCTCCGCCCCCGAATGGCGGACATCGGCGCCGTCCGGAGCCGCCGGAGCTTTCGGCGCCTGCGCACCGCCGCAGCCCGTCAGCATAAAAGCAAGCGCTCCCGCAGCAAGTAATGCCGCGATCGTTCTCATTCTCACCGTTTCTCTCTCCCTATACCAATCATAATCAGTTATATTTATTTATATCTAATTATATTTGGCGAAGACTATCTTTGTAAATATTGGCTTAATTTTAGCCAATCTTCTACAATAGACTTACGATACCGGACGGAAAGGAGAACGGAGCAATCTATGGAACCGGACGTTTCCTATACGACCGAAGAAATCGCCAAGCTGCTCAAAATATCGAAGCTCACCGTATACGACCTGATCAAAAAAGGCGAGCTTCCCGCTTACCGCGTCGGCAAACAGATGCGGGTCGACGCCCGCGATCTGAACGCCTACAAGCAGCGGGCCAAAGGCGGCGGGATGCTCCGTCCCGAGGGAGGAACTGCTGGGTCGCCGGATCCCGGTGCAGCGACTCCGGCCTCCGCCATTCCGGCAACCGCCAGGGCGAACGCCGCCCAGCTCGTGATTACAGGCCAGGACGTCGGCCTCGATCTGCTCGCCAGACATTTGGAGAAGCGCTTGCCCGGCGTTCGTCCGCTGCGCTCGTACGCCGGCAGCATGGACAGCCTGATCGCCATGTACCGCGGCGAAGCGGATATCGTCAGCACCCATTTGCTCGACGGCGACAGCGGCGAATACAACACGCCGTACATCCGCCGGCTGCTGAGCGGCTTCTCCTACGTCATCGTCAACCTGGTGTCGCGCCAGGCCGGCCTGTACGTTGCCGAAGGCAACCCGCTCGGCCTGTCCGGCTGGCCGGATCTCGGCCGGCCCTCACTTCGCCTCGTCAACCGGGAAAAGGGCTCCGGCGCCCGCGTCCTGCTCGACGAGCAGCTGCGGCTGCACGCCATTCCCCGCGAGCGCATTATCGGTTACGAGCACGAGGAAACGAGCCACCTGGCGGTAGCCGCCAAAGTTCGCGCCGGCGAAGCGGATGTCGGCATCGGCATCGAAAAGGCGGCCGCCATAGTCGGCGTCGGCTTCGTACCGCTCATCCGCGAGCGGTACGATCTGGTCATGCTGAAAACGCCGGCTACGGCCCCCTGGCTGCCCGCTGTGCTCGAGCTGCTGCAAGACCGGGATTTCCGCGCCGAACTCAGCTCGCTGCAAGGCTACGACGTCTCGCAGACTGGCCGCATCTGGCTGGAAACATGACAAAATACCCGATCTGGGGCGACAAGCCCCGGAGCGGGTATTTTGTCCTATCTGGCGACGGAGCCCCCTTTCTCCGAAAAAAAGACCGGATCGCTATTGCGCGATCTGGTCTTTGATCGATTGCAATATTTTTTTCTCGAGGCGCGACACCTGCACTTGCGAAATGCCGAGTCTGGACGCGACCTCCGACTGCGTCTGGTCGCGGAAATAGCGCAAATAGACGATAAGCCGCTCCCGCTCGCTCAAAGCTCCGATCGCTTCGCTCAGCGCAAGCTTCTCGAACCATTTGTCCTGCGTGTCGTCGGCGATTTGATCCATGAGCGTGATCGGGTCGCCGTCGTTCTCGAATACGGTCTCGTGAATCGAAGACAGCGGCTTGCCTGCTTCCTGGGCGAAAACGACGTCCTCCGGCGTAATGCCGAGCTCGTCGGCCACCTCCTTGATCGTCGGCAGCCGGCCGATCTTTTTCGACAGCTCGTCCTTCGTCTTCCTCACCTTGTTGGCAAGCTCCTTCAGCGAGCGGCTCACTTTGAGCGTGCCGTCGTCGCGCAGGAAGCGCTGTATTTCGCCGATAATCATCGGCACGGCATACGTTGAAAATTTCACGTCATACGACAGGTCGAACTTATCCACCGACTTCAGCAGCCCGATGCAGCCGATTTGGAACAAATCCTCCGCTTCATAGCCGCGGTTCAGGAACCGCTGCACAACCGACCACACAAGCCGAATGTTGCAGTTCACGAGCGTTTCCCTCGCGAGCTGGTCACCGGATTGGCTAAGCGCGATCAATCGTTTCACTTCGGCATCGTCCAGATAGCTGTGAGAGGCGTTCTTCAAATCTACGTCCATAGATCAAACCCCTAATTGTAAAGAGCTTTTTTCGATTCGATGCGCTTGACCATGCGGATTTTCGTTCCGGCGCCCGGCGCTGACGTGACGTCCACCTCGTCCATGAAATTTTCCATGATGGTGAAGCCCATGCCCGAGCGCTCCAGCTCCGGCTTGGACGTGTAGAGCGGCTGGCGCGCCTGCTCCAGATCGGCGATGCCCGCGCCCTCGTCTTCGACAGTAATGCGGACCGTATCGCCTTCGATCTCGGCGGCGATCGTTACGATCCCGTTCGGGTCGTTGTCGTAGCCGTGAATAATGCAGTTCGTCACGGCTTCGGAGACGACGGTTTTGATATCGGTTAGCTCATTCAGCGTCGGATCGAGCTGCGAGACGAACGCGGCGACCGCCACGCGGGCGAACGATTCGTTCTCGGAACGGCTCGCAAACGACAGTTTCATGAAGTTCGCGCCGCTCATTAGACCGCCTCCAGACTGGAGATCGCGGATTTCTCGTTCTCCTGGACGCTGACGATTTTGAAGAGGCCCGACAGCTCGAACAGCCTGTAAACGGCCGGCGATACGTCGCAGACGACCATTTTGCCGCCTTTGGCCGTAATCTGCTTATATCTGCCGAGAATGACGCCGAGTCCCGAGCTGTCCATGAAGGACAAATCCCGCAGGCTCAAAATGACGTTGCGCACGTCGCCGGAGACGATCGCGTCTTCCATGCGGCTCTTGACCACATCGGCGGTATGATGGTCGAGCTCGCCTTTCAGACGAACGATCAGCGCCTTCCTTCCGTGCTCGAGTTCCATTTGCAGACTCATTGCTGACTCACTCCTTCCAAAGCTTGAACCACTCTTTCTAC
This sequence comes from Gordoniibacillus kamchatkensis, assembly GCF_000829455.1. Lineage (GTDB taxonomy): Bacteria > Bacillota > Bacilli > Paenibacillales > NBRC-103111 > Gordoniibacillus > Gordoniibacillus kamchatkensis. The sequence goes on from NZ_JXAK01000095.1 coordinate 9,731, forward strand.
GAAGGAGAAGCCAATTCCTGCCACCCGACAAAACTAGAAGAAAGGAGCCAAATTACCCCAAAAAGTGACGCGAATGATTCGCAGCGTAGCCCGATTTAGGGGACCCATCGCCCGGGCTAGGAGGAGAACATGCTGCCGAGCGAGCGTTTAAACAGCTTCCACCAGCCTGCCTTCTTCACTTGTACGGGAGACTCGAGCGGGTATTCGGCGATGACGTTGCTGCCTTTGTACACGACGATTTTGCCGACTTGCTGGCCGTATTCGATCGGCGCCCGCAAGTTCGGATCAAGCTGCACCTCGTGGCGGATGCCTTGCGACGCTTCTCCTTTTTTGAGCAGCAGACTGTACGGATGTTTGGCGACGAGCGGCACTTCGCGCACTTCGCCTTTGCTGACCCGGAACGAGCCGAGCTGGTCGCCGGTTTTGTAAATCGGATAATTCGTATATTGCGAGAAAGCATAATCGAACAGCTGCGACACTTCCGCATTGCGCGTCTTCGTATTCGGCTCGCCGAGAACGACGGCGATAACCCTCAGTCCGTCGCGTTTCGCCGTTGCGCTCAAGCAAAACCTGGCTTCGCTCGTAAATCCGGTCTTGAGACCGTCGGCTCCCTGGTAAAACCGCACCAGCTTGTTCGTGTTCACAAGCCAAAACGGCTTCTCCGTATCTTTCCTCAGGTAATCCTGATAGAGGCCGGTGTACTTAGTGACCGCCTCGTGCTTAAGCAATTCGCGCGACATGATCGCAATATCGTAAGCGGACGTATAGTGATCGGCAACCGGCAAGCCGTTGCAGTTGACAAAATGCGTGTTTTTCATCCCAAGCTCCTGCGCGCGCTCGTTCATCATTTGCACAAACGCCTGCTCCGAGCCTGCGAGCTTTTCCGCCATCGCCACCGAAGCATCGTTGCCGGACGCCATTGCGATGCCTTTCAACATTTCCTCGACCGTCATCTCTTCCCCAGGCTCAAGGAAAATTTGCGAGCCGCCCATCGAAGCCGCGTATTCGCTTGTACGCACCTTTTCGTTAAGCTTGATTTTGCCTTGGTCGATCGCTTCCATGATGAGAAGCATCGTCATCACTTTGGTAATCGACGCTGGCGGCAGCCTCTCGTCCTTGTTTTTGTCAAAAATGACCGCGCCCGTGCCGGCATCAAGCAATACCGCGGATTTCGCGTTCGGGGCGAGATCGATCTGCTGCGTTTTTTTCTGCTCGGCGAACGCCGCCGGCGCCCATGAACAGGCAATCAACGCAAAACCGACCGTCGTGACGAACCACTTCTTCAACATGAGATCCTACTCCTCCACTATAGGTCAACGTTAGGTTGCATAGTACTCAGTGTTGACCGAATAAGGAGGAAATATTCGGAAGCGCAAGGGAATTGTGCTGCATGCACATTATAGGCATTGCCTATAGAAGGGATAACTATTATATATTTCACAATCATCCGAAAAAGAGCGATAGTAGTGGAAAGTGTTCCATAATTATCGGAACGGAGGAATCTGCCATGGGCAAAATTTTCCCGGCCATTATGCCGGAGCACGAGGCGTTTATCCGCAAACAACGCTTGTTTTTCGTAGGGACCGCCCCGCTTGCGGAAAGCGGCCATGTCAACATCTCGCCAAAAGGGTACGACACGTTCCGGATTTTGTCCCCGAACGAGGTCGCTTACCTTGACGTTACGGGCAGCGGCAACGAAACAAGCGCGCACGTGGCCGAGAACGCAAGAATTACCATCATGTTCGTCGCCTTCGAAGGTCCGCCGCAAGTGCTGCGCTTGTTCGGAACCGGTACCGTCGTGATGCCCGGTACGCCGCGCTGGGACGAATTGATCGGCCAATTCGAGTTGATTCCCGGCGCGCGACAAATCATTTGCGCTGGTGTCACCGAGGTGAAAACGTCTTGCGGCTACAGCGTCCCTTTTTTCGATTACGCAGGCGAACGGGATACGCTGCGCAAATGGGCCATAAACAAAGGGGAGCAAGGGCTGACCGATTACTGGCAACAAAAAAACGCCGTCAGCATGGATGGAATCGTGACGCCGTTAGGATCGCGGTTATCCGAGTAACGGAACGCGCACAATGCGCTGAACATTCCTCCGCTGCTCCAATTGCTCTTTCGGCAACTACAGCGAGCTTCTCGCGAAAAACGACTCCGCAGTTGCATTTCGGACAACTGCGGAACAATTTTGGCAGGAAGCCGGCCTCGTGCACATCTCCGATTGCCCTTTTGGCAACTTCAGCGAGCCTCTCGCGAAAAATGCCTTTGCAATTGCGTTTTGAGCAATTGCAAAGGCATTTTGGCTGGGAGCTGGATGCATACATATACGCTCCATTTCACCTATTGTACGACTTCGTAAATGAGCGGGTTAGCCTGCGGCTGAACGGGCCCGATCCGGTACGCCTCGCGCAGCATGGAGAGCGCCTCGCTTCTTTGGCGCCATTGACGTGCAGGACGGCGAGCGTTTCTCCGAGCTCCACGCGGTCGCCTACCTTTTTGCGCAGCGTCACGCCGACCGCGTAGTCGATCGCGTCTTCTTTCGTTAGGCGGCCGGCGCCGAGCAGCATCGCGGCAAGCCCGACCTTCTCCGCGTCGATAGCTTCGATGAAACCGGCGGACGCGGCCGGGAGCGGCACTTCTCGTTCGGCGCGCGGCAGCAGTTCGGGCCTCCGGACGAGTTCCGGGTCGCCTCCTTGCGCCGCGACGAAGCGGGCGAACGTTTCCAAAGCTGCGCCGCTGGCGAGCGCTTGCTGCAAGCCCGTATGCGCCGCTTCAAAATCGGGATAAACGCCGCCGAGCACGGCCATGTGCGAAGCAAGCGCCAGGCATACGGTGCGCAAATCGTCGGGTCCGCCGCCGTTCAGTACGGCGATCGCTTCGCGCACTTCGCTGGCGTTGCCGATTTCCGTGCCGAGCGGCTGGTCCATATCGCTCAGCACCGCGATCGTTCTCCGCCCAAGCGAGCGCCCGATACGCACCATCGTTTCCGCCAGCTGGCGGGCGTGCGCCAGATCTTTCATGAACGCCCCTGCGCCCACCTTGACGTCGAGTACGATAGCGTCCGCCCCGGCGGCGATTTTTTTGCTCATAATCGAACTGGCAATGAGCGGGATGCAGCTGACCGTGGCCGTCACATCGCGCAGCGCGTACATCTTTTTGTCCGCTGGCGCCAAATTGCCCGACTGCCCGACAAGGGCGAGCTTGATATCGTTCACATGGCGGACGAACTCTTCCTTGGTCAGCTCGACGCGAAAACCGGGGATCGCTTCCAGCTTATCGATCGTGCCGCCCGTATGGCCGAGGCCGCGCCCCGACATTTTGGCTACCGGCACGCCAACGGACGCAACGAGCGGAGCTACGATCAGCGACGTTTTGTCCCCGACGCCGCCTGTCGAATGCTTGTCAACCTTCACGCCGTGAATGCCTGACAAGTCGAGCATTTCGCCGGAATGCGCCATCGCGAGCGTCAGCTGCGAAGTCTCTTCGTCTGTCATGCCGACGAGATAGACCGCCATCAGGAAAGCCGACATTTGATAATCGGGAATGTCGCCTTGCGTATAGCCGCGAACGATCCATTCGATCTCGTCTTTCGCCAATGTGCCGCCGTCGCGTTTTTTCTGTATTACATCCACCATCCGCATGGTGCAGCTCACCTCTTCCACTGGTCAAAAAAAGCTCTACAAACAGTATACTCCGTCCCGGGAGTCGGAAGCAAAACAGCCGCTTAAACGTAAAAAGACTGCCCCCGCAGGGCAGTCCGATTAAGCAGGTGAAATGCGTTATTGCACGACCAGCGTCGCTTTCATTTGTTCGTGTCCTTGGCCGCATGGCAGCGAGCAGTGCATTTCAAACTTGCCGGGTTTGTCAAACTTCACTTCGGCTTGACGGTTTTGCGCGTTCAGCTTGATGCCCAGGTCCGGGATGTTCAGCTCGTGAACGCCTTCCGCCAGCACCAGCGTCACCTTCTTCGTTTCGCCGGCTTTCACCTGATATTCCGCTTGATCGAACTTCCAGTTGCTCATCGTAACTTTCAGCGTCGTGCCTGCTTCCGCTTTGCTTGCCGCAGCTTCAGCCTGCTTCTGGGAAATATCGTTGAAGAGGACTCCGAGCCCCAAAATTCCTGCACCGATAAATAAAATGAACATGATCCACTTCACGTCTAGGTCCCCCTCGGAAAATAATCACGACTACTATTGTACATGAAACATGGCAATTTTGCCCGATCCTCGCGGCGGCAAAAATCGAAGATTTTGTGACAACATCGCCGGTACGTGCCGCCGCGAAGTTGCCGCTTCAATGGCCCGAAGCGCCGCCCTTGCCGCCTCCGCCTTGTCCCGAGCCGCCGCCGCCGCTTTCGCTTTGATCGGATTGCTTCTTGCCGCCCCGGGACGACCCTCCCTCCGACGAATCGCTTTCTTCGTCAATCAAGCCTTGCTTTCGCTGCAGCTCCTTGATTTGATTGGTTCGCGCTTGCTGCTCTTGCTTTCTCAGGCCTTCGAGCAGCTTTCTGTCCGCTTCGCGGTCTTTTTGCGCCCGCTGCGCGTTATGCTTTAACAATTCCTTATATATCTCGCTTTGCCGTTTCAGCTCCTGGTCAAGCGGACTCATACTGCTTTCGGATTGCGTTTTTGACTCCCCGCCGCCATTTGCCTGCGCCTTGCCGCCTCCGCCTTTTATCGCCGAGCAGCCGAGCATGCCGGTAACGAGCAATGCCGCGGCCGCGGCTCGCAGCAACACGATTCCCATTTTCCGCCCCTCCCGAGCCGAAGCGTAAGTTCGTTACTTTTCACGGGTAGTGTACCCAACTGCCGTCATTTCAAACGATGCGCCGCTGCCTTGCGCGATCCGGTACATGTGGCTTTCCTGACGGATGCACTGTCAGAACGGCTATAAAAGAAGACCGATTTCCTCAATGAACAGCTCCATTGGCAGAAATCGGTCTTCACGTTTATTTTACCCAATTCGGTATATGATGCCCGAAATATTTACCTATTTTCTCAACCTCCGTCATGATGCGCCGTATGCCCTCTTCGCTCAGAAACCAGTTATTTCTCGTTATACCCGTTTTATCAATCACAGGCGCGATGAAAAACTTCGTTTCCGTCGGGAAAACGGTTTGATACGTCAATAACGCTCGCCTGGAATGCCCGGCCTTGCACGCCATGATGGCCTTTTTGGGTTGTATTCCGGCTTCCTGCAGCGCTTTCCATGAATACTGCGCGTTCTGAAACGTATTTTGCGCCCGATCTTCTTTCAATATAGCTGTATTCGGCACTCCCAACGAAATCCCAATTTGATATAAAAAGTCCCATTCTGTTGTTTCTACATGTTTAGTCGCCCCGCCGGAGGGCAGAATGAAAGGCGCCAAGCCTTGATGGTACAACGCCGCTGCCTTTTCCATTAACTGCGGATGACTGCCGCCAGGCACCAGGATCACATCCGCCTGTTCAAGCTCGGTTTCGACAAAGATAAATTGAGTAATGCAATCGAAAGGATATGGCATCGTTTTGCCTCCTTAGGATATCCCCTTTATAATATTGGGGCCATCAACGACAAAGATCGGAATTAACCTTATAGTTCTTTCCATTTCAGGCAGGTTCCCTTGAGGTAACTGAAAGTCATTTCTCACTAGTAATAAAAATGTATTGACTTGGAGTCGGCTCCAGCTTGTAGAATACGGAAAAGAAAGGCGGTGAGGATATTTGTACACGATCGGCCAAGTTGCCGAGATTACAGGGTTTAGCCCCGATACTTTAAGGTATTACGAAAAGTTGGGGCTTGTAAAGCCGCCTCATAGAAGCGCAGGCGGAATACGCACGTACAACGACGACAATGTTCGCTCATTGACGTCATTGAAGTGCCTGAAGAAAACCGGATTATCGCTGGAAGAGATGAAGGAGTTTATCCAAGAGGGCCAGTGCTTTGCAAATCGTTCAACTCTTCGGGATGAAGACGAGATTTCGATATTGAACCGAATCAAGATATTAGCGGAGCACTTGAACAGAATGGAAGAACAGCGCCGGGAACTCGATCATCTGATCAACTTGACCCAACAGAACTTAAAGCTCCACCACGAGCTTCTGCAGCAGCGTAAGTGATGATCCAGCCGGCTTCGCGCGTTCAAGCGGCAAGCTTATGGCAATCGGAGGAGATTTCGGATATGAAAATTGCAATTATCGGGTCGGGGCATATTGGCGGTACATTAGGTCAATTATGGGCGACAAAAGGACACGAAGTCATGTTCGGCTCGCGCGACCCGCAAAGCGACAAACTACAAAAATTGCTCCAAAGAGCGGGGCCGAACGCCCGGGCAGCATCTGTTCGGGATGCGATCGCCTTTGGAGAAGTTATTTTGCTAGCCGTACCGGGGACCGAAATCGAACGGGTACTCGCCGAAGCAGGCGATCTGGGGAACAAAATTCTCATCAACAGCACGATTCTGTTTGACGGCAGATCGGCAAGTGCAGAAGTGATTCGATTGTCTGGCAGTGCCCGTGTAGTCCGAGCTTTCCATACAGTGACATGGGAAGTCCTCGCTAATCCGCAATATGGTCCAGTCAACGCAACGATATTTATGAATGGGGACGATTTCGAAGCCAAACAAACCGTTGCCCGGCTATGCCAAGACATCGGCTTGGATCCGATCGATGCCGGCGACTCTTCGACAAGCACCCAAATTGAAACGGCTGTAGGGACATTCTGGCAAATACTTTCACCCCAATTTGGACGCGATTATGCTTTGCGAGTATTGCGACGGGAGGCTTGAACTGCAAAAAAACCGCTTTCTTCCGGCATGTTCAAGCTTAGAAAGCAGCCAACAATCGGGTAGGAGGCTACCCATTAGTTGAGTAGCCGACCTCCCACACCACCGTACGTACCGTTCGGTATACGGCGGTTCCTTAGTTCACGCAGTTACTT
>NZ_JXAK01000096.1 GCF_000829455.1 Gordoniibacillus kamchatkensis
GAACCACGCGTACCCATCCCGAACACGACCGTTAAGCCCTCCAGCGCCGATGGTACTTAGACCGCAGGGTCTTGGGAGAGTAGGACGTCGCCAAGCGGACCACCGTCAGGTGGACTGTTTTCATTAAGGATGAACGCTTAGCTCAGCTGGGAGAGCACCACCTTGACAGGGTGGGGGTCGGCGGTTCGATCCCGTCAGCGTTCACCACTTTATTATCGCGGGGTGGAGCAGCCCGGTAGCTCGTCGGGCTCATAACCCGAAGGCCGCAGGTTCAAATCCTGCCCCCGCAATAATATCCCTCTAATGAACGTAATTATACGGGTCATGCGCCTGTTTGCCTGTGCCCTTAGCTCAGCTGGATAGAGCGTTTGACTACGAATCAAAAGGCCGGGAGTTCGAATCTCTCAGGGCACGCCATATCGAGACGTGGCTCAGCTTGGTAGAGCGCTTGGTTCGGGACCAAGAGGTCGCAGGTTCGAATCCTGTCGTCTCGATACTTCAAAATAACGAATAAAAAGAGAGGTGCGTTGTCGCACCTCTCTTTTTAACTTTGCAGCTTCACGCACGCGTATCGGGCCACCGCCAAGCCGCGAACGTTTTTCACTTTTTGCATTTACCGCAGCCGCATCCGCATCCGGACTTTCTGGACTTGACCTTCGCCTTTGCAGCGCCGCCGAACAGCAAACCTCCGCAGTTTAAGCAATCGGCGATGCACTGCTGCCGACCGACAAGAAACAGACGATTGCAGACATTGACACAAAAGCGGCGGCAACTCGGAATAACGAAGCGGTTCGCGTAATACACCCGGCTTGCTCTTGTTTTGGCCATCGGAAATCACCGCCTTCCGGGACATGGATACTGCAGCGTATTCCGCGGCTTCATTTTGGCTTGTATGAAAAACTAGGACGCAGAAAAATTTTTGTTGAATCGCCCGGCAAGAACAAACGGCAAAAACGAAGAGAGCCCCGTGCAGCGGGCTCTCTTCGTTTTGTTACAGCACTCGTTTAGCGCCTATGTACTTGGAACCCCAGTAATTGCTGTCCAGCGAATCGACATGAACGCCGTGCGTCGACGTGGCGGATACGAAGGCGTCGCTCCCCAAATAGATGCCGACGTGCGACGTCGATCTCCCGATCGTAAAGAAGACCAAATCTCCCGGCTTCAGGTCGGAAGAAGAAACCGTCTGGCCTGCGCTGTCGAACATTTCGCGGGAAGTGCGCGGCAGATCGATCCCGTATTGATCGAACACGTAACGGGTAAATCCGGAGCAGTCGAACCCGGAAACGGTCGTTCCGCCCCAAGCATACTTCACGCCGACGAGCGATTTTGCCGTCGCTACCACCTTGGCGGAAGGCGATACGGCTGGAGCTTGCGCCGGAGCCCACCAAGCAGGAGCATGGTATTTGCCGTCCTTGCAAATGATGGCGATGCCGTTGTGGTTGTCCCATTGCACCATGTATCCGAACGATTCGGAGATGAAACGAACAGGGACGAATACTTGGCCGTCTTTGTACAGAACGGGCGAGGACATCGCCGTCTGCTTGCCGTTCACTTCGGCGGCTGTCGAACCGCTCTTCAGCTTCAAGATGCGCTCGTTATTTTTCAGGGTTACATCGACTTCGGTTCCGTTCGCAGTCCAATCGATGGAATAGCCCATCTGCTCGGCTACGGGCCGAAGGGGAACCTGCATATCCCCGTTGCCGTCAATAAACGGCGCAGATTCGGGGAAATTGACGAGCGAATCGTTGATCTGGATTTTCACCCCGTACTGGGTGGAGTCGGCATGGGCCGAACCTGCATGCAAGGCGGCGCCGGCTGCCCAAATGGCGCATGACAAAAAAACGGTTTTGCAAAAACGTTTCAAAACTTTCCCCTCCGCTTGCCTCCGAGGTTAGTTGACGGGTTCGGGAAGAGGATTTCCCTAGCTGGCCAGCCGTAGCCGATCCTGCATTCACCCCATAAAAAAAGTCCCCCGTACCGTTCGCTCTGTACGACCGGATTCGGCATTTTTATTCATCTTTTTTCCTTGGTATAAACTAACACATAGTGCCGGTAAGGATCAACCCTCAAAAATTTACAGTCGCCTGCTGCAGGCTTTCCGCCGCGTCGAAGACGGCCAAGGGATGATAAATTTAGCATTATGTGTAAATGATATAGAAGAAAACCAAACGAGATAGAGGGTTTGCCGTGCATATCGCGATTCAGCTCATATTTGCCCTTGCCGCGTGGCGTTGGGGGGATTGGAAGCATTGGCGAAAGTATTACCCGACGATCCTTTTCCTGATCATAGGCGATTTGATGAACAATTTTATCAATTACAACCGCCCTTTTTGGACGTTTACGCCGAATGCATGGGAGAAGTGGCTGTATCCGAACCATACGATCATATCCCTAGGCGTCGAGCTGATAGGATATCCGTCGCTCGTGCTGCTCTATCTCGGCAACTATCCGGACGGCGGGAGAAAACAGGTTTTGTATGTTTGCGCCTGGGTGTTGGCAGCGCCGGGGCGCAGGCTGAGGGCGCGGGCGCTGGTAGCGTGGGCGGCGCCGGGACGCAGGCTGGCGGCGCGGGCGCTGGTATAGCGGCGGGTGGTGCGTCAGGTGCTGGGGGCGGCAGCAGTACGTGGAGCCAGGACAAGCAGGCGAAGCGCGAGGAGCGGAGCCGGCAGCGCCGGCTCGAGCAGCTCGAGCGCGATATCGCCGGCTTGGAAGCCGAGCTCGCGGAACTGGAGCAGTCGCTGGCCGACCCGGCGGTATACAACGATTATGTACTCGTACAAGAGAAAAACGCAGCGATCGAAGTTTGTCGGGACAAGCTCACGGCCGCGTACGAAGAATGGGAGCAGCTGCTCGAATAAGAGCGGCTGCTTTTTGCTGTGCAGCGCTGCGCTAAAAAGCGGCAAGCAGTTTAAGTAGAGGAATATAGGTTTGCAGCACCGTCGCAAGCTAAGTCTGCAGCCATATATATATCGTCTCAGCATCGTTAACGGAGTTGGGGACGCCAATGTCCCGGGGCAATAGACCTTGGCTCTTGAGCCTGTCGATTCATTATGGATCTCGAAAGTCAGAACAGTCTGAGTTAGAATGCGCCAACCAAGCCAAATGCAAAACGTGCATGTAGATGAGGGAAAATTAGCGAGCTAAAACGAACCAAATGTAAAACCGTACATGTTTTTGAAGTCCATCCGCCCAATTGAGGTCATTTCGCCAAAATCACGTGTACATTTCTGCATCTTACATCACCTTTTTTGCTGAAAAAGTCGCTGAGAGATGCACAATTTGCAATTGATGCAGTTGCACACAATGAATCGACAATCTCCGTTAGGCCACTACAGTATCGTGACCGGACGTATTCACCCACGTCGCTCGATGCTACATGCAAATGACATACCGCACCCATTCAACTGGTCATAAGCATCTTTTTCACCCCACCGAAACCATCAATCGCCCCACTCCTCCTTCCATCTTGCGCACCTTTATCCACAACCTTGTCCACATCACAACTATCAAAATGCAAGCGTTATCCACTATGCGTGGCGGAGAAAAGGGCATTTTTGCACAATTTTATCCACATCATCCACAGATGCCTGTGAAAAAGTTGTTCCATTTTCACGTTTCGCCAACCCGTTCTGCCGCAAGCTTTCGCATCATTTACCCACAATGTGCACAGGGGGTGTGGATAAGTTTGCCCACACCCCCTGTGTACAGTATAACGTTTACCCCGCGGAAGCTGCCGACGTCGACGGGACGCGAACCGGTGCATGCGCCCGCAGCGCCTGGTTGCAGGCGGAGAGGAACGCTTTGGCCGTCGCCATGAGTACGTCTTGGTCAAGGGCGGAGCTTTTGTACAGCGCCTCTCCGACGCGCACCGTAACTTCTGCTTCCCCTGCCGCCTGTTCGCCCGAAGAGAGCGAATGAAGCTCCATATCTTCAAACTCCACCTCAAGCGGAATGGCCTGCTTGATGCACGCGGTCAGCGCCTCGATCGGGCCCGCGCCGGTTGCCGAGTATACTTGCTCCTCGCCGGTCTCATGATCCGTAATGACGATCGAAGCGACGCGCGCCCGGTCCGAAGAGCTGACGACCTGGATGTCCCGCACCGCAAAACGGTCGATCACCCGCGCCGTCGTCTCGCCGATGAGGCGGATCAGCTCGTCGTCCGAGACGGTTTTCTGCGCGTCGGCTGTTTCTTTAAACCGTGCGTAGAGCCGTTCCAGTTCGTCATCCGCAAGCGTCACGCCGTACTGCCCTACGCGATGCCGCAGCGCATGGCGCCCGGAATGCTTGCCGAGGATGATCATGCTGCGCGGAATGCCGAGCCGCTCGGGATCCATGATTTCGTAGGTGCTGCGGTTTTTGAGCAGTCCATCCTGGTGAATGCCCGCTTCGTGCTGGAACGCGTTGCGGCCGACAACCGGCTTGTTGAAGGCGATCGGCATATGCATCGTGCGGCTGACCAGCTTCGAAGCGGCGTAAATTTCCTCGGGGCGAATGCCGGTCTCGACGCCGAGCGTCTCTTTGCGCGTTTCGATCGCCATCGCCAGCTCTTCGAGCGACGTGTTGCCGGCGCGCTCGCCGACGCCGTTGACCGTCACTTCCACGTAGGTTACGCCGGCCTGTACCGCCGCCAGGCTGTTCGCCACCGCCAGCCCCAAATCGTTGTGGCAGTGCGCGCTGTACTCGACCGTATCTCCGCCCCGCACGTTTTCCCGCACCCGGCGGAACAGCCGGCCGTATTCTTCAGGCAGCGCATAGCCGACCGTATCCGGGATGTTAATGATCGTCGCGCCTTCGGCGATAACCGCCTCCACAATCTCGAACAGGAACTCTTCCCCCGTCCGCGTCGCATCCATCGGCGAATACTCGATGCGGTCGACAAACTGCTTGGCGTAGGCGACCATGCTGCGGGCCAGCTCGACAACCTGCTGCCGCGACTTGCGCAGCTGAAAGTCGATGTGGATATCCGACGACGACAGGAACAAATGCAGCCTGCGCAGCGGCGCATCAGCGGTGGCGCGCACGGCGGCGTCGATGTCGCCCTTGACGGCGCGGGCGAAGCCGCAAATCTCCACGCCCTGCAGCTCGCGCGAAATCGCCTGGACGGCGGCGAAATCGCCGGGGCTCGAAATCGGGAAGCCGGGTTCGATGACGTCCACGCCAAGCTTGACGAGCTGGCGGGCGATGCGGATTTTTTCCTCAGGCGTTAGGCTCCCGCCCGGCGCCTGCTCGCCGTCACGGAGCGTTGTATCGAAAATGCGAATGCGACGTTTTGAAGTAGTGGGGTTCATAGCGATCTCTCCTTAAAAATAAATGTGGTCAAGCAAAAACCCGCCTCTCCGCAACAGTCCGTAGACCGTTGCAGAGACGGCGGGCGAATAGTCGATATCCCGACGCGGTACCACTCTGCTTGACGCTGCATGGCCAGCCGGCAAAAGCTTGCCGGACGATGCGCGTCCGCTCGAAGCCCGATAACGGAGGCGACCCGTTGCCATCTAATGCGCATGGACAGCTTGCGGCCGCAAAGCTGCTTGGCGGTTCGACGGCTCCCGCTCCCAAGCGAGTTCGGAAGTCCCTCGGCTGCGTCGCATCGACCCGCAGCTTTCTGCACGAGGGGAAGCTTCTTACTGCTCTTGTTCATGGCGGCAGTTAACAATATGGCGATGGCCCCGGGCAATCAAGAGGAACCGGCTTGCGCCGTCCTTAGGACGAGCGACGAGCGCGTTTCCCGGCGTTAAGCTGGCTGTGCGACTCCCTGCATGTTGCTCGCCGCTGCTCCTCCAGCATAACGCACTAGTTGCGGAATCAGCCTAAGTATAAGCGCAGCTCATACTTTCTGATGCAGCAAAAAAGCCTGCCGTCTCGAAAGAGACGACAGGCTGTGCCCGCGCGGTACCACTCTTGTTGGTGCAACGATTGGCGTCCGCCGAAGCCGAAGCTTCCGCACGCTGCGTTAACACCCACTCTGGCCTGGTTACGGAGGCGACCCGTTCATCCGTACCGACGCCTGCCGCTCCAGTGTTGGGGCTCGGCGTGTTCCGCATGACCGCTCCCAGGCGAGCTTCGGAATCCGCTAACGTGCTGCGTCGCACCGACCCGCAGCTCTCTGAACGCGCTGGCTTCCTACTGTTCCCGTTCTTTGCGTTTCACTTTATTCAAATAACTTGTATGTGATTATAGTATGCAAGTGCGGCGTTGTCAATGCATGGACTGCGACTATTTTCATCGCAGAAGCAGTACGGCTGCATCACCATGTCTCCAGATTGAGCAGCGGCACGGCCTGCAAGTCGAGTTCGGCAAAATCGCGCCGCTCCCATTTCAGGAACGCCGCGGCCGCGATCATCGCCGCATTGTCCGTGCACAAAGACAACGGCGGTACGATAAGCGGCACGCCTAGCTCAGCACATCGCTCCGAGAGCTGCGCGCGCAGCCCGCGATTGGCGGCGACGCCGCCGGCCAGCAGCAGCTGCCGGGCCGAGAACTCGTTTACGGCGCGCAGCGCCTTCGTCACCAGCACATCGATGACGGACTCTTGAAAGCCGCGCGCGATTTGCGCCGATTGCAGCGCTTCGCCCCGCATTTGGGCCTGGTTGACCGTATTCAGGACGGCCGATTTCAGCCCGCTGAAGCTGAAGTCGTAGGAGTCGGGCTCGAGCCAGGCGCGTGGCATCTCCTGCGCCACGTCCGCTTCGTGCGCGAGCTTGTCGATATGCGGCCCGCCGGGATACGGCAAACGGAGCGCCCGCGCAACTTTGTCGTACGCTTCGCCGGCGGCGTCGTCCCGCGTCTGGCCGACGATGCGGAAACGGGCCGGAGCCTCGAGGTAAACGAGCTCGGTATGGCCGCCCGAAACGACGAGCGCAATGGCCGGATACTCGATCGGCTGCACGAGCTGATTGGCGTAGATGTGCCCGGCAATATGATGGACGGCGATCAGCGGCAGCTCGAGCGCGTAGGCCAGCGATTTGGCGGCCATGATCCCGACCAGCAGCGCGCCGACGAGGCCCGGCCCCTGCGTAACGGCGATCGCCGACAGGCGGTCCGTCGTCAGTTCGGCTTGCTGCAGCGCTTCCTCGATCATCCACGTAATCGATTCGACATGCTTGCGCGAGGCGATTTCCGGCACGACTCCGCCGAAGCGGCGATGCGTCTCGATTTGGCTGGATACGACGTTGGAGCGAATGCGGACGCCGTTCTCGACGACCGCCACCGACGTCTCGTCGCAGCTTGTTTCCACGGCCAATATGCAAACGGATTGTTCGTTCATCAATTAAGGACTCCTTCGTGCTTTCGGCAAGTCCGCCCACATAATGACGGCGTCCTCGTTGTTGTCGGTATAATAGCCGCGCCGGACGCCGACCGCATGAAATCCGACCTTTTCGTAGAGCCCCTGGGCGATCAGGTTCGACTGCCTGACCTCCAGCGTCATGCGCAGTGCGCCGAGAAAAGACGCCTTGCTCATCAGCTCGCGCATAAGCCGCTCCCCCAGCCCCCGGCCGCGGAACGCAGCGCGGACGGCGACATTCGTCACATGCGCCTCCTCCAAAATGAGCCACATCCCGCCGTAGCCGGCAATTTCCCCGGACTCGGCATCCTGCATAATGACGTAATGCGCAAAGTTGTTGCTCGACAATTCGTTGCGGAAAGCCCCTTCCGTCCACGGAGTCGGAAACGATTCTTGCTCGATCGCGCAGACGACCGGAATGTCCGACTCCCGCATCGGGCGGAAGCTCGTCCGCACCGGCTCGCCTTGCGGCCCTTCGCGGCGCATGCTTTGCGGATTCATGGCGGCATCAGTCTCCTTGCTGCTGCTTGGCGAGTAGCTTCACTTCGGCTTCAGCCAGCTGCGTGTAGTTCGGCACGAACGTATGGGTCTCGTCCGCTTCGCCCCGCTTCAGGCGCGCCACGCCGAGCGCGCCGACGTCGCGGGCCGCCAGCTCGCACGGCAGCGCGAGCGCGCGCACCCCGCCTGCGGGACCGCCGCCGCTGCCGGCGCCAAACGCTGCAAGCAGCGTTTCCGCAAGCCGGCGGTCTCCCCGCAGAAGACGAGCTCCAGCGGCCCGCCTGCGGCGGCCGCCCGCTCGCGCAGCTCGTCCGCCCAGTCGCGGACGAGCCGGATGCCGTCGGCGGCGAGCTCCTGGAGCTCGTCGCCGGCAGCACCTCCGCCGTCCGCTTCGTAGACGGCGGTAAACGCTTGGCCGCGCCGCGCGTCCAGCAGCGGCACGAGCCAGCGGCGCCCGCCTTCTGCAGCGGGCGCTCCAGCCGCGCCGGCGGCGGAGCCGAGCCGGCGGTGCGCGCCGAGCGCGAGCGCCGCCAGGCTCGAGACGCCGACGAGCGGCACGCGCAGCGTCCACGCCAGCGTCTTCGCCGCGGTAACGGCGATGCGCACGCCGGTGTAGGAGCCCGGGCCGGCGCCTACAACGACAGCGGCAAGGTCGCGCGGCCGCAGTGCAAGCGAACGCGTGAGCTCCTGCACCGCCGGCAGCAAGTGCACGCCGTGATTGCGCTCGCCCGGCGCCGACCGCTCGGCGACCGTTTCCCCGCCGCGCAGCATGGCGACGGTCATCGCCGCGGTCGACGTATCGAGCGCCAGCACGAGCCCGACCGCCGCCGCTATGGCGCGCTGCTGACGTTCCTGCCGCTGCGCTTCCGTCAATCCGCTTGCCGCCTCCATTTGTTCATCGATCATGCTCGTCACACGCCTCATCTTCTTTAAATTCTGACTCGAACCGAAATGCATCAACCAACGAGACGGCCATTCACTCCAGCCGCTCGCCATCGCACCGGGGGGTCACTCGGGCCTTCGCACTAACATTCGCACCAACCCAGCACCCGCCATTCGCACCCCGCCGCTTAGCCATTGAACTCACCAGCGTTCCAGTCCCCGCGTCATGCCCATTCCCACCAATCAACGTACCCAACCGCACCAACTGCCCACCCCGCGCTCGCTCTCGGTCAAGCCCCGGCCGTCCCGGTTCTTCCACCAAATACATCACGTTGCACCGTATGCGAACACAGTCAGCCGCCACTCCACCGTCGATATTCTTGTGAATGGCGGCCCTAGCGTTTAGCCAATTGGAGGAGTGCTGATTGGTGTGCACGGGCTGGTTGGTTGGTTGCGAGTGCTCTGCGGCCAGTTCGACGGATGGCAACCCAACGCGCGCCTGCATGACGCCCCGCCCGGGCTACTTCAGCAGCCCTTCGCTGCGCAGCTGTCTGCACCAACCGTCGTACGGCTCGCCGTGCGGAAGCAGCGTAATGAGCCGCCCAGAGCTTCCGCCCGGCGCGTGCGCGATAAGGATTTCCAGCCGCTCCGACGGCAGCAGCTCCGCGATGAGCGACGCCCATTCCACGAGCGTTACGCCATCGCCGTAAAAATAATCGTCGAGCCCGAGCTCGTCCGCCTCTTCCGCAGACAGCCGGTACACGTCCATATGATACAGCGGCAGCCTGCCGGCGTACTCTTTAATAATCGTAAACGTCGGGCTGTTGACGACGCCGGTCACGCCCAGCGCCCGGGCAAACGCCTGCGAGAACCGGGTTTTGCCTGCGCCAAGCTCGCCGTCCAGCGTCAGCACCGCGCCAGAGGACGCCAACCCGCCGAGCGCCGCCGCCAGCTTGTCCGTATCCGCTTCACTGCCGGATGCGTATGTATATTCGCGGTTACCCGCCTTCTCGCCCATGCTTGCCGCCGCCCGCCTTCCAAAACTGAGATGCGCGTATAACGGAACAGCGTTCCGCTATACGCTTCATTTCCCGTTATTTCCCGGAATTAACGGAACCGGAATCCGCTATTCACCGCAAATCCGCCGAAACAACTTAACCAGCACGCTAAATCGAGCCAAATAGCGGAACGATCATCCGTTATTTGGCCAAACTCATGCAAGGCTTCGCCAAATAACGGAACACCGTTCCTCTATAACCCCGCTGCCGCATACCGCAATACCCGATTTCCGGCAAAGTGCATAATCAGATTATAGAAAAACGGCACAAAGCCCGCAACCCCTGGCCATTTTGCCGAAGTTCGGGCTTTGTGCATGCGCCGGCCAAACCTATGCCGCGCCTGTACTTGGCTGATTCCGTGCGAGAAACGGGGGGCCGCCTGGAACGGACGCCTTGACCGTTTCTTCTTGCGTCAGTCGGCCTCCATCAAGACGCCTATGCTTCCTGCAGGTCGTCGACGTTTACGACTTTGACCCGCGCCGGATTATCCTCGTTGTGTACCGTCGCCTTGCCGGTGGCGCTGTCGACGCTGTCGATCCAGACAGGCACGCCGTCCAGCTTCACCTGGATGCGCTCGCTAGTTTGCACAATTTTCTCCGCGCGATCTACGTTCATGCTTCGCTCCCCTTTCCTTCCGGATTGAGTGCCGATTCGGGATGATCCATCGTATCGGTCGTCGACTCCTCGATGAGCCCGTTGTTCATCGAAACTATGCCGCCGCCCAAGCCTTCGTTCACGATCCGGTCAATGTCCATAAAGTGGTCGTCCCGGCCTTGCTCCGACGGCTCGGCGCCGAATTGCTCTTCCGCCACCGCAGATCCTCCTTCTGCAAAAGCTGTAAAATCGCCGCGGCCGCGGCATTGACCATAGATTTTCCCGCAAATGCCGGATTCATACAAGACGCGCGGAAAAGGCATACTAGCATCTAATACGATTAGGAGGTACGCCTATGCATACGGTCTGGAAAGGCGCCATCAGCTTCGGTCTCGTCAATGTGCCGGTCAAAATGTTCTCGGCAACGGAAGAGAAAGACATTCACATGAAATATATCCATAAAAAATGCATCACCCCGCTCTCTTACGTGCGCAAATGCACGACTTGCGACGAGGAGGTGGCGTGGGAGGACATTACGAGAGGCTACGAATACGAGCCGGGCCGCTTCGTCTTGTTCGAGAAGGACGAGCTGGATCGGCTGACGGAAGGCGCGACGAAAGAAATCAAAATTCTCGATTTCGTCAATTTGGCCGACATCGACCCGATCTATTTTCAGAAAACATACTACCTCGCCCCGAACGAGACGGGCGCGACCGCGTACAATTTGCTGCTGGCGGCGATGCGCGATACCGGCAAAATCGGCATCGCCAAAGTGTCGATCCGCTCCAAAAGCTCGCTCGCCGCGATTCGGATCGTCGACAACTGCATCGCGATGGAGACGATTTTTTACCCGGACGAGATTCGTCCCGTGAGCCAGGTGCCGGGGCTGCCGGAGCGCGTCTCGACGACGGACAAAGAACTGGAAATGGCCAAAATGCTCATCGAGCAGCTGTCCGTCCCGTTCGAGCCGGAGAAGTATACCGACGATTACCGGCATGCGCTGGTGGAGGCAATCCAGGCGAAGGTGGCCGGGGAAGAGGTGCAGGCGGCGCCGGAGCAGCCGCGAACGAACGTCATCGACCTGATGGCTGCGCTGCAGGCGAGCCTGGAGACGATGAAGCCGATCGCCGCAGATACGGGCAAGCCGGATGCCGGACGCAAAAAGGCGGCGGCTGGCGAGGACCGCTCCGCAGCCGCGCCGGGCGCGAAGACGAAAGGCAAAAAAGGGAAAGCGAAAGAAACCGTCTCCTAACCGTGATGCGGCGAGGACCAAGCCCCGACAATTCGGGCTTGGTCCTATTTTGGCGCGGGGAACGGAACTTCTATTTACAGCCCGGCGTGAACGATTTTGTCCGGACGAGTGGAAAAACGTTTAGCGGGGCATATTGACTACAGACTTGGCCGGATTATGGAATGAAGGTGGTTTTTGCTCATGCTGACGGTCGCTTTTTTTGTCGTTTGTTCTCCTGGCTCTGACCGTATTTTGCGTAAAAACAAAGCGGCTTCATCTTTTCGAACTGTTGGCGGTCTGGTTCACCGTCATGGCGGTCAACTCCCCCATCTATTCCTACTTTCTGGTCAATCGGCATTGGATCTCGATCCCGGATAGCAAGGAAATGGCGGTAATCCGGATCGTCTATACCGAGGTGCTCAGCCCGCTTCTCTTGACCTGGGTGTTGGATGAGGTTCTCGTGCAAAAGCGCTTCTCCGTCAGAGCGGCATGCTATGCCGCAACGCTTGCCCTTATCTTTTTGGGCGGCTGGCTTCTCGACAGGTGGGGTGTCGTCAAGTTCCGCGGAAACGGCTTGTTGCTATACACTCCTATCAAATCCATCACGCTGATAGCGGCGTTATGTTCGGCGCGGCTCGTTCGTTATCTCATGCGGAAAGACGGGATAGGGCATGGTCAGATTTCCCGAAGTTAACGTCTGGTTCAGCACGTTTTTCTTTGCCGCAGGCTGGGTGCTGGTTGCCCTTTTGCCGCTCCGGCTGCCGAGAAGCGTATCCGCTCTTGTCATGATGTTGAGTCTGGCGCTGCCCTTGGGCATGGATCATACGATCGGCGTCCCGCCCGTAGATATGTACGATACCAACGTCAATCCCAAATTAACTTTTTCCGAACTGCCGACCTGGGGCATGTATCCCGTTTTCGGATACTTGTTTATATACTTGTACGACAAGTGGAACATCAAGGGTCCTGCCATTGCCTTATATGTGTTCGGCTGGGCGATAGTTGGCACGGCTTTCGAAGCTTTGGCCGTAGCTTTTCACGTATTTCGTTACAAAGGGTGGTCGCTCCGCTATTCGTATCTCGTATATGTGCTCGTACAGCTGCTGACCGTCGCCGTGTTTCGGCTCCTCATGCACGTCTTTGTGCGGACGAAGAAAGCGAATCCATAAAATTGGTTAATTTGTTGAAAAATGTCGTGCAACTCACAGTCATCGCTTCCTTTTTCTGTTACAATAGGAATGTCAGGTTGTACATATACCACAGATCCGACGGGGGGCGACCATGATGACGATGCTGGAGAGGTTATCTTCTGCTATCGGCCGGCGCACGCAGGACGCAAACCGCGCAGCGGCCGAGCAAATCTTGCGCGAGCCCAAGCTTTTGGAGAACATCGCCGCCGGGCTATCCGGCAATAACGCAGCGCTGATCGGCGATTGCGCGGAAGTGATGACGAAAGTAGCGGAGACGTTCCCGCTCCTGATCGTCCCTTACATGGAGCGGCTCGGCCCGCTGCTTGCGCATAAGTCCACTCGCGTTCGCTGGGAAGCGGCGCATGCCATAGCACTGGCCGCGCCGTATGCGCCGCAGCGCATTTTCCCGCTGCTGCGCACGCTCACCCGGCTCATCCGCGAAGACGGCAGCGTCGCCGTCCGGGACTATGCTGTCGACGCCTTGTGCAGGTACGGGGCAGCGGATGAGGAGTCGGCGCGCACCGTCGTTCCGCCGCTGCGGGATGCGCTGGCCGCCTGGGACGGGAAGCATCGCGCCCGCATATTGGACGGTCTCGTGCGGATTGCGCCGGTAGCTCCCGAGCTATCCGCGCAGCTCCTGGCCATTGGCGAACAATACGTCCGGGACGGGAAGCCTGCGGTGCGCAAAGCAGCGGAAGCGCTGCTGCGGGAAGCGGGCAAGACAGCGGGTATATAGCAGAGCACCGGGGGAGCTTTCCCCCGGTGCTCTTTTTGCGTGATGGTCGGCAAACCCGCCTGTTTGCCGGCGGGCGGCCGATGCGGGCCGTACCCGCCTGCCGGGCACTGGCCGACTCGGCCGCATGAACGCACGCCATAGCGCCTACACTAGTAGCGAACGTTATGCTTGCGAAAGGGGGCGCCGCCATGGCTGTCACCACCCACTCGAAAACGAAAGCGACGCTGCGCATCGAAGGCTTCGAATTGACTGTGACGAACCCGGACAAGCCGCTCTGGCCGGAAGCCGGAATTACGAAGCTGATGTATCTAGAGCGGCTGCTCGCCTTGGCGCCGTACCTGCTGAAGTACACGCGCAACCGGTATTTGACGACGATTCGGTTCCCGCACGGGGCCGGGGATCCGAAATCGTTTTACCAAAAAAATTGCCCCGAAGGAGCGCCCGATTTCGTTCGCACCGCCCGGCTCGGCGACATCAATTACGTCGTCCTCGATTCGGTGCCGACGCTGCTCTGGCTCGGCAATCTCGCTTGCCTGGAATTCCATCCGTCGTTCGAATATATCGGCGAAACGTTGCCGGCGGAGTGGCTGATCGACATCGACCCGAGCGTGAACGTCGAGCCGCGCATCATGAAGGCGGCCGCGATTATCGGCGAAACGCTGCACAGCGTAGGCATTCAGTCGGTGCCGAAGACATCCGGCGCGACCGGCGTGCAAATTTACGTCCCGATCCGGCGCGGGTACACGTTCGAGCAGCTGCGCAGGGTCGGGCATTTTGTGGCGTCGTACGTCGTGCAGAAGCACCCGAAGCTGTTCACGATCGAGCGGCTGAAAAAGAACCGCGGCGATCTGATCTACGTCGACTACTTGCAGCATTGGCGGGGTAAAACGCTATCCGCCCCGTACACGCCCCGCGCCCGTCCGGCAGCCTCCGTCTCCACGCCGCTCACGTGGGACGAAGTGGCGCTGAACCCCGACCCGCGCGATTTTAACTTGACCAATATCGTCGCGCGGCTGCAGCGGGTGGGGGACCTGATCGAGAAGTGCCCGCCGCAAAACCTCGATCACGTGCTGGCGCGGCTGCAATAGCCGTTTATACGGAGATGAGGCCGATGGAGTACAGGAACACAATGATGATGAGGATTGGGGAGCCATTTTGAGCAGCACCTGGAATACAGCAAAATACGGCCGCTGTCCGAGGAAAACGATGGATGGTTGGGGCGGGTTTCCTGGGGAGGAAACGGTTTACGTGGGTTCTAATATGAGGGGGTTGCTTGCTGTAACGGATTGGTCGGTTATGTCTATTTGGTGTGGCTTTAGGTGTGCCGTTGGCGTAGGATTGCCTATCATCAGGGTGTTCGCCGTTGCGCGGCAAGATCGTTGGGAAGGCGGCATATTGTTGTAATTTGTTCGCTTTGTGCTTGGCGCCGGTGACGGGTGGGTAGATTGCCGGATGCGTGGCGTATAACGAACTTTTCATTCGCTATGTGTGCGGTGTCGGTAATGTGTTGGGAGTGTGTGGATGCATGGCAGATACGCGAACTTTTCACTCTCTGTGTGCGCGGGCCGGTAATGTGCAATGGCGGGATCGCCGGGGAGGCGTAATGCAGGCAAACCACGCTCCCTTGCTGCACGGCAGTGCCGAATGACCATCTCAAGGGAATAACGACGAAAGTCGCTAATTGGAGAACGCGGAGGCGCTGTTTTGGCGATTCTGAGAGAAAATATAAGGATAGAGACCTTGTTGACGCTGCCAGCGACAAATGTTCGCTCTCCATGGAACAACTGGTCTCAAAACCGTGATTTCAACCTACTTCGCTAAAAATAACGTCACTAAAGGCTCAAATTAGCGACTTTGTACTTAACACGGCAATGGGGAAGCCTCAGTAGACGTCGACTGACACTTTTGGGAACCTCTAGACCATATTAACGGGATAGCAAAGAGAGGCTCGCCGAGCTACCACCCAGCAAATACACCTCAATGTCTGATGGGGTAAGGCTTGAGGTGTGCTGTTGGCGTGAGATGCCTGTTGCTGATCAGAGTGTTCTGCCGTTGCGCTGCTGGTTCCCTGGAAGGCAGCGTATAATCACAATTTTATTGCGCTGTGTGCGCGGTGTTGGTAACGGGTGGATAGATTGCTGAATGGGTGGCGTATATCGTACTTTTCACTCTCTGCGTGCTCGGTGCCGGTAATGGCTTGGCCGGATCACCGGGGAGGCGTAATGCAGGCAAACCACGCTCCCCTGCAGTACGGCGGTGCCGTATATCCCTCTCGAGAGAATAACGACGAAAGTCGCTAATTGGAGAACGCAGAGACGCTGTTTTGGCGATTCTGAGGGAAAACACAAGGATAGAGACCTTGTTGACGCTACCAACGACAAATGTTCGCTCTCCATGGAACAACTGGTCTTAAACCCCCGTTCCCTACCTATTTCGTTAAAAATAACGTCACCAATGGCTCAAATTAGCGACTTTGTGCTTAACATGGCGACGGGGAAGCGCGGTGGACGTTAGGCGACAAAGAGCGCTCCGTTTGACGTTGACTGACACTGTGGAGAACCGTCAGGCTATGATAATGGGTCAACAAAATAATGGCTCTCCGAGCCATCACCCAACAAAACGCCTCTCTACCTTGCGCCGCCAAGCAACTACAGCCCCATTTCCC
>NZ_JXAK01000097.1 GCF_000829455.1 Gordoniibacillus kamchatkensis
GGACAAGCAGGGCGGCGATCTTAAAATAACGCAAGCACTTGCCGTCAAGCGACGCGAATAGAGGACTGGAACATCCGAGACGGATTGCTCAATAACAAGTTACTTTACCTGCAACTTTTTTTCTCATTGGAGCCCTGCCTGTCCTTTTCGTTCTGCGAAAATCACTGAGCAACCATGTCTTCCGCCGCCATATCGTTGGGAGATTGCCGATTATTGGACGGCGGGTTGGCGGACAAGCAGGGCGGCGATCTTAAAATAACGCAAGCACTTGCCGTCAAGCGACGCGAATAGAGGACTGGAACATCCGAGACGGATTGCTCAATAACAAGCATGGAGGCCACTGGACTTCCGCAATCCTCCTACTCGTGCCACCACCCGCTCTTCCGTCCGCCCGCCTGCCCGCACGTCTGCCCGCTTTCCGCCATTCAAGCCCTTCACGCCTTCCCGTCACATGCCCATCAACTTCAACGCTCCAGCCGTTTCACCGTGCCGTCGGCGTAGGCGACGAAGGCGGCAGAGGCCATGCCGAGAAACAGCCCGTTCTCGACAACGCCGGGAATGGCGTTCAGCAGCGTTTGCAGCGTCTGTGCATCCGCGACGGCGCCGAACCGGCAGTCGAGGATGTAGTTACCGTTGTCCGTGACGAACGGCGTCTCTTCTCCCCCGCGCAGCTCCGCTTCGCAGCCGATCGCCTGCACCTGCCGCCGCGTCGCCTGCCAAGCGAACGGCACGATTTCGACCGGCAGCGGGAACTTGCCCAGTTGTCCGACCACCTTGCTCTCGTCGGCGACGATGAGCAGCCGGTCCGAGAGCGAGGCGACGATTTTCTCGCGCAAAAGCGCGCCGCCTCCGCCTTTGATAAGCTGCAGCTGCGGATCGATCTCGTCCGCCCCGTCAATCGTCATGTCGACGCGTTCCACGCTCCGCCCATGGCAGCATCGGAATGCCCAGCGCAAGCGCCTGCTTCTCGCTTTGCACCGACGTTGCCACAGCGCGGATGCGCAGCCCCTCCTTCACCCGCGCGCCGATGCGCTCGATCGCCCAAAAAGCGGTAGACCCCGTGCCAAGGCCGACGACCATCCCGTCCTGTACTTGCTCTGCCGCGGCTTCTGCGGCCATTTGCTTCAAATTCACGTTAAAATCGCCTCCTTCCTATCATCTTACCCGTTCGCGCGCCATCCCAACAAACGCCCGGCCCGACAAACGGCCTTGACTGCCTGTCGCCACATCATAAAAAGGGCAATCTCCGAGCCATGTTCATGGCTGTTGATATGCCCTTTTATTCGCATGGCAGTTCGCACCGCCTTGATGCAAGCCTTGGCCTACTGATGATAAGCTTGCTTCAACCGCTCAATATCAAGCTTATTCATTTGGAGCATGGCCTGCATGACCCTTTGCGATTTCCCCGCATCTTTGTCCTGCATCAATTCGCCCAAAACGGTCGGAACGATTTGCCACGATACGCCGAATTTATCTTTCAGCCATCCGCATCTTCCTTCTTCCCCTCCGTCCGCGGTCAGTTTCGACCACAGTTCGTCGACTTCCTGCTGCGTCTCGCAGCTGACGAAGAACGAGATCGCCGGCGAGAAGGTGAAATGCGGGCCGCCGTTCAAAGCCATGAACCGTTGTCCTTCGAGCCGGAACGTTGCGGACATCACCGCCCCTGCCGGCCCTGGCCCCGCTTCGCCGTAGCGGACGACGCTCTCGACCTTGGAGTTTTTGAAAATCGAGACATACAAATTCACCGCTTCTTCCGCCTGGTTGTCGAACCACAAGTAAGGGGAAATTTTTTGCACGTTTTGCACAGCTGCTCATCTCCTTATTCATTTTTATTTAGCGAAACCGCTATCCGATGCTTGCGGCAAACTTGTCGAGCGACTGGTGCATGCCGAGCACAGCGTATTTGGACATTTGCCCCAGCGTCCAACCTTGCTCGGTAATCTTCAATTCCGTCCGGTTGCCGCCCAGAGCTACAAACTCGATGACGAATTTGACTTCCTCCGGGAAATCCGGGGGCATACCCACTTGAGCGGGATGGATCGGGTTCCCGTCTTTGTCGGCCAATGTTTGGGTAAATTCGAGACGCTCATTCGGCACGATTTTCGTATAGACGCCAGTGGAGTAGAAATCTTGACCTCCTTGTTCTTTCGGCGCACGCATGCAGAACAAATATTTGCCGCCTTCGCGCAGGTCGATTTCGCACCGCGGAGAAGTATAGTCCGCCGGCCCCCACCACAGCATCACCAGCTTGGGATCCGTCCAGCCTTTCCATACCATCTCGACCGGGATATCGAAAACGCGGGTAATAACGAGGTCTTGCTTGCTCGCATCTTGCTTCATTCGGATTCCTCCTGCTCATTTTGCGCATTGGCGTTTTTGCGCATCTCCGCTTTCAAAACTGCCTCCAACGCGTCCAGACGTCTGCTCCATCGCTGTCTCATACTTTGGGACCATTGTTCGAGCTGAACCATCGCCTCTGTGTTAATCCGGTAAATCCGTTGCTGCGCTCTCTTTTCCACATGAACCAAGTTCGCCTCGCGAAGAATTTTTAAGTGTTGGGAGATCGCCTGCGGACTGACTTGGAATTGGTTGTGGATCTCGGATGCGGGCAGCTCGTCATAATCGGCGAGCATCTCCAAAATTTTGCGGCGCGTAGGATCGGCGAGTGCGGAAAATATGTCGCTAGCCATACAGACTGCTCCTTTCCCTCCTTTCGAATTTGACGCGACCCTTTGCCGGAGTTTCGATTTGCCATGTGGATTGGATCTTTGATTTTAATAATAAATTATTTGTTTTATAAAGTAAATACTTAATTAAAAAATACAATAAAAGCCACCGTCCTAACGCGAACGATGGCTTTTGTCATATCGGGCGTTTCGGCTCAGCCGATTCGCTCCATTTCGGCGGCGCTGATTTCAAAATTGGTGTACACGTCCTGCACGTCGTCGTTGTCGTCGAACGCCTCCATCATTTTCACCAGCTTCTCGGCTTGCTCGCCTTCCGCCGTCACGACGTTCTGCGGCACCCAGCGCACGGCCGCTTCGGCAAACTGGAAGCCTTGCGCTTCCAGCGCCGTTTTCACCGCCTCGAACTCGGCCGGCTGGGTCATAATGTCAATCGACTCTTCGCCGTAGACAACGTCGTCCGCGCCGGCTTCGAGCGCCTGCATGAGCAAATCGTCCTCGCTCAGCTCGACGTTCTCCTTATCCAGCGTAAGCACGCCCTTCTGGTCGAACATGTACGAAACGCAGCCGGATTCGCCCATATTGCCGCCTCGCTTGTTGAAAATGGCCCGCACGTCCGCCGCCGTCCGGTTGCGGTTGTCGGTCAGGCATTTCACCATGATCGCCACGCCGCCGGGACCGTAGCCTTCGTAATAAATTTCTTCGTAATCGACGTTGTCGCCGCCGGTCGCCTTTTTGATGGCGCGTTCGATGTTATCGGTTGGCATCTGAATCGCCCGCGCGTTGGCAATCGCCGTCTTCAGCGCAAAATTCGCCTCCGGATTCGGTCCGCCGCTGCGTGCAGCCATATAAATTTCACGGGACAGCTTCACGTATTGGTTGTTTTTTTGCTGATCCGCTTTGCCTTTGCGATCTTTGAACAGCTTGAACTTCGGCATGATCGTAACGCTCCCTTGCTTAACAGAATAAATGGCCGAGCCTATCTTCATATTGTAGGGGAAACGCCATACCCCGTCAATTTGAGCCTTGTCCCCGCGCATAAAAAAGGACGGCCCCCGGTTAAAGCCGGGAGCCGTCCTTCCGTCGCATCTATAAAACCCTGAGTGTGTTCGGGATCTTATAACTTAACAACGTTAGCCGCTTGCGGGCCGCGATTGCCTTGAGTGATGTCGAACTCCACTTCTTGGCCTTCGTCCAAAGATTTGAAGCCTTCGCCTTGGATAGCAGAGTAGTGTACGAACACGTCGTCTCCGCCTTCAACCGAGATAAAACCGTAGCCCTTTTCTGCGTTAAACCATTTTACTGTGCCTTTCAAGTTCAATTACCTCCTAAACGTATCGCCATCATAGGGCGAATGTACAAAGTATATCATCAATTCTAGAATAAAGCAATCGGCTTTGATTTATACACCGGCGGAAAATTCCTTTTTACGAAAAACGAGCAAGTGCCCGGAGTTCGGCAAAAACGGCAGCTGCGACTCCTCAAGCCGGCTGGCCGCCCCTTCCGCTTCGATGTCGCGGCGCAGCCGGTCCAGATGGCTATACTGCTCCGTCCGAAAATTGAACAGCGGATAAACCCGCACTTCGCCGCCAGGCTTCGTTACGCGCAGCAGTTCCGCGACCGCCGCGCGATGAAAATCGTAATCGAACTGGTCTTCGTACAAAAACAGAAAGTGGCTGCAAAGCGTCAAATCGAACCGGTCGCCGGAAAGCGGCAGCTTCGGCAGCAGCGCCTGCATGTACGTTACGGCCGGATGCTCGGCGCCGTAATCGGCAAGAAACCGATGCAGCGACTGTACCCGCATGGCGCGGTGCCGGTCCAGACTGCCGTAAAAGTCCCAGCGGTACTGGTGGGCGAGGCCGGCCAGTTTAGCCGTCGACACCTCAATCTCCCGCTCGCCGTGCTCTCTGATCTCCTCCGCCGACATCGCGTACAGCGGATCGACCGCCGTGACGCCGTTCCCTCGGCCAGCCGCTTCCGCCGCGAACGACGAAGCGCCCCCGGCCATATCGAGGATGCTCAGCCCTTGCAGCCGATCCTCGGCCAGCGCAAACATCCGCACGTACTCCTCGTACGAGCGGCACGTCATGGCGACGCCGGTTTGTTGGTAATAATCGTTGCTCTTCTGGCTCATCTCAT
This sequence comes from Gordoniibacillus kamchatkensis, assembly GCF_000829455.1. Taxonomy (GTDB): domain Bacteria; phylum Bacillota; class Bacilli; order Paenibacillales; family NBRC-103111; genus Gordoniibacillus; species Gordoniibacillus kamchatkensis. The sequence continues at coordinate 4,824 of NZ_JXAK01000097.1, forward strand.
CTCTACTCTCCTTTTCTTGGCCTGTAAGGCCGTGAACTTAGCTCGGACGCGGCGCCGACCGCCCGTCCCGCCCGGCGCAAGCTCCCTTCCGCCGCGGCTTAGGTGGATTGTAGCACAGCCCGGCAGCCCCCGCAACCAAATATTGCAATTCGCCGCCCATTCCGCTATGATGAGGCTCAAAACGATCATTCAGGAGCGAATCGAATTATGACCTCGACGAAAAAAAATACAAATTTTCAAGCGCGACAAGTGGAACATGATTAACGCCGAAGTGCAAGGGGCGAAAATCGTCGTGCGCGAAATTTCCGACCAATGGGGCGAGGAATCGCACACGTTCGTCTCCCGGCCGGAGATGATGCACTGGGCCACGGAGCGTTTCACGCCGGAGCGATTTAACGGTACCGAGGAAGAACGGCTCGCGATATTAGCGGCTTTCAAGGAAGTGTAACGAAAAAAAACCTTTGCCTCTAACTTGGAGGTAAAGGTTTTTTTGTTGGCGAGGGGCTATAGTTTGTGTGCACGTTCGGGAGCTGCGGAGGCCGATCTCAATGGCCTCTGCAGCAAGCGTGCGGCATTGGCATGGCGAACGACGCCGATGGTGGCGGCTCAGCGGTCTTGTTGGCCTTTTGCACCGCCCAGGCACGTCGGCAGCTGACGCCGAATGAGCCCCGTACCGGCCATCTCCAGCCCCCTCTCCCCCGACTCAGCAACCTCTCCTACATCTTCGTATGAGGCACCACCGTGGGCGCCACCACAACCTCCACGAGCGCAGGGCGTCCGCTGCCGCTCAACGCCTGGCGCAGCGCCGCTTCCAGCTCAGCCGCCGTCGCAGCGCGGTAACCCGCCGCCCCGCACGCTTCCGCCAGCTTCACGAAGTCGGGGCTGTCCAGCCCGCTCCCGAGCGTGCTCAGCCCCTCGATCTGCATGCGGTTGCGCTCCATCGCGTAACACCCGTTGTTGAAGACGACGAGCGTGATCGCCAGCTTATACGCAGCGGCAGTGTGCAGCTCCATAATGGTCTGCACCGAACCGCCGTCGCCCGCGATGGCGACGACTTGGCGCTGCGGCTGCTCCAGCTTGGCCGCGATCGCCGCGGGCAGCGCGAAGCCGAGCGTGCGCCATCGCCCCGACAGCAGCACGTCCTGATTCGGCTTGGCGGCAAAAATGCGATCGAACCAGAGCGTATGATCGCCGGTATCGATGCAAAGCACGGCATCGGATGCGCATGCCTCGGCTATCGCCTGCATCGCGCGCTGCGGCGCAAGAGGCAAGCCGTCTTCGTTCGACTCCTGCCGCACCCGCTCCCTCCAGCTGCGCACCGTGTCTGTAACGCGCTGCCGCCACCCATCCCGCGGCGCCGAAGGCTGCGCTTTCAGCTGCCGCACCAGCCTAGGCACAATGTCCGCTATATCGCCGACAACTCCATGCGCTAGCGGATGCCCCCGGCCGATATGCGCCGCCAATTTGTCCACCTGCAGCACCTTGGCCCGAATCGGGGCGTAATCGTCCGGCCACCAGGTGGCCCCCAGCATCACGATCAGGTCGCTTTCGGCCATGAGCAGCGAGGAAGCTTCGCTGCCGCCTTGCCCGAGCCCGCCCGCGTATAGCGGGTGCTCATGCGCAAACGCAGGCTTGGCCGGCTCTGTCGTAACGACCGCCGCCGGCAGCATTTCCGCCAGCGCCAGCACTCCGTCCGCCGCGCTGCGGGCGCCGCGGCCGAGCAGCAGCGCAGGCTTCGCCGCCGACCGGATGAGCTCCGCCGCGGCGCGCACTTCGTCGTCCGGCGTCAGGAGCGGCTGCTGCAAATGGCGCGGGTATTGGATCACGACGCCGTTTACCGTCTGCGTGTACAAGTCTTTCGGTATAGACAGGTGCGCCAGTTTGCCGTGCGCAAGCGCAGACGTAAGCGCCGACTGCAGCAGCTCCGGCAAAGCATCGGGATGCGCCAGCTGCTCGCTGCAATCGGTCAGGGCGGCGAGCAGCTTTTGCTGGTCGATGTACTGCTTTGAACGGGTGCCGATTTTGGCCTGTTCCACCTGTCCGGTGATGGCCAGCACCGGCGCATAGTCCATTGACGCATCCGCCAGCCCGTTCAGCAAATTGGCAACGCCCGGACCGCTTGTGGCTAAACATACGCCGACACGTCCGGTCAGCTTCGCTTCGGCCGACGCCATCAACGCCGCGCTTTCCTCGTGGCGGCAAGCGATATAGGCGATCTTGTTCTGTTTCGCCAAGGCGTCCAATACATTAAGGTTAGCGTCCCCGATGACGCCGTATATCTGTTTCACGCCCCACGCCGCAAGCTGCTCCAGCATGAAGGCAGCTACGGAAAGACCGTCCGTCGGCTTCGGCTGCGAGGCGACCACCGGCGAAGCCGGCACTGGCGATACCGCCGCTGGCGACACCGCCGACGGAGCCGAGGCCGGTTCCATCGTAATTTGCTGCGTCATAAACGTCCCACCATTCTTCAAGTATAACGGCCCGCCAACGTCCGAACGCAGAGCATAACGCGCCTCGCCGATCCGGCACGTCCGGCTGAACAGCAGTCCATTGCCTAGTCTCTCCCTCCTCGTCCATTCTGTGCCGCAACAAAGGAAGGAATTATTTGGTGCAGCGGCGAAATACTTGTTCTGGACGAAGAGAGGTGTTTCCGTTGAGCCATTCCGCTACGCTGCTGACGTTCTGGATCGTATCGTTTTGTACGGCCGGCGTCGTCATTTTGCGCCGCGACAAAATCGATCCGCCCTTCCGCCGGCCGCTCGCCATCGTGGCGCTCGTGCTGATCGTCAGCTCGTTCGCGCTGATCGTGATCGAGCTGTTTCGGCTCGGGACGTAATTGTACGCGAGCCCGGCAACCCTTTATAATATGGAACAAGAACGCTCATACTAGGTGGGAAATACCGCCAGCGCCGCACCCGCCAAGCCGGGCGGCGGAGCCGGCGGAAGTCCGCCTGGGAGAGTGACGCTTTTGTTCCGACTCGTACCGCTCGTTGTCGCGTTCGGCCTGCTCACCGCCGCCGTGCCGGCATCCGCCGGTCCGGGCGAACCGTCCGCATCAACCCAAAAACAATGGAGGAGGGCCACAATGACCCAAGTGCAAGAGCGCAAAGCGATTCCCGCCGATCATACGTGGAAGCTGGAAGATTTGTTTCCGGATCAGGCGGCGTGGGATCAAGAATACCAAGAAGTGAAGAAGCTGGTCGAAGAGGTCAAGCAGTACCGCGGCAAGCTGAAGGACGCTGCGGCGATCAAAGCGTGCTTCGAGCTGGAGGACAGCATTTCTTTACATAGCGAACGGCTTTATGTATACGCCAATATGAAGCATCACGAAGATACCGCGGAAGGAACGTATCAGGCGCTGTCGGAAAAGTCCAAAAAGCTGAGCGTCGAAGTCGGCGAAGCGCTGTCGTTCATTTCCCCGGAAATTTTGTCGCTGCCGACGGAAACGCTGCGCGGCTTCGTCGCCGATCCGCAGCTCAGCTTCTACAAGCGCACGCTCGAGGAAATGATCCGCGAGAAGCCGCACGTGCTGTCCGAAACGGAAGAGGCGCTGCTGGCGCAAGCCGGCAACATGGCCGGGGCGCCGAGCACGATTTACGGCATGCTCAACAATGCCGACATGAAGTTTCCAACAATAAAGAACGACAAGGGCGAGGAAGTCGAGCTGACGCACGGCAACTACATCCAGTTCCTCGAAAGCCGCAACCGCGAAGTGCGCGCAGCCGCCTTCAAGGCGATGTACGACACGTATGCGAAGCAGAAAAACACGATCGCTTCCACCTTGAGCGCCAACATCAACAAAAACATGTTTTACGCCAAGCCCGCCATTACCCGTCCGTGCTGGAAATGTCGCTGTTCGGCGACAACATCAAGCCCGAAGTATACACGAATCTGATCGACACGATCCATGAGTCGCTGCCGCTGCTGCACCGCTACCTGAAGCTGCGCAAAAAGCTGCTCAAAGTCGATGAGCTGCACATGTACGATCTGTTCACGCCGCTCGTCGACGAAGTCGATATGGACATTCCGTACGACGAGGCGAAGTCGATTGTAAAGGCTTCGCTCAAGCCGCTGGGCGACGGCTACCTCAACATTTTGCAGGAAGGCTTCGACAACCGCTGGATCGACATTTACGAGAACAAGAACAAGCGTAGCGGCGCTTACTGCTGGGGCGCCTACGGCACTCATCCGTACGTGCTGCTGAACCATAAGGACAACCTGAACTCGATGTTCACGCTGGCGCACGAGATGGGCCACGCAATCCACTCCTACTTGTCGGACGAGAATCAGGAATACCGCTATGCGCAGTACACCATTTTCCTCGCCGAGGTGGCCTCCACCTTGAACGAGGCGCTGCTCATGGACTATATGCTGAAGAAAACGACCGATCCGAAGGAAAAATTGTACCTGCTCACGTATTACGCCGACCAATTCCGGACGACGGTGTTCCGCCAGACGATGTTCGCCGAGTTCGAGAAAATTACGCACGAGCATATGGAGCGCGGCGAGTCGCTCACCCCGGCGGATTTCAGCAAAATTTATTACGACCTCAATTTGCTGTATCACGGCAAAGACATGGTCGTAGACAAAGACATCGAGATGGAATGGGCGCGCATCCCCCATTTCTACAACAGCTTCTACGTGTACAAATACGCTACCGGCTTCTCGGCGGCGACGAGCTTCGCCAAGCAAATTCTTGACGAAGGCACGCCGGCGGTCGAGCGCTATCTCGGCTTCCTGAAAAGCGGCGGCAGCGACTATTCGATCGATATTTTGAAGCGCGCGGGCGTCGACATGTCGTCGCCGGAGCCGATCAAACAGGCAATGACCGTGTTCAAAAGCTTGCTCGATCAGATGGAGGAGCTGACCAGATCGTAAGCCCCAGCCATCCGATCCAAGGAGCCAATGCCCTGTGAAAATCCAATGGACGCTTATTAGCGCGCTCGTCTTCGCTCTGCTTACCGCCGTTTTCGCCGTCATCAACGTCGAGCCGGTCGAAGTCAATTTCGGCTTCGCGAAGACGAGCACGCCGCTCATTCTTGTGATCCTGACCTCCACCCTGCTCGGCGGACTGATCGTCGGCCTGTTCGGCATCATCCGCCAGTATCGCCTGCAGCGACGCATCCGCGGGCTGGAAAAGCGGCTGCACGAGCTCGAAAACGCCGCCCCCGCCGCAGACGGGGGCGTCCGTGCCGGCACGGGTTCAGCCGCTGCGGGCGAGCCTGCGGCGGCGGGAGCCCAAACTTCCGCTCCGGCCGGTCCGGTGTCCGCTGCCGCCGCGGGACGGGACGGTGAAAGCCCGTGAAGCGCAGATCGAGAGCCCGCCAAATCGCCGCCGCCGTGATCGCCGTTCTGCTGTGCATCCTGCTCGTCAAGCTGTTCAGCGACAGCTTCTGGCAAATCGTCCTGTTCTTCGTTCTGTCCCTGTTTGCCGGCGATTTCGTCGCGGAGTTTATGGAGAAGAAAGGCTGGTTCGGACGCAAAAAAAGATAGTCCGGGCCAAGCTTGCAACAATTGGCAGCAAGCAGCCGTCTTATGATCCAAACACCTTATTGTTTAAGGGGGATGGAACTTTGAGACGGCTGCTTTTTTGCATGATCGCATTGGTGACGGTGTTCGCGCCGCTGTCCGGCGCTGCCGGCGGCGCATCCGCCGAAGGGAAACGCGGGGCTGCGGTTGCCTTTGCCGCCGAGACGGCGGAACGATTTACGACGGGACCGGGATTGCCGGTATGGCTGAATGGGAAGGAACTTGACTTCTCCCCGCCGGCGGCGACGGTGAACGGGACGCTCTTCGTGCCGGCGGTGCGGCTTGCAGCCGCGCTTGGGCTGCAGCACGAGGCTGCGGGCGGCGAGTATTTCATGAATGCGATGAAGGCGACTTCGGGCGGGACGACCGTCACCGTTCGCTTGGGCGACATGGCGATGGACCGGAACGGGGAGCAGGTGCCGCTTCCCGGCGCTCCGTATGCGGACGACGACTGGCTGTACGTCCCGCTTCGGCCCTTTGCCGAGGCGTTCGGCTACAATGTGCGTTGGGATGAGCTGAAGCGCGAGGTCGTGATGGAGAAAGAATGGGAGGCGCTGCCTGCCGTCGGGACCGAGGCAAAACTGAAGGAACTGCTCGGCGGCGCCGGGGCCGGCGAATTCGACGGCAGCATGAAGGTTACGATGATGGATCAAAGAGCCGCAGCGCCTTCTCCCGCAGCTGCGGATGCGGACGGCGGCGCGGCGAAGACGGGCTCCGCTTCCGCCGCCCCGCAAGCGGCTGCGACCGCAGGCGATTACTCGCAGACGAACGTGCAAGTCGCCGGCGTCGACGAAGGAGATCTGGTCAAAACCGACGGTGCTTATTTGTACCAAATCAGCGGCAGGCGTCTCGTCCTGACGCGGATCAACCCGGCTGCGGAGATGAAAGTCGCGGCCGCGGTACAATTCGACGACGAGCTGTTCGCCCCGCGCGAGCTGTATGTCGACGGCGACAAGCTCGTCGTCATCGGCCGCTCCCAAAAGCCGGGACCGAACGTTAAGGCGGCGCCGGAGAATACGGGGACGCCGGCGGCAAGAGCGCAGCCCGACGCGCCCGTTTCGTCCGCTGCCGGACCGGCCGCTCCCGCTCAAGCAAGCGGGACGGGAACGATTGCAGTCCAGCCCCTGCCGGAGAAGCGGGTGCCGATCTCCGTACCGAACAAAATCGTCTTCGGCCCGATAGTCACCGGCGTTACGAAGGCGATCGTATACGACATCGCCGACCGCAGTTCGCCTAAGCCGGTGCGCACCGTCGAGCTGGACGGCAATACGATCGCCACCCGCAAGATCGGATCTGTCGTCTATTTGGTAGCCAATGCGCCGGCCTACAATTATCGCGTGGACTTAAAAGCAAGCAGCGACGCCGCTCCACCGACGCCGTCTTATCGCGACAGCGCAAGCGGAAGCGATTGGCGGAACGCGAAGCTGCCGGGCATCCGTTACTTCCCGGGGCCGATACGTCCAAATTACTTGCTGATCGGCGGCTTCGACCTGAAGCATCCGGAACGGCCGCTGGCGCTCTCTTCCTTCCTTGGGTCAGGGCAAACGGTGTATGTTTCGGACAAATCGCTCTATGTGGCGCAGACGAATTACGGCGGCAGCGCCGTCGTCCGTCCGTTCGCCGGCGAGCCTGCACCCGCTGCGTCGACCCCTGTCCCCCCCGACAACGGCGGGCCGAAAACGACGGTGTACCGGTTCCGGCTGGACGGCGGAAGCGTCCGCTTCGCCGCTCAAGGCGACGTGCCGGGGACGCCGCTCAACCAATTTTCGATGGATGAATACGATGACGTGTTCCGCATCGCTACGACCCGTCCCGACGGCAACGCGCTCTATACGTTAGACGAGTCGATGCAGACGATCGGGCGGCTGGAAAAGCTGGCCCCGGGCGAGCGCATTTACTCCGCCCGTTTTATGGGCAGCCGCGCTTACCTGGTAACGTTTCGGCAAGTCGATCCGCTGTTTGCCATTGACGTCTCCGACCCGCGCTCGCCCGCCGTCCTCGGCGCGCTGAAAATACCGGGCTACAGCGATTACTTGCACCCGTACGACGCAACGCATTTGATCGGGTTCGGCAAAGAGACGGTGCAGGACGATAAAACGGGAGCCGTGCTGTACCAAGGGATGAAAGTTTCGCTGTTCGACGTATCGGACGTCACCCGTCCGGTCGAGCTGTTCAAGACGAATATCGGCGACCGGGGCACGGAATCCGACCTGCTTCGCGATCATAAAGCGCTTCTGTTCTCCAAAGACAAAGGACTGCTCGCATTTCCCGTCAGCGTCCGCGAAGCGCAGGCCAAGGACGGCTATAAAGACCCGCATCAATACGGCGCGCTGACGTTCCAAGGCGCATACGTGTACCATATCGATTTGCAGGCGGGCTTCGAGCTGCGCGGACGGATCACACACTTAACCGCGCAAGACCAGCTGAAGGCGGGCTACGACAGCTTCGACCCGGCCTACGTCATCAAGCGCGCGCTATACGTCGGCGATACGCTGTACACAGTATCCGACGGAGCCGTGAAGGCAAGCGACCTTGCTACGCTCGGCGAGGTCGGGCAATTGCGCTTCGGGGATCGATAGCCAGAATGAAAACGAAGCTGCTCCCGGCATTTCAGGAGCAGCTTCGTTTTGCTTGCATTGCTAGACCGTTATTTCCGCCAGCAGCTTGCCTAGCCGGAATACAGCTTCCCGCGGTACATCGAACCCGCGTGAGGCAACAAGTTCATTCTGGCCCGGTATTATGCTCCTGACTCCTCTTCAAACAGCTTGCCCAGGCCGTCTAACATTAAGCCTGTACCGTGCTCCCGTATTTCCGGCGTATCGTGTCCGTCAAAAAATGCCCCTTGCTCCGTAAAAACCAGCTTCGTGCCGCCCTCCACCTTGATCAGCTCGACCGTTGTAATCGAAACGGAGACGCGCGTGCTGCCCGAATCCAGGGTGTACGTATAGACGATGCGCTGCTCCGGAACAAGCTCCAGGTAGCTGGCGTCGAACGTAAAGATCGGCCCTTCCGGCGGCCCGCCTCTGCTGAACTCGCGGCCGCCAACCCGAAAGTCGAAAATCTCCGGCTTCGAAAACCATTTGGCTTTGGCAATCGGGTCCGCCCAGGCTTGGTACACCCGCTCCGGCGAAGCGGAATAAGTCCGCTCGACGACGAAGGTCGCATGCTTGACAAATCGTTCGTTCATTGATTTTCCTCCTTAGGTTTCGGCATTTCGCTCTCCCCGGCAAGAAAGTCCCCCAACAGATCAAAGTGCCGCTCCCAAATCGTCTGCCGCTCAATGACCAGCTTCTCGAATGACTTTTTCATCGCTTGCAGAAGGCCCGTGAAATCTTCGACAGTTAATTGCACCTCGCCTTGCATCCGCTTGGATACGTGTTCAAGCTGCTCCAACAGTTTCTGCTGCAATTTCATCTGCTCTTTGATCCGATTGATCTGCAAGTTGACGATCTCAAGCGGACTGATTTGTCCGCCGGTTAATACCGATTTAATGTCGTCGAGAGATAACCCCAGCTCTTTAAGCGATAAAATCTGGTGCAAACGCGATAAGTCCGATTCGCTATACAGCCTGTGGCCGGATTCGGTTTGCCCCGACGGAGAGAGTAACCCGATTTGATCATAAAACCGCAGCGTTCGTACGGTAAGCCCCGTCATATTGGCGAGGTCCCCGGTCTTCCAATAGCTCTTCATCGATCATCTCCACTCTTTGACGCTAGCTTTATACCGGCAGCTCTATTATAAAACCTTACGTTACGTAAGGTGCAAGCATGATCTCAACGTTCTGCCGCAAAAATTTTTTTGTGAGTTTCAGCGATGACTTGTGCTCGAGTGCGGCAGGATTCACCGCGCTGTCTGTACCGGCAAATTTTTGATAAAGCCCCTCTCTGCACCTTGCTAAAACAGTTTGTTTTGGCTACAATTCCCATAAGAAAAACCTTCAGGGAGGAAACTCCATGCATCCAAAAAAAATCCCCCGTTAAGCCCGAGGTCCTCCCATCCATGTGTTAGTGGCTGTTCACCCAAATCAATCAAAGGGAGATGCAAGCTCATGCACATGAATGGACCTGTACATATTTCTCGAAACGAAAGACTTCAAATTTGCCACGATATTGCTTCGAGACTGCACGAGGTGTACGGAGAAAAAATCCTCGCCATTGGAGTCTACGGTTCCATTTCCAGAGGTACAGACGGCCCTTTCTCGGACATTGAGATGTTTTGCGTATTTCGCGAATCAAGCGAATCCATAGATTTTAGCTATGAATGGTCGGCGGGGCCTTGGAAAGCAGAGGTGGACGTTCGTAGTGCGGACATTTTCCTTAAAACCGCCTCTACGGTTGAAGGAAGATGGCCGTTGACGCATGAGCCGTTCTTTTCCCCGCTTAGCCTGTATGATCCTGAACGCTTTTTCCCAAAATTAAAAGAAGCTGCAGAGTCGCCGACAAAGGAAGATTTCAGGCGTGCAATCCATGAAGTTCTTGTAGGTGAAATGTACGAGTTTGTTGGAAAACTAAGAAATGTCAGTCTAAATGGCCCCCACACCTACTTGCCATACTTGGCAATGGGGTTTGCCCAATACGGAGCGATGTTAGTCGGGTTACATAACCAAAAACTGTTTTCGACCGGCTCAATGGTTCTGCCGGAGGCATTGGAACTACCGGGTCGTCCGGAAGGATTCGACAATATTGCGAGAATGGTTATGTCCGGACAGTTGGCAGAACCTGCAAAGATCGTTTCAGCTTGTGAACATTTCTGGAACGGCCTTGTGAATTGGGCAGCCCAGCATGACTACGTAATTCGTACAAAACGAATCCCGTTTTGACCGCAAATGCGACATTTACAATATATCTCATGTTATTGATATGCCAAAGACCCCTTTTCGCGATTCGCGAGGGGTCTTTTCACTTATCTTCAGGAGGAAATATCAGCCCTGCACACTTACAACCCAAACGCCAGCGCCAGCAAAACGGCGACGATTCCGCCGGCGGCGGAGCTGAGCAAGTTGACGGCATCGTTGCCGAGCCAGGGCACGCCGCGCGCGTGCACGGTCGGGCGGCTGCAATGCGCCGCGCGCTCGACTTCGCGGCCGCACACCGTGCAGCGCCGCATCGCTTGCCACGCCGCGCCGAGCCACGAGTCCGCCAGCGCCTCCGGCGAACCCGGCGGCGAGCGCGACGAGCGCCAGCTGCGCGAGCGCGGCAAGCGGGAAACCGGTGCTGCAGCCGGACCGCGC
>NZ_JXAK01000098.1 GCF_000829455.1 Gordoniibacillus kamchatkensis
ATATACCATTACTACAAAGGGAAAGATGATCTTTTTCGATCAACTATGGAGGACTGGCTGGCTCAGCAGCAGCAAGGAATATTCGTATTGCCGGTCAATCCGGTGCTAATTCCGGAATACCGCTTCAAAGTCAATCAGGAGCATCTAATGGATTTCTTAAGGTTTACGGTTTGGGAAGCTATCGACGCGCAGCCCGAATACTCGGGCGTGGGGGAATATAGGAGGAAGATTCTGCAATCCTATAACGAGGATATGAAAGCGAAACAAGACATGGGATTAGTTCCTAAAGATCTGGACCCGGAATTGATCACTTTGGCGATTTCCAGCCTGACCATCTACCCTCTCATCATGGAGCATGTGACTCGTTTAATTACCGGGCATGCCCCTTCGGAGCCTGAATTTCAAGAAAAGTGGACAACGTTTCTTCGCCTTATATTCGAGCGGATATTTAAAGCGGACACTGGCAAAGAGTGATAAAATTCCTATCGCCGGATCAAACAGGCAACCCGCCAATTTTACCAATTGACGGGTTGCCGCTGCCTTTTTGTCTGAATATGAGTTTAATCCTTTGGCGGCTTATTATATCCTCTGTCTCCGTAGGGCTGCAATTTTTCCAGCCACGACTTTTCCATTTGCTTCAGTTCCCAGCGGATGTCGGTCATATCGTCAGTTTTTTTCTGCTCCAGCACCTCATAGGCGAACGCTTCGGACCCGAGTTCCTTCCAATCCTTCTGCAACTGGGCATTTGCGAACCTCCCCATGTCCAGTTGCATCTGCAGGGTGAACCATTTGTTTTTTAAATTGGGAAAGCCGGCTACGTAGATTTTCCCATTGGCCTTGTTGGTAATTTGGATGATACCCATATAGGTCTTCACCTGCTTAAATTCCTCAAGAAGCTTCCTGCGCCTAATCTGTTCCATACCATTTCTCTCCTCCTCGAAGCTAATCCATATTCATGAAAATCACAAGTACCGAGCGATAATCCGAACCAGCCTAGCCGGGAACTCATGAAGATTTGTAATATCCAAAAATCTTTCACTCCCATAAATGTCACTAATCACATCCTTGTCTTGACCTATTGCGGCCGCAAGAAACGTAATTCCCTTCCGTTCATATTCCTCAATGGTTTGTTGCATGTCTTGAACGGCGTAACTACCGGTATAGTCGTCCATTGCTTTTGGTTGTCCGTCGCTTATGCTGATCAGCAGCTTGGTCTGTTGCGGTGAAACCGCTAACCGTTCCGCCATAATTCGAAGCGCCATTCCGTCACGATTATTGCTCCTGGCCCGAATCCTCATGAGTCTGAATCGATCGTTGGCGTCCGACCTTTCAAAGTCGGTATATGCAAAAATCGACATTTGTTCCAGCTTGGTAACATCCGCTGTATCGCCATAGATCAATATGGGAACATGACAAATTTGACAAAATTCGTATACCGCGATTACTGCCCGTTTGGCCGCTTCTAATCTTCCAAAAGCTGACATAGATGCCGATTCGTCAACTCTCAGGCCGACCGCAAGGGAAGGGGATTCAGCCGGAGGCCGTTTCTTGGCAAAATACCTATAATCCCTGTAAGCAACGCTATCCGCTTGAAATTTGCCGCCATAGTAATGGTTCCTCGCAAATTCGGAAGACACCTCATGTTCCAAAAGCGGAAGCGTTTTTCTGGCAATTTCCCTCACGATAGGCATAAGTCCTTTACTTAGACTGACATATTCCTGTTGATTTTCTTGATCGCACTCTGGACGATGAACAACGAGCTTTACCCTGCTATGAATTGAGCCGGACACGACGTCCCTTGCGACTTGATTCAGCTTTTTGCGGAAATCGCGTTCTCTTTGTTTCGCATCCTCCGGCATTGGCTCAGGATTTGCCTGATGATACTGGGGAGAGCCGTCCTCCCCGACATCTGAACTTTCCATCTCGGTAAAATCATCGGAAACGCGGGAAGAACTTTCTTCACTATCGGCAGATTTTTTTAGTGCAACGATCCCCTTTTCCTCAACATTGCTGTCATGGTCAAAATCAGTGTCGTCTATATCTCCCCACGTTTTGATTTCTATTGCATCGTTACGGTTTTGTTTTTTTTTTACTTCACTCGAGACATCTTCCAAACTTGCAAACAAACCATGTTTTTCAAGGGCTTCCTCCAAAATTTTGATTTCCTCGGAATCGGTTGTTATCTTGTAGATGACCTTATAATAAAGGGACTCTTTGGCGGAAGCTCCTCCGGCAACCGCATCCGCCCAGTAAAAAAATGAACGCATTCCGGCTACTCCTTTGATTGCATTAGCCCGTGCTGTTTTGTCCAAAACAATAATGACATCCGCTAAAACGCTTAATACCTTCTCGTTTTGATAACCGATTTTGGCCATCGCGCGTTCCATCATAATTTCTTTGGTCGGCAGATCCATCTTTTCCGAGTGCTGTACCCTGTCTCGAAGTGCTTCGTTAAGCGGCCGGGAGCCTGCATAACTGCGGTTTGTTGTAATGACCGCTATGAAGTCCGGATGTCTGCGTATGATTTCGGTGGGAAGGTTGATGCTTCCATCCAGCTCCAAGGCCGAGTTTAACGCCATCAATACCGCAGCGTCCCGAATAACGTTAGGCTCTTGGATTTCCAGAAGATATCCATTTCGATAGGCTCTGACGATCTCCGAAGGGTAGAAGCGGTACTCCACCGTTTCACCGTCGGTGTATTCCGCAGCGCGTCTCAGCAATTGCTTCATCTTTGCGGCGGCCTGTTTCTGTGTAATCCCCAGAGTGTCCATCAAGATTCAGTTATGCTTTGAAAACCGTCACTATCGTATATTGCTTTCAAAGCGGTTCGTTCCGCCGGTTCCAATTTCTCCAACCGTTCGGAAGAAATGACCGGCAAAATAGCGCCAATAATATCCGATTTATCCATATCGGCAAAACAAGTCACTTTCGTATACGGCAGCCCGAAATTAGCCGATAACGCTTTGGCCAGTTGTGTTTTGCCGGAACCGGCGTCGCCTTCCAGCAAAATGTTGGCGATTTTCATTTCCCCGCGATTCCAGTTGCGCTTTACTTCTTTACAAATGCGCCGTTCTTCTTCGCTGACCTTATGAGATAACGGCTTTTTCCAAACGAGCTCTTGTTCCGCATCCGTCAGTTGTCTTGCCGGCGACAAATAATATTGTTCGTATTCGGTCACCCGTTTCTCCTCCCATCCGTCACCGATGCCGGGGCTCTCTCCAGCTTTTGTTCCGTTTTACTAAATTACTAATTTACTAAATCACTGCTTCATTTTATCTTGCATATCAGCGTTAGTCAATCCGTTTTTTAACCGGAAATTCGCTCAGCTCCACCATATAAAGCAAAAACGCAGCCGAATGAGGCTGCGTTGTCTACATTATGTCGAAAAAAGTTCGATGAACCGCCGCGCGCTTTTGGAGAGATAGCGGTCTTTTAGCCACAGTATGCCTACTTCGGATTGAAAATCGGCGTCGGCGATTGGCATCATTTTAACAACAGATAGCGGAAAAGAAGCCATGACGGATTTTGGGAAAATCGTTGCTCCGATCCCCGCCGCCACGAGAGCGATGATAATCGCCACGCTGGAACATTCGCAAATGATTTGCGGTTCGAAGCCGTGCCGCCTGCACTCGCTGACCACCTTGTTGTGCATGCCGGTCGTTTCGTCCGTTTTTAAAGTCAGGAGCGGAACGTCTGCAAGTTCGTTCAAACGAATCGCCTCACGGGATGATGCCAGGTTCCATCCCTCCGGAAGAACGGCAACAAACGGATCGGACGGCAGCTGAACAACCGAATACTGCCGGTTCTCGGAAACCGCCTCGAAAGGCAGCCTTGCCACAACAAGCTCGATGCTTCTGTTTTCCAGCTGCTCTCCTAACAGAAAATGATCGCCTTCGCTGATTTTGAACGTCACCCGCGGATATTTCTCACGGAAAATCTCGATTTGGGGAGGTAGAAGAGAAATGCAGGAAACGACCGAACCGATCGACAGCATCCCCCGCACTCCCTCGTCGACCTCTTTCACTTCCTGCACCGTTTCGTTGAAATGCCTTAGCAGCACCTCCGCTTTATCCCTGAGCAGCTCGCCCGCTTGCGTAAGTTTCAGCCGATGGCCGCTGCGGTCGAACAAAGTTACGTTCAGCTCCTGTTCCATCAGCTTTAGCTGTCGGCTTAAAGGCGGCTGCTCGATATTTAACGCTTTGGCCGCACGCGTAATTTGCCCGAATTGTGCCACCGTCAAAAAATATCGCAGCTGCCGCAGATCCATCGTGTTCGTCTCCGTTCAACTATACCTAAAAGGTATGTTAATTTGATAAAATACATATTTTGAATATACCCAATGCCTTGCTATAATTCAACTCAGATGGGAACCGAAGGAAGGAGCGAATGTAAACATGGCTTACTCTGTGGAGATCGTGCATGCTTCCGCGAAAAAACAACAACCGCCTGGCGAGCAGCTCGGATTCGGCAAGTACTACACGGACCATATGTTTATGATGGATTACAACGAGGAGCAGGGCTGGCATAGGCCGCGGATTATACCGTATCAACCGATCTCGCTCGATCCTGCTGCCAAGGTGTTCCATTACGGACAAACTGCTTTTGAAGGGCTGAAAGCATTCCGTCTTACGAACGGTGGAATCGCTTTGTTTCGGCCGCAAAAAAACTTCAGCCGGCTGAACCGTTCCAGCGAACGTCTAAGCATCCCGCCGATCGACGAAGCATTCGCGCTTTACGCGCTAAGAGAGCTGCTTCTGATCGATCGCGATTGGGTCCCTGCCGAAAAAGATACCTCCCTTTATATCCGCCCCTTTATCATCGCTACGCAGCCATCTCTGGGAGCTTCCACTTCCACCCAGTACCAATTCGTCATCATTATGTCGCCGGTCGGCGCTTATTACGCTGAGGGCATGCACCTGTCAAAATTCACGTCGAATCCGAATACGCTCGGGCCGTCAAAGGCGGAATCGGTATGGCGAAAACGGCGGGAAATTATGCGGCGGGGCTAAAAGCGCAAGACGAAGCGGCCCTGCTCGGATGTTCGCAAGTATTATGGCTGGATGGCGTTCATCGCAAATTCATTGAAGAAGTCGGCAGCATGAACGTGTTTTTCAAAATTTCCGGAAAAGTGCTGACACCGGCTTTGAACGGAACCATTTTGGACGGCGTCGTCCGGGATTCCATCCTGCAATTGCTCCGAATGTGGAATATTCCCGTGGAGGAGCGGATGATTTCGATCGACGAACTCTACGAGGCTTATCACAACGGCACGTTGGAAGAAGCGTTCGGTACGGGGACGGCCGCCGTCATCTCGCCGATCGGGGAACTTCATTGGCGCGGCGAAAGGCTTCTCATTCAAGGCGGAGCGGCCGGTGAATTGTCGGCAAAGCTGTACAGCACATTGACAGGGATTCAGAGGGGAGAGTTGGAGGACGTTCTCGGTTGGATGGTTGAGGTTCGCTGACAGAAATCGAGGAAGTCTACTTTAATGAGGAGGAATAGCTATGATAATAACCGGCGTACCATTCGGCACCATGGATTGGAGCACGGTAGAGCCAACCGAACATCCGGGGGAAACGGGAAAAGCGTATTGGCGGACGTTAGAGATCGGCAACATCCGCGTACGCATGGTCGAGTATACACCTGGTTATTTGGCCGATCATTGGTGCAACCGGGGACATGTGCTGCTTGTGCTGGAAGGGGAGTTGGAGACAGAATTGGCGGATGGGCGGACTTTTAAGCTAACACCGGGAACGAGCTATCATGTTGCGGACCGTGCGGAGCCTCATCGATCATCGACGATCACAGGAGCTAAATTATTTATTGTTGATTGAAATGCTCAGCGATGGATCGGTTCCATCGCCGAGCTATCGTTCTCCTTTAGTTCATCGATTAAGTTCTTCAGTCAAACTCAAACGTCTGACCAAAATGCGGTTTACTTTCTCCGCACTCATCATCATGAAAATAAGAAAAACAAGCACCATAAACGGGAATAAGGCTATGCTCGTCTGTGTGGCGATAACTCCGAAAAGCGGGGGCAGAAATGTGGTTCCCGTATATGCCGCAGCCATCTGATATCCCATAAGCTTTGCGGAATTTTCCTTTCCGAACCGGGCTGGCGTTTCATGAAGGAGCCCGGGATAGATCGGGGCAAGCCCAAGTCCTATCAGAATTAGTCCAATCAGGGAAAACGGGATGGGCAGAGGAAGCAAAATCATTACCCCACCTGCAATGGCAACGAGCTGACCGAACCGGATTAACACACGGTTATGGACTTTCAGCGTAATAAAGCCGGTAATCAGTCTTCCAATCGTAATTCCGCCATAGTATAAAGATATCCATCCGGCAGCCGTTTCTGCTGCAATCCTTCTTGCACCAACCAGATAGCTGGCTCCCCATAGCCCTACCGTGGCTTCAACCCCACAATAAAACAAAAAGGCGATAAGTGAATGTTTGACGCCCTTCATGCGGAGCACATTGGCTTTGGCACTCTCCTCTGGTTGTAACGGCACGGATTCGGCCAGCTCTTGTTGCGATTTGCTTTGTGATTGCTCCAGCTCTCGACTCGCAGCGATACGCTCCATAGAGGGAGAGTAACAAACAAAATAATGACGAGCGTGAATTGGATCGTGGATACTGCAGCATAACCACCTCTCCAGGAGTTATGGTAGGCAATATAGGAGGACATAATAATCGGCCCCATAGTTGCTCCTACCCCCCAGAAACAGTGTAACCAGTTCATATGGTGCGCCTTATAATTTTCCGCAACATAATGATTCAGTGCCGCATCAATGGCTCCCCCGCCAAGTCCAAGCGGAATAGCCAGAATAATAAGCCAAATCATCGAAGGTGCCATAGAGAATCCGAGCAGCGCTCCTGCAGTCAGAAAGCAACTGATTAGGGTAACTAGGCCTATCCCCAGTCGCTGAATCATACTACCGCTTGCCAGACTTGATACGATGGTTCCTCCGGCCACAACCATGGACAAAATCCCGGCGGAGCCAAATGAAGCACCCAGGTCGGGGTACATTACGGGCCAGGCCGATCCAAGTAGAGAATCCGGAATTCCCAGGCTTATAAATGCAAGATAAATTATCACTAAGAACCAAGTTGTCATCGTATATTCCTTTCGCAATAAAATTTTTCTTTATAATAACTACATACCTTTGCACCAAAATATCCCTTTGTGCTTTCCCTTATTATGGAAATTGAATGCTGGTACCAGGTACCGTACCCACTGATGAACACCCCTGCCCCAAAGCCGGCCTGTTCTTTCCGAATCTGCCTCTCACCCTGCCAGTACAGCACAGCTGTAGCAAGATGTCCCAACAGGCATCTGACAGGCTTCGTTATAATGCCTGCGGACACCGCGGCGCCAAATCCCCAAAGCACGCCTATGAGCAAAACAAGGATAAAAATCCGCGGCAGCCACACCTTTGCGATAAGATGCTCCCAGTCGAACTCCTTTTTAACGGTTGAATGTCCAGCCTGAGGCACGACAGGTTCAGCGGTCGGAATAGGCTTAACGTTTTCGCTGCCGCTCGTGTCGTTTACGTGCCGCTTCAAAGCGCTAATTTCATGTTGGAGCTGGTTCACTCTGTCCTCTAATTCATTGATTTTACTTTGGATATCCATTCCTCACCCCGATAGTATGGATATGAAAAGTATTGTATGATTTATTCGACTCGTTTCATCCAATACCTCTAAGTTTCGCTCGACTCATGAATCATCGAACGGCCTTTCCTCGACTATTTTTCCTCTACCCAGGTAGCTCTTGTGTAACCAATCCTTAGACCCGCTCTTTCCATATTGTTTTGGCTTGTGGAAGCGTAAGAGGCCTGGCCAACAACAAGCTCACAATTCGCCAATTCAGCTTCATGTATACGCTTTTGCAAAAATGCTGTTTGTAAACCGCGTCTTCTAAACTCCGGGACGGTGGCAGCAAAGGTTAAAGAGGCGACATCATTGCTGATGTGCATTACCGCAACACCGGCAGGGTGTTCCTCCACGAATCCGATGAAAAATCGCCATCCTGGGCGGTCATACAGTACTCTATTGTTATCAGCCACATAGCTTGCTCCGTTCAAGTTTAAACCTGTCCCTAAACAATGCAATTTTCCGTAAAGCTCAAATTCATCTTCTTTCAGTTCACGGATAGTCACGCCGTGTGAAAATTGAGCCAAGTTACCGTTTGGAACGCCATAAAGAGTGGTGTGGAAACCATTTTGACGAAAGCCCTTATCGGACAAATAACCGAGCAGATCAGCGTTAGCTTTTGAAGGAATAATCTCAAATTGAAACGACCTGTTCCTCTCGCGATAGAATTGGATAATTTCGTCGACGTTGTCGATATCGTTTGAAGCGATTCCTTTCACGGTATTGAATGTCCCCCATGGCATTTCTTTCACGTAAAATGCCGTGGCCCTCCCAAATTTCCGAACTTCAACCCCCATTGGATTCCCTTCACGTTCTTTTATCGCAAGAACTCTTGAAGTCATATAATCGATTTCGGATTGCTCCAAACGTTCTGATAACTCCTTTGTCACGACAGGCACTTTCACCAGTTTCACTCCTTTTCAAAAGCGCTATATACGATTATTTCAATTTTTAACCAATAACTTCCTGCTTACAAGGTACATTCTTTACTGAACAACGCTGCCCGGTACACCCCCTAATTCGTTCAGCGGATGATTTCAACAACAATAGTAAAAGGCCAGCCGGAATTTTTCCGATTGGCCTTTTCTCGCGACATTTGAAATTCGTTTTAACTCCATGCTCTTCGAACCGGAACCGGACCGCTGAGCAAAGGATCGTTCGTCGCCTGCATCCAATGATCCAATTCCGACTCCATTTGCTTTTTCACATCGCGATAATTATCGTCATCCGCCAAATTTACCCTTTCTACCGGGTCCAAGTATAAATCAAACAGCATTTCTTGCGGCTTCTCGACATGCAGGAAGCCATGCTTCAGCAGGAAAGAACGATATTCGCTCGCGTCTACATTCGGCGTCAAATAGGAAGTCTCTCCGTAATTGCGAATATACTTATATCTTTCGCTTCTCACGCAGCGCATTGGTTCATAGTCCACGTGATGATTGATTTCCGCAAACACCGCCTGACGTACGCAATCGGTTCTCCGCTCCAAAATCGGCAGCAAGGAATGGCCTTGCAGCCAGTCGGGTCCGGGCAATCCGGTCATTTCGCATATGGTCGGGAACAAATCGATATGGGAGACGAGCGCGTCGACTGCTTCCCCTTTCCGATGCTTTTGCGGTGTCCGGATAATCAGCGAGACGCCGATGCCTGTGTCAAACAAACTGCATTTCATTCTTGGAAAAGGCAGTCCGTGATCGGTCGTAAATATGACCAGCGTCTCATCTTCAAGGTTCGCCTCCCGCAACGCTTCGAGAACGATGCCGACACATCGGTCGGCGGCTTTTGCCGAGGTCAAATACGCCGCCCACTGCTCGCGGTTTGCCCGGTTATCGTAGAAAGGAAACGGTGGCATCAAGTAATCCGGATTTATTTCCGAATCGGCTTGCGGGAAATTCAAATGCGTATTAAATAGGCCGAAGGACAGAAAGAAAGGCTTGCTCTTCTCCTCCCGAATATACGCCGCTGCGGCTCTCGCGTTATAAAGATCCCAGCCGACCGAATCAAAATCGAAGACGCTCATATCGAAAACGGGATTTCCGAGTATTCGGTCGTATCCGATCATATCCGCTTCGGGTGCCTCATGCTGGATGCCGCATAATGCCGTAGCATATCCGTTTCTGCTCAAAAATCGAACCAAATGCCGGTCATAATCATCTAACTGCGCACCCAAATGGGCAAGCCCGAACATGCCCGCGGAATGAGCGGCCATTCCCGTCAATAGCGCCGCCCTGCTCGGCGAGCAGGTGGGACCCGCACAATATGCGTGTCTGAACAAAACCCCGTCCTCGGCCAATCGCGTAAGGTTCGGAGTAGGCACGGGAAAGCCGTATGGCTGAATATACTGCCCCGTATCATGAGTGTGCATATATACGATATTCATTGGAAGTCTCCTTCTTGCTCGTCTGCCCTCAGCCCTAAGCGGACAAACTGCTCCGCAGGCGCATCATGCCGCCGCATACAGTCCGTCAGTTTACCCATCATCCTTTTCTCCACAGCCGGGTCGTGAACTTGATGCTTCTGACACGGATCCTCGCGCAGATGAAACAGCCGATGCTCCTTGATATGTTCCCCGGTTTGCCGGAACGATTGCGTCTGGTCTTTCGTCTTGATCACATGTCCCGGGATCCGGTACACCGGATATTCCGTCCACGACAAGTACCTTCCCGCTTCAACCGAAGTCAAGTCTTCAATATAAGCGGGGCCGTAGGCATGCCCGATCGTAGTCGGCATGGCCGTATATACGTGCAGCGGCCCATTATCCGGTTCGGCGGCGGAACGGAAATAAACCCATTCGCCGTCGGTGATATTCACGTTTTTGCCGAAATAGCCGAAGATCAGCTCGTCTCGCAGCTTGTCGGTTCGCCCGTCCGCCAGCGGCAGCAGCGATTGGCCATGCAACCGGTTTCTACACGACAGCTGCGGATCGATGCCGAAACATTCAAGCAGCGTCGGGTAAAGATCGACCGATTGCGTCAACGCTTGAATTCGCTTTCCGGCTTGCTCCCCTCCCGGCAAATGCACGATCAACGGAAGTCTGGCTATTTCGTTATAAACCGGCATATAGTTTTTGGCCATGAAGTTGTGCTCCCCTAGCAGGTAACCGTGATCCGAAGTGAATATGACCATCGTATCCTTCCAGAGGTTGTGGCGGTCCAGAACGTCCAGCAGCTTGCCTACCCAGTGATCCGCCATTTCCAACAGACGCGAATATCTGTCGCGTATATGGGCCAGCGCACTGCCCGGCACATCGACAACTCCGTATTCCGGCCACATATATTCGGGTCCGCTGTACGATGTCAAAATCGGATCCAACCGCTCCTTCGGCAAATCGAACGGTTCATGAGGATCGAACGCTTCGGCCCATAGCAGGAACTGGTCCTCGTCTTTGTTGGCTTCCAGCCATTCCGCCGCTTCCTTCAATGTCCGCGGAGAAGGGAAATCGTCTTCCTTGCCGAAAGCGGTGCGGTTCAACGCGTATTGCGGATGATATTTCCCGATGAAAGCGGCCGGTCTCGCCGGCCGGTTAACTTTGGAAACCCACGGATCCGTCTCCTGTCCCCTTATGAAGGCATAAGTATCGAATTGCTGCACATAATTTTCTCCGCCGGTTCGAAAATAATGGTAATGATCGGTAACGATGTGCGAGTAAACGCCATTTTCTCTAAGCACTTCGCCCAAAGAATGATCGAACGGTTCGATCGGGCCCCAATTGCGTTCGAGGAAGTTCAGCCTCCCTGTAAGCAAATCCCTGCGGGCAGGCATACAAGGCAGCGATCCTGCCCAATGATTATCGAACACGACCGATCTGCCGGCAAGCCTGTCGATGTTGGGGGTATGAGCAAGCGCCTGTCCATACAAGCCGAGAAAGTGCCTATTGACCGAATCCAGTAAAATGACGATCGCCTTCATACTTCATCACACCTCTTCAGCTGCTTTATCCTTTAATCCCCGAAGTAACGATGCCTTCGATAAAATGTTTCTGGGCAAAAAGGAACACAATCATTAACGGCAAAACGATGAGCGTTGTCGCCGCCATAAGCAAGTTCCACTGCACCTGGGTTTCGTCCCGGAAAAGCGTCAAGGCCAATTGCACCGTCTTCATGGCGTCGCTGTTCGTTACAATGAGCGGCCACGTGTATTCATTCCAAGACTGGGTCGCCTTCAATGCCACGAGCGTTGCGAAGATCGGTTTGCTGAGCGGCACATAAATGTGCCAATATGTCTTTACCGCGGTTAATCCGTCCATCTTCGCCGCATCGTCCAAATCCTTCGGAAAATTCAAATAAAATTGACGGAACAGGAACACGCCGAAAGATCCCGCCACATAGGGAGCGATCAACCCCATATACGAATTGATCCAACCGAGGCCTCCTTGCCCCATCCAGTCGTTGCCCCCGGCAAACGGCACGTGCTTCAAAATGAGAAATACGGGAATCATCGTAACCTGCGGCGGAATCATGAGGCCGATCAGCGAAATAAGAAACAACAGGTCTCTTCCCTTAAAGTGAAGCCTGGCGAAGCTGTAGCCGGCAATCGAGTTGATTAGCAAACTGACGATAACCGTAATAGCCGTCACATAGAACGAATTAAAAAAATAACGCCCCCATTGTCCCCGCTGCATCGCTTGAACATAGTTGCTTAAAGATAAATGCTCCGGAATGAAAACGAATTTCGGGGCCTGGATTTCGCCCATCGTCTTTAACGAGGTAAGCACCATCATGCCGAACGGAATGAGCATGACGAGCGACAAAACGAGCATCACGGCCGACACGGGTATGCGATATTTTGTTTTTTCCATGATGGTTCCTTCCATCCTTCGTGTGTACTATTCATGGTTTTGGTTGCCGTATTTGAAATTGGCGATCGTGATCAGTGTAATTATCGCCAGCAATACCATGGAGAGCGAAGCCGCATAGCCCATTTGAAAATCGTTGAACGCCCGATTGTAGATTTGATGCACCAAGGTCGTTGTCGAGTTCACCGGTCCGCCGTTGGTCAAAATCTGAATTTGCTCAAACACGTTAAAATTGTTGATCAGCCCGGTGATAAAGAGGAAGAACGTGACCGGCGCCAGCATTGGCAAGGTGATTCCGAAAAACCGCCGAACCGGCCCCGCTCCGTCAACGGAAGCTGCTTCGAACAAATCTTTCGGTATGCTTTGCAGCCCCGCCAAGTAAATGACCATGTTGTAACCGACGAATTTCCACACGCTCATGAAAATGACAGACGGCATCGCCCACGATTTATCGAAAAGCCATTGAATGTTTTTTAATCCGAAAAGATTCAGGAACGAGTTGGCCAAGCCGTGGGACGGTTCGTATATCCATAGCCAAATCATGGATACCGCTACCATGGAAGTGATGTGGGGCATAAAGAAGCTCATGCGCAGCAGCAGCAAGCCGATCAGTTTCCGGTTTAATACGAGCGCGAGCATTAATCCAAGTCCCATCGTAAAGAGCAAAGTAAAGAAGGTGTAAACGAACGTGTTCTTTAACGCCGCGTGAAAGAAACCATCCGAAATCAGCACGCGGTAATTTTTCCAGCCGACCCAATCGGCGTTGTTCAAATCGTAATTCGTAAAGCTTAAATATAGATTGACAACAATCGGTATCAGAACAAATACGAGCAAAAACATGTAAAAGGGGGCGATCAGCACGTAGCCGATTTTGTTCTCCGCCAGACTGACCGCCTTATTTCTCCGGCCCTTCATTAATTTTGTCTCTGCAGGGTATTCCGTCATGGGGCCAGAACCTCCTTACCTTTACTTCGTTGACGTATTAATCTCTTTCTCCAAACCCTCTTGAGCGTCTTTCAGCGCTTGCGCCGCCGGCTTTTTGCCGCTTATCGCTTCCTCGTAAGCCAATTGAATGTACTTGTCGTAGAGTGAAGTCCACGGAATAATCGGTTTCCCTTTGCCATTCTTGACATAATCGAGCAGAACGCCGTTGAATTTCGGATCGTCGTCCATGAACTGCTTTTCTAGCGATTTTCTGACAACAGGGATTTTCAAATCTTTGTAGCGCTTCCACATTTGATCCTTGGACATCATAAATTTGATGAAGTCCCACGACTCGTCTTTATGTTTACTATTGGCGCCGATAGTAAACAGGCGATATCCGTTAAACGCCACTTTATTGTCGCGCTTCAGTACCGGAACAAAGCCCAAATTGTCTTTGAGATCAGGATTGTTTTTGATCAGATTGGTGATCATTGTCGTTTGCAGGAAGGACATGGCCGACTTCCCGTTGATGAAAGGAAACGTATCTTTTTTCTGATAATCGAACGGGATATTCACCTTTTTGTTCGCCAAGTCGACCAGAAAATTCAACGCTTCCACAGACTTCGCATCACTAAATGCGGGTGCCTCTTTCTCCTCGTCAATGACCTTCGACCCATTCTGCCGCATAAAGGGCTCAAAGAACACGCTTGCATTGGTGCCCGGAATATCGAAGCCCGCGCGGGTTACATTCCCGTTGGCATCCCGCTTGGTCAGCTTTTCGGCATCCTGCGCAAGCTCCTCCCAAGTGGCCGGCGGCTTCTCCGGGTCCAAGCCCGCTTCTTTAAAGAAGTCTTTGCGGTATGTCAAAATTTCCGGCGCGGGATAAAAGCCGAGACCGACGGTTTTATCCTTCACTTTGCCGATCGCCAAAGCGCTTTCAAACACATCGTCCTTCTCGTCCCAATTTTTGATGTAATCGTCTAGCGGTGCGAATTCGCCCTTCGTGCCCCGAGTCCCCATAAAAATCAAATAAGCGGAGAGCACATCCGGAAAAGTACCGCTCAGCTTGGCGGCATTGAGTTTCGTGTCCACATCCGCCGAATTTGCAGGCAGAACCGTCGTCTCAACTTTAATGTTCGGATGCAGCGTCTCGAATTCTTTCGCTACGTTGGTAAAGTACTCGTCGTTGACTTTATCCGCGCCCGGAAACCAGAACGTTATCGTCACTGGCGCTTTCTTGTCGCTCTTGCCATCGGCCGTTTGCTGCGCGGGAGCGGATTGCTTGGCGCAACCTGCGATCATGCCGACCAGCATGCTTGCCGCAACTATTGTGGAAACTGTTTTTGTCTTGCTCATTTGCATCCCCCTAATCAAAGCTTGTAGTATCGAAACCGTTTTCAGTGATTATTATATAAAGTCCGCGAGAGCCGGTACATTCACTCTGTTCAGGAGTATTATTCATCTATTTATGACTTGTACGAGAACATGATAAGTTGGTTTTTATATATGTTTAGGTATTGTCAAAATATTTGGCCGCTGCAGCTAATCGGGTAGGAGGCTACCCATTAGTTGAGTAGCCGACCTCCCACACCACCGTACGTACCGTTCGGTATACGGCGGTTCCTTAGTTCACGCAGTTAC
>NZ_JXAK01000099.1 GCF_000829455.1 Gordoniibacillus kamchatkensis
CAGTAATCTGCCGATACGTCCACTTCTCCTCCATATGAAGGCGAATAGCTTCTTTCTTCAATTCCTCTGGATACTTTTTAAACTTCTGACCCTTGACTGCCATAAAAATGCACCCCTTAGAAATCATCGGATTAACCTAGGGGTTTTTCCAATGTCTATTCTAAGGGGTGCACTTCACGACGGACTTCAGGCTTTTTTGCAGTTACATTCTTGTATCCGATTTGTACGTCTCGTCGATATGCCGGGAGCGCCCCCGGTTGCGGCGCAGGCGCCGCGCCATGCGGGCGAGAAGCAGATCACCGTTTTTTTTAGGCCATAGAGCGCGTACAGGAGCAGCGGGATGAGGATCATTTTGCCGATGGAGCCCGGGTATTTGACGCCCACGTACACCGCCACCGCAATAATGACCGGAGTGATATACCAAGCGGCCTTCGGAATGCCGCCCTTCTTGAAGCTCGGATATTTGATCGTGCTCACCATCAGGAACGAAAGCAGCAGCGTGCTGAGCAGCAATATATACGGATTCAGCTCGGCATGGAACAAGGCCAGCGTACACAGGACGCCGCCGGCGGCAGGGATCGGCAAGCCGATGAAGTAGCCGGGAATGCCGGCGATGACGTTGAATCTGGCGAGGCGAAGCGCGCCGCAAATCGGGAAAATCGCCGTCACGATCCAGGCGGTCGCCGAGTTCATCTCGGTGAAAGCGGCCACGTACATGATGAAAGCCGGAGCGACGCCGAAAGAGATCACGTCCGAGAGCGAATCGAGCTCTTTGCCGAATTCGCTTTGCGCGTTCAGGGCGCGGGCGACGCGGCCGTCCAAGCTGTCGAGCAGCATGGCGATGATGACCAAAATCGCGGCTCTCTCGAAATTATTATTGAAAACGAGTATGATCGCCAGTACCCCGAGAAACAAGTTGCCGACGGTAAACATACTGGGTAGCGATTTACGTATCATAGCCTCTTAGACCACCTCTGCTATACTATGCCCCGGAACGAGGCCGTTCAGTCTGACTCTTGTCCCCGCGATTACTTTCCTGATTGTATGCAATTTAAATATGCCTGTCAATGAACAATTGCTCCTGGATGCGCTTCAGCCCCTCCTTGATTGTACGGGCCCGGACTTCGCCGATGCCGTCCACTTCGTCCAGCTCTTCGATCGTTGCCATCATCATATGCGGCAAATACCCGAATTTTTCCACCAGATTTGAAATGATGACGGACGGCAGCCTCGGGATTTTGCTCAGGACGCGGAACCCGCGCGGCGAGACGGGCTCTTCCAGAATCGAGTTGGTGGACGGGTAGCCGAGCAGACGGATCATCGCCTGCGGATCGAGCAGCTCGTCAGGCGACAGCGCCTTCAGCGCCGCTTTCACTTCTTTCACCTTCTCCTCGCTCAGCTCGCGCACGTAGTCGCGAATGAGATGCATCGCTTCCTGTTCGGTATTGCCTACCAGCTCGTCGAGCTGCATCGAGATGAGCCGCCCTTCCGTACCGAGCTCGTTGATGTACCGTTTGATTTCGGCCCGGATGCGCAGCACCATCTCGATACGCTGCATCACATTGGCTACGTCGTGCAGCGTCACGAGCTCCTCGAATTCCGATGCGCCGAGGTTGGTTAGCGATTGCTGCAGCACGGACCGGTAATTTTCCAGCGTTTGAATCGCTTGATTCGCTTTCGTCAAAATGACGCCGATATCTTTTAGCGCATAGCGCAAATCGCCTTGATACAAGGTGATGACGTTGCGCCGCTGGGAGATGGACACGACCAGCTTGCCGGTCTGCTTCGCCACCCGCTCCGCCGTCCGGTGCCGGATCCCCGTCTCGATCGACGGGATCGACGGATCGGGAATGAGCTGCGTATTGGCATATAAAATCTTCTTAATATCTTCGCTAAGAATAATCGCCCCGTCCATTTTCGCCAGCTCGTATAAATAGTTAGGCGAGAAGTCGCAGTTGATAAAAAAGCCCCCGTCGACAACCTCCATCAACTCGTCGCTGTAGCCGACAACGATGAGGCCGCCGGTTTTCGCCCGAAGCACGTTCTCAAGACCGTCGCGGAACGGCGTCCCGGGCGCGACGAGCTGGAGCAGCTCGCTCATAACGTCTTTCTTCGTTGGTTTGCTCATCATCCGTCCTCCTGTTGCCGCTTATCCTAGCGCAGCTTTTAGCGCGTCCGCCACGGTCTCGACTCCGATGATGTCGATGCCTGCCGGTGGAGTCCATCCTTTGAGGCTTTTTTCCGGGACGATGGCCCGCCTGAAGCCGAGCTTCTGGGCCTCCCTCACCCGTTGATCGACGCGCGATACGCCGCGCACTTCCCCCGTTAGTCCTATTTCGCCGAAAACGACGTCGAACGGCTGCGTCGGCTTGTCGCGGAAGCTCGAGGCGATGCTGATCGCCGCCGCCAGGTCGACCGCCGGTTCGTCCAGCTTGACGCCCCCGGCCACGTTCAGGTACGCGTCCTGATTTTGCAGGAACATCCCCATCCGCTTTTCCAGCACGGCAACAATGAGCGCTAGCCGGTTATGGTCGATGCCGGTCGCCATCCGCCGCGGCGAAGGGAAGTTCGTCGTCGAGACGAGCGCCTGAATTTCCACCAGCACCGGCCTCGTGCCTTCCATGCTGGCCACAACGGTAGAGCCCGATACGCCGAGCGGCCGCTCCTGCAAAAACAGCTCGGACGGGTTGCTCACTTCCACGAGCCCGGCTTCCCGCATTTCGAATATACCAATCTCATTCGTCGAGCCGAACCGGTTTTTGACGGCGCGCAGCACGCGGTACGTATGATGGCGCTCGCCCTCGAAATAGAGCACGCAATCGACCATATGCTCGAGCATGCGCGGTCCGGCGATCGCGCCTTCCTTCGTCACATGCCCGACAAGCACCGTCGCGATCCCCTTCACCTTGGCCACGCGCATAAAATGTCCCGTACACTCGCGCACTTGCGATACGGTCCCCGGAGCCGACTGAATCGCCGGGTGATACACCGTCTGAATGGAATCGATCACGGCAAAATCGGGGCCGATCTCGTTCATCGCCTCTTCGATCAGCTCCAGATTCGTCTCGCACAGCACGTACAAGTTCGGAGACATGGCGCCGAGCCTGTCGGCCCGAAGCTTCGTCTGCTTGACCGATTCCTCGCCGGATATGTACAAAACTTTCTGCCCGGTCTTGGCCAGCGCGTACGACGTCTGCAGCAGCAGCGTCGATTTGCCGATGCCCGGATCTCCGCCGACGAGAATGAGCGAGCCGGGGACGATGCCGCCGCCCAGCACGCGGTTGAGCTCCTGATTGTCGGTCAGCACGCGCTGTTCGGGACTGCTTTCTATGTGTATGATCGGCATTGGCTTTTCTTTCGTTTTCAAAGCGGATGATGACAGAAATCCTTGCGTCTTGACTACGGTCTCGATCTCTTCGACCATCGTATTCCAAGCTCCGCAGCCCGGACACTTGCCCATCCACTTCGGCGATTCGAAGCCGCAATCCTGGCAGCAAAACTTCGTTTTCGGCTTACTCATTTTTTCTGTTCCCCATCTTTTTTCCAGTCCTCTATTTTCAAAGTTTATCACGTTTAGGCAGCCGTTGAAAGTCCTATCGCCAAAAAGCGACAAACGCTCCGCACCCCAGCCGTAAGGCTGAGCGGTGCGGAGCGTTCAGGTGAACCGCAGCTACATTCGATTATTTGTTCGCCGTTGCTTTCTCGGTCCGTTCGACGACCAGCTCGCCGTCCTTCTCGTCGATCGTCAGCGAATCTCCTTTGGAGATGGCCCCTCTGAGCAGCTCCTCGGACAGACGGTCCTCGATGTGCTTCTGGATAGCGCGGCGCAGCGGACGCGCGCCGTACGTCGGGTCGAACCCTTCTTTGGCCAGAAACTTGAGGGCGCTCTCCGTCAGAAGGAAGTCGACTTCTTGCTCTTTCAGCCGTTTGCGCAGATCGTCCGCCATGAGCGAAACGATACGGGCGATATGCTGCTCGTCGAGCGAGTGGAAGACGATGATTTCGTCGATCCGGTTCAGGAATTCCGGACGGAAGCTCTTCTTGAGCTCGTTCATGACTTTGTCTTTCATATTGTTGTATTCGCGGCCGGCATCCTGCGTCGCCGTGAAGCCGAGCGTCGTATTTTTGCGGATCGCTTCGGCGCCTACGTTCGATGTCATAATGATCAGGGTGTTGCGGAAATCGACCGTACGCCCTTTGGAATCGGTCAGGCGGCCGTCTTCCAGCACTTGCAGCAAAATGTTAAACACTTCCGGATGCGCCTTCTCGATCTCATCGAGCAGCACGACCGAGTACGGCTTGCGGCGCACTTTCTCGGTCAGCTGGCCGCCTTCCTCGTAGCCGACATATCCCGGAGGCGCCCCGACGAGGCGGGACGTGGAATGCTTCTCCATGTACTCCGACATGTCGATGCGGATGACCGCGTTCTCGTCGCCGAACATCGATTCGGCCAAGGCGCGGGCCAGCTCGGTTTTGCCGACGCCCGTCGGTCCGAGGAAGATGAACGAGCCCATCGGACGCTTCGGGTCTTTCAGGCCGGCGCGGGCGCGGCGGATGGCGCGGGCCACCGCTTTGACCGCTTCTTCCTGGCCGATGACGCGGCTGTGCAGGATGTCTTCCATTTTCAGCAGCCGTTCGGTTTCTTCTTCCGCCAGCTTGCTGACCGGAATGCCGGTCCAGCTGGCCACGACTTGAGCGATATCCTCAGGCGTTACTTCCATGTCCATCCGGCCCTGCTTTTCTTTCCATTGGTTGCGGGTGGAGTCGAGCTCTTCGCGCAGCTTCTGCTCCGTATCGCGCAGCGACGCCGCCTTCTCGAACTCTTGGCTCTGCACCGCGGCGTCTTTCTCCTTGCGGATTTCCTCCAGCTTGTTTTCCAGCTGCTTGAGTGACGGCGGCACGGTGTACGACCGCAAACGAACTTTGGAGCTCGCTTCGTCGATCAGATCGATCGCTTTATCCGGCAAGAAGCGGTCGGTGATGTAGCGGTCCGACAGCATGACCGCTTCGCGGATCGCCTCGTCGGTAATTTTCACCCGGTGGTGGGCTTCATACCGGTCGCGCAAACCTTGCAAAATAAGGATCGCTTCTTCCGGCGACGGCTGGTCGACCGTAATCGGTTGGAAACGGCGCTCCAGCGCAGCGTCTTTCTCGATATATTTGCGGTATTCGTCGAGCGTCGTGGCCCCGATGCACTGCAGCTCGCCGCGTGCCAGCGCCGGCTTCAGGATATTCGAAGCGTCGATGGCGCCTTCCGCTCCGCCTGCGCCGATCAGCGTATGCAGCTCGTCGATGAACAGGATGATGTTGCCCGCTTGGCGAATTTCGTCCATGATTTTTTTCAGGCGGTCTTCAAACTCGCCCCGGTATTTCGTTCCGGCCACGACAGAACCCATATCGAGCGTCATGACGCGTTTATCTTTCAACGTTTCGGGAATTTCGTTGTTGATGATTTTTTGTGCCAGCCCTTCGGCGATGGCGGTTTTGCCGACGCCGGGCTCGCCGATGAGCACCGGGTTGTTTTTCGTGCGGCGGCTCAGCACCTGGATCACCCGCTCGATTTCTTTGGAGCGGCCGATTACCGGGTCAAGGTGCCCTTCTTTGGCGTACGCCGTCAAGTCGCGGGCGAGGCCGTCCAGCGTCGGCGTATTGACGTTCGCGTGCTGGCCGTGGCTCGGCGACACCGTCTCGCTGCTGCCAAGCAGCTGCAGCACTTGCTGGCGCGCCTTGTTCAGGCTGACGCCTAAATTGTTGAGGACGCGCGCCGCAACGCCTTCGCCTTCCCGAATCAGCCCCAGCAAAATGTGCTCGGTGCCGACGTACGTATGGCCAAGCTTGCGCGCTTCATCCATGGACAGTTCAATGACTTTCTTGGCGCGCGGTGTATAGGCAATGTTGGAGGGCTGCTCTTGACCGCGGCCGATCAGCGATTCGACCTCGTCCTGGATTTTCTCAAGGCCGAGTCCGAGCGCGACAAGCGCTTTGGCGGCAATGCCTTCGCCTTCTCGAATGAGCCCGAGCAAAATATGCTCGGTGCCGATGTTGTTATGGCCCAGCCGGACCGCTTCTTCTTGCGCTAAAGAAAGCACCTTCTGTGCACGTTCCGTAAATCTGCCGAACATCATAGTTCGCACCTCCGTGTAAATAGTATACGTGTATTTGAGTCAAGCATGCTGCGATGCTGCAAAACGTTCGCGAATGAGCTGCGCCCGCCTGATATCCCTTTCGTCGGGGGATAGCTTTTCTCCTGCAATTTGCTGCAAAAAGCCAGGCTGCGTCATCACCATCAATTCGTTGAGCACGTACGGCGATACGCCGCGGATTATGTTCAGGTCGATGCCGAGCCTTACGTCGGACAGTCTCTGCGCCGCCTCTTTCGAATCCATGATCGCAGCGTGGGACAGTATCCCCAGCGAGCGGTTGACGCGGTCTACGATGCGCATTTTCCATTCCTGCACCAGCTTTTGCCGCGCAGCACGTTCGTGCTCGATGATCTGCTTGGCGACGCCGTACAGATTGTCGATGATTTCTTCCTCCGACTGCCCGAGCGTAATCTGGTTCGAGATCTGGAACAGGTTGCCGAGCGCCTCGCTGCCTTCGCCGTAAATGCCCCGCACCGCGAGCCCGACCTGCGTGACCGCCGTCAAAATGCGGCTGATCTGCTGCGACAGCACCAGCCCCGGCAAGTGCATCATGACCGAAGCGCGAATGCCGGTGCCGACGTTGGTCGGACAGCTCGTCAAATAGCCGCGCCGCTCGTCGAAGCCGTATTCCAGCTTCTTCTCGAACACGTCGTCGACCTGGTTCGCCAAATCCCACGCTTCCTTGATTTGAAAGCCGGGATATAAACATTGAATGCGCAGATGGTCCTCTTCGTTCACCATAATGCTGACCGATTCGTTGTCGCTTAAAATAACGGCTCCATTGCGCGACTCGTTGGCCAGATTGGGACTGATCAGGTGCTTTTCGACCAGGACCATTTTCTGCAATTCATTCATGTCGGCGAGAGGAATAAGCGTAAAATGGCTGATCTCCTTCAAATCCTCGTGCTGCATGACGGCCGATAATTTATCCAGCACTTCGCGCGACTGTTGGTTCGTGGCCAGCATCGGGTACGGATAATCCCGCAAGTTGCGCGCGATGCGGACCCGGCTGCTGATGACGATGTCGGATTCGGGACCTTCGCCCTTCATCCATTCGGTTAACGCCTGTTCGGTAAAACGTTTCGGAATCATGGTCATCCCCTCCTCACGGAATCCGTCTCCGCTACTTCGCGCTCATTTTGCGCTCCAGCTCTTTGATCTGGTCGCGCAATTCCGCCGCTTTCTCGAACTCTTCGCGCTCGATGCTGCTCATCATCTCGCGCTTGAGCCGGTCGATCTCGCGCTTGTGCTGGATGATGCTGCCCGAACGTTTCGGCACTTTGCCGGTATGCACGATATTGCCGTGCACCCGCTTGAACAGAGGGTCCAGCCGCTCCGAGAAGCTCTCGTAGCACTGGCTGCAGCCGAACCGCCCGAGCTTGCTGAACTGGCTGTACGTCAGCCCGCAATTGTCGCAGCGCAGCTTATGCACCTTCGCGGCGGACTGGCTTTGCGACGGCTCGAAGTCGAGCAGGCCGGAAAGCAGGTTATGGATGGAGAAGCCGCCGCTCGTACCCGGTATCAGCTCCCCCTTCTCGCGGGCGCACGACTCGCAAATATGGAACTCCGTCTTCTCGCCGTTGACGATCTTCGTAAAATGCAGCGTCGCCGGCTTTTTCCCGCATTCTTGACACATCATCGGTCGATCATCTCCTTTGGAGACGGCTTAGGCCGTTTATCATTTGCTCAAAATCGCAATCAGCATCGCCCGCAAAATGGCGGCCCGCACTTCATCCCGCAGCGGCAGCTTAAGGGCCAAAACTTCGCGCGAAAGGGCGGCTTTCATCATGTTCGCCTCTCTGGCGGTGATGAGCTTCGCTTCCTCCAGCTGATAGACGATGCCTTCGGAAGAAGCTTGATCGATCTGCCCGCCGATCGTTCTGGAGACGAAGTCCAGAATCGATCCGTGCGAATGAAGCTGCACTTTCTGGATGCGGATGTAGCCGCCTCCGCCGCGTTTGCTTTCGACGATGTAGCCCTTTTCCAGCGTGAAGCGCGTGCTGATGACGTAATTGATCTGGGAAGGAACGCATTGAAATTTGTCGGCCAGCTCGTTGCGCTGGATTTCGATGATGCCGTCGGGGCTTTGGTGAAGCACTTGCTTTAAATATTGTTCGATCACTTCCGAGACGTTACGCATTGTAAAACTCCTCCGTAATAGGCTCGGTTGACTTTGACTTTCTTTGACCTTGATTCCATTATAATCAAAACACTTTCTTTTGACAAGTGGCTTCAACAAAGTACAAGGACAATTATAGTATTGACAAAAATGCCCCTACTTACCGTAGGGGCATTTACCAAATTGTTGTTCTTTTCTGCCGGACAGTCACATTTGTCTCTGTTTAAATGGAATACTGTTCGCCAAACTTATCGAGCGAAACAGCCCTTTAAAGGAGCTGGTTTCTATAACTGTTTCTCCATGGCCATGACATCGACGAAATTGCCGTCTAAAATGCCTTGATTCTGGAAAACCCCCACTTCCCGATATCCGGCCTTCCGGTAAAGCCCCTGACCGAGCCCGTTAAAAGGGAATGTAAAGAGCACAAACTTGTAAAAGCCATGATCGCGTCCGAGAGTTTCCAGCTCATTCAAGAGCCGCTTCCCAATTCCCTTGCCGCGGGACTCACGTTCTATGTAGATCGACAAATCGCCGACTCCGTCGTAGGCACAACGGGAATTATACTGATTAATGGACGCCCACCCGACAACAACGCCATCTTTCTCAGCAACAATCACAGCATACCTTCCCTGATGCTTGCCAAACCATTCCCGCATAAAACTCAAATCTTTGACGTCCGATTCCAGAGTGGCGATACGATCCTCAATTCCTTGATTGTAGATCAGCATAATTCGCGGTAAATCTTGATCGGCAGCCCTTCTGATTAGCAGCATTCGCTCTTCCCCCTTAGCTCGGAAACCGGAACAGTCGTTGTCGGTTTTGATGGAGTCGCGCAGCAAGCGGAAGGCATGACGCGATCTTCTGCCGCTTCGAATTCACTGTCTTTCTTGGTGTAAAACACCTCCCACGGATTGCCCTCCGGATCGGTAACCCAAACTTTATCTTGAACCGCATAACAGCAAGTGGTGTTCATCTCATCAAGGGGCACAAGACCTGCTGCTTGAAGACGATCCTTCGCGGCCTCAACTTCTTCCGTATTCTTTACCTGGAAGCCAAAGTGATTTAAGACACCTTTATTTTCGTAAGCCCGAACGTTTAATGAAAAATGTAAAGCGGGGTTATCGAGTTCAAATTTCGCGTAGTTGTCCTTCACTTTGGTCGGCTCCGCTTGAAACAATATTTTGTAAAAGCGAAGAGATTGCTCCAAGTTCTTCACGTTAATCGCTACATGCATCCGCATTTATGATCGCTCCTTTTTCGCTTTGCAATAGTTGACAATTGCAAATACGATTCGAAAATAAACTCCTCTTATAGAGGAGGGGTGCAGCAATGAGGACTCTGACTCATGGCATCGCCGAGTATTTGCAGGCTTTCAAGAACTTGCGCTTTTTTGTCCTGAGGGACATTTTGGAAAATGCCGTTCACATAGTCTTCCATGGTTTTCGCAATTTCCTTATGCTGCTCTTGACCTTTATCCGTCAAGGAAAGAACGACATACCTTCTATCTTTCGGATCGGCTTGCCGTTGCACCAGCTCGCTCTCGACAAGCTGTTGGACCTGCCTGCTTAACGTACTTGTATCGATGCTAAGCAGCTCGGAAAGCTCGTTTAAGGATATGTCGGGTCGTTTATAAAGCTCGTAAATGATGTGGCTTTGTACAACCGAAACTCCGCAACACTGTGCTCCGTCTTTTTGAAGCAGGCCAAATCGTCTGACCAAAAGCTGCAAAACTTCTCGTACATCCACGTATTGTGGTAACTGTTTCATGTTTAATCACCCGATTTATTTATAACATACAATAGTTGATATTTGCAACTATTTGTTTTAACATGTGATTATGAAAGATGGTACCCGAGGAGGAGCCGCATGAACACGTCGGATATTTGGAAAGATTTCCATGAAGCGTTGCTTACGTTTATAAAAAAACGAGTGAACAACAAATATGATGCGGAAGACATCCTTCAGGAGGTTTTTCGGAAAATCCATAGCTCCGTCCACCTTCTAACGGATGAGAAGAAACTAAGGAGCTGGATTTACCATATCGCCCGCAATTCGATAACCGATCACTACCGTGCTGCTGCCAAAAGAAAAGAAGCTGAGACCTCGTTCGATGCTGGCCTCGATTTCCCGGAGCCTTCGGACGAAAACAGCAATTTCAATCAAGTGGTGAGCAGCTGGCTTAAGTGCTTCATACAAGGATTAGAGGAAAAATACAGAGAAGCGATCATGTTGACGGAATTTGAAAATCTCACTCAGAGGGAGTTGGCCGATCGGCTCGGAATATCCGTTTCGGGCGCAAAATCCCGGGTACAACGCGGCAGGGAAAAAGTGAAAGAACTGCTTCTTGAGTGCTGCCGAATCGAAAGAGATCGCCTAGGAAATGTGATTGATGCTCAGCCGAAAACGAATGATTGCAGCTGTACGAGCTGCGAGAATTCATTTTTCGGGAATCTGCGTCCTTTTTAAAGCACCTTCGTCTTAACAGGTGAATTTACAAAAGGAGGCTGATTCAAATGACCGAAACTGAGGCGAAAACCGATGCTTGTTGCTGTTGCTGCTGCACGGATGCCGAGCGGAAGGACGATTGCTGCGAGCCGGACTGCTGCAAAACAGATTCAAAGAAGCCGTCAAGCTGCTGCTAACTATTTCGTAATGAAAGGTGCGAGTCCAGATGATCAATGAGTATGCCTTGGAAAAAATCGCACAATGGAACGTTAAAGAGATGGAGCAATATTTCTCTTACCGCGAACCAATCATAAAAACAGAGCCAGAAGTTCGAATTCGATGGTTCAACCTTTTTCGGATTCGGAAACAAGAAGCGGTTTGTTGCTGCTGCTAAAAGCATAAGAGCGGGGTGCCACGATACTCACTCCGCTCTTGTGTTTTGAATTGGTCCACTCAGCACGAGGGGTTGGACATGCATCTATGCATCCGTTTCGCGTCAATTTCCTTCTTTCACAAATAACCCAATGCGATCTTTAATCGCGTCTCTTACTTCACGGAATTTAGCCATAATTTCTTCTTCCGTGCCGGTAGCTTTCGCAGGGTCTTCGAAGCCCCAATGCCATTTTACGACGTTTTTGTTGGAAATAGCGGGGCAATGCTCGTCTGCATGGCCGCACAGCGTAATTACATAATCTGCTTTGTTCAAAATTTCAGGATCGATCACATCGGAAGTATGGCTTGATATATCGACACCCGCTTCTTTCATCGCCGCAACCGCACGTGGGTTAAGACCGTGTGCCTCTAGGCCGGCGCTTTTCACCTCGTATTTATCGCCGCCCAGAGCTTTTAAAAATCCGTCGGCGATTTGGCTTCTGCATGAATTTCCCGTACAAAGAAAATAAACTAATTTTTTGCCCATTTTCGTTAACCCCTTATTCGTGAATTGTTTTATACACCAAGGAAGCAGAGATTGCCCCAAGAATTGTTGCCGCCACGTATATCCATAAGTGTTGAGTTGCCCCAGAAATCAGAGCCGGTCCCAGAGAGCGCGCAGGGTTCATTGAAGCGCCGCAAATTGGTCCTGCAAACATCGCCATCAGTCCGACTGTGCCGCCGATAGCGACCCCAGCAAAACCTTTCACAGCTTTGCCGTGTACCGCCGAGCCTAAAATAACCATCATAAGCACAAACGTCAAAATAAATTCCAGAACAAAGGACTGAGCCGCAGATGAACGCGGCAGCGTTGCGCCTAAATTAGCGACGTTGCCAAACAGCAATAGTAACGTATAGCTGGCCAAGAGCGCCGCGGCAAATTGAACGAGCACATAATACAAGGCGTCTTGCAAAGAAATATCTTTTCGTACGAGAAAGCCGATGGTTACTGCAGGATTAAAGTGAGCACCCGACACGTGTCCGAATGTGTAAATAAGCGCCATAACGACTAGACCGAATGTCAGGGCCACACCTACGTGGGTGATTTCTTTCGTGATTTGATCGATGACTATAGCGCCAGGACCTGCAAATACCAAGAAGTAAGTGCCTATGAACTCGGCAATCAGTTTATTGCGTAACATGTTTGAACCCCTTATTTTAGCAGCAATCTTCGCAGGTAACTTTATCGAGTTGTTCTTTTTGGCCCGGGAGGTGGGCCAATAAATCGGCCAAAAAAGGCTTATCTTCAATTGCAAGGCGGTAGTACACCCACTGGCCTCTTTTGGATTCTTTGACTAGTCCGCCATCCTTCAATTTACGCATATGCTGACTGATATTCGGTTGACTTGTTTGAAGAATTTCAACGATTTCACACACGCAGAGCTCTTTTTCTTGTAATAATAGCAAAATCGTTAGCCTGCATTTGTCGCCGAGCAGTTTCAAGATATCGACCATTTTATCGATTTCAATCATATAAGTCTCCTTTACATAGGCACATCCATTCTTTTCAATCTTTTTTAGAAACGCCCCACAGCAGTTATGAATTTGTAAATCATTATATAAGAAAATACTTATATATACATAGTTAAGTTTTTGTAAATGCGGTCCAACATCGATTTAATCGGCATTATCCGCCGCGGCAATTCCGTGTATAACACCATACATTATGATATCCCCGGCGAATAAAGGAGCGGATATCGTGAACAAGTTTCCGGATGTGGTGATCATAGTCAGAAGCAAAAGAAATTTTGCACTGATCGGCAAAGTTCGTATAATCGGAAGCGCAAAGCCGTGCAGAAGGTTTTTAAGAGTTGGGGCTCCTGTAAGAGAAGCTGTTTTTTGCCTTCTTAAGAATAGGTTTACAATAGTCGAACAAGGAAATGCCGGTGTATTTTTCCGAATTAGATGATAGATATTGTTGGGTAGCCTGTTGCGTTGATTAAGCCCTCACCTTAACAGCAAGGTGAGGGCTTTTTGATGCTAAACTATACCCAATGTGCTTGCTTCATCCACCAGGCCCTCTTTTGGGGACCATTCAGCAAGCATAAATTGGTAGGACAAATCGCTTTCCACAGCTTTCTTTGACTCCGAATACATGGTATAATTCCAAATAACAAACATATGTTCCCGTTGTTGTGGCTCTCTAGAAGACATGCGTCTGTATTTAGCATATCGTTAAAAATGTTCCGAAGAGGAGCTTTTACTACAAAGAATGGAAAGGTTGGTGACCCGCCTTTGGCCCGGCATATTGAATACGAGCCGATTACGTCCAAGTCGATACTGAATCAAGTCTCCGCGCCTTCGATGCCGTTCCGGTGGTCGATCAATCCTTACCGGGGCTGCCAGCACGGCTGCAGCTTCTGCTACGCACGCTCGACCCATTCCTTCTTGGGCATTGCAGCGGACGATACGTTCCAAAATCATATTTTCTTGAAATCCAACGCTGTTGAAGCACTCGAGGGGCAGCTGCGCAAAATGAGCCGTTCCCGCGGCGGCCTGCGTGGTCTCGACTACGTTGCTATCGGCACTGCTACCGACCCGTACCAACCGGTCGAAGCAAATGCCAAGCTGACCCGCGGCTGTTTGGAGGTACTCGCCAAATACGGCGTTTCCGTCAGCTTAACGACTCGGTCGCCTTTAATATTGCGGGACTTGGATCTGTTGTCCAACATGTCCGTCTGCTCCATCAATATCAGCATCAACACGCTCGATAAAAAAGTGTGGAAGGCGCTTGAGCCTTCTACACCGTCACCAATGAAACGGCTGGAAACGGTCCAAGCACTGTCGGAGGCAGGCATTACGGCCGGCGTCTTTATGGCGCCGATTTTACCGCATTTGACTGACCGCCTCGAGGACCTTGAGGAGCTGGTACGATTGACTGCGCAGCACCGGGCTTCGTTTTGTTTAGGAGCTCGTTTTTTGCGGCTAAGCACGTCTGAGGTGAAAGTGTGGTTTTTCGAGACGCTGCGTCAGCATTATCCGCACCTTGTAGCAAAATATGCAGCGTTGTTCAGCGGATCCGGCTACACGCCAAAACATTACCGTGAACCGATTGAAGCTGCAATCGGACGGATGCTCAACCAGCATGGCCTCGATAGCAAAGACGCGCTACGCCGCGAAAAGCTTGTCGCCGCTGAAGAGGAAGCGGAGCCGGTACAGCTGTCCTTCTCCTTCTAGCGGCATCTGCACATAGCGAAAAGCCTTTCTCTTGAACTTGAGAAAGGCTTTTTCATTTAGCTGAAGTGAGTGCTCTATATTCGGTCCAGTACGAACCTGCCGGCAAAATAAAACGGACCTCATTCGCATGAGTCCTCATCTGCTTGGCGACGTCCTACTCTCCCAAGACCCTGCGGTCTAAGTACCATCGGCGCTGGAGGGCTTAACGATCGTGTTCGGGATGGGTACGCGTGGTTCCCCTCCGCCATTGTCACCAAACGGTTCAGGGCTATTCCCTGAAAACTAGATACGAAACGTTGCGCAGTAGAAGCTCTATGTTTTGGATAAGCCCTCGACCGATTAGTATTCGTCAGCTCCACG
>NZ_JXAK01000100.1 GCF_000829455.1 Gordoniibacillus kamchatkensis
TTGTTCGTCGCCGCGGAGTTCGGGCTCGTGCGCGTCCGCCACTCCCGCCTGCAGCAGCTGGCCGAGGAAGGCAATCCGCGCGCCAAATTCGCGCTGTCCAAACGCCGCGCAGACGATATGCTACGAATAGGAACACGGTATCGATTTTGGGGCTTGTTCACGATCATGCAGCCTGACCGGCAGCTAACTCCCGGTCAGGTTGCAATGATCCTAGCCGGACAACGATGACACGTCCTAGCTGGCATTGGCCGGCAGTATCAAGTTATGCAGTCAGTCAAGTAGCAATCATCTGATCCGGATAAATCAAATTGGCCGGTTGTCCGTTCACACGCTCGATTGCAAGCAATCATAAAGGAACTACGTTCCGCTATTTCCGCGAAAAAGCGGAACGGCTTCAAATTAACGGATCTGTGTTCCGCTATTTCCTCGAAAATAGGACCATATTCGCCCTTTCCTATCATTTTGCGGGTCAATAACGGAACGCTGTTCCTCTAATTTCGGGAAATAACGGGAAATGCCGCGAATAGCGGAACGCCGTTCCGCTAAGAATTTGCGTCACAGAATCCGGAGCTGCCTGCGGAAACCTGCACCGGGAGCGGCTAGCCAACACCTACGCCGTGTGCGGCTACTGACCACGCCGGGTGCAACCCGCATTCACCTACACCGGTGCGGCCAGCAGCCCCTACACTTGGAGCGACCACCGACCACCTCCACCGGGTGCGGGATGCAACTTTCCGCAATGCGGCCCATGTCCCGATCCGCGTCCCACTTCCCGACCTAAGCGCAATTGCTCAGACCGTCCGCAGACTGCGCGCTAACCGTCTGCAACCGTCCGGCCGGGCGCACTATTACCGCCACACTCCAAGGAGGGAGCCACAATTGAACTGCACACTGGCGCATAGAGCGACCCTCACCCTACAACTCCAACCTCGACTCGCCTTGCCGCATCAGCGTCCCCGCAAAACGAGAAGCGGCGAGCACCAACGCCGGCATCGGCTCTGCCGAGAAGCCGCTCCGTAGCGCCGCTCTCGCTGCGCGGGATCAAGGTCCGCTCGCAGCGCTCTTACCGATTCTCAAGCCGAACGAGGTGTAGCCTGATGCAGTACGAACTGGATCCTACCGACATAGCGATACTTCGCTTGCTGCAAAGCAACGCCCGCCTGCAGTGGCGCGAGATCGGCGAGCAGGTGCATCTGACGGGACAAGCGGTCGGCGTCCGCATTCGCCGGCTCGAGGAGCTGGGCGCCATCCGCGGTTATACGGTGCTCACGGACGAAGCCAAGTTGGGCAAACCGATCACCGCGATCGTTACCATTTTGATGAAAACGAATCTGCACGCCGAGTTCCAGCGCTTTCTCCGCGAAGAAGAGACGGTGCGCGAGGCGCATCGCATCAGCGGCGACGGCTGCTACTCACTAAAGGCGCTGGCGGCGGACAACGACGAGCTGAACCGGCTGCTCGACCGCATCCTCGAGTTTGCGAATTACCGCGTGCAGCTGTCGATTCAGCAGGTGAAGTAGGTCTGCCTTTGCGGGCTTGCGGAACATTTTCACGGTGAAAAAGCATTCGGCCGATCCGTTTCGCGGCGATCGCGCACTCTCCTTTACAATGAACCCAACACATCGCAGAGGAGAGTTGTACGATGCAAATTCGTTTGATTCGACACGCTACGCTGCAAATCCGCTTTGCGGGCAAGACGCTGCTCGTCGATCCGATGCTCAGTCCCGCCAGCACGATGACGCCGGTGCCCGGCGTGCCGGACGCGCGCCAGAATCCTGTCGCGGACTTGCCTGTGCCGGTAGAGCAGCTGCTGCAGCCGGACGCCGTGCTGCTGACACACCGCCATAGGGATCACTGGGATGCAGCGGCGGCGGAGCTGCTTAACAAAGATATTCCGGTGCTGTGCCAGCCGCGGGACAAGGCGGCGATCGCAGAGCAGGGCTTCCGCAGGCTGCTGCCGGTCAGGTCGAGCGTCGAATGGGCGGGCATCCGCATCCGCCGGACCGGAGGCCGGCACGGCCGCGGCGCGCTCGGACGCAGCCTGGGCCCGGTATCGGGCTTCGTACTGGAAGCGGAAGGGGAGCCTACGCTGTATATCGCGGGAGACACGGTATGGTGCGCGGACGTGCGCAAGGCGCTGGAGCGGCATCAGCCACACGTTGCCGTGCTGTTTGCCGGCGCGGCGCGTTTCGCTGAGGGCAGCCCGGTGACGATGGCGGAGCGGGATATCGCCGAAGTGTGCTGGGCCGTGCCGGAGATGCAGGTGGTCGTAACGCATATGGAAGCATGGAACCATTGCCGCCTGACGCGGCAAGAGCTGAGGCAGTATGTGCGCGGGCACGGCTTGGCGCGGCAGGTGGCAGTTCCGGAAGACGGGGAGACGCTGGAATTTCGGGATACGGCAGAAGCTTAACCAAAAGACATCAGAGGGGACGATGACCATCATGAACAAAAACGGTTCGCTTCTCGGCGTCCTGCTCACTATAGCATCCGCCGCCGGATTCGGCGTAATGGGCATTATTGCGAAGCTCGCCTATGCGCAAGGCGTGACAGTCGGCACGCTGCTCGCGTACCGTTTCGCCATCGCCGCCGCACTGTTCTGGGCCTGGATCGCCCTGTCTCGCCGCGCCGCGGCACCGCTGCGCTGG
The DNA here is from genome assembly GCF_000829455.1 of Gordoniibacillus kamchatkensis. Classification (GTDB taxonomy): domain Bacteria; phylum Bacillota; class Bacilli; order Paenibacillales; family NBRC-103111; genus Gordoniibacillus; species Gordoniibacillus kamchatkensis. Next base: position 2,649 of record NZ_JXAK01000100.1, read on the forward strand.
CGGGAACGGATCGCACTGTGGATCATGGGCACCTTAGGCTACGCAGTAATGGCTTCGCTCATGTTCACTTCGTTCTCGCTCATGTCGGCCTCGCTCGCGGAAATGCTGTTCTACTCCTATCCGACGCTCGTCTGTTTGCTGATGTGGGCTGTGGATAAGGAACCGCTTACCGGCCGCAAGGCAGAGGCGCTGATAGGCGGCTTCGCCGGCCTGCTGCTAGTGCTGCAAAGCCCCGCCGGGCTCGTTACCGCTTCCGGCATCGCCTGCGCTCTCGCGGCGGCCGCCGTTTACGCCGTGTTTATTACGTACAGCAATCGGCTCGTGAAGCACGTCTCTCCGCTCGTCAGCTCAGCCCACATCTCCTCTTCGGCCGCCGTAGCGCTCGCCGTCTACGCCGCGCTGCAGGGCGATCTGCACGTCGTGCGCGGGGCGCCGGCCTGGGGAGCTATTCTCGGCGTAGCCGTGTTGTCGACGTTCGTCGCCATCCTGTTTTTCTTCGAAGGGGTGAAGCGGATCGGTTCGACGCGGGCGTCTATGTTGAGCACGATGGAGCCGGTCGTCACGCTCGCCTGCAGCGCGGCGCTGTTCCACGAGCGGCTTCGTCCGCTGCAATGGCTCGGCATAGCCGTCGTGCTGCTTAGCCTTATGGCGATGGAGGTTCGCGGGACGATACGACGCGCAAGCCGGAAGGTACGCGGGACGGTTAAAGAGTCCGCAATATGACAACCGGCTAGCCATAGTCGGTTGCCGGTCTCAACGGCAGCTGGCATCGCCATTCTTAACGTCTACCAATAGAAAAGAAAAGGCGTTCCCACTCCAATCTTATGTCCCAGTCCGATAGTTATCATTACGGGCGCTCCTAAGCCGGTATGATGATGATTTTTTCAGTATATAATGACAAAGTCAAAACGATATCTGCGTTTGCCGGAAAAATGATGTAAACATAAAACAACAAAAAGCGAGGCCCTGCGGCTTGCAATCCGAAGGGTTGCTTGCTTTGTTTTCGACTGTAAATTTTAATCTATTAGAACCAAATAGTCCCTAAGACCTATTTCAACATTTCTCTATAATTGATAATTTTACAGTAAAAGACAAGTTGATATTTCGTACGAAAACGGCAAACCCATTGAAAAGTGGAGACGCAAAGCTATAGGGGCTAATGTGGATAAGTACACGATGCCAGCCAGTTGCCGAATACGACGGAGGGCCTCCGTCTATTCATTTTATTTATGAATGGACTGGAGGTTTTTTGTGCTCCTTGCGTATGATCCGATAAGATACAGGAAAGGTTGGGTGTTTCTTGAAAGTCGTTTACAAGAGTGCGTTCATTTTGCTTTCGATCTTGCTTTCCTATGCGCTTGTTTATTGGACAGGCGGGACAAGCCAGGTTTATGTTCATGTTTTCTACGTGCCCATCATACTCGCGGCAAGATACTTTCGCACGGGAGGAGCGTTGATTTTCGGGCTGCTCAGCGGCATCGCAAGCGGTCCGTTTATGCCGTTGTATGTAGCGGAGCGCATTCCCCAAAGTTTCAGCAACTGGTCGATCCGTGTACTCGTCTTTGTTATCTTTGCCTTATTTATGTCCTTTTTGTTTAAAAAATTAAAAGATGAAATGACAACTATTCTCCAGCAAAACGAAAAATTAAATCAGCAAAATCAGGATATCGAACAAAAAAACAAGCAGATCGAAGAACAAAAGAATATCATCCTGGCGCAAAAAGAGGAGATTCAGCAGTTGGGCACGGAAATTCTTTTGTGCCTGGCGGAAGCGATTGAGGTCAGGGACCCTTTTACCAGCGGGCATTGCCGGAGGGTAGGGGAGTTAGCGTACGAAGTCGGACGGCGGTTGAATTTGGGCGAACAGGAACTTCTCAATCTGCAGTGGTCCGGAATTATCCATGATGTAGGAAAAATCGGAATACCTGAGCAAGTATTGTCAAAACAAGGGGAACTATCTTCGTTTGAACACGAAATTGTCAAACAGCATCCGATGATAGGAGCTCAAATTCTCAAAGCGACCCGTTATGCGGAGAAAGTCATCGACGGCGTTTTGCACCATCATGAGCGGCTGGATGGTTCAGGATTCCCGGAAGGATTAACAGGCGATAAGCTGGGACTGCAGGCGAAAATAATCGCGATCTGCGATGTATGGGACGCCTTAACCGCCAAGCATCGGGGAGACATGGATCAAGAAACGGCCCGCACGACGCTGGAACAAGGCAGAGGCAAACTGTTCGATTCCGAAATATTGGATGTCTTTTTTGACGTTGTCCGGGTGCCGGTTGCGAGCAAGGCTTGGTCATGAAATCACGATATTTCGCGGCTGTCTTGGAATCCTCAAAATGTATGGCTTCCCGGACTTCCAACTCGCTTTCCTGCATGTTCTTACGCGGAACTCCAACGGCATTTCTAGAAGTTAGTTGAGCGAGGCTGCCGATCAATACTCGGAAGCCTCGTTAAAAAGGGAACCTAATCCAGTCAATCAAAACCGCGAATTGTTCTAACCCCGTCTTTTCCGGGGCGATTGCACCGCGTCTTCATCGGGATGGGATGCGCGTGCAGATGAGGGTAATCGCGCTTCATGCCGATGCGAATCCGCATTGTGGCACAGGAAAATCAACAAAAGGAGCAGCCGCGGCTGCTCCAACAACTCACACTTCCTTCGTCATAAATACGCTGTTCGGATCTTCGATGTAATCCGCAAACGGCTCGCAATACGCAAAGCCAAAGCTTTCATACAGCCTTCTGGCCGGCTCGAAAGCGGCCATGGAGCCCGTCTCCAGGCTGAGCCGCTTATAGCCGCGCCGCTTGGCTTCATCGACGATATGCTGAAGCATCTGCCTGGCGACGCCCTTCCTCAAGTGGCCCGAAGCCGTTCGCATCGACTTGACCTCTCCGTGCCGGCCGTCAAGCTCCTTCAGCGCCCCGCAGCCGACGAGTTCACCTTGTTCCCATGCGCTCCAGAACGTAATTTCCGGCTTCTTCAACTTCTCGATGTCGAGGGCATGTACACTTTCCGGCGGAGAATGAAGAAACATGCTCTGCAAATGTTCCCTGATCAATGCCGTCACTTCGGGTCCAGTCAAATCATCCACTCTAATATCCAGAACCATCACTCCTCCATACCGGCCTAATATCTCTATTTTCCACGAGACAACCTCACTAAGCAACCGCCGGCATAAAAAAAACGAAGCCGGCCCCGCGCAATAGCGCCGGCCGGCTTCTTTCACTTGGGCTGATTCCGCTACTAGGCATTAAAATGCAGGAGTAACGGCGATACGTATGCGGGCTTCTCACAGCCGGCTTTACACCGGTAGACGCTCGCGTCTAAATGGACGCGTAAGCCGTTCATCCTCACTTGCGGTATAACGGGTAGTTCACGCGCGCCGGCACTTCGATCAGGATCAGCCGCAGCTCGGCGTCATCCTGCGCGGTGAAAGCCGCTTCCGGCGACCCCTCCGGCTCCAGCACGAGAAAATCTTTATGCCCGAACGCCGTAACCGTAGCCGCCGCCTGTACGGGAGACTTGTCCGCGTCCGACCCCCCGCCTGCGCCCACCGTACCGCCGCCGCGGATTGCGAGCGCCGTCAGCGTGTAGTCTTTGCGCAGCGGCTGCACGTAGGTACGCCCCGGCTTGACGGTGACGTCCCACATCCGGGCGTCGACGACGATGCTGACCGGTGACCCGTCGCCGATCACCGTCTTGACGACAGCCGCATCGGTCGTAACGGACGGGAACTCCTCATGCTCGTACTGACGGTACGTCGGCGGCCGCTTGACCGCTTCGCTCAAATGCGGCTCGAACCAAATTTGAAAACCTTCCATGTCGGGCCGACGAACCCTTCCTCATGGTTAACGCCGCTGCCGGTTTGCATCACTTGCGCCCCGCCGGGCCCGACGACGCTGCGGGTGCCGAGCGAGTCGCCGTGCTCCGCCTTGCCGTTTACGACATACGTCATAATCTCAAACGCCTGGTGCGGGTGCGAAGGAATGTAGCCTTCTTGCTCAGCGAATGCCCACGCCCAGTAAAACAGCGGCCCGACCCGCGATACCGCCGAGCCTTCGCGCGGGAAGCCGATCGGCTTCTGCTCCGTAATTTTCCCGCCGTCGAATGCGCCTGTCGCTTGCTGCTCCGGTCCATATATACGAATGTTCATATTAATTCGCCTCCTGTATTATTGATCACGTTAAATGTTTGGCGCTCTGCTGCGCAGCGAGACCCAGTTTCTTCAACAGCACGATCGCCTGCTGCCGCTCCTCCGGCGACAGCCCTTCTACTGCCGCCTCCACAGCCAGCTCATGCTGCGGAAACTTGCTCTCCATAAAGCTGCGCCCTTCATCCGTCACGTCGGCATAAATGACGCGCCGGTCGTCCGGCGACGCGCGGCGGGCGACGAGGCCTTTGCGCTCCAGCTTGTCGACGACGTACGTAATGTTGCCGCTGGAAATCAAAATTTTTTCGCCGATTTGCTGCAGCGGCTGCGGGCCTTTGTGGTATAAAAACTCCAGCACCCCGAACTCGGTCGGGTTCAATCCGGATTTGCGGATATCGTGATGGGCGTGCGCGCTGACCCACTGGCACGCTCGCGACAGCACCACGTACAGATGCATAGCGTCGCCGCCGGAGTGGCTCTTCGGTTCGCTCATGCGGAACACCTCTTAAAAGTTATTTTCTTAATTTAAAGATATTATACTTGAAGGCATTTGTCAAGCGGCGGGACAGTCCGGGCGTGGGTCGTATCCAGACCGGCCCCCTTAGCCCTGCACAGGCCTGAATCAACCGCTGCGGCCTGGTTGGTAGGGCGAGCCGAGCCGGGCATGGACGGGATAGCCCCTAACCGTGCGCCAGCCTGAACAGCCGCTGCGGACGCCCGACGGTCCCGTATTGCTGCAGCTCCTCGGCGACTCCTTCTTCGACGAGATAGACCAGGTAGTTGCGCACCGTCGAACGGCTCACGCCGGCGAGCGCGGAAATTTGTTCGGCGCTCAGGAACTCCCGTTGCTGCTCCAGACAGCGCTTGATTTTGTCCAGCGTGCGGGCGTCGATGCCTTTCTGCAAATGGTCGGGCGCGGACGCGGCCGACGGGGAGCGCAGCTTTTTCAAGTTGTTGACGATGCTCTGGTCGACTTCTTTCGCCGCGGTCAGCTTCGTCTGAAATTGGGCGTACTTCTCCAGCGTTTCCTTGAACAGCTTGAGGTCGAACGGTTTGATCAAGTAGTCGAATATGCCCAGCCGGAACCCTTCTTCTACGGTAGCCGTCTCCTTCGCGGCGGTAATGAGGATAACGTCGCATTTCAAATTTCGGCTGCGAAGCGTGCGCAGCAGCTCGATGCCGGAGCGGTCGGGCAAGTACACGTCCAGCACGACCAGATCAGGCGTCAGCTCCTCGATGCCGGCAAGCGCCTGCTCATAGTTGTGCCCGGTCCCGACCCAGGTGAAGCACGGTTCGGCGTCCACGAGCTTCCCGTGCATTTTTGCAATCATAAAATCGTCATCGACGACGAATACCCGCAGTTTTCGTTCAGTCACCCTTGTTCCCCTCCTGCCTGCAGCGGCAAGCTCGCCGTCAGCGTCGTTCCGGATTCCGAAGAGGTCAGCCTGAGCTTGCCTCCTACGTTGCCGATCAGCTTCGAGAGCAGCGCGAGCCCCAGCCCGCGTCCTTCCCCCTTCGTCGTAACCCCGTCTTCAAAAATGCGACCGCCCAGCGCCGGATCGACCCCCGGCCCCGTATCCGCAACGCTGAGCACGAGCTCTTCCGCTTCTTCTTTCAGCAGGACGCTGACGGCCGGAGGCGAACTTCCTTCCAGCCGCGGCGCCCCCTGGATCGCTTCGAAGGCGTTTTCGATAGCGTTGCCGAGAAAAGTGACGATGATCTCCCGGTGCGGGCAGACGGGCGGCACCGAGGAGGCGGCGTCTACGTGCAGCGCGATGCCGAGCTCCTTGGCGCGATGCATTTTGCCGACCAAAATACCGACGATGGCCGGATCCTTCAAGTTCGCCAGGAAAAAATCGAGCGTGTGCTGCACGTCTTCGTTCACCACTTCGATAATATCTTTGGCCGTATCGTACTCTTTCATTTGAATCAAGCCCGAAATGAGATGCAGCTTGTTCATGAACTCATGCCGCTGGCTGCGCAGCGTATCGACGTATTGGCCGATGTCGGCCAGCTTTTCGTCGATTTGGTCGAGCTGCAGCTTGTCGCGGAACGTGGACACGGCCCCGATCACTTTCCCTTTCAGCCGGACGGGCACGCGGTTGGCAACGACGAGATGGTTGCCGATGATCATTTGCTCGTCCTTATGCGGCTCGCCGCGCTCGAGCACTTCCGGCAGACGGGAGTTCGGCAGCACGAAACGGATGTTTTTGCCGATGACGTCCCCCGCCTCCATATTTAAAATTTTCAGCGCTTCCCGGTTGCACGTCATGATCTTTCCGCCGTCGTTCACAGCGATGATCCCTTCCCGGATCGATTCGAGGATGGCGGATTGTTTTTCGGTAAGAAAGGCGATTTCCCACGGCTCCATGCCCAGCGTCTGTTTCTTGATATGTCCCGACAGCAGGTACGCTCCGGCCAGCCCGAACAGCAGCGCGGCCAGCGCGATGAGAACGACTTCGCCGAGAAACTCGTTGATCTGTTTCCAAATCGCGCCTTCAAGGAAGCCGACGGAAACGATGCCGATCTGGCGGTGGTTCGCGTCCCAGATCGGGCTTTTGCCGCGAATGGCCAGCCCCAGCGTCCCTGTCGCTTCCGTGATGCTGTCCTGCCCTTTCAGCACAAGGTCGTTATCTTCGCCGACCATCCGGCCCCCCAGCTGTTCGGGGTTCGGATGGCTGTAGCGGATCAGGTTCATGTTGCCTACGACAATATATTCTGCGCCGGTGCGAATGCGGATTTGCTCGGCGAGCGGCTGAATGGCGACGGAAGGATCGGGAGTGCCGAACGCCTCGACGATGGCCGGCATGCCGGCTACCGTCTGGGCCAGCATCAGCGCGCGTTCCCCGGTTTCAGCGAATTTGCGCTGAATGATCAGATAGGCGAACGAAGAGCAGGTCAACAGCAGTACGAATCCGATGTTCAAGAAGACGAGCCAGTTGATTTTCGTGCGCAGCTTCATGTTATGAATGAAAGTCATAAGCTCACCCTTCTGAAAGCGGTTGCGGTTTATTACGATTCTACATGCCGCAGCCCGGTAAAGTAAATGACAACAGGCTTCCAGCACCGTTAACAATATTGTCAAAATCGTTTTTATCGGTATTTATTCGACTAATAGCCAAAAACTGTTCGTGAAAGCGATTACGCCGTATACTTCGCATTGTAAGCGCCATCAAATTACGGTTAACAGCAAGGAGGAACCCGCTATGTCAAAGCAATCGCTCGAGTGGGAGGCACCCGGCGCAGCGGTTCAGCCCATGATCGAGCTTAAAGGGGTTACGAAGGAATTCGTCAAGCCGTCGGGCGAGCTGCACACCGTGCTGCACGGCATCAACCTGCAGGTCGGCAAGGGCGAGTTTTGCTCGATTGTCGGCCCGACGGGCTGCGGCAAGTCGACGACGCTCAGTCTGATCGCCGGCTTCGAGCCTGCCACGAAAGGGGAAGTGCGCATTCAGGGAGAGCCGCTCAGCGGCATCAATTCGCAAGCGGTGTGCATGTTCCAGACGGAAAACGCGTTCCCGTGGAAAACGGTCATCGACAACGTGTCGCTCGGACTGCGGCTCAAAGGCGTGAAAAAATCGGAAGCTTACGACGAAGCGAGAGGCTGGATTCAGCGCGTCGGCCTGAAAGGCTTCGAAAACCATTATCCGCATCAGCTGTCCGGCGGCATGCGCAAACGGGTCGGGCTGGCGCAATGTCTCATCGTGCAGCCGAAAATTTTGCTCATGGACGAGTCGTTCTCCGCACTGGACGTTCACACGCGCCACTTGATGGAGAACGAGCTGCTCAAAATTTGGAGCGAGACCGGGGCGTCCGTCGTCTTCATCACCCACGACCTCGAGGAAGCGATCGCTCTCAGCGACCGGGTCGTCGTCCTCAGCGCCGGACCCGGTTCTTCGGTCAAAGGCAATTACCGCATCGAGCTGGAGCGCCCGCGCAACGTGGCGGAAATTCGCTTCGACCCCGCCTTCATGCGGATTCACGAACAAATTTGGAACGATCTAAGAGACGAGGTGATGATCAGCTATGTCCATGCCGCTAACCACTGACAGCAATTTGCATAGCGAGGTGCTGGAGCGCAAGCAGGAAATGCGCCGCAGGGCGATGCGCATCCGAGCGCGCAACTTGACGCTTCAGGCGCTCGTGTTCGTGCTGATTTTCGGCTCGTGGCAGCTGATGGCCGACTACGGCATCATCGACAAGTTTTTCTTTTCCACTCCGATTGACATCATCAAGCATATTTACGAATGGTTCACCGAGGGTACGAGCCAAGGGCCGCTTTACACGCACTTTATCGTCACTTTCGAGGAGACGTTCCTGTCGTTCATCATCGGCGTCATTCTTGGCGTCATCGGCGGTTTCGCACTCGGGCGCAACGAGATTTTGTCCGTCGTGCTCGGCCCTTACATTCAAATGCTCAACGCGCTGCCGCGGGTCGTGCTCGCTCCGATTTTCATTTTGTGGCTCGGGCTCGGCATGCCTTCCAAAGTGGCGCTGGGCGTAACGCTTACGTTCTTCGTCGTGTTTTTCAACGCGTTCCAAGGAGTGCGCGAGGTCGACCGCAACTTGATCAACAACGCCCGGCTGCTCGGCGCCAGCAAAAGCCAGCTTGCCCGGCACGTCATCATACCGTCGGCGCTCACCTGGATTTGTCCAGCCTCCATTCCAGCTTCGGCTTCGCCCTCGTCGGCGCCGTCGTCGGCGAGTTCATCGGCGCGACCAAAGGTCTCGGCTTCCTGATCGCTCAGGCGCAAGGCGCATTCGATACGACTGGCGTGTTCGCCGGCATGGTGCTGCTGTCGGTAACGGCGCTGCTCGCCAACTGGGCGGTCGTCAAGCTGGAGAAGCGGTTCGTCGGCTGGCGCCGGGAGAAGCATTGACCGTTTAGCGGCAATACTACACTTCATCATAAAAGGGGATACGACGATGAAAAAATGGATGAAACCAGCAGGCATCACGACCGCTTCCGTTCTCGCCGTCAGCATGCTCGCCGCAGGCTGCGGCAAGCAGGACAACCAGACAGCCGGCTCTGCCGCGGCACCGGCTCCGGCCGCCGGCGGCTCCAATCAAGCGGCTGCGACAAAGCCGTCCGGCCCGCCGCAAAAAGTGAAAATTATGGTCGGCGGCCTGGAGAAAATCATTTATTTGCCGGCAAAGCTGACCGAGTCGCTCGGCTACTTCAAGGACGAGGGCCTTGACGTGGAGCTGACGAGCGAAGCGGCCGGCCAAAACGCCGAGGAAGCGCTCGTCGCCGGCCAGATCGACGCTACCGTCGGTTTCTACGACCATACGATCGACCTGCAGTCCAAAGGCAAGTTCCTCGAGTCCGTCGTCCAGTTCGAAGGCGTGCCCGGCGAGACGCTCGTCGTCTCGAACAAGCTGAAAGACAGCGTGAAGACGCTGGCCGATCTGAAAGGCAAAAACATCGGCGTCACCGGACTCGGATCGTCCACCAACTTCCTGGCGAACTATCTCGTCACCAAGGGCGGCAATACGTCCAAAGATTATGTGCCGCTGGCCGTCGGCTCCGGCAATACGCTGATTGCGGCGATGCAGCAAGGGAAAGTGGATCTGGCGGTCACGACAGAGCCGACCGTCTCGATGCTCAAGGCGAAAGGCATCGCCTCCACGTTCGTCGACATGCTGTCGATTGAAGGTACGAAGCAGGCGCTCGGCGGCACGTACCCGGCGGCTTGCCTCTATATGAGAAACGATTACGTGAAAGGGCATCCTGACATTACGCAAAAGCTTGCCAACGCTTTCGTCAAAACGCTTCAGTACATCAACACCCATTCGGCGGAAGAGATCGCGGACAAAATGCCGAAGGAGTACTACGCCGGAGATAAAGATATGTACGTCACGGCGCTGAAAGCCAGCTTGCCGAGCTTTACGAAGGACGGCAAAATGCCGGCCGACGGCCCGGCGAAGGTGCTCGACGTGCTGACCACGTTCAACCCGAAGCTGAAGGACGCGAAGATCGACCTTTCCCAGACGTACACGACGCAGTTCGTCGATAAAGTGAAGTAACCACGGTCCCGCGGCGCCCGTTTGCCGGGCTAGGGAACCAGAATAAAGCGAATCCGCCCCAAGAGGGGCGGGTTTTTTGTTGCCTCAAAGTGCACGGTGGCCCTATTGCCCGGTGGGGGAGCATCCGACGGCGTTAAGTCCGTTTCATTTGAGCCGCTGCGGCGGCAATAACTCGTTATTGGCAGTCTTCTAAAGGGAACGGCTGGTCTCTCGCAGGGAGTTCCGTTTTCCGGTCCTTGCATCGGTCATGCATCACTTTGGTACCGGCAGGAAAAAATAAGCAACCGGACCCATCAACCGAACGGAGGCTGCACCCGATGCGCAGTTTGATCCGCTTCTCGCTGCACAACAAATTTGCCGTCCTTATTCTCACCTTAATCGTCGCTGCCGGCGGTATGTACGCAGGCATGCAAATGAGGGAGGAGACGATCCCGAATCTCGACGTTCCGATTTTGACCGTTACGACCGTCATTCCCGGCACCGCTCCGCAGGCAGTCGCCGATCAGGTGACGATTCCGCTCGAGCAGCGCATCAAGGCGTTGCCCGACGTCGATCAATTGAACTCCACCTCGCAGGAAAATGTCTCCTCAATCGTGGTCCAATACCGGTACGGCCAAGACATGGCCAAAGCGAAGGCCGACTTGCAGGAGGCCGTTTCCTCCGTCAAATTGCCGCAGGAAGCGCAGCCAGCCAAAATTTCCGCGGTCAGCCTGAACGATTTTCCGGTCGTAACGCTCAGCATGTCCGGGGATAACGTTTCGCTAGCCGATATGACGAGGCTTGTCGAGACGGATTTGCGTCCGGCCTTGGAAAGCATTCCGGGGGTCGGCACGGTGACAATATCCGGTCAGCAGCTGCAAGAAGTGCAAGTCCGGCCGGACGCCGCCAAGCTTCGCGCGTATGGTCTCAGCGCCGACACCGTGCGCAGCGCCATTCAGAGCGGAGCCGTCACCGTGCCGCTTGGGCTGTTCGAGATCGACGCCACCGAGAAAACGATCGTTCTCGACGGCGGCGTGCACACGCTCGAGCAGTTGCGCAGCCTTGCGATCCCGCTCTCTGCAGGCGGGAGTCGCGGGAGCAGGTTCCGTGCCGGGTGCGGCTGGTGGCGCGGTAGGTGCAGGGTCTGCGGCGGGTGCGGCTGGAGGCTCGGGAG
>NZ_JXAK01000101.1 GCF_000829455.1 Gordoniibacillus kamchatkensis
CTCACGATGGACACCCTTGCTCTTGGCTAGTGGTTGGCCACTACAAGCCCCCACAGCGGACTTTCACCGCCTAGTTAATCGCCATGCGTGGCGCACTAAGAGGGGCCGCGGATAATGTCCGCGGCTCTGCGTACGTGTTGCTGTTCATGTTGTTCCTCTTCGACAAGTCACTGAAGCTCTTCAATGATCCCCAGCACCAGCTGCAGAAATTTCGGCTTCACCCGTTCGGTCGTCTCCATGACTTCCGCGTGCGAAAGCGGCTGGTCGAGCATACCTGCGGCCATGTTGGAAATGCAGGAGAAGCCGAGCACTTCGATACCGGCGTGACGCGCCACGATCACTTCCGGGACGGTGGACATGCCGACGGCGTCGCCGCCGAGGATGCGCATCATGCGAATTTCGGCCGGCGTCTCGTACGTCGGACCGAGCAATCCCAGATAGACGCCTTCCTGCAACTTAAGGCCTTGCCGCTCAGCTACCTGGTGCGCAATCCGGCGCAACCGCTTGCTGTAAGCTTCGGACATGTCCGGGAAGCGGACGCCGAGAGCGTTGTCGTTCGGCCCGATGAGCGGGTTGCGTCCCGTAAAATTAATATGGTCGCTAATGACCATCAGATCGCCGACCTGAAAATGTTCGTTGATGCCGCCCGCCGCGTTCGTCACGATCAGCGTCGTCACCCCGAGCTCTTTCATGACGCGCACCGGGAACGATACCGTCTCCGGACCGTACCCTTCGTAGCCATGGAAACGCCCTTTCATCATGACCACCGGCTTGCCTTTCACGCTTCCGAGCACGAGCTCGCCCGCGTGTCCTTCCACAGTAGACACGGGAAAATGGGGAATGTCCCCGTAATCGAGAACAATCGGATCTTCGATCAAATTCGCCAATACGCCAAGACCCGAGCCGAGAATAAGACCGATTTGCGGCTTCAGCCCTTCGGCCTTGCCTGCAATGTATGCGGCCGCCTCGCGAATGCGATTGGCGTCCGTCCCGATACCCGCCGTTTGTGCCATAATTTCGCTGATTCCTCCTCTATTGACGAAGCTGCGATCTGTTATTGAAGCGAAGATAAGAAGCTCGTGCCGTGCCCGTCCCAGACAATGCCGAAGTTATCGGCGACCGTCGCCCCCGCGTCGGCATACGTCGAGCGCACGCCGATCGAACTGGGGCTTGCAAACCTTGGGCTATATAGCAAAATCGGCACGTATTCGCGCGTATGATCCGTCCCGGGGGCCACCGGGTCGTTGCCGTGATCCGCCGTCACCAGAAGCAGATCGTCCGGCCCGATCGTTCCCATCAGCTCCGGCAGCGCCGCGTCGAACTCTTCGAGCGCCCGGGCGTATCCTTCCGGATCGCGGCGGTGCCCGTAAAGCGAATCGAAATCGACCAGGTTCACGAACGTTAGCCCGCGGAATTCGCGCTTCATCGTCTCGATCGTTCGCCGGATGCCGTCGGCGTTGCTCTTCGTCGAGTACGCTTCCGTAATGCCCTCGCCCGAGAAAATGTCGTTGATCTTGCCGATCGAGATCACATCCAGGCCGCCATCCTTCAGCTTGTTCAGCACGGTCGGAGCGGGCGGCTTGACCGCGTAATCGTGCCGGTTCGGCGTCCGTTTGAACGCGCCGGGCTGGCCGACGTAAGGACGCGCAATGACGCGGCCGACGGCAAACTCCGGACGCAGCGTCAGCTCACGGGCGATGTGGCAAGCTTTGTACAACTCTTCGAGTGGAATCATTTCCTCATGCGCGGCAAGCTGGAAGACGCTGTCCGCCGACGTGTAGACGATCCAGGCGCCGGTCTTCATCTGCTCTTCGCCCAGCTCGTCCAATATTTCCGTCCCCGATGCCGGCTTGTTGCCGATCACTTTGCGGCCGGTCGCTTGTTCGAATGCAGCGATCAGCTCCGAGGGGAAACCTTCCGGGTAAACCTTGAACGGAATGTCTACGTTCAGCCCCATCAGCTCCCAATGTCCGGTCATCGTATCTTTGCCAACGGATGTCTCCGCCATTTTGCCGTAGTACGCTTGCGGCTTGTCGGCCGGAGGGACGCGCTCCAGCTCGGCGATGTTGCCGAGTCCGAGCCGCTGCATGTTCGGCACCGCGAACGTTTCGACCCGCTGCGCGATATGGCCGAGCGTATGCGAGCCCGCGTCGCCGAAGCGGGCAGCGTCCGGAAGCTCACCGATGCCGACGCTGTCCAGCACGATAAAACAAATGCGTTGAAAGCCCATGTTGCTTGTCCTCCCGTGGCAGCTGTAAAATTTTACTACTCCTCATTATCTCACTTTATCGCCCAAGAATGCAAAACGGTCACATCCGCTTGCCGGAGCGCGGATGAGCCGCGTCGTACACGTCTTTCATGAGCGCTTTGGCCGTCTGTGCATACGCCTGCGTCGATGCCGCCGACGCGTGGCCGAGCATGTCCTGCACGGCGCGGACGTCAGCCCCGTTTGCCAGCAAATGAGCGGCGAACGAGCTGCGCAGCAGCTGCGGCGTCAGCGAAGCGGTAATGCCGGCAGCCTCCGCGCACCGCTTCACAATGTTCCAGAACGCCTGCCGGGTCATGCCGTCCCCGCGCTGCGATACAAACAGAGCGTCAGTCTCCACCCCGGGGCGAAGCAGGCGCGGGCGCCCTTCCCGCAAATATGCCTCGATGGCCTGCAGTGCATAGCCGCCGATCGGCACGATTCGCTCCTGCCCGTCGCCGCCTTCGCAGCGTAAAAAGGCGAGCGCCACGTTCACATCGCTCATGTGCAGCGAGACGAGCTCCGTAACGCGAAGCCCCGTGGCGTAAAGCAGCTCCAGCATCGCCTTGTCGCGCTGTCCGGAAGGTGTGTTCGTGTCCGGCGCGGCGAGCAGCCGCTCCACGTCCGCTACGGGCAGCGCCCGCGGCGTCTTGCGCGGCGCCTTCGGCGCTTCGATGAAGCGCGCCGGATCGTGACCCATGCGGCCGCTGCGCACAAGAAACGCATATAGAGCTCGGATCGAAACGACGGCACGGGCGCGCGTCGCCGGCGAGCGGCCGCGACGGCTTAGGCTCGACAAATACGCCGAGACGTTCGTTTTGGTTGATTGGGCCAGCGTCAAGACGCCCTGCTCGCGCAAATATGAGATATACGGCAGCAAGTCGCGCCGGTACGAAGCCAGCGTATTATCCGCCAGCCTTCGCTCCGCCGCCATTTCGGCGAGCATCGTCTCGACATCTTGTTCCATCATCGCTAGTTCCCCTTCCGCCTACCTTCAGCAAAAAAACGGCCGCCGTTCAAGGCGGCCGCTTCATGATTTCGCTGCAGGCTGCGTCGATTCCTGCCGGTCAGCCCAAGCAAAACGCAAACATTACTCTCCGGCGCTACTCCCCGTACCAATAAAACAAACGCAGCCTTTCGCCTACCGTGCCTCTCTCCGACGGCAGCGCCGCATGCCGGAACGCCTTCACCGCCTGATTGTGCGGCTCGCGGTATTTATCGCGGGGCTCCAGCCATCCGTCAAGCCATGTCATCACATGATACAAAGCCAGCGTCAAGGCGATGAACAGCGTCAAAAAGCGCAGCCGGTCCAGCCATTTGCGATAAGAAACAACCATCGTCCGTCCCTCCTTGCCATGCGGGAGCATCGCTATAGCTCCAACTTAGCGTTAAGCTGTAGCTGTAGCGCCGAGCAATGTGCAGGACACTACATGGCCAGCTTAACTCTTAGGACAAACGTATGACCGCTTCCTATACAATATGCCTTATCCGAGCGTTTGAACGAACGGCATCCCGACCGCTTCGGCCACAGCCGGATGGGTTACGCCGCCGCGGTACGTATTGACGCCCAGCTTCAGCGGCCCGTTCTCCTTGACGGCACGCTCGAAACCTTTGTTCGCCAGCTCCAACGCATACGGCAGCGTCACGTTCGTAAGCGCAAACGTGGAAGTTCGCGGCACCGCTCCCGGCATGTTGGCGACGGCATAGTGCAGGACGCCGTGCTTCACATAGGTCGGGCTGTCGTGCGTCGTCACGCGGTCGACAGTCTCGATCGAGCCCCCTTGGTCGACGGCGACGTCGACGATGACGGCGCCCTGCTTCATTTGCTTCACCATGTCTTCGGTAACGAGTCTCGGCGCGCGGGCTCCCGGGATCAGGACGGCGCCGATGAGCAAGTCCGCTTTTTGCACGGCGGAGGCGATATTGTACGGACTGGACATCAAAGTGCGCACCCGGCCGTCGAACACGTCGTCGAGATAGCGCATGCGATCGGCGCTGCGCTCGATAATGACGACGTTGGCGCCGAGGCCGAGCGCCATTTTGGCTGCGTTCGTGCCGACGATGCCGCCGCCGAGAACGATGACGTCGGCGGGCGGTACGCCGGGTACTCCGCCGAGCAGAATGCCGCGGCCTCCATTAAATATTTCCAAATAGCGCGCTCCGATTTGCACCGACATGCGCCCTGCCACTTCGCTCATCGGCGTAAGCAGCGGCAAACCGCCGTTCGGCAGCTGAATCGTCTCGTAAGCGATGCCGGTCACGCCGCTTTTCACGAGATGCTCGGCGAGATCGACGGCAGCGGCCAAATGCAAATATGTAAACAGCAGCAGGCCTTCGCGGAAATAGCCGTATTCGGAAGGCAGCGGTTCCTTCACCTTCATGATCATCTCGCTGCCTGCCCACACTTCGGCAGCCGCCGCCATCAGAATCGCGCCTTCTTTGGCGTAATCGTCGTCGCTGAAGCCGCTCCCTTCCCCCGCTCCTTTCTCGACTAGCACCGTATGGCCGGCCTGGCGCAGCATTCCGGCGCCACCCGGCGTCAAAGCGACGCGGTTCTCGTTGTTTTTAATTTCCTTAGGCACCCCAATAATCATGATGGCGTTCCTCCTCTAAGCGCATAAGTACGGCTTTAGAACGGGTTGTACGGCCGTCCTGCGCACTTTCGCAAACTAAAGCGCACATATACTAGAGCAAAGATTCGGCGCCGTCAATATAGATTTCCGATCCCGTAATGTGGCTGGAATGATCGGAGGCGAGGAACAGCACCAGATCGGCTACTTGATCCGGCGAGCCGGGCTTGTGCTCAAGAGGTTGGCTGCCTTCCGGGTACTTGACCGGAATTTCGATTTTGTGCAGCTCGGGAGTTTTTTGGGTATTTTCGCTAATGTTCGTCTGAATCGCGCCGGGACAAATGATGTTCACCCTTATCCGGTACCTGGCCAGCTCGAGCGCCGCCATTTTGCCGAACGCCATTTGCCCCGCCTTGGACGTGCTGTAAGCCGACATGCCGAAGCCGGAAAACGAGCGGTTGCCGTTGATCGAGCTGGTGATGATGATGCTGCCGCCATTTTTCTTCATATGCGGGATGGCGTATTTGACCGCCAAAAACGTCCCCTTCAAGTTCGTCGTCAGCGTATGGTCCCATTCTTCGGGAGACATATCCTCGATCGGCGTCACGACGCCGTTGATGCCCGCGTTGGCAAAAACGACATCAAGCCGCCCCCACTCTTTCATCGCCAGCTCGACGGCCGACTGGACGCGGACCGGGTCGGACACGTCGGTGTCCACGACGATTGCCTCCCCGCCCTGCGCTTCGATCAACTCCTTCACCTCTCCCGCCCGCTGCTCAGTCAAATCGACGAGACAGACGCGCGCGCCGTTCGCGGCGAGTTTGAGCGCGGCCGCTTTGCCGATGCCGGATCCAGCCCCGGTAACGAGGGCGACGCGGTCTTTTACCCACCCTGTCATCGTCGTTGCCTGCCGTTCTTGCACCGCTGTGGTCATGTTGGGAACCCCTCCGTAGAAAGTGATATTCTCCCGTTAACGTTCCCTGGCGGTGCTGAAAATATAATCTAAATGCGGGCGTTCCGGCCCGCCCGGTACAGCCTAACGTACATATAAAGGCAGTACGGGAAAGCGACGGCGACGGCGGTGACGACACCGGGCGTATATTGCCGCAGCAGCACGGTTTGGCCGACGTGAGTGAACACGTTGACGAATAGTACGGTCAGCACCGCAACGTAAAGATTGCGCGCCCGGCCCGTGCCACCGCTCCTTGCGGCAGCGCTGCTGATGCGCCAAACGAGCAGAAACAATGCCGCTACAACGGCGGCAAACGCAGGAGTCGACCATGTGAACGAGGCGAGGATACCGAATTTGTCGAGCAGCTCCATGCGATGTCCGATCATCCAATCGTGAATAAGAACCAGCTCTTCGGCATCATGAATCAGGAAAATAACGGGAAACAACCGAATCGATGTCTGCAGCGAAAGATGCCGGTTGAACGACGTTAGCATGGCGGATCAGCTCCTTATGATCATTTTTTTGAGTAATCGCTCAATTATATGTGAAAAGAAAAGCTCCGAACCGGAGCGAGGGGCTTTGCACGATTATGTACCGCTCAAGCCGTTAAGCGCAATTTCCACAACTTCACCCACATACTGACGGTCGGACTGCTCGCTGCGTGCGCGCCCCATCCGTTCCGCAAGCATCGCGAACGCAAGCAGCGAGGACAGCAACATGGCCGCTGCCGTCGCCAGCTTCGCGCGATGCGTTGTGACGGGCGCCGCGCGGGCAAGCAGCTTCGCTCCTTGCTCCGTCATGCCGGCAATGAGCGACGTCACTTCCCGCTGAACGGCTTCATCCGCACTTAGCTCGTGCGACCATATGAGCTGCAAATAGTCTTTATGGGAATCGACAAACCGGACATACATTAAGCCGAATGCCGTCAGCGCTTGCTGCGGGTCCATCGTCTCGAATTGCGGAGCGCTGTCTTGCAGCGTCTCCAGAAAGGAGAACCGTCTGACCGCTTGCAGCATCAGCTCGCGCTTGCCGCCGAAATAGTAAAACAACAGCCCTTCGGCCACCCCGGCTTCGGCTGCGATTTCCTTCGTCGTGGCGGCGTGAAAGCCTTTGGCGGCAAATACCCGCAGTGCTGTGTCCAGGATGTGTATTCGTTTGGCGTTTTTATTGCTTCTCGCCGGCATAATTTATGCTCCCTCCAGGCATTTTGATGGATAATGGGGAACGTATGATTGTTGAGTATTCACTCAAGTTGAGTGTATACTCAAAATTCGTTCACGTCAATCACGTCGGGATCTCTGCTATTGCGACGCGTCTCCCGCTAGGCGGGGTTGTGTGGGTGACTTGGGCGGCTTGGTGGTTTGGTGGTTATGGCCGGTTTGGTGGTTATGGCGGTTTGGTGGTTATGGCGGTTTGGTGGCAAGTATAGTTAAGGAGTAATTGCAATTTGGCGAATATGGTAGTTTTGTGGCTTTGATTATTTGATTTTTGAACTGCTTGGTGGTTACGGCGTTTATCGAGTTGATGGCAGTTTGGCGGTTAAAGCGGTTACGTCGGCTATGGCAATTTGACGGATGCTTGTCAGCCTCTTGCTGTCATCTTGCCAACAACGACTTTATAGCCGCTGATTGCGACTCCCATGACGCCCTTCTGGGCGAAATTTAGAAAAAATCCGTGTAGCGCACGAATAATCCGTGTACAGCGAACAAAATTCGTTTTCGGAGAATCCCAGGGCGCTAACCGCCTTTGTGTGCCTTTTAGGTCCATATTAGCGTCTCCACCGTCTCTGCATAAAGAACTCGGGCGCTAAGCTGCTGTTCAGACGATGTACGACGAAATGCAGACGATGTGCAGACAAAGCAGCATGGAAATCCGAAACGGCAACATTCATTACATGATCGAAGTCAAATTTCGAGGGGCTTCTCCGAAACCGAGTATACAGTGAACAAACTTCGTTTTCGGGCGATCTTAGGGCGCTAACCACCGTTGTGTGCCTTTTAGGTCCATATTAGCGTCTCCACCGTCTCTGCATAAAGAACTCGGGCGCTAAGCTGCTGTTCAGGCGATGTACGACGATATGCAGACGATGTGCAGACAAAGCAGCATGGAAATCCGAAACGGCCACGTTCATTGCGTGATCGCAGTCAAATTGCGAAAGGTATCGCCGAAGCCGAAGCGATCGTTACGAGTATATCGCTCGATGACGCAGGCGAGCGGCAGACCGAAATCCCCAAAAGTAAAACAGCCTTCCGCAATCACACGGCTCTTAAGCCTGCGAATGGGAAGGTTGTTGTTTAATAAGCGCTGCGGGCTTGTCTTTGCCGTTGCAGCGGTAACAGATGCCTTGAAAATCGAGCCGGTGGTCCAGCACGCGGAACGAATATTCCCGCTCCAGACGCTCTTCCAATGGCGTCAGCCAGTCCTCCATAATTTCGTCGACTGCCCCGCACTGCACGCATATCAAATGATGGTGGTGATGATGCGTCGAATCGTTGCGCAAATCGTAGCGGGCCACGCCGTCTCCGAAATTCATCTTCTCCACGACGTGCAGCTCGCTGAGCAGCTCCAGCGTACGGTACACGGTAGCGAGGCCGATCTCCGGGGCCTTGTCCTTGACGAGCATAAACACGTCTTCCGCGCTGAGGTGGTCTTCCTCGTTCTCGAGCAAAACGCGCACGGTCGCTTCGCGTTGCGGCGTCAGCTTGTACCCTTGCGATTGCAGCTGCTGCTTAATTTTCTCGATGCGTGCCTCCACAAGACGTCCCCCTTCCCCGAGCCATGCCTCTCCTCATTATAGGGGGATGGTTGCAAGAAAGTCAACGTTTCCGCGTGCTTGTGCCGCACGTCATACCAGCAGCATCGGCGCGACCCATTTCATGACGTAAGGCGACAGAAAGCCTTCATATAGGGCAGCGGCGGACAGCACAATCGTCAAAAACACCGACGTGCCCGTATACTGCCAGAACGACTGAGCCAGCGCCCCCCGCCGATGCTGAAACCGCGACTTGATCAAATGCAGCGAAAAACCTGTCGCCGCTACGCTGGCAATCAAAATGACGGGAATAATGACGAGATTTTGCGGCGCCACGGAGACGAGGGCGAACAGCATCCCTTTCCACGCGAACTGGCCTGTCAAATAGCCGACCGTAAAGCCGACGAGAACGCCTTTCAGAAAATCGAGAACGAACACGAGCGGCAGCCCGACGACCGACAGCCCCAGCAGCCAAATAAGCGCCATCCATTTCACATGCAAGCCGAGCGTCTGCCGGAACGAATCCGCTTGTGGCTCGCCGAGCATCGTGCCGTCGTCCACGTTCTGGAAAAAATAGTTCAAATGCCGCGCCAGCTCCTGCTTTTGATCGAGCGACAGCGCATTGACCATGACGGCGCCGAACACGACGCCGATCAAAAACAGCACCGATACGAACATGTACAGCGCCAAATGACTTTTCATATAAGACTTGATGGCCGGTTGCCGCAACGTTCGTCCCTCCTTTGGCCTGCGAAAGCGCGCCAGCCTATTGGCCGCTGCGCGTTCCTATGACAAGCTTATGAGACGAGCCGCCCAAGTATGATTGCGTTCTAGCGTTAAGCTAGAGTTGAAATGGCGAGCAACGCACCAACACTTTACAGCCAGTTTAACGCTAGCTTAGCTGCCGCACCCGGCCGTAACGCCCGCCGCCGCCGACGTCGGTTTCCAGCTGCCCTTCCCGGGCCAGCACGATGTAGCGGGCGACTTTATCCCCGGCTGCTGCCGCCAGCTCTTCGTACGAAGCCTCATGCAAAATGCTCATCTCCGTGCCGAAACGGGACAGCAGCTTCTCCAGAGTACGGTTGCCGAGGCCGGGAATGAATTCGAGCGGTACCTGATACCGGTACGGCGGGCGGTAACCGGGTACTAGCGGTTCGGTGCGGTCGGCTATATGCATAATGCGGTCCATGACGCCGCGCACCAGCTTCAAGCTGCCGCAATACGGGCAGCGCTCCGCGGCCGTCCCGCTCTCGTCCACGATTTCTTCGCACGATGCGCAGTACGAGCGGTGATATTTGCCGAGCCGGGGATTGAGGCCGTAATTGGCGGCGACGCGCCGGCCGTGTTGACGGGCCAGCGCCAGCGCCAGCTCCTCGAAGCTGGGAGCGGCAAGCTGCAGCTCGTTGTATTCGCGCCCGATTTTGGCAAGCGAATGCGCGTCCGAATTGGTGACGAACGTGTAACGGTCGAGCTCGGAAATATGGCCTGCCATTTCCGTATCGGCGCTCAGGCCGAGCTCGACCGCGGCGATGCCGTCAAGATCGAGCAGCGCTTCCATCCGCTCGCTGACGCTGCCGTAAATACCTTTATGGGGCGTAAAGACGTGCGCCGGAACGAACAGTCCGCCCCGATGGACCGCTTCCTCTTGCAGCACGCGGGCCGGAACGCGAATGCGCTGCGTGCTGAGCCCGACATTTGCCATATGCCGGCTCATCCAGCTTGTGAACTGTTTCATGGCGTCAAGCGTCGGCATGTAAACAAGCACGTGCGCTTCATTGCACCCGGGGTCTTTCACTTCAATTTCGCTGCCGAGAATGACGGTCGTGTTCTTGTAGCGAATTCCTCCGCCTTGCTGCAAAGTCATGTCTCCGGACTCCAAATACGCTTCGATTTCGTCCTGAACGGCCGGCGAGTGGCAGTCGATAATGCCGATGAGTTCGATTCCTTTGCGCTCCGACGCTTCTTTGGCGATGTTGTAGAACGTCAGATCGCGGGAGCCGGTTATTTTGACAGGGGCGCCTTTTTCGGTTCGTCCGATGTGAATGTGCAAGTCGGCATAAACGGTGCGAAGCCCGCCGGCCGGCTGCTGCGGTTGCCGCTCTGTCACTGACCGAAAGCTCCCGTCAGCTTGTGCAGCTGCCACGCGTATATGGCCAGCAGCGTCTTCGCATCGCCGATCCGGCCGTCCTTGACATATTGCTGCGCCTGCTCGAAGGTGATCGACTCGACGTTCAGAAACTCGTCTTCGTCGGGACGGGCTTCGCCTTTTGTCAATTGCTCGACTACGTATAAATGCACGATTTCGTCAGCAAAACCCGGCGATACGGCAACCGAATGGAGCAGACGGACTGATTCCGCCCGGTACCCCGTTTCCTCCTCCAGCTCGCGCAGCGCGGCCGTCTCCGGCGGCTCTCCCGGCTCCAGCTTCCCGGCCGGAATTTCGACCAAGCTTCGCTCCAGCGGCTTGCGGTATTGCTCGACAACGAGCAGCTTATCGTCTACCAGCGCGAGCACAGCGACTGCACCCGGGTGCTTGACCAGCTCCCGCGTCGACGTCTCTCCGTTCGGCAGACGCACGGTATCGACCTGCACCGAGATGACTTTTCCGCGGAAAATCGGTTTCGTCTCTACCGTTGGTTCTTCAAACACCTTGCTATCTCTATTCATCGTTCGCACTCCTTCGCTTCTGCGCAAGGGGACAAACGTCATAACTTGTCCCGCCCGCGCATATGGTTCCTATTATAACAGAAAACGAAGCGAAGGACGGCGAAGGCGCATGAAAAGCTACAGAACAGAACGGCAATGGCGATTGGTCGGCAAGGCATGGGAAATTCGCGCGCATTTGCGCAAACAGCTGCAGCAGGCGGATCGAGACGTCACGCTGCACGCCTGGCTCGGCCGGCGGTCGGCGGCAAGCGCTGGCCGGGCTTGATTGCAGAGGAAAGTGGGATGGCTCGTGCTTCCGGTTCACGTTGTGGTGCTGGTTCACTTCGTTGCGGCTTATCGCAGATTGGCAAAATACAGGCAAGCTGTTGCCGCCGGCAAGTAAGTATAGATGAATTTAACAGTTCTATGATTGTTATCGCTCACGAAATCTTCCTCCGAATCTTTTAGCATTATTGATTTTTTCTACCCAATATATTCCATATGCTTCTTAAATTTCCCCTTACCCAAATGCAGCGCCTTTTCCCTGCACGCAAAAAAGCCCGCAAGCAGTCAGTCGAACGGACTCTGCGCTTGCGGGCGTTTGCACAATTATGTTACTTAGCAGATGCGGTGACCTCGTCTACGATCGCCAGCACAACTTCCGCTATTTTCACGATATCGCTGATCGCAATATGCTCCTGCGTCGTATGAATTTCCTTGTAGCCGACAGCCAGGTTCACGGTCGGGATGCCTAGACCGTTAAACACGTTGGCGTCGCTGCCGCCGCCCGAATGGAATGTGCGCGGGGTACAGCCGACGGCGCGCAGCGCTTTCGAAGTAAGCTGCACGATCGGCGCCTCGTCGTCGAACATAAATGCGGCGTACACGATATTGGACTCGAATTCGCACGTTGCGCCGAATTCTTTCGCCGCCGATTCGCAAGCTTCCTTCATGGCAGCAATCTGGGCATGCAGCTTGTCGCCGACGATGCTGCGCGCTTCCGCTTCCAGCTTGACCTGGTCGCAAACGACGTTCAGCGGCCCGATGCCGGAGAATGAGCCGATGTTGGCCGTCGTTTCGCTGTCGATGCGCCCGAGCGGCATACGGGCAACCGCTTTGCTCGCCACCTGGATGGCGCTGATGCCGTCCTCCGGATTGACGCCGGCGTGCGCCTTGCGGCCTGTAAATTGGATCGAGATTTCGGCGCGTCCCGGCGCCGCCACGGCGATATCGCCGATCGGGCCGTTGGAGTCGAGAGCAAAGCCGAAATCGGCCTGCAGCCAGCCCGGCTTCATCGCGCGGGAGCCTTTAAGGCCGACTTCCTCTCCCGCGGTAATGACAAAGCGCAGCGTGCCGTGCGGAATGTTGCGTTCGCGCATAACCCGGATCGCTTCGAGCATGGCGGCGAGTCCGACTTTGTCGTCGCTGCCGAGTATCGTCGTGCCGTCGCTGCGGATAATGCCATCGTCGCCGATTTGCGGCTTGATGCCTTTGCCGGGGGACACCGTATCCATGTGGCTGGTGAAAAACACCGTCGGTATGCCCGGACGGGAGTCGGTCGCAGCCAGCGTGCAGATAAGATTCCCGGAGCCGAGCCCCGTGCGCTCCTTGGAATCGTCCTCTTCGACGGTGAGGCCGAGTTCGGTAAACAGCCGCTGCAAATGTTTGGAAATGTTTTGCTCATTCTTCGATTCGCTGTCGATCTGCACGAGCTCGATGAACTGCTTCACCAAACGGTCTTGATTGATCATGCTGGACATGTTCGTCATCGCCTGCTTTCCATACGTCGCTATTGTCGATACAATAAGGATGTTCACCCAAATACGTTTGTCCGCGAAAGGTGGCCTTCCGCATGCGACGTAAACAGCTTTGGTTCAAGCTAGTCATTTATTTGATGCTCATCGCGATCGTATTCTCGACGGTGCTCTATGCCGTCGAAGCGCTGCTGCTGTAGTCCGCACGGGGCTCTTGAAGCCGCCGCTGGTCAATACAGCTTCGTATCCAAATTATATGCTTCGAGATTTTCTTTTACGCGCTGCAGAAAGCGGCCGCAAATAATGCCGTCGAGAATGCGGTGATCCAGCGACAGGCACAGGTTCACCATCGACCGAACGGCAATCATGTCCTGAATGACGACCGGCTTCTTGACGATCGATTCGAACGTGACGATAGCCGCCTGCGGGTAATTGATGACCGGATACGACAAAATCGAACCGAACGAGCCCGTATTGTTGACGGTGAACGTGCCGCCTTGCATGTCGCCCAGCGTCAGCTTGCCGGTCCGCGCCTTGCGCGTCAGCTCGTCGATCTCGCGGGCGAGGCCGGCGATGCTTTTTTGGTCGGCGCGTTTGATGACCGGCGTCACGACGGATTCCTCCGTGCCGACGGCAAGCGAAATGTTGATGTCGCGCTTGACGATGATTTTGTCTACGGCCCACACCGAATTCATGATCGGGTAGTCTTTGATCGCTCCTACGACAGCCTTGAGCATGAAGGCGAGGTACGTCAAGTTGATGCCTTCCTGGCGCCGGAACTCGTCTTTGATTTTGTTGCGAAGCAGTACGAGGTTCGTTACGTCGACCTCGATGATCGGGTAGTCTTTGATCGCTCCTACGACAGCCTTGAGCATGAAGGCGAGGTACGTCAAGTTGATGCCTTCCTGGCGCCGGAACTCGTCTTTGATT
>NZ_JXAK01000102.1 GCF_000829455.1 Gordoniibacillus kamchatkensis
GCGGAGCGCCGCAGCGACCGCGCCGCGTCGCGCCGCCATCCGCGGCGAACACCAGCGCCGCTCCGGCGCTCAATCCATGTCCAGCAGCTCGGCAATGCGCCTCAGATCGGTGTCGACGACGCCGCCGGACATGAGCAGCAGCGCCAGCTCGCTTGCTACACGCGGCTGCAGCTGCGTCAGCTTCTCCTCGCGCTTCAGCTCCTCGTCGCGCCGCGCCGCTTCCGCATCCAGCTCATGAGCGAGCCGGCGCAGCACGTCCACGACCTGGTCCCGTTTTGCCGGCTTGAGAATATATTCCTTCACGCCAAGCGTCACCGCCTGCTGCGCGTACGAGAAATAGTCGTAGGCGGTGACGAGCACCATTTTCAGCTCAGGCTGCTTTTCTTTCATTTGCCGCAGCGCTTCCAGCCCCTCGATGCCCGGCATCTTGATGTCCATCATGGCGATATGCGGGCGGTACTGCTCGGCGCGCTGAATGGCAAGCCGGCCGTTCTCGGCGTGAATGATCTGGAACTGCCCCGGCATCATCCGCTCGATAATGAATTCCAAGCCTTCCCGCTCCAGCGCCTCGTCGTCGGCAATCAGCAGTCGGTACATACGCTATCTCCCTTCCTTTGCGCGAGACCAAGGCACCCGAATCGTAACTGTAGTCCCTTTCCCTTCCTCGCTCTGAATCGTCACCAGATCGCCGGGCCCATAAAACAGCTGCAGCCGCCGGTACACGTTGCGCGTCCCGAGCCCGGTCGACTGCCCGCGCGGCGCTTCGTCCGCAAACCCCGACTGCGCTTCGAGCAGCCGCTGCCGCGTCTCCTCATCCATGCCCGCTCCGTTGTCCGCCACCGCAACGACGACCGTATCGCCTTCGCGCCGGATGGTCAGCTTGATGCGCGCCCCCTCTTCCATTCCTTCGATACCGTGCACGAATGCGTTTTCCAAGATCGGCTGCAGCGTCAGGCACGGGATCGGCAGCTCGAGCGCGGACTCGTCGATGTCCGTCTCGAAGGCGACCCGGTCGCGGAACCGCGCCTGCTGAATGGCAAAATACTCCTGCGCATGCTCCACTTCGTCGCGCAGCGTCACCGGCGTATCGAGCTTGCGCAAATTGTAGCGCAACAGGTTCGACACCGACACCGTCAAATCGCTCGTCCGCTCCGCCCCTTCGAGCATCGCCAGCTTGGACACCACGTTCAGCGTGTTGAACAGAAAATGGGGGTTGATCTGGCTCTGCAGCGCTTTAATTTCCAGCTCTTTGACCAGCCTGTCTTTCTCCATCATCTCCTGCTTTTTTTCCAGCAATTCTTGCAGCGACGCCAGCATGTGCCGGAACGTCCGCGTCAAAATGCCAATCTCGTCGCTCATCTGCGCCGTCGGCGGCTCCACGTCGAGATTGCCCCGCGAGATTTGCACCGCCACCTGCACGAGATTCGCGATCGGCTTCGTAATGCTGCTCGACAGCCACAGCGCGAACACGACGCACAGCAGCAAATCGACGGCGAGCAGACCGAGCCCGAGCGCATTCATATGCTTGGTATAGACGAGCATCTGCTGATACAGCGGCTGGTAAAAGCTCAGCTCCTGATCGACAAGAGACTGGTTTTCCTCCTGAATATAGCCTGCGGTCTTTTCCACTTCATCGAACTGCTGGGAATAGCTCGCCGCCTCGGTGCGGTACAAAATGCCGATGACGGATTCCTCCGCATCGAGGAACGTCGTTATCATATTGCGAAAATTGCGCACCGCCGCCGCCCGCTGCTCGGAGCGGCTGCTCACGTCGAGCTTTTCCTTCAGCTTCTCCAGCTCCTGCTTGCGGTCGAAGAACGCCGCATACGCCGACGTGCTTTGATTCACCAAATAATTGCTCAGCAGCCGCAAATTATCTTCGGTCATGTTGGCGATCTGCTTGTACAGCAAAATGCGGTCCGTCATCAGGCTGTAGCTTTCCTGAATCGTGCGCGAGCTTTGATAAATAAAAAAGGCGACAGCGTTCATCAGGACGACCAGCGTGACGAGGAACGCGAACAGCTTCGTGCGGATGCTCACGGCGACAGCGCCTCCCCGACGTTGGTGCGGTCCAGAACCTCATAGCTCGTAAAATGATTCCGAACGAGCGTCCCGCCTTCGAAATACATATGCAGCTGGCGAATCGCCTCGCGCCCCATTTCCGCCGGCTTTTGGATGACCGTCGCCTCGATTTCGCCGCGGGCGATCGCCTGCTTCGTCTCGTCCAGGTCATCGAACGCGTAAATGCGCACTTTTTGCTGCAAATTGAGCGTTTTGACCGCTTGCAGAATGCCGACGCCGTCGAGCGCGCTCGTTCCGACCATCACGTTGATTTCCGGGTGTTTGCGCAGCAGCTGCTCCGCTGCCTGCGTCGCTTGAATGCGGGAAATGTTGGAAACGTCTATGCCGGCGATATCGATGCCGGGCGCCGTTTTGACGACATTGCGGAAGCCGTCAAGCCGCAGCTGCTGGTTGGGCGCTTCCGTGCTGCCGATAATGATGCCGACGTGAACAGCCTTCATGCCGAGCCGGGCCGTCGACGCGGCGACGATTTCCCCCAGCTTCGCGCCCGAAGCGAAGTTGTCCGTACCGACATACGTGAGCCGCTTGCTCTCCGGCGCGTCCGTATCTACGGTGACGACGGGGATGCCCCGCTCCATCGCTTTATTAATGAGACGCGTATACTCTTCGCCTTTGACCCCCTGTACGAAAATGCCGTCCACCTTGGATGCGATCGCCTTGTCGAGCAGCTTCGTCTGCTCCGCCGGGTTAAGGCGGAACGGACCGATGTACTCAAGCTCCATGTTGTACTCTTGCGCGGCCTCGTCGGCAGCATGGCCGATCGTGCGCCAGAACGGATTGTCCAGCTCCTGCGAAATCATGACGACATGATGGCGCAAATTTTTCTTATTGCCGGCCGTGTCGGCGATGTCGCGGACGATGCCGGCAATGTTCGCGTAGAACACGCCGAACTGGATAAGCAAGTATAAGAAGACGAGACCGATCGCCGCGAGCGCGAGCGTCCATTTGCGGTCATTCATCGGCTTGGTCCCCCTTCGGCTGGATGTGCGATGGATGCGTTTTCATCCATTATTATATACCAGCGGTCAAGAGGGGAGCCGGCTAACCGAGGATCAATTTCACCTGTTCCTGATATCCGTACTTTTTGAAAAAGTCGATCAAAGCAATTTCAAAAATATCCCTTTGGGAAATGTTCTTCTCTTCGCTAAACTCCCGAATAAGCAAATCGATATTATGGTTCATATATACCGACTTGGTTGTATATACGCCCGGTATAACATAGCGCGGCAGCTGGGATGGCGGCAAGTGGGCCGACAGCAGATCCATCAAAGCTTTTTTGTGAGTTTCCAGAAATAGCAGGATATTCGAATCGGGATCGCCAGGTTCCTCGGTGCCGGAACCGTTGGGCTCCAGCGCGCTTCGAAGCTCCTGCGCCGGCAGTTCCTGCTCGCTGATTGGAGCGGCGGCGGGCGCCATTTCATAATTTTTATTTTCGGAATCCCACACGTAACCTTTCATTTTCATATAATTGGCCATCTGCCTGTAATCGGCGAATTGCAGCCTCTTCGCGATATCTTTAGCGTCCAGTCCTTGCTGGAACATAGCTATGATTTGTATTTCCTTGCCATTTAGGGAGCTGAGCGTTTGTGCCATATGACAAAACCCTTCCTTTTAATATAGATATGTCACAAATGGTTAATGGCCGTTACCAGGTCGGCTTTCCTGGCATGGGTATACACGCTGGTCGTCGTTAAGTTGGTATGGCCCAGCAATTTTTGAATATGGACGATATGGACGTTTTTCTTCACAAGGTTGCTGGCAAAAGCGTGCCGCAAAGAGTGGCAGTTAATCTCGTCGCTCCATCCAAGCTCCGATACGACTCCAGCAATGACTTTATTGACATAGGAACGCGATAATCTGCCTGTATTGCTGGTGCAAAAAAAATAATTCGTCTTCGTATAGGGCCGCTCGTTTTCCAAATAGTTTACGAGCAAGCGTTTGAGCTTCGTATTCATCGGGATGTGCCTTTCCTGCTTCGCCTTGCTTTTGGTCACCTTGATCACATCCGTTGTGAAGTCCACATCTTGCAATTGCAGGTTCAAACATTCGGAAATCCGCATTCCGGTGTAATATAGCGTCTGCACCACAAGCTTGATGAGCGGATGCTCGATTTTATCGACGATGGTGTACACTTCCTTTTCCGACAAATAGATCCGTTCCTTCTGCTCTAATTTGACGGATTCCACGTAAATGACCGGATTGGCTTCGCAAAATTTTTTGCGGAAGCAAAAACTGAAAAAGGTGCGGAAAACAGCCAGCTTCCGCTTGCGGCTGGCGGACATGTATCCTGCCTCATGCTTTAAATAGTACATGTATTCTTCGATATCCTCCGGCGTGATATCCGATAAGTAGGTTTCGCAGTTGTATTTTTTCGTAAGGTAAATGTGGAAATGCAGTAAATCGTTCGTATACGATACAACGGTGTTCATACTTTTGTCAGCGGAAAGTTGGTACTGCCTGAACTTTTGAATCGCTTCTGACAACAGCATGCAGGTAACCCTCCCGATTTCCTTGGTTTAACAAATCCGAGTATAGGCGGCAATTATGAAATTATTTCGATTCCAGTCTGAAATCTGGATAAAATTTCCCTTAATTTCAGATTAAATTTAAAGCTCACGTCCTGTCTCTTTCCAAAAATTTCATATCCGACGGTAAGATAGGATGACTCGCCTTGCGTCGTTTTATGCATGTCAAAAAGTAATTATTTTTGCAAAAAAACTAATGATAAAAAAATGAGTGCCATTGAAATGATGACCATTACAAGGGTCAGCCATTTCATAAATAATTGAGGGTTACCAAATGGATAAAAAAAATCCCTTGGGGGACAAGGGATTCGGAGGCACGTTTATGCAAAAATAACGATGAGTCAGTATAAAGGTTATGAAGAAAAGTTTGAAAGTGATCGCTTCCGCAGCCATGGCCCTCTCGATGTTTTCATCGGTAGCAATGGCTGACGAAGCAGCGACAACATCCACCAGCACGACAGCTGCTGTAAAAACTTCCAAAGATTTTAAAGATCTGGCTGGCCAAGACGCTGCTCTGCTCGCTAAGATCGACGCTCTGCTGAAAGCTGGCGTGTTCGAAGGCGTATCCGACGATACGTTCGGCATCAGCCAAAACATGACTCGCGCACAAGTGGCGAAAGTTCTGACGCTGATCTACAACGTGAAAGTGGACACTTCGGTGAAAACTTCCAGCTTCACGGACGTGAAAGCAGACGACTCGGCTAACGGTTGGGCGATTCCTTACATCGAGGCTGCGAAAAAAGCCGGCCTGATCGACGGAATGACCGACACCACGTTCGCTCCTGGCGACAACGTAACGCTTGGCCAATTCGCTACGCTGCTCGTAAAAGGCCTGGGCAAAAAAGTAGACGTAACCGGCAACCCTTGGTACAGCGATGCTGTTAGCCAAGCAGTATCTCTGGGTCTCCTCCCGGCAGGCACTGACGGCTCCAAGTTTGCAACTCGCGCAGACCTCGTAGGCGGCGCATTCAATGGCCAACAAGCGTACAATGAGCAAAACAAACCTGCTCAAGTATCCGTTGCTTCCGCTAAAGCAACCGGCGTGCAAACAGTAACGGTTAACTTCGACCGCGACGTTGACACTTCCAAAGCGACTCTGACGCTGAAGAAGGGCACGATCGCAATCAACACGACTGCGAAGTTCTCCGATGACAAGAAATCCGCTACGTTGACGCTGACGGACACGAAATTGTCTGCCGGCGACTACACGGTAACTTTGGGCGGTCTGGACGCTTCTGCAATTAAGACTGCAACGGCTACGTTCACTGCTCAAGACGAGGCAGTACAAAAAATTGAATTCGTCACTTCGAGCGATACAATCGCGTATTCCAACAACGTGGTTGTAAAGATTAAAGCGACGAACCAATATGGTGAACTTGCTTCCGCTTCTGCAGGCAATTACAGCTTCTATGGCGATGTTACGAAATTAACAAGAGACAATAATGGTTACCTTCTTGCGACCGTTGATTCCGTAACGAACAAAACGCAAGGTGTCAGCATCGCGACAGTCACCATTGTCAACAACGATAGCCATGTTTCCGCTACGAAAAACTTCACAGTCGGAACTACGCCTATCCTGACCAAGTTGGAGTTGGGTACTCCTAGCTACTCCAACGGTACCGCCATTTCCGGAACGAGTGACAACGCGAAGTTTGCCCTGAACGTATACGATCAGTACGGCAGCCTTATCCCTTATGATGTATTGACATCCAATTCCAACTGGAATAACCCGACTGTTATTTGGAACGATTATGTCCAAGACAGTGCGGCTAAAGCCACTGTGGAAGACGATGGCAACAACATGCCTGAAATGAAGATTACTTTGTCGGAAAATGTGGACAAATCGGGCGACTATTCCTTTACAGTAATTGATCAAGCGGCAACTGCAAGCGGCAAAGTTACGATTAACTCTGCTAAAGTTGCTAACAAAGTGAAATTCGGCGACATGACGGATGTTATTGCTGCCGGCGATGCAGATGCTTACATTCCGGTTATTGCTTATGATGCAAGCGGCAACCAATTGAGCACTGATGATCTGGTGAGCGATACGAACGTTGCTCGACTTAAGTTTTCCGCAAGCGGTGCAACTTCTTACAAATTCGAAACCTCGGGCGAGCATAAAGGTACGCTTCACTTGTCCGGGATCACCGGAACGAAGAATAGCGCTGTTGCTGTAACTGCCATCATCGCTACTGCAAATGTAAGCAGCAGCGACAGCAAAACGTATACCGTTCAAGCAGCGCGTGTTCCGGATCACTTCAAGGAAGTTACTGCACCTGCAACATATGCAGTCGCAGGCGGATATTCTCCGTTTGAGTACGATGTTTACGATCAATACGGAGCAAAACTGAAAACTACCCAGCAAGTCGATTCTTCCGGCAATATTAGCAGCACCGGTTCGACGTATACTGTATCGGTAACGGCGACGACTTATGCGAGCGGAAGCACGACGCCTACTACAGTAACTCCGGGCTCCACAACTCTTAGCGGTGCGGGTGCAATCGTTACGACTGACAACGATGATACCAACGGCACTAGCACGGCGAAGTTTGGCAGCTCTGCAACAACGTACACTGGCGATATCTCTGGCTTTAACAGCACATTCAGATTCTACACGTATGATGGCTCTCAAGGTTCTAAAGTTAACTTTGTTGCAAGAATCCTCAAAACTACCTCTGGCGTAACTACAGAGATTGCCAAAGTTGACAAAACTGTCACAGTACTTGCGAAAAATACCGATATGACGTATTCGTTGAACAGCGTTCCTAACCTGTTCAATACAATTGACAGCGGCGTAACTGTATCGGGCAACACTTACTACGACGGATCGCTTGCTTCGTATACAACGAATTCTACTAACGAAACAGATCCTACTCAAAGCAAACTTGCTCGTGAGGTAACGGTTTCTGCCATTAGCTCCGGCGATAAGGTAGCAGTGCCGAAGAAAATTGTTTCCATTACTTCTGCTAATACAAGCGTAGCAAGAACAGCCGTTACTGCTGCTGGAAAAGCATATGTCATTGGCAACAAAGCTGGCACTACCCAAATTGCTGTGACATTCGTGCAAGCTGATGGCACTTCCAAGACATTGTCAACCAACGTTACCGTTAAGAACGATGCTCTGTCGGTAGCCGGCCTTTCTTGGGACGACAATGGTTACAACAATGCGCTTAAATTTAACGCGTTCCAAAAGCTTAACGTAACCGATAACTACGGCGTTACCTACGAAGACACAGATGCTGCACAGTACAACTATCTGCTCGGTGTAACCTTCGCGGTGACGAATATTTCCGGCGGTACGGTTACTGTCGATCAGTACGGAAACGTTACTGCTACACCTGATTCTTCTAACACCAGTGGCATTGTAACATTCGATCTGACAGCAACTTCTGCATCCGGTAAATCGGCAACTACTGCGATTGCCGCAAAAGCTGGTAACACGAACTACACTGCACAGTAACAGGTTTTTGAACACCTGTGATGACATCTAGAGTGGCTCGATGACCTAATCAGAATGCACCTCTCAGAAGATAAATTGGCAATTGCCTACATCGGCGATTTCCAAACAATTCTAAGAGGTGCATTTCTGGTTATGGTTGATTCATTAAAAAAATGTAAATATAATATTCCATTTTTGCTTCTATTGTATACAAATCAGTCTGGTGGAAGCGATTGGTACCTTTAGTAATGTAACTTTTGAAAGGAGCGGCCTATTTGCACAATGGAGTTGACCGATGCCGTAATCAAGTTCAGACAATATCAGCTTGCCTCGGATAAAAGTGAAAGTACGATTAACTCGTATGCCAACGACTTGCATCACTTTCATCATTACATTACGTCCAAATATAATTGCGAGCCTTATTTGTCGGATATTACCCCCGAAGATATCGAAGAATATTTGTATTTCCTGAAAGATGAATTAGGATATACGTCGGCGAGCAGAAAGCGGAAACTGGCCGTCTTTCGGACATTTTTCGGCTATTGCTTCCGGAAAAAGTTTTGCGAGGTTAACCCGGTTTTATATGTCGAGTCTATAAGACTGGAACAAAAAGAGAGAATCTATTTATCGGAGAAAGAAGTTCAAACCATCGTAGACAGGATTGAGCATCCTCTTATTAAATTGGTTGTGCAGACGCTTTATTATACAGGCATGCGCATATCCGAATGTTTGAACCTTAAGGTGCAAGACGTCGATTTCGCCAAAAACGTGATCAAAGTGACGAAAACAAAGGGGAAAAAAGAAAGGCACATACCGATCAATCCAAAGCTGAAAACGTTGCTGCTCCATTATTGGGAGCACGGGAGAACGTCAACGGATACGGATTTCTTCTTCGGAACCAATTATACCGGCAGGTTGTCGCGCTCTTATGTCAATAAAGTTATAGCGAATATAGTTTCGGAACTCGGCTGGAGCAGCGAAATTAACTGTCACTCGATGCGGCATGCTTTTGCGAGTAATTTGGTGAAAAAAGACGTTCACATCGTCCATATTCAAAAATTGCTGGGACATACATCGTTAACGACTACCAGCGTCTATACCCATGTCAAGAAAGCCGACCTGGAAAAAGCAGTAAGTTACTTATAGATGTTCTAAAATTATAAAAAATAAAAGGGGATGAACAATGTGGCCAAGACTCTTGCTGCAGTTAGCGGGAAAGAAGTGCAGATCATCGCGATGTTCCAGCAGGGGCTGGAAGCTAAAGAAGTCGCGAAAAGGTTGCACTTTGCTGATCACAGGCAAATGGCGAACTATATGAAAAGCTTAGGATATGTGTGGAACAGCGAGAAAAAAAATTATGAGAGCACCGTACATGTCGAAACTGAAGAGGAAGCGAAGCAATTCGCAGCAACGTCTGGCCAAGATCAAACTGAACTCGAAAACTTGGATTGGTCGCCGGAACGCATGACGAGCTTTTTGACATTTTTTGAAGCAAATAAAGATACATTAGTGGAAATAGTAAAAAATCATGGTCCCTTGTCTGAATTGCCTCGCTACGTAATTCCCGGTGTTTATACAACAAAATCGGTCTACATGAACCATAATATCGATATGCTGGCTCGCGAATTTAGCGAAGAAAAAAATATTTCGCAACGGGATATTTTCGAAATCGCTTTAATAGATTTCTTCAAAAAGTACGGCTTTAGCGCCCGAGTCAAAGTTCTCATGGGTGCTCAAAAGTTGTTTTCCATGTTGCTTTGTACGAGCGTTGTATGCCTATCCGATTCTGCAGTCCTCCTCCCCCCATTAGCCATGTAAATGTGAAAGATGCAAGCCGTGTACAAGTTCAAATTGCTTCGCTCAAATACGACCATGCTTGCCATTTAGGCTGAGGATGGTCGTATTTATTTTTTGGACTTGCCTTGGAGCGCACTCCAACGTTTATACTAAGTTCATGAAGCAGACAATGTACACCATCCGAGACATGGCCCGCCAATCGGGCCGGAGCGCCGACACGCTCCGTTATTATGAGAAGATCGGCCTGCTCGACCGGGTACGCCGCGAGCCAAACGGTTACCGCGCTTACAGCGACGCCGATCTCGCCTGGATCGCTTTCCTGGACCGGCTGCGCGCAACCGGCATGAGCATCGCCGACATGACGCGGTTTGCCGAGCTGCGCCGCCAAGGAGACGGCACTGTCGCCGCTCGGCGCGAATTGCTCGAGAAGCACGAAGCCGAGCTGACTCGACGGCTCCAGGAGCTGGAGCAAGGTCTGGCGGCAATTCGCAGCAAAATCGAACATTACAGCGAAATGGAGCGCAAACGAACATGATATCACAAGATCACGACCGGTACGAAAGAGGCCTTGCCAAGCTCGCCGAAGTGGATGGCCACGCCGGCGAACAAGTCGTGGCGCCGCTTGGCGATCTCGGGCGCTATATCGTCGAATTCGCCTTCGGCGACATTTACAGCAGAGGTGTACTGTCGTTGCGCGAGCGGGAGCTGGCGACGGTCGCCATGCTGGCGGCGATGGGCGGCCGCGAACCGCAGCTGCGCGTACATTTGGGCGCCGCCCTAGGCGTAGGCGTCACGCCTCGCGAGCTGGAGGAAGCCGTACTTCAGACCGTGCCTTACGCCGGCTTTCCGACGGCGATTAATGCGATGAATGCGCTGAAGCAAGTGCTGGCCGAACGGGGTGCGGCAGACGCCGGCACTACTTGGGAGATGCAAATATGAAGGTAAGGAGTGCGACCGAGCTGTGACATTTGAGGAGCTTTACGCCAAAGCCAAATCCGTCTTGCATCCGCGCAAGCTCTCGGACTATGCCGAAGCCGGAGGAGTAGGAGCGGCCATTCTCACCGAAAGCGGAAATGTATACACCGGCGTCTGCATAGACACGGCATGCTCCATGGGCTTTTGTGCGGAGCACGCCGCTGCAGCCGCCATGGTCACCCAGGGCGAGAGCCGCGTCCTGAAAATGGTCGCGGTCGGCTGGGACGGAAGCGTCATGCCGCCGTGCGGCCGCTGCCGCGAATTTATTAGCCAGCTTCACAACGATAATCTGCATACGGAAGTGATGGTAGGGGAAGATGTGATCGTGGCCCTCAAGGACCTTCTGCCTTACGACTGGCGCAAATAATTCCTCGGTTCCATCCTGAACGGCCGCACAAAGCGGTAAAATGGCCCGGCGATTCGTTCACAAATCGCCGGGCCATTTTGTTTGACGAGAAGGAATACGTGACGCTCATTATGGCCATCAATACGATCAACGCCTAGAATCGCATCGCCATCTCCACCGGCATGTTCCCCGGGTGCATGTAAGCAGCCCGGAAGCAACGCTGCCATGAGTAATAGTTGGCCGCGGAGGACCCGCGGGCATCGGTTGTTCGAATGCACCGACATCGGCATACGTCCGAAATCGTCAGCCATGAGAAAAGGCTGTTCGGGCGTATGCCGATTTTGCTGTGCAAGAGCTTCAGGCGGCCGGTTTCGACACGCTTCGATGCGGGCGGAGGAACCCCGAAAAGTTAACAACACCGGCGGAAAATGCTATAATGGCAAGGACAATAAACCTGAAGCAATGAGGGATTTATATTGCGTGTCTCGACTTTTTTCAGCAAGCGGACGCTGCTGTATGCGGTGCTGCTGGCGGCGGCCGTGCTGACCGCACTGTTCTCGCTGCACCGGCAGGAAACCATCCGGCTGCTGTACGCGACGAACGGAGACAGCTACGATCCCTCGGCCTACGACCAGTTCCGGCAATCGAACGTTGCCAACTTGACGGTCGAACGGCGCGATTGGAATGGGCTGTCTGCCCGACAGCTCGGGCGCTACGACGCCGTCTACCTCGATCCGGGGCTGCATACGGCGCAAGGGCTCGCTCATGCCGAACGGCTGACCGAGTACGTGCGGAAGGGCGGCCACCTGTTCCTTGAAAATGTTTTCGCCGCCGACGTTCCGCTCGCGCTGCTCGGCGCGCAGCAGCTTGAACCCGTGCACAGCGCCGCGGCGAAGCCGGCGTTCACTTATCCCCAGGTCGATGCCGACTTGCGGGGGATGCAGCAAGTGTTCCAAATGTTCAGCTCCAATTTCTTTACCCATACGAGCATGGACGACTTGCCCGGGTTCGCCTGGGGGACGGGCATGAAGCCGTCGACCGCGCTCACGCTTGTGGCGCTGGACGGCGTCTCGATCGCTACGGCGAATGCGTACGGCGGCGGCAGCGTGCTGCTGTCGAGCGCGTTTTTGCCGAATCGGTATTTCATTACGGGGTATGATTTACAGAGCGGGATGGACCCGGCCGCGGGATTTCCGACGCTGGTGAAGCAGTTTAACGAGAAGGCGAAGCCCGTGCGGGGCGCTGCTTACTTCGACAAAACGAAGCTGCCGCTCGAGCCGTTTTTTCACTTCGCGTTCTCAGCGGCGAATGCGCAATACCGGACGGAGTACGTCTCGTTCGTATCGAAGCGCAAATACGGCCTCACGGTAAAAAAAGTGCTCGGGCCATACGGACGTCCGGCAATGGCGTTTCAGAACCATTTTGAAGCGATGCCGGCCATTCGCGACCGGGACGGCATCCAGTGGGCGGAAATGCTGAAAGAGTACCGCGAAATTCCGTCGTTTTCGCTGGTGCGCTCCACGTACGAGTGGGGGCTGTGGAAAGAATCGGTATCCGCGCAGCTGAATACGGGCACCTCGGCACAGCCGAAGTTCCACGGTGAAGCGCCGAACTCGTTTTACGGCAGCGGGACGCATCTGTTTGCCATCAGCGGCGGGAGTGCGGCAGATGAAGCAATTGGCGGCGGCTCGGTCGCAGGCGGCAGCGCATCCGGTGGAACCGCCAAGGCAAGCTCCGGGAACGGGGCGAGCTCCGCGGGGGCTGCGGGGCAGGGCGTTGGCGCCGCTGCGAGCGGGAGTTCGGCGGCACCAGCAGCCAAAATCATCACCGGCGCGAGGTACCCCGACTACAAGGAGCTTGCGAACGCGATCGACCTTCCGTACCGAGCTTCGCCGGCGTTTATGGACGTGAACGGGGACGGCCGCGCCGACCTGCTGCTCGGCAGCGCGGACGGATCCGTGAGCGTCTACATCAACCTCGGGCCGGAGCCGGCTGCGAGCGGCACGGCGGAGGCGGTGCCGGCAGGCGTAGCGCCGCCTGACCGGTTCGCCGGGCCGCAGCCGCTGCGGCTCGAGGACGCGGGCGGCACGGCGGCGCAAGGCGCGGGTGCCGCCGGCACCGCAGTGGCTGGCAAGGCGAAAGCAACGGCTGGCACGGCAGGAGTTGGCGCGGCGAAAGCGGGTACCGTTGCTGCAAGCACCGCGGCGTCCGACGCCCAGGCGGGCTACCGCGTGCCGTCGTATGCGGCGCTGGCCGTGGCAAGCGCCGCCGGGATGCCGCCGACGCTGCTCGTCGGCGACGGCGACGGGCGTGTGACCGCCCTGGCGCTCGGCGCGGGCGGCCGGTTTGCGTCGCCGGTGCCGGTGGCGGCGGGCGGACGCCGTGCAGGTGCCCGGGCCGCAGCGCCCGC
>NZ_JXAK01000103.1 GCF_000829455.1 Gordoniibacillus kamchatkensis
ACAGCAGGCGCTTACGGCCAATGCGCAGCTGCGGCAGCCACCACTTGTGAATGAGACTGGCCATATAGATGAACGAGATCATCACGCCGAGGTTCGCCGAGCGAATTCGATGAATTCGCCGTTCCCGGCGCGCTCAACATCCCTTTGTTCAGCGACGAGGAGCGGGCCGAGATCGGCACGTTGTACAAGCAAGTGAGCATTCACGCGGCGAAGGAGCGGGGGCTGGAAATCGTGTCGGCGAAGCTGCCGGCGTTCATCCGCGAATTCGAGCAGCTTCCCGGCCGCAAAGCGGTGTACTGCTGGCGGGGCGGCATGCGCAGCAAAACGTCGGCTACCGTACTGGCCTTGATGGGCATGCGCGTATACCGGCTGGCCGGCGGCGTTCGCGCGTATCGCAAATGGGTGCATGAGACGCTGGAGACGTTCGATTTTCGCCCGGAATGCGTCGTGATTAACGGGTTCACCGGCACGGGAAAGACGGAGATTTTGCGTGAGCTGGCCAAGCGCGGCTACCCGGTGCTCGACTTGGAAGGGATGGCGGGCCATCGCGGCTCGATTTTCGGGCAAATCGGGCTGAAGCCGAACAATCAGAAGACGTTTGAAGCGCTTTTGTTGCACGAGCTGATTCGTTGCCGGAATGAACCTTACGTATTGATAGAGGCAGAGAGCCAGCGCATCGGCAAAGCGGTGATGCCGGAGTTTTTGATGGCGGCTAAGGCAAGGGGGACGCAGCTGTTTCTCGACATGCCGAAAGAGGCGCGCGTGAACCACATAATTGCCGATTACGAGCCGGAGAAGCACCGCGACGAATGCTTGCAGGCGTTCGAACGCATCCAGAAGCGGATGCATACGCCGATCGCGGCGCAGATCGAGCAGCATTTGCTGCTTGGACGGTATGCGGAAGCGGTGGGGCTGCTGCTTGACTATTACTACGATCCGCGCTACGCCCATGCAGGGGAGCAGTACGAGCGGGAACCGATACGTTACGCCGTGACGAGCATCAGCGATGCGGTGGAGACGGTGGAACGGCATCTCGAACGCCAGTTCGGGGTAATTTGAAATGATATAATCGCTAGTGACAATAGTAGGCTTTGCAAGGGCGGTCGGCTCATCTCCGAAAGGAGATGATGCGTGTGGACGTCAAAGATGCCTTAACGGTAATGATCGGTTTCGGTATGCTGCTTATCGCGCTGCTGACGCTGATTGTGAACGTCGTTATCGCACTTATGTCCAATAAACGCAGATAGACCGCCCCTCTGCCTGGTGTGCGGTCTATCTGATATGCGACTGCTTACCGAGCCGATCGCCTTTGAAGCGGCCTATTGCCGGTGGAGTCGTGTTACCAGCACGGCTCCATCTTTATTTTTATACTAC
This sequence comes from Gordoniibacillus kamchatkensis, assembly GCF_000829455.1. Lineage (GTDB taxonomy): Bacteria > Bacillota > Bacilli > Paenibacillales > NBRC-103111 > Gordoniibacillus > Gordoniibacillus kamchatkensis. The sequence continues at coordinate 1,375 of NZ_JXAK01000103.1, forward strand.
CCAATCGATCCTATTCCCGCAAGCCGTAAAAATTGTTGTGTCAAGCCAAGCCCCTCTTACTTATACTGTACTATTCCCTGGGCATTCGTCCCGGGTGCCGGGAGGTGCAAAACGATGCAGGTGGCGCAGTGGTGCGCAGTAGTCGCTGCGGCGGCATTCGTCGTCCTGACTGCTGTAGCTGTGCGGACGATGCTGGCGGTCAGCCGGACGATGGGGCAAGTGAGCCATGCACTGGCGCGGTTCGAGCTTCAGCTGGAGGAGACCGGCGGACAAACGACCAGGCTGTTGCAACAAACAGAAGCGATAGCGGCCGAAGTCCAAAGCAAGCTGCAGGAGCTATCCTCGTTTACCGCTTCGGTGCGGAATGTCGGCGACAGTCTGAACGAAGTCGGCGGCACGGTGCGGCAAGCGTCGCGCCAACTGGCGCGGTCGGTGCTTGAAGTGGAACAGGCGGTACATACGCACCGGGCTCGTGTCCAGGAAGCGCTGGAATGGGCCGCAACCGGCGTACAGCTATGGCGGCAATGGCAGTCGGGACGAAAAATGCGCGCGGAAGCAAAACAACGCGAGAACGAGTAGGGAGAGGATCCATGATGACTAACCAAAGAAGCAAAGATATTATCGCGGGCGCTATTGCCGGCACCGTATTGGGGGCCGTGACGGCGCTGCTCCTGGCGCCGAAATCGGGCCGCGAGCTGCGGGCGGACATCGCGAGCGGCTGCCAGCAAGTAAGCGAGAGGACGCAGCAAATCGCCTCGGCGGTGTCGGGGAAGACGCAGCAATTGGCGAAGCAGGTCGGCACGCATACTTCGGAATTCATCGGCAAAGCGAAGGACGTGACGGCACAAGCCGCGCGGCAAGTTAAGGTGTGGAGAGAGGGAGCTTCCGGAGGGGACGAAGAGACGGCAGACGCATCCGTGTCCGGAGGCGCAGCATCCCTGGAAGCGTCGATTGCCGCGGAAGAAGAGCAACAACCGGAGCCGACAGCAGTCCGCTAAACGTGCAAGCAGTCCTGCGGAACACCGAAAAAGCCCGAACGGTCATAGATACCGTCGGGCTTTTTCGCCATAAACAAGTATAGGCGGAGCCTATCTTTGCCTGCCTTACCACTTGGAAGGGTCGATTTTACGAATATCGAGCCCTTCCCAAATGTTTTTGTTGAGCACCGTTTGCGGGTTGTCGTAGAGCAGCCAGGCGGTCGGCAAATACCGCTCGCCGTACTCGCTGGAAGGCTTGTTGACAATTTCCGGCTTGGCGCCTGCTGTGCCCTTGACGAGAACGGTGGACGAACCGCCGTCGAGGTTCGCAGCTATGACGACATCCCGCTCGAGGAACAGCTTCTGGACGTCGTATAACGTAGCTCCGATACTATGGCCAGGCTGGCGCCCGTCGATAACGGCGAATACGATGCGCCCGTCTCTCGTTTGGCCGATACAGGTTCGAGGGGCGATGCCCCAGCCGTCGGCCTGATTTTTGATCTGGCCTTCGCCATTCACGATAAACCGCGGCGAGAACGACACCGCTTCCTGTACGCCCATCTGCAGCAGCTCGTTCGCGGAATAGTTGCCTGCGATCAGGCGCCCGGTTTTATCGATGCCGATCATATGCTGCTTCGTCTTTTTGTCGCTGTCGTTGTAGTAAATTTGGCCGCCGGACATGACGGTGCCTTCCGGCTGGAAGCCGTTTCCTTCCCAGTTCGGGTCGATGAACCCGCCGCCGTTAATGCCAAGCAGCGCTCCGGTTCGCTGCACCATCGATGTCACTTTTTCGCCTTTGCCGACACGGTTTGGAACGATGACGCGCAGCTTCGTCGGATCGTTGATGTATACGATGTAGCCTTTAAAACCTTTGCCTTCCACCGGTTCAATCTCGTAGGGCTCCTTCGGTTTTTGCGGCGACGTAACGGCTACGGCGGGCTCGGAAACGCGCTCGTCGGGTTTGTCGCCCATATCGTTGAACTGCTTCATGTACGCGGCAACCCGCTCTTCCAGCGCGCTCGAGCCGATCAAATATTTGGCCCAGTCGCGGTGCTGCGTCGTAATGAGCGTATCCGCCATCATATAGCGAAGATCGGCGCCCCACGGCGTCAAATAAAACCATATGGAGAACAAAATCGCGAAAAACATACAGAACGATACCGCATACAGGAGCAAAAAGCCCCAGAAGGAGCGCCTTTTTTTTCGAGCTCCCGGACGGCGCGGCGGCATTCCCGGAGCAATTGCGGAGCTTGCAGGTTTAACAGTCATACTTTCGTAGCTCCACTCCTTCTTCGAAGTTCTATCTATTCTAAACGTAAAAAAGGAGAAAAAGGTTGCGCGGTAAGAGCCGCTTTACTTTTTCTCCTTGTTAATATATCTCGAGCAGCTTATTGTTTTTAACGAGTTCTTCGAAATGCTCCGGCGCAAGCGGCGTGCTGAAAATATAACCTTGAATCTCGTCGCAGCCCTGCTCCTTGAGGAAGCGCAGCTGCTCCTGCGTTTCGACCCCTTCGGCGAGCGACTTGATCTTCAGCTTGCGCGACATCGCGATAAGAGCTGTTACAATAGCGGCGCTATCTTCGTCAACCGTAATGTCGCGAATGAACGACTGGTCGATTTTGAGCGTATGGACGCGGAATTTTTTCAGGTAGCTAAGCGACGAATAGCCGGTGCCGAAATCGTCGATCGAGATTTGCACGCCGAGCTGCTTCAGGTTCTCCATCGTTTCCATGATGTAGGAGACGTTCTTCATAGCGACCGACTCGGTAATTTCCAAACATAGCTGGTTCGGATGCAGCTTCGTCTCGCGCAGCGTGTCCTGAATGAGCTGTACGAAATTGGGCTGGTGGAACTGGTTCATGGAGATGTTCACGGAGACGCACAGCTTCGGAAAGCCCATTTGGCTCCATTCGTAAGTTTGCTTGCACGCCTGCTTTAACACCCAATTGCCGAGCGGAACGATAAGGCCCGTTTCTTCCGCAAGCGGAATAAATTCGCCGGGAGACACCATGCCCCATTCCGGGTGGTTCCAGCGGAGCAGCGATTCCATGCCGAAAATTTTTCCTGTGCCGAGGTCCACCAAAGGCTGATAATAGACGCTGAATTCTTCCTTCTCCACGGCTTTGCGCAAATGAGTTTCGAGATTGAGCCAATGAAGCGAGCGCATGTTCATCTCCGGATGGTACAGCTGGAACGTGTTGCCGCCTTTTTCCTTGGCCCGGTACATCGCAATATCGGCGTTTTTGATAAGCGTGTCAGCGTCCGTACCGTCGTCCGGGAACAGCGTAATTCCGATGCTGGCCGTAACGAACAGCTCCTGTTCTTCATAGATGAAAGGATCGCGCAACACTTTCGGAATGCCTTTGACGAATTGCGTCACTTGATCGATGTGCTTAATGTCATGCATCAGGATCAAGAACTCGTCGCCGCTGTACCGGGCCACGATGTCTTCCTCGCGAACGTAGGTTTTAATTTTGCCCGCAACGTCGCGCAGCAGACGATCGCCGATATGATGGCCGAGTGTGTCGTTAATGACCTTAAACCGGTCCAAGTCGAAAAAAATAACCGCCGTCTGAGTTCCGTTTTCGCGCGCGCGGTTAAAAGCATGCAGCATCCGGTCGTGGAACAACAGCCGATTGGGAAGATTCGTTAACGCATCATGGTAAGCCATGTGCTTAATCTTTTCTTCAGCTTTCCTGCGTGCGTTCATCGCTCGGATGGTGGCGTACGAACGCGAGAATTTGTCATCTTCCTCCTGGGGAATTATAATTTCGGTCTCGTAGGGCTGCGGAATATACGGTTTGTATTCCTCCTTGGTTCGTTCCGCCTGGGCGGAGCGCAGCATGTCTATAACCGTCTCGATATGTTCCTTATGAATTCTGGCTGCGGATGCGGTTTTCGTCTTCTTGCGCAACGGATCGCCGAAATATACAGTTCCGTTGCGGGCGTCGTAGTCTTGAACCTGGTTCATGTTCACGATGTTGGAGCTGTCCAAAAGGCGAAACCCGTCTTCGTAAAGCCATTCCTCAATGCTGTCCAGAGTCAAGTCCAGATAGTACTGATTGTCTTTGGTATGGACCAAGTACCTGTGGTCCCGTATAATTTCAATCTTGAGCACATCGTTGGAATCGATGACTAGGATGTCCGATCCTCTCTTACCGTCGCGCGTAACGGGAATTCTCTGGGTCATCGGGGATCAGCTCCAGGATAGATGATTGGTTAGCCGCCCGGCTGAGCCGAGCGGCTGTTGGCGGACTACTTCAGCAGTTCTTCCGGAGTTTCCGGGCGGTGCAGTGTGTAGGAATTGGTTGAGACGAATAAAGAAGCGACCACCAGCAGCACTGCATTCAGTACGAACGCAATTTTAACTTTCATGCTCAGCTCCCTCCTTTCCTAAAGTATGATCTATGATCCTCTCGACAAAAGAGATGAGAGAATACCCGAATTTGGTCGTATGAATTGCTTGAACAAAGAAAGCAATTGCAATAATTGAAGAACCAATATAAATGTTGGAAAGTACCAAAGCTACAGAAATTAGTTTCAAAAGTGGATAGTGTTTCTCTGGAATTCTACTTATATTTTTTATTCCTTCAGGTGCAGTCCGCATTAAAATAAGAGATGACAAGATCGTAATAATTAACCCTATATGCATGTAATTAAAATCAAAAGATATATGAGAAATAATCGTAAACATAAGTATGGAATATGTACAGCAGCGTAAAGAAGTCGATAAATGCACCCCGCCGCTTGTGGTACGAAGTAAACTATACATAACAATTACAATTACAGCCTGCTGCAAGTGATTTGTAAAAGCACAAATGAGCAGTGTACAGAAATAAGATAAGAATGTGTTTATTGAAAGGCTGATGGCATAGAATAAAACTTTTTCAGAAGCGGCATTTTGATAATTTGAACGTATGAAATTAGTCCAGCGCGTCGCAAGGTTATCGATAAAATTCACCTTTTTTCCAACCTTTCGTGCTTCTCTTTCAACTGTCGTTTGTTTTGGCGATAGGCAATGAAAATACCTAATAAAAATAGAATCGTAATTAACATTAGCAAATAGAAGTTTGTAACGTTGAACGACTTATTCACCACGACAAGGGATGCTGCTTGAACTGACATGATCCCCACGATTAATACAGCTGACAAAGCAAAGTTATATCCTTTTACAGCATGTCTCATAGAAAAATATCTAGAAATAAACATAAAACCCAGTTTTTTACGTTCAAGCAACCAAGCTATAATCAGTTGAATGACTCCAGTAATTACATAAGTTAAATTTACACCTAGAGATTCAATATCCAACGAAATATGTAATACATTTCCCATTAGAGAGAAGAAGCCGTATTCGAAAATTACTCCCAGTAAATAAAATACGAAAGTAACGAGTAACGAATAGAAAAAAGGCAATTGATAAAAGATTGTTAGAATAATGGTTAGACATGCAAAATTAATGATTAGAGCAAAATCAGGAATATAAGCAAAAGTATATGAGCTGATAATAGAGAGGACTAGTACCATGAAACTTATTCTTATAAGCCTAAAACGTATAGGCAATCTAAATATCGTCAAGACGCATATAAGTCCGCAGAAAAATTCTATAAAAGAAAATAAAACGGTTGCTAACTGATTCAACAAAAGAAAAGCCCCCTTATCTTATTGCTCGACCTATTAAGTGCCACTGTTTCACAGAATGTTAATTTAATATCTTTGGTTATGATAGTCAGCTCAAAATTTTAAGGTTCATATACTTCTGTTTACCCATATGAGAAAAAAATGTCGAAAAATGATGTTGAGGGGGGAAAGTCACATAACGATTCCATTATGTATAGATTAACTAAAAGCGGCTTATAGCACAAGGGAAAAGCGCGAAAAAAAAACAGCGAGGCTGCGATAATAACCACATTTTATGTCGAATGCATAATTATTCTGTAAATTCCCATCTATATGAAATTTTAAACAGTATTGTCAGGCCCAATAGGGCAGGTGGAGCTAAGATGTAATTGAGCCCAGGTTTCATATAAAACAAAATACTTGTTGTCAATAGAACGAGGATGCTGATACATATTGCAGCCTTAAATGTTTTGGAATTTTGTTTGAAAAATTGTTTGCCTGTGTAAGATTGAGAAAGGAACGAAAATCCCAATCGGAATCGGCGCAAGACCATACAGTATAAATAGTGAAAAGATGACATGAGCACGGCAGACGCCAAGAATCGAAACTGATTATCTTCCGATATTACCACTATGGTAGTTGCCGGCAAAAGCAAATTCATCAGCCATTCTGTCATTAGAGCGACCATATAGCTGACAGTCATGAGCAATAGCGCATGGCCGAAGGGAAAGCGTAAAATCAGCCACATGCAGCAGGTACCGCTTGCAAAAAGGACCATGGAAAGAAAGGGTACTAAATTTGGCGACTGCATAATGACGCCGATGGTGGAAAGACCGAAGCTGCCAAACAAGATGTGCGGCAAGAATTGGCGAATTTTAAACCTGAACAGAACGAGACCAAAGCTAATGATGGATGACCAGAAAAACATATAACTTAGCCATATGATAAAAAACTTCATATTTCATCACCTTACTACCTATATTCGACAAACAACGACAAAATTCCTTTTAACTCGTGAAATTCTAATGAATGTCTTGTTCAATGTTCGCCCGGATTCCAACCGGCACCTATTCTTTCATTTCTTCCATTTCCCAGCGATACGATTTCCGCAGCAGAATGGCTAGCACGATGAACAAGGCCAACGCGAATGCAAGAAGGATTTTCGGTATGAAATAGTATAACAAACTAGAGATCGCAAGCATCAGCATCCCTGCAAAAATAGTGATTTTAACTACCGTGCTCCCGACGAATTGCAGTCGCTTCGTTTGCCCGCTGCGTGAAATAAACGTAAAACCTAGTCTAAAACATGACATGGCGACAGTAATCAGGTTGACGGCTATAATAAAGGGAATGCCTGAAACAAAAAAATGAAACATATTATCTTCGGTTACAAACGTTATATAGCCGCTCGGGTTAATAATATTTATCGCATATTCCGTAACCGAAAAGACAAGATCCGCCAAGAGCACCATGATTATGGAATACATAAGCCGTACGCGAAAAATAAGCCACATCGCAAGCATTGTGCCTAAACAGTGAAGAATGGACATGAAATAAGCAAGCTTTGTAGATTGAATCAGCGTGGATAGTTGAGACAGTAAAATACTGGAAAAAGCGATCTGCACGATAAATGCCTTAAGAGGGAAACGAAACAGTTTGAGCGCAAAGCTGAAAAACGAGGGCCATAGCATGAGATAAGTGAGTTCGATAAGCAAGTACTTCAATGCAATCAAAAATGTCGCTCCTTACGATCATTCAACGCAATACCAGGTTACTTAATTGTTTCGACTGCAGTTCGACAAAATCCTGCGGGGCCGGGGAGTTAAAGAAAAAATAAAAAAACCTGAGCCGTACGCTCAGGTTTCGGAAACGATTATTCTTCCGCAGGCAGAAGCGTAACGCCGGCGGAGCTTCTGCCGAAGTTGTATTCGAGGCTTGTGTTGGTGTTGCGGGCGACGGAACGGAGGATCAGGTCGTGGAAACGTTTTTGCCGGATGGCTGAAATCGTTACGTAGCTGCCGCGGGCTTCCGTATCGAAGTAAAGCTTGCCGTCCCGCTCCGAATATCTCCGAACCTGATGCAAGTTCACGAACAAGTCGTTATCCAGCTTCTTGAATCCGTGCCTGTCCAAGTTTTCGAGAAATTCCGTGAAGTCGACCAGCGACTCGATGCTCTTAATGACTTTGACGTCTTGGGCGTGATAAGTAATTTCTTTGGCGCTGATCTCGATAAACAAAATGTGGTGGAGATCGATGTCAACGACGGGATGCCGGTCGCTGAGCGATTCCCGCAAGTAGCCTGCTTTGCGCATCAGGTCGGTGTATGAGTAGTTATAAGCTTCCGATAATTTCTTCAGCGTTTCCGGAGAAGGTTTGATTTTATCATTGGTAGAGCGATTTTTTTCAAGCTCTAGGTCGCGAATGTAGGCATGAGATAACCCGCTCTTCTGCGCAGCTTCCCGTAACGACATTCTGCCGCGAAGTCCTTCCAGGAATTTGCCGAAGTTGTCCATTTGGGTCATGGATATCCCTCCTCTAATTCCTCATTGTAAACGATTTGCAGCCAGTTGCAAACAGTTTTCCGATTATAACCGGAAGCGTCCAAATCGGATGATTTCGTAATCTTCGACGGTGATCGCGCAGCAAATATGGTCTTCCCAACCGCCGTTGATGCATAAGTAACGCGGGGCGTAGCCTTCGCGGCGAAAGCCGTTCTTTTCCAATACCCGAAGGGAGCGCACATTCCGGGGCATGGCGTTTGCCTGCACCCGGTGCAGCTGCAACGGGCCGAAGGCGATTTCGAGAATGAGCCGCACCGCTTCCGTCATCCGGCCTTGCCCGCCGAGATTCTCGGCGAGAGCGTAGCCGAGCATGGCGTTCTGAAACGCACCGCGGACGATGCCACTGAGCCGAATCGTGCCCGCGAGCTGTTCGGAGCCTGATTCGAATATCCCGAAGCTGTACGATGCGTCTGCCTCGCGTTCGGCGGTCCAACGGGAAAGGAGGCTGCGCACGTGCTCCTTGGTGAAATGCTCGTCTGCTTGAGCCGGTTCGAATGGCCGCAAAAAATCGCGGTTTTGTGTGCGAAACGCGAGCAAGGCGTCGGTGTCCAGCTCCGTCAAAAGACGGAGGTATACGCAATCTCCGCTATAACGTTCGTAAGAATCGATCATTTTAAGGCTGCTCCCGGGATAATTTTATAAAATTAACACTCGTACTGCCGATTGGGATGCTGCGTACGAAACTCCGACGGCGTACAGCCGTACCATTTTTTGAATTGTTTGGAGAAATAAAGGGCGTCCGGGTATCCGACCGAAGAGGCCACTTGCTCGATCGTAAGCGGTTCTTGCAGCAGCTGCCTGGCGCGCTCCATCCGCACTTTCAGCAAATAGCCCATGGGCGGCAAGCCGGTGAACTGCTTGAATATTTTGGACAAATACGTACGGTGGTAGCCGAACGTGTGCGCCATTTCCTCGATGGAGATCGGCTTCGAGTATTGCAAATTGAGCCAGCGGATCGCCTGCTCCACGTGATGCCTGGCCGGGTGCTCGGCCTGCTTGCTGGCGGGGACGGACATGCGGCTTTGCGCCCAATCGCCGAGCAGCAGACGCATGTAGCCTTCGGCGCGCAAATCGCAGCCCGGATCGCCGAGGAGCAGCGTCCGTTCCACGGTGTGAAACAAGGCGGCGTTGCGGCGCCCGCTCACTGCGCGCAGCGTAGGCCGGTGCGGGGACAGATCGACCATAGCGAGCAGGCGGTCCGCATTTTCGCCGCGAAAGCCGATCCAGCGGTAGCGCCACGGATCGTCGGCATCGGATTCGTAATACACAAGCTCCCCCGGAAAAATGAAAAACAGCTCGCCCGGACCCAGCTCGTAGTCGCGTCCCATGCAGCGGAAACGGCCGCGGCCCGACACGACATAATGAACGAGATGATAGTCGCGCACTTGCGGGCCCACTTGATGGGTCGGTCCGGTCTGTTCGTTCCCGGCAAACAGGACGACGAGTTCACCTTTGCTGGGGAACGGATTGATGGCAACGGATGCGGTCATGAGGGCAGCTCCTTCATGGCGTAATACCAGTAATACTCAGGCTGCGCGAGAAAGGCGGCGCGGTGTATGGGAAATGCGGGTTGGTGAGCGTTGCGTGCGCCTTCGTACTCGTGTTCCCACCGTTGATTCAATTCCCGGGAACGCGAGTTCAACGAAGCCGGGGCCCCACATTCCCAAGCCGCAGTGCAGCCATACTTTCTCGGGCGACTATAATACTGCTATTATACCGCCAGAAACTACATTTCTCTATATGGAAGTGGATTCTATCCATATTCGCCGCACTAGGCCAAGGTGTATAGTGAATGGTAGGAAAGGCTTGATACAGCAAAGAAACTGACTTTTCGCCAAGCCTTCGGCCCAACGAATAGAAGGAGGAACGCATTCATGTCCAAAATTACATTCCTCGGAGCGGGAAGCACTGTCTTCGCCAAAAACGTGCTCGGCGACTGCATGCTGACGCCGGCGCTGCAAGGCTTCGAGCTGGCACTGTTCGATATCGATCTCGAGCGGCTGCGCGATTCCGAGAACATGCTGAACAATTTGAAGGCGACGAGCGGCAGCAAGTGCGTCGTGAAAGCGTATACGGACCGCAAGGAAGCGCTGCGCGGAGCGAAATACGTCGTCAATGCGATTCAGGTCGGCGGCTACGATCCGTGTACGATTACCGATTTTGAAGTACCGAAGAAGTATGGGCTGCGCCAGACCATTGCGGATACGCTCGGTATCGGCGGCATTTTCCGCAATTTGCGCACGATTCCGGTCATGCTGGACTTCGCGAGCGATATTCGCGAGGTGTGTCCGGACGCTTGGTTCCTGAACTATACGAATCCGATGGCGGTGCTCACGAACGTCATGAACACGTATGGCGGCGTCAAAACGGTAGGCTTGTGCCACAGCGTGCAAGTGTGCATGCCGCATTTGTTCAAAGCGCTCGGCATGGAGACGGAGGGCGTTCAGACGAAAATCGCCGGCATCAACCATATGGCATGGCTGCTCGAGTGCACGAAGGACGGCGTCGACCTGTATCCGGAAATCAAAAGGCGCGCGATGGAGAAGCAAAAAGAGAAGCATACGGACATGGTGCGCTTCGAACTGATGTTCAAGTTCGGCTATTATGTGACGGAATCGTCGGAGCATAACGCCGAGTACCATCCGTACTTCATCAAGCGGCTGTATCCGGAGCTGATCGACCGGTTCAACATTCCGCTGGACGAATACCCGCGCCGCTGCGTGAACCAAATCGAGAGATGGAAAACGATGCGCGAGGATATGGTGAACAACAAGGCGCTCACGCATGAACGGTCGCACGAGTATGCATCGTACATTTTCGAAGCGATGGAGACGAACGTGCCTTACAAAATCGGCGGCAACGTGATGAATACGGGGCTGATCACGAATTTGCCGAAGGAAGCGTGCGTCGAAGTGCCGTGCCTGGTCGATGCGAGCGGCGTGACGCCGACGTACGTAGGCGATCTGCCGCCGCAGCTGGCGGCGCTCAACCGGACGAACATCAATACGCAGCTGCTCACGATCGAGGCGGCGATAACGCGCAAGCGGGAGCATATTTACCATGCGGCGCTGCTCGACCCGCACACGGCCGCCGAGCTGTCGATGGACGACATCGTGGCGCTTTGCGACGATTTGATCGAGGCGCACGGAGATTGGCTGCCTAAGTTCGAGTAACGCTTGCCCGGCTGCACGAACCGGCAGGGAGACGAAACGGCTTGGCAGGAAAAAATTGTACGCGATCCGCGCAAGGGATTTGTTGGGATTTGTCGAACTTCTGTAAAAGAGAACGTTCGATGCGCCCCGCGTCCTTGGCGCGGATTGTTTTTTTTGGCGTGGGGGGGAGGGAAAGGCTGTTGCGACGGTGCAGAAGGAAGAAGGTGCGTAAACGCAAGCGAGGCGCTGCTATGAAAGCACATGGAGGA
>NZ_JXAK01000104.1 GCF_000829455.1 Gordoniibacillus kamchatkensis
CACGATGGACACCCTTGCTCTTGGCTAGTGGTTGGCCACTACAAGCCCCCACAGCGGACTTTCACCGCCTAGTTAATCGCCATGCGTGGCGCACTAAAAGCGGCCGCTCACTTGGCGGAGCGGCCGCTGAATGAAACTTGCGCAAACACATAAAAGAATTTACTTCATGGACGTGTGCTTCCCGGACACTGGGGATTTGACGGACGCAGCGCCAAGCTGGCGGAACAGATTGACGGTAAACAAAAGCACCCCGATGACGACAAGCAGGGAGGCGATAATCGCAACAGGAAGCAGTGCCATGCTGTCCGTCAAGGTCATGACCGCAATGCTGAGCTGCATGACGGGCAAGCCGATGTTGTGAAGCCAAAAGTGGGTTTTAGCAAGACCTGTTTCCGAAGCCTGCGGATAGAAATGATAAACGAGTCCGAACAGCGCCATGGAAACCCATCCGAGCAAATTAAAATGCGCGTGCACCGAAGCGAGCCGGAAATCGTGAATAATCCCCATTGTCAAGCCCAGTAAAACACCGATCGAGAAATAAACCGCCGCGATTTTCAAAAACGACTTTGCCATAGACCGAATCTCCTCCCGTAATGAGCGATCGAGACAGTACAGCCTTCACTCCCATGACCGGCTCTCGCAGCATTTATTAAAGGCCCCGGTCAGATTTATTTTACAGCGAGCTTCAAGTATTTGCCAGAGGAATCCGCTCAAGCCGAACACATTTTTTAATGTCCGTTTTGCTCGTAAAAAAGCGTTGACAAAGATCGCCAGCCGCGAGTAATAATAATATAGATAATCGCATACAGGCGAATGATGGTGCAGGGAGAGATTGCCGGGCGGGACCGCGGGCAGCGCGGACCGGTCTAGGCGGCGCCGAAGGAGTAAGCTGCGGAGGCAGTGAATCTCTCAGGCAAAAGGACTTGCACCGGACGCAACTCTGGAGAGCTTCGCGCGCGGCATGCGAGCGGCGGACACCCATGGGGAAACTTCGGCCCGAGGCGCAAAGCTTGCGGCTTTCGGCGCGGGACGAAGGTAACTCTCAGGTACAAAGGACAGAGCGAAAAGCACGGCTACGAGGACGGATAGCGGCTGCAGCAAGCAGCGGCGCCGGCCGCGGAGCTTGCTTTTCGCTCTTTTTTGTTGCGTCCGGTTGGGTCGGATGGCATACTCTGGGCACAATATGCGCGACGAATATTTTCGGTGGAGGATGATCGAATGCTTAAGAAAACGCCGCTCTATCCGCTCTACGCCGAACACGGTGCAAGAGTGATCGATTTTGGCGGCTGGGAGCTGCCGGTGCAGTTTTCCGGGATCCAGAAAGAGCACGAGGCGGTGCGGCAGCAGGCCGGACTGTTCGACGTATCGCATATGGGCGAAGTGCGGATCGTCGGCGAGGACGCGCTTTCGTTCCTGCAAAAGGTAACGACAAACGATGTCGCGAAGCTCGTGCCGGGCCAATGTCAATACAGCCTCATGTGCTATCCGAGCGGCGGCGTCGTGGACGATCTGCTCGTCTACTTCCTTGGCGAAGGGCGCTACATGCTCGTCATCAACGCCTCCAATATCGAAAAAGACTTGGCCTGGCTGCGCGAGCAAGCCGCCGTCTTCGGCGACGTGACGATCGAAGACATTTCCGAGCAGACGGCGCTGCTGGCGCTGCAAGGGCCGCATGCCGAGCGCATCCTGCAGCGGCTGACCGACGCCCCGCTCGCCGAACTGAAAAGCTTCCGCTTCTACGAGGAAGCGCACGTCGCCGGCATTCCGGCGCTTGTCTCCCGCACCGGTTATACGGGGGAGGACGGGTTTGAGCTGTACGTCAAGGCCGATCGCAGCCTCGAGCTGTGGAAGCGGCTGCTGGCGGAAGGAGCGGCGGACGGTCTCGTTCCCGCCGGACTCGGCGCGCGCGACACGCTGCGCTTCGAGGCGCGGCTGCCGCTTTACGGGCAGGAGCTGTCCGCGGACATCTCGCCGCTGGAGGCGGGGCTCGGCATTTTCGTCAAGCTGGACAAGGGCGATTTTATCGGGCGGGACGCTCTGCTGAAGCACAAGGAAGAAGGTGCGCCGCGCCGCCTCGTCGGCATCGAGATGATCGACCGCGGCATACCGCGCTCGCACTACCCGGTGTTTGACGGAGACGGCAAGCGGATCGGCGAGGTGACGACCGGCACCCAGTCGCCGACGCTGAAGACGAATGTCGGACTTGCGCTCGTGGACCGCGCCTATGCCGAGCAGGGCACCGAGCTTTATGTTGAAATTCGCGGCCAGAAGCTGAAAGCAAAGGTCGTCAAGACGCCGTTCTACAAGAGAGGAGCCGCCGTATGACGCTGATCAAGCACCGCTATTTGCCGCTCACGGAAAAAGACCGCAACGACATGCTGCAGACGATCGGGGTCGAATCGGTCGAAGAGCTGTTCGCCGACATTCCCGCTTCCGTCCGTTTTCAAGGGACACTCGACGTCTCGCCGGCGCTCGACGAGCCGTCGATGCTGCGCCACATGCGCAAGCTTGCCGGCAAGAACGCCGACTTCGACCGGTACGCCTCGTTCCTCGGCGCCGGCATGTACGACCATCACTTGCCGGTCGTAATCAACCACGTCATTTCGCGTTCGGAGTTTTACACCGCGTACACGCCTTATCAACCGGAAATTTCGCAGGGCGAGCTGCAGGCGATCTTTGAGTTCCAGTCGTACATTTGCGAGCTGACCGGCATGGCGGTCGCGAACGCCTCGATGTACGACGGACCGACAGCGCTCGCCGAAGCGGGCGCGCTCGCCGCCGGCGCACCGGGCGCAAGAAGCTGCTCGTCTCGAAGGCGGTGCATCCCGAGGCGAAGGCGATACTGCGCACGACGGCGCGCGGTCTGAACCTGGACGTCGTCGAGATCGGCACGCGGGACGGCGTGACCGATCTTGACGCGATGGCGGCGCAGGCGGACAGCGATACCGCCGCGATCCTGGTGCAGTCGCCGAATTTTTACGGCTGTCTCGAGGACGTGGCCGCCGCCGAGAAGCTGGCGCATGCGGCGGGCGGCCTGCTCGTCGTGAGCGCGAATCCGCTCGCGCTCGGCCTCATCGAGGCGCCGGGCAAGCTCGGCGCCGACATCGTCGTCGGCGACTGCCAGCCACTCGGCATCCCCGCATCGTTCGGAGGCCCGAGCTGCGGCTACTTCGCCGTCGCCGACAAATGGATGCGCCGCATGCCGGGGCGCATCGTCGGCCAGACTGTCGACCGCATTGGCAAGCGCGGCTTCGTGCTGACGCTGCAAGCGCGGGAGCAGCACATCCGCCGGGAGAAGGCGACGTCGAATATTTGCTCCAACCAGGCGCTCCTCGCCCTGTGCGCATCCGTCTATTTATCGACGATGGGCAAGCAAGGGCTGCAGGACGTCGCCAGGCTGAACGTCCGCAAAGCGCATTACGCGGCGCAAACGCTGAGCCGCGGCAAGCTGCGGCTGGCGTTCCCGAACACGCCCTTCTTTAACGAATTTGCCGTCAAACTGCCGGACGGCGCTGACATCGATGCCGTGCAGGCGAAGCTGCTGGAGGAAGGCTTCATCGGCGGCTACGATCTTGGCCGCGACGATCCTGAGCTGGCCGGCCATATGCTCATCGCCGTGACGGAGCAGCGGTCGCGCGAAGAAATCGATCAATTTGCTACTGTACTGGAGGGGCTGGCATGAGCGGAACGGACTTGACGCAAACAACGCAGACAAACGAACGCGCTGGCACGGGCGCTGCTAACGGCTACGCGGCCGCTGCAGCCGGAAGCGCCGGCACGGGAGCTGCGGCGACCGCAGCCGCCGCGAAAGACGCCGGAGCCGCGGACAATCCCGGTACGGCCAACACGGGCGGCGGTGCGAAGCATGACAAAGCGCTAATTTTCGAGCTGAGCCATCCGGGCCGCGTCGCCTACTCGCTGCCGGCTTGCGACGTCCCGGACGACGCCCCGATCGAGTCGCTGATTCCGCAAAGCTATTTGCGCCAGCAGCCGGCCGAGCTGCCGGAAGTGTACGAAGTCGATGTCATCCGCCATTATACCGCCTTGTCGCGCCGCAACTTCGGCATCGACAACGGCTTTTACCCGCTCGGCTCGTGCACGATGAAATACAATCCGAAAATCAACGAGGACGTCGCCCGCTTCCCGGGCTTCGCCAAAATTCACCCGTACCAGCCGGAGCATTCGATCCAGGGCGCTCTGGAGCTGTTATATACGCTGCAGCAAGACCTTGCCGCCGTCAACGGCATGGATCAGGTAACGCTGCAGCCGGCGGCCGGGGCGCACGGCGAGTGGACCGGGCTGATGATGATCCGCGCCTACCACGAGAGCCGCGGCGACAAACGCACGAAGGTGATCGTGCCCGACTCGGCGCACGGCACGAACCCGGCGAGCGCGACGACGGCCGGCTTCACGACGGTCACGATCAAATCGAACGAGCGCGGACTCGTCAACCTTGAGGAGCTGCGCGCCGCCGTCGGTCCCGACACAGCCGCGCTCATGCTGACGAACCCGAACACGCTCGGCCTGTTCGAGGAAGACATCGCCGAAATCGCCCGCATCGTCCATGAGGCCGGCGGACTGCTGTACTACGACGGCGCCAACGCCAATGCGATCATGGGCATTACCCGGCCCGGCGACATGGGCTTCGACGTCGTCCACCTGAACCTGCACAAAACGATGAGCACTCCGCACGGCGGCGGCGGTCCCGGCGCCGGCCCTGTCGGCGTCAAGGCGAAGCTCATTCCGTTCCTGCCGACGCCGCTTATCGTGAAGCATGAAGACGGCAGCTACGGCTTCCAGCACGACGCGCCGCAATCGATCGGCCGCGTGAAAGGATTTTACGGCAACTTCGGCATTCTCGTCCGCGCCTATACGTACATGCGCACGCTCGGCCCGGAAGGGCTGCGCCAAGTGTCGGAGAATGCCGTGCTGAACGCCAACTACATGCTGCGCCGGCTGGCGCCGTACTTCGACGTACCGTACGACCGCGCCTGCAAGCACGAATTCGTGCTGTCGGGCACGCGCCAAAAAAAAGCTCGGCGTGCGCACGCTCGACATCGCCAAGCGGCTGCTCGACTTCGGCTACCATCCGCCGACGATCTATTTCCCGCTCAACGTCGAGGAATGCATCATGATCGAGCCGACCGAGACGGAAAGCAAAGAGACTCTCGACGCGTTCGTCGATACGCTCATCCGGATCGCGCGCGAAGCGGAGGAGAACCCTGCGCTCGTGCAGAACGCTCCGTACACGACGGTCGTCGGACGGCTCGACGAAGCGCTCGCGGCACGCAAGCCGGTGCTGAACTGCAGCTGCGGCTGAGCGCGCCACTTTAGCTGAAGCGGCAGCTGCACGCCATGCGGCCCCGCGGCGGCCGCCTATACATGCTCAGGCAAAGCGCCCGCGGACAGCCGGTCGATTCCGGCGGCCCGCGGGCGCTTTTTTGCTGCAATAAAGCCCGTGTTCGCTAATCAGCGAACTTACGGACGCTGATTTCGAGCTAAAATAGTAAAACCAGGCTTTAGCGCCTCGAAGGTCGCTCCGCACGAATTTTCGTCGCTATGTAGAGAACAATCGTTCCTTGCACCTTCATTCCGTCAAATCGGCGCTTAATAGCGTCCCGCAAGACGCTGCATAGCGAACCGGTTCTTTATGCAAACCAACCGGTGCCGTCTACTGCAATAAAGCCTGTGTTCGCTAAACAGCGACCTTACAAACGCTGATTTCGAGCTAAAATGGAAAAACACTGCATTAGCGCCTCGAAGGTCGCTCCGTACGAATTTCCGTCGTTATGTAGAGAACAATCGTTCCTTGCATCTTCATTCCGTCAAATCGGCGCTTAACAGCGCCCCGAAAGTCGCTGCATAGCGAACCGGTTCTTTAAACAAACCAACCAGTACCGTCTGCTTGTACACGGAGCATGCCAGCCGCACTGCTTCCTGACACAAAAACGCCCCGAAAGCCTCATTCCGCTTTCGGAGCGTTTTTGTCCCATTTGAAGGCTCACGGCGCCGCAACCGCTCTAACCGTTTGCCAGCTTCGCCAGCGCCCGGTAGCTGATGGCCAGGCTTTCGAACGGGTCGCGCCGGCATACGTCCTGCTCTACGACGTACCATTCAACGCCCGTTTCTTCGCATGCCTCTAGTATGGCGGGCCAATTCAAATTGCCTTCCCCGATCTCGGCGAACACCTGCTGATCGCCTACAATCGCCATATCCTTCAAGTGCACGACCTTCATGCGGTCCTTCACTTTGCGGATCCAGCCGACCGGGTCGCGCCTCCGGCCTGCACCCAGTACGTGTCCAGCTCGAAGTGAAACGCCTCGGGATCGGATGCGCGCAGCAGCCAGTCCATGCCCGTCTCGCCCTCGAACTTTTCGAACTCGAACTTGTGGTTGTGGTACACGAACTGCAGCCCGGCGTCTGCAAGCGCTCTTCCGACAGCCGAAAACTCATCCGCCAGCAGCGTGTAGCCGGATTTACCGGTGCGGTACGGCGCCGGCATCGAGCCGAGGCCGACATACCGGCAGCCCCATAGGCGGTGTTCCTGAATGACTTGCTCCAGATCGTTCTTTAACCGCTCATACGGCACGTGCGTCGCGCATATCGTCAGCCCGTGCCGGTCGGCCAGTTCCTTTACTTTGGCCGGCTCGATCGGCCCGATTCCCGACACCTGCACTGCATCGTACCCGATGTCCTTGACCTTGCGCAGCGTCTCGTCAAGCTGTTCGGCCGTCTTGGCAAACTCCCGCAGCGTAAACAGCTGCGCCGCGATTTGATTTTTCCTCATCTCGTCACCCGTCCCTCCGTTTTCCTCCTTTATTGTACTGCGGGACGGGTTGCCGGCGCTTTACTCCCGTTGTCCGGATTGCAGCGCTCATTTAACTGTAGTTATTCAGGCTGCCCGAAAAGGGCGGAGCGTAGGATGGGAATGTGGACCTTGGGAGCTGCAAGTTTTGCGTAGCAAAACTCGCTAAGTAGCATAAGCCTTTGACCTCGCATTCCCACCATGTTTTCAAATTCACAGGAATACGAAGCCGGAGACTCACATTCTTAGGTCCGCAGCGCAACCAGCCCTTCTTATTCTGGCAGCTTGAGTTATTCTTCGTACACGATAACCGACTGCGTCTCCGGCTCCCACTTCACGGCGGCCTTCAGCGCTTCGCTAACGAAACGGACCGGCACGACCGTGCTGCCGTTCTCGATGGCGGCCGGCACTTCCAGCTCAACCTGCTGGCCGTTGACATAAGCCGTCTTGCTGTCGATCAGCAGCTTCACCGTCACGTCGCCGCGAGTGACCGTGACCGAGCGCTCTTCCGCGTTCCAGCTAACCGTCGCTTTCAGCGCTTCGGAGATGGCGCGGAACGGCACCAGCGTGCTGCCGTCGCGGATGAACGGAGCCACTTCCGCCGCCGGCTCATCGCCGTTTACATACAGCTTGACGCCGGTCTTGCCGGTTTTCTCGTACAGCTTGCCAAGCTGCTTATACAGCCCGATATTTTTCACATTGGCTTTGACAGCTTCCCGCTGCATGTAGACGGCGTCGGTCACGTTGCCTTGCTCATCGAGCATTTCCGCCGCTGCGGACAGCGCCTGATCTTTCTCCTTGATTGCTTCCAACTGCTGCTTCATATCGTCAGTCAGCTGCGTATCGTACTTCGTCAGCAGCAAATCCGCCAACACTGCACCTGCCGGCTTGTCTTTCACGTTGTCGATCGCGTTCAACAATCCTTTATACCCGTTATGCCCGTGTTCCGAGCCGTACGTCGCCGAAGTGACGGTTTGGTCTCCAGCCGCATGGCCAAGCCCGTGGCCGCTGCCGTTGTCTTGAGCATTGCCGCGTACACCCGCCTGCGTCGTCGCTTCGGCATCCGCATTCGTCTTTTTCTCTTGTCCGAAGCCGGAACCTGCCGAGCCCGAGTTGCCGCTCACATCTGACCCGCCACCGGTACCACCGGTTTTCGCCAGCGCCGAGGCCGGCGCCAGACTGATTGCTACGAGCAAAGCCATGATCCATAACCCATTCTTCTTGTTCATCACAACGCCTCCTATGTATCCAAGTTGTTCCATTCGCCTATACCATTCGACACCTCTGTCGAATTTCTTGTCGTGATGAGCAAAAAAAATCAGCCATTTACAAGGCCGACACCATCTCCGCCAAACGGTGGGTTTCCAGCACCCGATCGGCCCGCACCTCGCAAGCCGCCGGATCGTCCATACAAGCGAGAAAATGATTCACAACACCGGTAAAGCCGCGCCGCTCCAGCACCGTTTCCCAGCTGCCGAACGTGCGGGCCGCAGGCAGACCGCCCGCCTCGCTCCACTGCGCCGTTTCCATGTTGACGACTTCCGCCGAGCGCCCGCCGCCGTGAAGCTCCAGCTCCTCCAGATCGCGTCCTGCCAGCCGCACCATGGAAAACGACGCCGTCGCCCCGGCCTTGGCAGCCGTTCCGTTCCGGCTCCTTGCTGCACCGGCCCTAGCCGACCCTGCCGGCCCTGCCAAGCCGGAGCCTGACATTGCGCACGGCTCTCGCTTCCCATCATAGGCGTCATAGCGCAGCAATCCCGAGGCGCAATCCAAGCGTCCGTCCGCATCCACTCCAAGCTCCGACGCCAACAGCCGATAATCCGATCCCCCCAGCCACAACAGTAAATCCAGCATATGGATCAGGTCGTCGTACACGGTATGCTTCGCCGGTCCGCTCTGCCGCCGCACCCGATGTTTCTGCACAGCGCACCAGTCGAAGCCGCCCGCCGCCTCGAGCCATGCCTTCGCTTCCCGGTACAGCGGCGCGAAGCGGCGGTTGAAGCCGACGCCAAGCAGCAGCCCTCTCGCCGCGGCTTCGTCCGCCATCCGCTCCGCTTCCGTCAAGCTGTAAGACAGCGGCTTGTCCACATAGACGTGAACGCCTGCCCGCAGGCAAGCCATAACCACCTCGTAATGCGTTTCCGTAGGACTGTGCACGAACACCGCCTGCGGCTGCAGCTTCAGCAGCTCGCCAAGCTCGCGGCATCGCCCCGCCTGCGGAATCCGGTACTGCTCGCCAACGCGCTGCACAGTTGTCTCCGTACGGCTCTGGATGCCGATCACTTCCACGCTTTCCAGCGCGGTCAACAGCGGCAAATACACTTTGCCCGCAATATCCCCGAGCCCGACAATGCCAATCCGTTTCCGGCTCATGCGTCCATCCCTCGTTTCGTCTTGTTTGCGCCATTCGCCGCCGCACGGCCGGACGCGGCCTTCGGCTCGCGGAACACCCGCCGCCCCGGCAGCAGCGCCAGCGCCAGCAGCACCGCTCCGGCGGCGAGCGATACGCCGAACTGCTGCGTCCAAAGCGGCGCGTCGCCAAGCCATTTATATACGGCGCCGCCGGCCATCGGCCCAAGGAATGCGGCGAAACCGGTCAACGCGTTATAAGCGGCGATATACATCGGCCGTTCGCTTTTCGGCGTGTCGCCGGTGATGAAGTTGAACGCGAGCTGGTTGAAGCCTCCGGTGCCGATGCCGAGCAGCACGTGCACCAAGGCTAGCACCGCTGCGGCCGGCAGCCACACGGCGCCGCCCCATACGAGGCAGCAGACCGCGATAAACGGGAGCGTCCAGAACAGCAGCGTTTTTGTAGGAAAGCGTGCATTGAGCCTTCCCCATACGTAATAGCCGGCCATCATCGCCAGATTCTGCACCATCGTCAGCACCGCTACCGTCTCGTAATCCAGATGCATCACTTTCAACATGACGAACGAGAAAAACGGCACGGCGATGCCCTGCACGAACAGCCAAACCGACAAAAAGACGATCGCTCTCACAAACTGCGCGTCGTGGAACGGCTTGCGGATCATCTTCAGCGGGTTCGCTTCGGCCGACGGCTCGAACGGCAAATTCGGATAAAACCAAAAAGCGACGATATTCAGCACGACGCACACGCCGCTAACTATGTACAGCAGATGGAAGCCGCCGTCACCGGGGGAATGCTTCAAAATTTGCCCGCCGGCATACAGCGCAGCGCTGCCGAGCCCCCAAAGCAGCGTGTTCCGTATGCCGAAATAACGCGCCCGCAGCGAAGCAGGCACCATATCGCTAATAAGCGACGCCCACACTACACCGCCGCCGGCATTAGCCAGAAAGGCCATCGTGTACAAAACGATAAACAGCGGCACCCAAGCCGACTTTGGGGCGACAAGCGGCACGAGGCCCGTTGCCGCCCACAGCACTCTGTGCATGCCACCGAGCAGCAGCAGCGTCATGCGCCGGTTGCGCAGCTTTTGCATGACGACGGCCATGCCGATCTGCGCCACGTTGACGAGCGTCGTAACCGCCAGGACGAAGCCGATCTCCTCCGCCGAAGCGCCGAGATGGAGCAAATATCCCGTTAAAAAAGGGCCGCCCAGCAGTTGAAACAACATAATTGCAGGGAACCCTTCCAAAGTGCCGACCCATAAATATTTTCGCGTCTCCGACGGCTTTCGTCTCCATCTGCGCGTCATCGCCTGCCCCGCTCCCATAATCGTCTCCTTCGCGCCCGGCCTTGCGCCGCGCTCCCAGGTGATAGAAGCTTTCAACGGTCCCCGCGTTATGGTAAAATAGCCCCATAGCTAGTGTGCTGCAACTATGACATGGGAGCCAGCTTATGAAAAAAAACGTTTTCTGGATCGGCCTCGCGCTCTTCGGCCTGTTTCTGGCCTTATCGTTTTACTTCGAATCCACCGTTTATTTGTATATCGCAAGCGTATTGCCCGTCTTGTTCGTACCGTTTCTGCCGGATTTCGGCTCCAATCAGTATATTAAACCCGGCAAACACCCGGAGCAAGTGGAAATCGTGCGCGTTTCCATCGATTCCGGCGCATCTCCGCTGCTGCTGATCCGGTTTCGCCCCGGATATTTACAATGGAACAAAAAGTGGCTGTATTTCTCCATCCACGATATCAGCAGCTATCCGACACTGCCGATTTCCGCGGACCATACCGCTTCGCTGTCTGTCCTTCAGCACGATTTGCGCCTGCATCCTCGCCAGCGCGGCTGGGTCGGCATTCGTCTGGACGCCGTCAAGGAGCGGACGCGCCACATGTCGTTCACGCTGAACGAGATCAACCGCATCGTGATCCGCGCGGAAGACGTACAGGCGCTGCTGCCGTCCAACGTGCAGAAGACCGCATCCCGCAGCAAAAGCTTGCAAGCCTGACTGCAACATGCAAAAAGAGGGCTGCCTCTCAAGGGAAATTCCCGGGAGGCAGCCTTTTTGCGCCCGCATGAAATGGAGCTGTCCCAAAGTCGTCGCAGATGACGCCGGGACAGCTCCATTTGTCATTTCCCCGCTCCCTCTTGCTGTTGTTGCAAGACGTAAGCCGCCAGCGTCCGCACCAGCGCACCGGTACCGCCCTTCGGCTCGATGCCTTTCTCGCTCCACAGCCAGGCGGTGCCTCCGGTGTCGACGTGAATCCACGGCGTATCGCCGGCAAAATGGCCGACAAACAGTCCGCCCGTAATCGCGCCGGCCCACCGGTCGGGGGAGGTGGAGTTTTTGATGTCGGCGATGCCGCTCTTCAGCAGGTCGCGGTATTCTTTATAGTTCGGCAGCTGCCATACCTTTTCGCCCGCCGCCTTCGCCGCCTGCAGCAGCGGCTGCAAAAACGCGTCGTCGTTCGTCACGGCGCCGCTGGCCACGTCCCCGAAGCAAACGAGAATCGCCCCGGTCAGCGTGGCGACGTCGATCAGCTTCGTTGCGCCGAGCTTTTTGGCGTACAGCACCCCGTCCGCCAGGACGATGCGCCCTTCGGCATCGGTGTTCAGCACCTCCACCGTGTACCCGTCCATGATCGTGATCACGTCGCCGGGCTTGAAGGCGCTGCCGGACGGCATGTTTTCCGCTGCCGGGATGACCACGAGCAAGTTGATCTTGGGCCGCAGCTCGCCGGCCACATGCAACAGGCCGAGCAGCGTCGCCGCCCCGCCCATGTCGCTGACCATCTCTTCCATGCCTTCCGGCTTTTGAGCGAAATGCCTCCGGTGTCAAAGGTGACGCCTTTGCCGACGAGGCCGAGCACGTCGTCCCACTCGTCTCGCCCCTGATAGCAAATGACGATCATGCGCGGCGGATTGGCGCTCCCTTTGCCGACCTCGTGCAAGCCGCCGAGACCCGCTTCCACGATCTGCGTCTCGTCCAGCACCTGGCACGGAAAGCCGTATGCCTTGGCGAGCCGCATCGCTTCGTCCGCCATCATCGCCGGCGTCAGCTTGTTGCCCGGCAAGTTCGTCAAATCGCGGGCGTAGTTCGTGCCTTCCGCAATCGCAACCGCGCGCCGCACCGCAGCTTCCGCTTCCGCCGCAGCGGTGCCGGCGTCCACGATGATCGCGACTTCGCGCAGCTCCGGCCGCGGCTCGCGGTCGCGCCGGTAATCGGCCGGCCGGTAGTGGCCGAGCACGATGCCTTCGCCGAACGGCTGCACCGCTTCGGC
>NZ_JXAK01000105.1 GCF_000829455.1 Gordoniibacillus kamchatkensis
TGCGAAATCCGCGGCGAATCAAACGATCGGCGTGAGGAGTGGAATTGACGCACACGAAAATCACCTCCTTGCGCCGCCACGGGCCGCGAAGGGAGCTTTTCCTCTCCAGCGACTCCAGTCTTTCATCGACATCGTCGGCAATTTCCCGAAGGGCAAGCTCGCGTAAAGCGATGAGGTTTCCCGTCTTGAAAAAATGGTTCAAAGCCTGATCGACTTTGGCCATCGCGTAAATTTTCCCCTCCCGCATTCGCTGCTGCAGCGCTTCGGGAGAGACGTCGATCAACTGCACCTCGTCCGCCATCCGAAGGATGCTGTCGGGCACGGTCTCCCTGACCCGTATGCCCGTGATCTGTTCCACTGCGTCATTCAAGCTTTCCAGGTGCTGAACGTTGACCGTCGTGATTACGGATATTCCCGCCTCCAAAATCTCCAGCACATCCTCGAAGCGCTTACGATTTTTGCTTCCGGGTACATTCGTATGGGCCAGCTCGTCAATCAGCACCACCTCGGGACAGCTCCGAATGATGGCTTCGGTATCCATTTCCTCGAGGGTGACGCCTTGATAGACGTTGCTTTGGCGAGGAATGAACTCGAGGCAGCCTGTTTGCGCGATCGTTTCCTTGCGATTATGCGTTTCGAGCAGCCCGATCCGCACGTCTACCCCCTTCTTCAAGAGGTCGTTGCCTTCGCGTAGCATCGTGTACGTTTTGCCGACGCCGGGCGCCGCTCCGATGTACACTTTGAACTTGCCGCGCTTGATCTTGTGTATTTTTTCGGCCACTTCCTGCTCGCTTAAGCGGCGATACTTGTCGGACTCCTGGCTCGGCTTAATTCTCGCGGGAAGAATGCGCTCCCCTTCGTATTCGGCCCGGTCGGCTACGAGAAAGACGTCGATATTCCTCGTTTTCTTTAACAGCCGGTTGACGACCGACCCATGCCACAGCTCCTGCCACCGAGTATGCTTGGAATGGCCCATCACGATTCGCGTTACGTTATGCTGGGCAGCGTATTTGACCAACTGGTCCGCTATGCTCCGGCGGCTTTGGAACGGCAGTTCTTCAAATTCGCAGCCGATTTTCTCCACGAGCTTCATCATGCTTCTGCAGAACGTTGCCGCTTCTTTGGACAGCGGTTTCTTGAAGTTGCGGAAGGTGACGACGGACAGGTCCCCGCCCAATCTTTTGGCGATCTGTTGGCCGCGGCGGACGTAGATCGAGCCGTTCCAATGATACTGGGCGGATACAAGAATATGTTCAGTTGCACCGGACGGACCGATAAGCCCCAACTCCTCGCGGTGTTCGTTCAAGGTTTCGTTCACATCCTCGGCTACAAGCCGAAGAGCGAGCTCGCGCAATACCCCCAGATTGCCTCGTTTAAATACCGTGGTATCTTTATTCACTTTGACGTGGCCTTCCGCAAGCCGGTTTAATATCGCCTCCGGAGTCACATCAATAAGGCGCACTTCGTCGGCGAGCTCCAACGTATCCGCGGGAACCGTATGCCCCACTTCGATTCCGGTGAGCTTCTGGGCGATTTCCGTGTAACCTTCCAGCTCATATACGTTAACCGTCGTAATGACGCTGATATCGTGAGACAGCAAAAACTTGATATCGTCCAGACGCGTCGGGAACTGAGCGTCCGGCCGGTTTCGATGGGCAAGTCCGTCAACGAGCACGACTTCGGGGTTCCTCTCCAGCAAAGCGTCCAGATTTAAATCTTTGTATTCAATCCCGCCGTGATGCCAATGGATGCTCGGCACCCTTTCGAGATCTCCCAGTTGCTCGACGGTTTCCGGCCGCTGCAACGTAGAGACGGCGCAGATGACCACATCAATTCCTTGCTGCTTTAAGGCATTTCCCTCGCGGAGCATGTGATACGTCTTGCCGGAGCCGCTCACCGGACCGATGTAGATTTTCAAGGTGCCGCGGTGAAGCTTGGAGATCGAGTGAAGAATTTCTTCGGGTGTTTTCCTGCGGAAGTTTTCCATGCCGTTAGCCCCTAAAAGCCGCTTCCCTGCAATTCAGGAAGCGGCTGCGTTTTTTAAAGCTTCGCTTGTTTCAGCAAGGCCATGTTCAGCGCCAATACGTTCACGCGCGGCTCCCCGAATATTCCGAGCTGCCGGCTCTGCGTTAGCGAGTCTACGAGCTGCTCGATTTGCCGCTCGGCAATGCCAGTTGTCTTACTGATTCTGAGAATTTGAGCTTTAGCCGCTTCCGGGCTCAAGTCCGGGTCGAAGCCGGAGCCGGAGGCTGTGACCAGATCGGAAGGAATATCCTTTAGCGTTGGGTTATCCTTCTTAAGTTCGGCAATTTGTTCTTTTATTTCTTTGACATAGTCGTCCGAAGCTACCGCCCTATTGGAGCCAGCCGATGCCGTAGGATCGTATTTGGCCGCCGAGGCTCTCGGATGGAACAGCTTTGGCGACGTGACGCTTTGTGCGAGCAGTTCGGAACCGATGACCACATCCCCTGACTGAATCAAGCTGCCGTTCGCTTGTTTCGGGAACAGAGCTTGAGCGAGACCAGTCGTAATGAGCGGGTACATCAACCCGCATAAAAGCATGAGTGTGACGGACACACGGATTGCAGTTAACGTCATTTTCATTCGATCTCCCTGCCTTTCGTTAAACGATGTGAAACCCGTGAAGGAGCATGTCGATCAGCTTTATCCCCACGAAAGGAACAATGACACCGCCTAAGCCATAGAGCAGTACGTTGCGGGCCAGCAGCTTGTCGGCTGTCGCCGCGCGGTACTTCACGCCTTTCATGGCAATCGGAATCAGCAGCGGGATGATGACCGCGTTGAAGATCAGAGCGGATAAGATCGCCGATTGGGGCGAGGCCAGATGCATAATGTTCATCGCCTGAAGCTGCGGCATAGCCATAATAAACATCGCGGGAATGATGGCAAAATACTTCGCAATATCGTTCGCAATCGAGAAAGTCGTCAGCGCGCCGCGGGTAATGAGCAGCTGCTTGCCAATGGCGACAACGGACAACAGCTTCGTCGGATCCGAATCCAAATCGATCATATTGGCCGCTTCTTTGGCTGCCATCGTCCCCGAGTTCATCGCTAACCCGACATCCGCTTGGGCGAGCGCCGGCGCGTCATTCGTCCCGTCACCGGTCATGGCGACGAGCTTGCCTTCCCGCTGCTCCTTCTTAATGGCGGCGATCTTGTCCTCCGGTTTCGCTTCGGCAATGAAATCGTCGACCCCGGCCTCAAGCGCGATAGTAGCCGCGGTAAGGGGGTTGTCGCCCGTGCACATGATCGTTTTTATTCCCATTGCTCTCAGTTCATCAAACCGCTCCTTCAAACCTGGCTTGACGGTATCTTTCAAGTAAATCACGCCGAATATGCGATCGTTCAGAGCTACGGCGAGCGGAGTTCCTCCGGCTTTGGCAATTCGGTTCGCAATCTCTTCAAGATCGCCCGGCACTCTACCGCCTTTGGCGGTAATATATTTCTTAATCGCGTCGACCGCGCCTTTGCGAATCGATGTGCCGTTCGCCAAATTCATGCCGGACATGCGGGTTTCCGCAGTAAACTCAACGATTTCAGCGTCTTCATATTGTGCTGCGGCCCAAGACTCACCAAGCTTCTCCGCGAGTTCTACGACGGAACGCCCTTCCGGCGTCTCATCCTTGACCGATGCCTGCAAAGACGCGAAGGTTATTTCCTTGGCGGTTACGCCTTTGACGGGAATGAATTCGGCGGCCATCCGATTGCCGTACGTAATCGTACCCGTTTTATCCAAAATAAGCGTGTCGATGTCGCCGGCGGCCTCCACCGCTTTACCGGACATCGCGAGCACGTTAAATTGCGTTACCCGGTCCATTCCCGCAATTCCGATAGCGGACAGCAGCCCGCCTATCGTTGTGGGGATTAAACATACCAATAGAGCGATCAAGGTGGCGAGGTCCAGCGGAATGCCCAGGTATCCGGCCATCGGGACCATCGTGATGATAACAATCAAAAATATGAGCGTCAGAACGGCCAGCAGCGTAGCTAAAGCAATTTCGTTCGGCGTTTTCTGCCGCTTGGCTCCCTCGACGAGCGAAATCATCCGATCGAGGAACGATTCGCCGGGGTCGGTCATCACTTTCATCACAATAAAGTCGGAAGCTACTCTCGTGCCGCCGGTTACGGAAGAAAAATCTCCGCCTGCCTCCTTAATGACCGGCGCCGATTCGCCGGTAATAGCCGATTCGTCGATCGAAGCAAGCCCTTCGATGATTTCCCCGTCGGTAGGAATCAGCTCGCCCGCCTCTACACGGACGATGTCCCCTTTCTTAAGCTGGGTCGAAGAGACGTGCTTCATAGTCCCGTCCTTCTGTACCAGCTTTGCCATCGTCTCGGATTTCGTTTTGCGAAGCGTATCCGCCTGCGCTTTGCCACGCCTTCCGCAAGGGCTTCGGCAAAATTCGCAAACAGTACGGTGAAAAGCAAAATGAAAAACACCGCAATATTGTAGCCCCTGCTTACTCCCGCGGCTCCGAACAAGTCCGGAGCTATGGACAGCAGCAATGTAATCGCCGTTCCCACTTCTACGATAAACATGACCGGGTTCTTCATCATAACCGCAGGGTTTAGTTTCTTGAACGAATCCAATATCGCTTGGGATACGATTTCCTTCGTCATCGTTTTCTTGCGTTCGTTTGTCATATATATCCTCCCTTTACATATACGCCGGCGCTTAATGCGGCATAGCCAAATGCTCGGCAATCGGTCCGAGCGCAAGTGCCGGGAAGAACGTCAGCGCTCCGATCACGACAATGATCATGATGAAAATTCCCGTAAACAAGGGAGTATTCGTCCGCAGCGTCCCAGTCGTTACCGGAACCACGCGCTTTGCCGCGAGAGAACCGGCAATCGCCAGCATCGCAATGATCGAAATATACCGTCCAACCAGCATGACGAGTCCGATGCCGACATTGTAAAAGTTCGTATCGGCATTCAGGCCGGCGAATGCGGAGCCGTTGTTCGCTGCGCCAGATGTGAAGGCGTACAGCACCTCCGAGAGTCCATGCATGCCCGAATTGGAGATGGACGCTATCGATTCGGGACGGAAGAGCGCAAGTGCCGTCGGCGCAAGAATGATAACAGGGTGGATCAGCAGCGCAATGGAGGCCAGCTTGACTTCCTTGCCCTCGATTTTCTTGCCGAGGAATTCCGGAGTACGGCCCACCATCAAACCGCAAATGAAGATAGACAAAATGAGATACAACAGCCCGTTCAGCAGGCCGACACCCTTGCCGCCGAAGACATTATTCAGCATCATTTCGGCCAAGGCCACAAAGCCGCCCATTGGCGTTAACGACTCGAGCATATTGTTCACGCTACCGGTAGTGGCGGCAGTCGTCGCGGCCGTGAACAGCGCGGACTCGGATATCCCGAACCGAACTTCCTTGCCTTCCATATTGCCGTTAACGCCTGCAGAGGTTAGAGCGGTCACTCCGTGGTACTCAGCTACAAATACAGTTGCAAGCATAACGAGGAAGATAAAGCCCATTGCGGCAAAAACGGCCCACCCTTGCTTCTTGTTTTTGATCATGAGCCCGAAGGCGTAAACTAAGGAGGTCGGCAGCAGCATCATGCAAACAATATGAACAAGGTTCGTCAGCGGCGTCGGATTCTCAAAAGGATGCGCCGCGTTCGTGCCGAACCAGCCGCCGCCGTTCGTGCCGATATGCTTAATGGATTCCAGTGAGGCCACCAAGCCTCTTGTAATGGTCTGCTTGGCCCCTTCCAACGTGGACGCCTCTACAGCCCCTTGCATCGTTTGCGGCACGCCTTGAAATACTAGGAACAGGGCGACAATAAGGCTAAGCGGCAAAAAGACTCGGATGATCGCCCGTGTTATATCCACATAAAAATTGCCCAAGTTATCCTGGTGGCCGATCAGCCCGCGGATGAAAGCCACGGCCACCGCGAAGCCCGTCGCTGCCGAAGTGAACATCGGGAATGTGACCGCCAGCATCTGAGATAAGTAAGAGAGCGCATTTTCTCCGCTGTAGGATTGCCAGTTCGTATTGGTAATGAAAGATACGGCCGTATTAAACGCCTGCGCGGAAGGCATATTGTCGATCCCGTCCGGATTGAGCGGCAAATACTTTTGCAGCCTCAGGACAAGATACATCAGAATCAGCATCACGAAGTTGCTGAGCAGCATGGCGCCGAGATACTGTTTCCACCCCATTGCTTCTTTGTCGCGAACGCCCATAATACGGTAGACGGCTCTCTCGAAAGGACCGAATATCCGGTCAAGTCCCGTCCTCTCGTAATCGAACACTTTCACCAGGTAACTGCCAACCGGCTTTACCAACGCCAAAATAATGACGAGCGTTATCGTTACCTGCACGAATCCCATGCCCATGGTAAAATATCCTCCTTAGGTGAGTTAACGAATAGCTGCTCCTCGGCTAAAATTTTTCAGGTTTCACGAGTACAAACCCAAGATAAATAATCAGGACGAATGCGACGATGCCCATGACAATCATGAACCTGCCTCCTCACGCTTTCTCAGCAAATTCCAGAAATCCCCACAATCCTGTGAAAGCCAAAACGAACAGCAAAATCATCGTGAAATCGTTGCTAAACATAGACTTCTAGTCCCTCCTACACAGAGTCCGTTCAACGAATCGTCTAACTGATCAAAAAAGGCATATCCCCACTCTTAGAATGGATGACGTAGTCCGCTCCAAACTTTTTGAAAACGAACCTTGACTGCTCATTTGCTGTGATGACATAGATGGATTTTGAAGTCCAGCTGCGGGTCATTTGTAGATAACGGCAGCAGTCGGATAAACCATTTTCGAATAAAAAGACATTGCCTATCGGATATTCAGGAACTGACTGATTCCCGAGCTCCTCCGTATCAATAGGAATCACATGTTCCGCCCCCAGCTTGATCCATTTTTGTTGCTCGGCATCGTTATTCGTTATGACCGCGAACGGCAGCTCTTTGAGCTTCAGCATTCGGATAAATCGTTCACCGGCGATTGTTGGCGCCGAAACCAACGAATATTCCGTACTGTTCATCCCTTATTCCTCCATCCAACGCGTTAACTCAGCCTAACGGCTTTCTTGCAGCTTAATCCCATGCTCAGGACTTTATCGATGAAATGCAGCTTATCGGCCTCGTTTTCACAAACAGCGGCATGCATAACTAGTACAAACCAACCTCTCTTCCTAACTTCAGATAGGTAAAACGGATAGGTATCCCTTGATCGGAGGATGTACCACCCGGCCTTCACAGATCTCCATCGTTTTGTCAGCAAACTGCGCATCGGCAAGTAAGAACGGCGATTCCAATCGGATACGGTTTGTTTCCTCCGAAAGGTTTCATAAATGCTGTCGACAGCGCTAAAATCCACAACCTCGACGATTGAATTCCAGTCATTTTGCTTAACCTTTGTCAACACATCCTCCTTACAGTCTCCGAACCAATAACCTTGTACCGAATGCCGCGATTGGTTGTCCTTTGTCCAGATGGCGCCGAACCACAGGTAGGAAAGCGTAAAGATTTCCAAATAACCGGGGGCGCAAGAAAAATAAACTTCACTCCAGTTACTCGTACGTTTCATAGCCAACTTCCCTCCTCGGCACAAAGAAATCTTAATACGATTCGCCGTAAAAAGGGGGTAAAGAATCCGGTCAAAGGTGTAAAAAAAATATAAAAACACTCGATATACGCTAAGAAATAGGCCGCCAATGGCGACCTAACAATCAAAAGAAGGTGTTCGGCGATAATAAAGTAATAGACCGGGGTTCCTTATCTATAAAAGGAATCCCGGTCATTTTAGCCTTCAAAAACTTTTATAAAATTTTAGACTTGAAACATTAATGAAGCGTTACACGCGCAGCTTGATAAGCGGAGAAACGAGCACAATCCAATACGAATAATTGGTAGGCCTTGACTGTCACAAGCAACAATACTACCCCGAGAATAAACCCACTCTTTTTGCCCTCACCACATCACGTTTTATTTTCATCTCAATTCCATTGAACGGCGCTGGCCAATTGTTGACGGCTCACATTGCTTTCGAAAAGAAAATCCTCAATGAATTATATATTCAATAAAGCTTTATTTTTCCCCTTTTTCTGTAATTAATCTGCCGTTACTTCAATGCAAAAAGGGAACAACCGCCGCGGCGAACTGCTCCCTCGAGATTGAATAATTGTACTCCAATGGCACCCACGGTTTGACGCCTATTTTAATAAAAAAGAGAGCAGGCCACCCGTGGCAGTTTGCTCCCTGGTTATGTTTAATACCCCTTACTTCGATGCGACGGTCTGGATTTCAACGAGCAAAACTGGTGAAGCGAGCGAGCCTTAAGTAAATAAAAGCGAAAAGAAGCGGAAAAGCCTGCCGCCGTTCCGGTGCCGTCCAATAAAGAAAAATTGCTGGCGGAAATTCGCGATTTGTTGGAACAGCAGCAAGGCCAAGGTAACGGCCGCCGGTCGTTTCCTTGCCGGCAAAGCCTACACCGTATCCCGCGTTTCACCTCTGGCCTGCCGCAAAAAAGACGAGGCACCCCCGATCCTATCGGTCAGGGACCCCCGTCTGTTTATTGTCCGTTATAGTTGACGTGACTGACGCATCAAAAAATCGCGCATCGCCGGTTCCTCGCACAACCCGATGGCACGGCTGTATGCAGCGCTTGCCTGCTCCGATCGTTGCATTCGTTTGAACAGATGGGCGGCAAGTGCCCAGTAGGGCTGGTAATTCTGAATGGCCTCGGAAGGAGTGGCTTCCAGCAGCTCAAGGCCTCTCGCGGCGCCCCGCGCCTCGGCCACGTCGGCCGCACGGCCGACGAGCGCGCCTATGGTCGGAGCTAACCTCATTAACCCCTCATACAGCAGGGCGATCTCCTCCCACTCGGTACGGCCGGTCCATGCACGCTGGGCATGCACGGACTGGATCGCCGCTTCCAACTGAAAGCGCCCGATTCGTCCGGCTTTAGACGCATCGGTCAAATGCTTTTCCGCCTCCATTATTCTTGCTCTGGACCAGAGCGCCGTAGCCTGCTCCGAAAGGGGCACATACTCCCCCGTCTCCGTACGCCGCGCTTCACGGCGGGTCTTGCAATGCAGCATAAGCGCCAGCAGCCCCTTCGATTCCGGTTCGGCAGGCAGGATCCGCAGGAGCAGCCTGCCAAGGTAAATCGCTTCCTCGGTAAGTCCTCTGCGGCGGGGATCGGCCCCCGCAACGTCGTCCCACCCGCGCTGCCGTAGGCGGCATAAATGGCTTCCAACACCGCATCTAGTCGCAGCGGCAGCTCCTCGGCATCAGGCAGCTCGAAGGCGATACCGGCGTCGCGGATTTTGCTTTCGCGCGGGTAAGCCGCTGTCCCATGGCTGTAGGGCGAACGACGAAAGCGGAGGCGAACCTGGCTGCATCCAGCCCCATTTCCGTCTGAAGCATAAGCGGCGTACGAATGAAGGCATCAATGTCCGGATGGGCGCAAATAAACAGCAGCTTGAGCCGTTCGCCGGGAAAAACGCTGTCAGAGCTCGCCAGCTCTTTGCGCCTCTTCCGTCAATGCGATCACCGTCGGCGCTACTTTGGCCTGAATTTGGGCTCGACGGACTCCGTCAATCAGCCGCCGGCGCGCCGTCGTCAACAGCCATGCCTCCGGCTTGTCGGGAATGCCAGTTCGAGGCTACGTTTCCAATGCGGCGAGAAAGGCGTCGGAAAGCGCGTCTTCCGCCGCCGCAACGTCTTAGGAACGCAATCAGCCGGCCATACGAATCACGCAGCGCCTGTTCGACCCTACTCTCAACATTCATGCGCAGCTTTAGCCTCTCTGCGTCAGATTGGGACGGACTTCCACGACTCTTCCCGCCGGGATCGAGCAGCGGGCCACCCACTCAAGCGCAGTATCCAGATCCGGCACATCGATCACGAACAAGCCGCCGAGCTGCTCCTTGGTGTCGGCAACAGGTCCGTCTTGAACTTGGGGCCCTCCTTCGCGCCGCAGCCTAAGAGTCGTCGCGGTTTCCGGTGGCTGAAGACCGGCACCGGCAACGACGATCCCCGCATCGTATAGGGCTTTTACATAATGGGGCCAGGTCGCCCAGTACTCCTTTTGCCGTTCCGGATCGGTTCGCAGGGCGAAACAAAGGTAAACGATAAAGTTATAATTCTAGTGGTTGGAATCATTGAATCAAAACTGACGAAATTATTTTTTAACGCAACCACCGGGGCATTTGATCATACAGGTTATAACATTTTTTGAGGAGGTGGCTTTAAGGAATCCGATTATACAACTAAAAAAAGAACCCTAAAAGGTTCGCGCCTTTTAGGGTGAAGGTAGTCAAGCATGGGTAGTTCAAGGTGATAAGCTTTGACATTTTTTCAGCCTTTTCGCTCACATCTCCCCTCTTTTCTTAACTGCTAACTGGTAACATTAAAGACAACAAATCGGACGCTAACTTCTTTGAACCTGTGGTACCTCTTACATATCGCAGACTGCCTGTAGTGGACCAATCAAATTTTTTCAATTTCCTCACCAATCTAATGATTCTCTGATAATCAATACCTTTCTTATCCTCCGAAACGCATTCCGATAGTACTTCTGCACCTGCAATACTAAGCGCATTCAAACAGACTATATGAGTAATTCTGTATTCCTTATAATCAGACCATTCAGTCTCAAAGAGCTCTTTTATCGTGTTAAAGTAGACCAATGCCAACATAATTTTATCTTCTTTAGTCAACGCAGAGACATGCTGCGGCTTTGTTAGGAACTCAATCATTCTATATAAGTTTTGTAAAGTAATGTGCCTTCCGGATGATCTCTTTCCGGTAATCGATGAGTTACTATGGAACGGGCTATCGTTTCGCAGGACAAGTTCTGTTGCAATCCAGCTAATATCATCATAATGCCTTTGCAAATATTTACTAAGCGAAAATCCGATTTGTTTCCCCTTCGTGTTTATTGTATCAAAGAGTTGAATTTCCTCGTCATTATCTAAAAAATGAAAAGCAATAAAAGGAACATTCAACTCGGAATTGGTTTCCTGCAAATACTTTTTAATACCACCTAAACGATGCTGACCATCCAGAAGTGAAGCTTTCTTATTACATATCAGTCTTCCGAAATTTGGCCTCAATTTGTCATAAGGGATGAAGTCCCAGTTACCTTCAGCATTTAACATAACAGGTGGAAATAAGGCATTGTCCCCTTTTGATAAATAGGTGGCGAAATCCAGACATTTTTTTGCATCGACCGGTCTTTGATACCCTTTACCAGATGGGTGATCAAAAGGTTTTACATAATGAATGGCTAGAACAGTTGTTGCCAATACACCGCCAGAATAAGAAACTTTACCGCGCTGCTTCAGTTGAACAACATTTTCAATAACCAATTGATGAGGCAAGGAATTCATGAGCAGTCACTCCTAGATGTAAATGTCTACTCTTACTATAGGGTATTATAATACCCATTTTCAAATGGGAAATGGTAGAATATTTCACTTTAAGATGCCCCGCGACTCACCTACTCTTAAATAGAGGTGGTTGAGTGGCACATTTCTATCTTCAAGTCGCTAATAATATACGTTTTTATCGCAGAGCCGCAAACCTAACTCAGGAACAGTTAAGCGAAATCGTTGGAATAGATCGGTCATACCTTGGCAAAATTGAACGGGGCGAAGTGAATATTTCGTTAGAGACCGTTGTAAGAATAGCCGAGGCGCTAAAAATATCACCTTATGACTTATTCGAACGCAACAAAAATACGCGGAGATCTGCTAACAAAGAACTTATGGAGAAGATTAATATTCTTTTGTCCGGTCAAAGTGTCGAGGAGTTAAGGATCATTCATTCTATAATTAACAACATTCGTACATATAAAGATTTGGAAATCGGGTAGGAGGCTACCCATTAGTTGAGTAGCCGACCTCCCACACCACCGTACGTACCGTTCGGTATACGGCGGTTCCTTAGTTCACGCAGTTACTT
>NZ_JXAK01000106.1 GCF_000829455.1 Gordoniibacillus kamchatkensis
ACAAATCGTTCCTTGTCCTGCTTGATGATGCGTCTGAGCGTTTTAATCACGGCGCTTCATCCTTTCCTGCTCACGATACTGCATGCTCTTTTTCAGCGCTTCAACGTAGATGTTAGTCGAATAGAAGACGAATCGCCTTGACAACAGAAATTCTGACTTCAAATACGCCCAAAGGAATTGCTCGGCCGTCATGCCGTGATAGTTGATGAAACCCAAGGCTGCGCAAGGCGCGGCCCCCAAAATGCACATCCAACTGAGCGTTTCCAAACCAAAGCGGCCGCGCAGTCCAAAATAAAGTCCGATCGCCACGCCGACAGCCAGTACAGAAAAAAAGAACTGCCGCAAGGACAGTCCAAAGAATAAGCTTTCGGTATAATCCCGGATTTCCCGGTTAATTTTCACTTCCATTTGAAATCCTCCCATAAACGATGCTCACTATGGTCTACAACTCGCCCTCAGCTTCCGGTTGAACCGATGTTGGCTCTGTCTCTTTCGTTTCTTGCCAAAAACTCATCGCCGGATGGAAGGGGATCGGAGAGCAGCGCAAACGCAAGCCGTACGCCGTCTCTCATCCCCTGTAAATACAAGCGTTCATTCTCCAAAGCCCGCGTAAAATGAACCTTGTCCTCCCATTCCATAAACGCCGGCAACTGCGTCATATCCACGCCGGAAAACATCGCATGAAAAGCTGTGTTCTCTTCATCGCGACATCTGTGCAACTCGGGATCGCGTTCAATCCGAGCTGAAACGTGGTCCAGCCGCCGCTGGATCGCATTTTGAAACCATAACGGAAACTCCATTGACATCCCCCTCCTTACGTGAACGCGCTCTAGCGCAGCTGACGCTCTCGTCCGGACTTCCTTTGAAGCCACTGGACAATCCATTCGTCCACCTTCCGGCTTTGAGCCTGAACCGCCTCATTCTCGAACAGAGGAATTCCCTGATCAAGAGATTTTTTCCCGAGTTCGTTCAACTTCCTTCTGTCCTCCTCCAATTGACCAAGCAAACGTGTCATCGGTCGGCCTCCCAGTGTCTTCATTAGATCGGCGTTCCTGGCTGTCTGAACGGAAGATTGCCTCTCCATTTTACTGCGAAAATCGGTTTATTTTATTTTAATGCGATATTCGCATTAAAACAATGATGCACTCACGTACAATTTTGCTTGTAATGTGAGGTGCATGCAAATGAAACATCGAAAAGAACCGCCAGGCGACAAAAATATAATCGGCGTGAGAGTCGTTGCCATCCGCAAGGCAAAGGGGATGAAACAGAAGGAGTTTCTCGCCAGACTGCAAACGGTTGGTCTCGACATCAGTCCAACGAGTCTTTCGCGTCTGGAAGGGCAGTATCGGCTTGTCCAAGACTACGAAGTCGTGGCGATTGCCAAAGCGCTGGATGTTTCCGTCCGGGAATTGCTGGGCGAAGAATCGGAATGAAGCTACAGCCCCATCATCTCCCTCACCACCCGGTCCGCCATTTTCACCGTGCCGACGAGAACGAGCATATTAAAAAGTAGGGTAAGCGCCCAGCGCCTTGCCTCATTGCGGCGGCAGGTTTCCAAGCGCTCCCCTCCGAACCGGACGTACACCTCTCGATGTATCCGGCTCTCCAGAAATCAGTCTAAGTTTCCAGCGTGCAACTGTACGTGGCAGTGTTCGCAGAGAGCCATCGTTTTACGCCTTCGCGCAATCATGGTTTTCTCCCACGTTTTCCTGCCCTTTAGGTCTTTTAGCTTGCGGACATGGTGAATATCCATGTCCACATTTTCCGCTCCGCACCATTCGCACTTTTTTGCCTTTAATCTTTCAATCAGGCTGTTTGGACTGCTGTTGGCGTAAACCTTTGGTTCAACGTCAACATTTCCGGCATCAGCTTCGTCAATGCGACGGAAGCCCTCGTTGTATAGCAACATCACTTTTGAGCCGGATTTTGTTTCGTATTTCACGCCATAGTCCTTGCCCATTCTGTATTTGTCCTTGATTGCACCAACACGGGTCTTGTATTTCGCGGCAAATGTTTTGAACATGCTGTATTTCATGATATAACCAAAGTTACTCAGCACGGACACATTGTCCGCAATCTTGTAATAGTTATACAGTCCCCGTATTTCGGCGTTATACTGTTGCAAGATTTCAAGGTCGTCATTGTGGAATAGATGCGTCCGATGAAACGGTTCCCACACCTCACGATTGCCGTTTCTCGCGTCATAGTGGATTTTTAACGCGCCGTAAGAAATCAGCTTGTTCACCCATTTTTCCTTTGGGACATACAGTTTGATCCGCTCGTTATACACACGGCGGGTCATGCCGTTTTTGTCTTTCTTGATGTCCTTGGAACGGTTGGAATAGATGTCAAAGCTGAGAAAGCGCGCTTTATCTTTTGCATTTGTTACCAGCGTCTTTTCTGCCGATAGATCCAGTTTCAGGCTGTCCTTGAGGAATGCTCCCACTTCGGTCTTGATGGTTTCTGCGTCCCGCTTACTTCCGATGACGCCAATCAGAAAATCGTCCGCGTAGCGGATATATACCACTCTACGGTAAGATTCATCCATTTGGTTTGTGCTGTCTACGCTCATCATCTTGGCTCGCGTTTCGCGGATTTCCCTTTGTGCCTGCTTCTTTTGCTCATCCGTCAGGGCTTCCCATTTCTTCTTGCTGTATTTCCTGCCGCGCAGATAGTCAAGGTGTCCCCGATAATGGTTGTATTCGCAGCTTCTCACACGCTTTTTCCCGGAATTAAATCGTCCTGCGTATTGCTCCATGAATTGGTCCAATTCATTCAAGTAGATGTTCGCAAGAATGGGACTCGCTCCGGAGCCTTGGGGTGTGCCGGACAAGGTATTGTGATAAATCCAATTTTCCATATATCCGGCTTTCAGGAACTTCCAAATCAATCCCAGAAAATGCTCGTCTTTGATTCTGCGGCGAAGCAGACTGACCAAAACGTGGTGGTCTATGTTGTCGAAACAGCCGCGTATATCTCCCTCAACAAACCATTTCATGCCTGTAAAGCGGGTTTTGACCTCCAATAACGCTGTATGGCAGCTTCTTTTTGGTCTGAATCCGTGGGAGTGTGGCGAAAAAGTACCCTCATAGATACTCTCCAGTATCATGCGGATAACCTCTTGCAACAATTTATCGTCGAAAGAGGGAATCCCCAGCGGGCGTTTCTTTGTCGGGTCGCTGTTTTTTGGGATATAGGTTCTTCTTGCAGGGTTCGGTTGGTAACTGTAATTTTTGAGTGACGCGATCAACTTGTCGATCCGTTTGAGACTCATTCCATCGATTGTCGACCCGTCCGTTCCCTTTGTCATGTTGCCAGCCGTGGCATAGATGTTCTGATAGGCTTGCAAATAGAACTCCGGGTTGTACAGGTTGCGATACAGCCTTTCATAGCGGTAATCGCTGATGCACGCTTTTGACCGTAGACTTTCCAATACTCGATTAGGACTCCTCATCATGCCTCACGCACCTTTCCTTGTCTTGTATTGGATGATTTCCTGCCGCCCTTCGCCATGTAGACGCCATTAACGCCCTCGGACTACTACGGCGGCTCCGTTGCCATGCCGGATTTTCAGCGTCATCTCTCTTGGCTCCCGCCTTGAGATTTATCACCTTTTGGCATTACGCATAGCTGTAAACAGCGTTCCGGTTTAGGCAATCTCCGTTTAGGTTTACGGAAACACAGCTTGTTGTGATGTCGGATGGGATTTTCGCCCGTTACTCGCTTATTGCGATTGGTCGTCACGGATATATCGCGGTTGGAAAGCTCATCGTTCCTTCCGCCGTGACGCACGGCTTCTCA
The DNA here is from genome assembly GCF_000829455.1 of Gordoniibacillus kamchatkensis. GTDB lineage: Bacteria > Bacillota > Bacilli > Paenibacillales > NBRC-103111 > Gordoniibacillus > Gordoniibacillus kamchatkensis. The sequence continues at coordinate 3,805 of NZ_JXAK01000106.1, forward strand.
ATCATCCTTACGCCGTCGGCTCGGCTATGCCCCCTTGGGCTATCCTTGAAGCAGTATAGCTTTCATCCTCGTTCACAACATTTCATCTCGCCGCTCAGTCGTGGATAGATGATTTCTCCAACTCGCGGCTTCACCAGTATGCTGCACTCCCCGTCAGGTTTCCCCTCCGGATAAACTGGTCGATGACAGCGCGGCGCGTAATGCGCCCGTTATATCTTTACGCTGCTGCCTTGCCAAGGGCAGGATTCCACATAAACCCGCGCACAGGCTTTGTGCCCATGCTTACGGACGCACTCAACTCGCCAATGTACGTCCACACCATCGTAACCGCGCCCGCGCCTTCATCGACCGCCGGGGGAGCAGAGGCAAAGGCAGAGTAGATGATGCAGGCGAGTACGATAATCGCTCCCTCCAGACAAGCGGCCGCATACCCCTTGAGAAACGATTTGCCGATATTTTGGCTCGGTTCCCCGGCAAAGGCGGACAACGGAACGGGAGCGATGGCCGTATATAAATAGATGCGAAAAAACCGCCCGTACACCGAGAGAATCATCACAAAAGACAACACCGTGATGAACAGACTGCCCAGAAGGGAGACGACCCACAGCGGAATGCTTTGCCAAAAGCCGACGTCTTCAATCGCTTTTGCAATGGTGTTCGGCAAGGTCATGGCCTCCGTCTTTCCGAACCCGGAACGTCCCATCATCGTGGAGATGATTCCCTGAACAATGGTAAACAGCGCCATCATGAGCTCCAGCCCGTAGGTGACGACCGCTTTGGCCAGGACAAAACGGATAAACAGCTTGACGGCCATCTCCGGCTTTTTCACTTCGGCAAAACTGCCGGTCGTCTTCACCACGCCGATCACAAAAAACAAGACCAGCAGCGCCAGTCCCGTCGCCTGCAACGCGCCGTGAATGTCGGTAATGACGCGCCACACGCCGCCGCCCTTGAAGTCGGCCGGCGACTCGGTAACGAGTTGCCAGATTTCGTTCATTTTCTCGTTCCACGTATCGAGCGCATGTTCGAGATTGTCAATAATCCAACTGTTTTTGGTCATATTCTCACCCCTTTCTGTAAACGGGGAACAGACAAACCGTCCGTTCCCCTCATTTGCGACTCCCGTTTATCCGGCAATCAGAGTAAGAATTTCCTTCGTGAAGGTAATGATAATCCCGCCGGCGAGCGTCAGGAACCCGTTCGCCCGCTGGGAAGGGTCGTGAGACTTGAGCGACAATCCGATCTGGACAATGCCGAAGCCGAGGATGATCATACCGATGGCCCGGATTAAGCCGAATATGAAGGTGGACAAATTATTGACCGTCGTCATCGGATCGCCCTCGGCATAAGCGGTGGAGACGAATACGGTTCCCGTTAACATCAGCATGATGTACAGTGCCAGCAGCCGTTTCTTTTTGAATTTCAATTTCATCATTCCCCTCGTAAAAATAGCGACTCCATGTCTTCTTCCGACAAAAGCTCGTACTCTCCGTTTTCATCAAGCGTCACGGTTCGCCAATCCAAAGCGTGTTCCGTGCCGCCATGCTGGAAGGGAGGACCTTTGCCGTCCGTCGTGAGCGCGACATGGGGATGCCTGAGCAAATCGTATTTGTCGTCTTGAACCGGACGCTCGCCGCGAATAAAGAGCAAGGCATAGCGGTTATCGAGGAGCCGCACCTCATCGGGCGTCAGCAAGTCGCGGCCGGATAGCTGATAGTTGATCGAATAACTGCCGCTGCGTCCCTTGCTTTGGCCGTACGTGTTCGTGTCGATCGTTTCCTTGCCCAGCAGCTCTGAGACGTATTTGTGGGTGGATTGTTCATTGCCGCCCAGGTACAAGAACACATCGCAGTTCCCGACGATCGATTCCCATGACTCCTTATACAGCGCTTTGAGCTGCGCCAGATTTTGCAGGATGATGGAAACCGAAATCTCGCGGCTGCGTATGGTGGAGAGCAGCTTGTCGAATTCATCGGGCAAGGCGACGTTGGCAAATTCGTCCATCACGAAATGCACGTGCACCGGCAAGCGTCCGCCGTGCCGATAGTCGGCCTCGTACATCAGGCATTGGAAAAGCTGGGTGTAAAGCATCCCGACGATGAAGTTGAAACTGCTGTCGTTGTCGGGAATGACGGCAAACAGGGCCGCTTTCTTTTCTCCCATGACAGCCAATTCCATTTCATCGACCAAGCTCATTCCGGCGATTGAATGCAAGTTGAACTTCTCCAGCCGAACGCCTAGGCCGATCAATATCGATTTGGCTGTTTTCCCCGCCGCCAGTTTGAAGATGTTGTACTGTTTGACCGCCAAATGCTCCGGGTCGCGCATCGCCAGCCGTTCAAACAACTCGTCCAGCGGACTCTGGTAGGTTTCGTCTTCTTCCCGCACTTCGGCGGAATCGGGAAATTCTGTTCCTCCGGCGGCGCTTCATAGAGCAAATACAAAACGAGCGCCTCCAATAGCGCCGTTTCGGATCGTTCCCAGAACGGGTCGTTCGTGTTGCTGCCCTTCGGCGTCGTATTGCGAATCAGGTTGGTGACCAGTTTCAGCACGTCCTTGTCGTCGTGCAAATAGGCGAAAGGGTTGTAGCCATGGGAACGATGCGGATTGATCAGGTCGAGCACCTTGATGTCATACCCTTTGGCTTTGAGCAGATGGCCGGTATCGCGCAAGATTTCGCCTTTCGGGTCGAGAACGACGAACGACGTGTTCGCTTGCATGACGTTCGGTTTGGCGTAAAACCGCGTTTTCCCGGAGCCGGAACCGCCTACGACAAGCACATTCACATTCCGGCGATGCTTGCGGCCGTCGAGTCCGATGCAAACCTGCTTGGTTAAAATTTTGTTTTGCTCCAGCTGCTTGCTTCGATATTTGGCGCATATGCTTTTCGCCCGGCCCCAACGGGCGCTGCCGTGTTCCTCCCTGCGCCGGTAGTTTCGCGGGGAGGCCAGATAAACGCCGACACCGAGTCCATAGGCCAGCGTAAAAGAGAGCAGACAGCGGGGCGTATCTTCCACCCACTGAATGTCGAACGGGTGGTTGATCGCCGCGCTGAGATGCTCCACCATCGCTGGCAGCCCCCCGGAAAGTGCAGGGGCGGTGAGCAATGCCGCCCAAACGACGGGAATAAAAAAAACCGCAAAGCGTATCAAATGACTCCTTGCGGTTTCAACGCGCCTCATGATGGCTCCGTCGCTTATGTTTTTGATAAGGGGCATCAATCGTTTTGAGCAACAGTTCATCGACGGCGTCGGTGGGGCGCTTCTCGCCGATCAAATCGTTTCGCAGCGCATTCAGTGCATGCACCACGATGCCATGCTCGTAATGATCCAAACAGAGAATCCGTTCTTCTTCCTTCACAGGCGCTCCCTCCTGAACAAAAATTGAGCATGTCCCGCGCAGCGCTCCTATCTTGCTGGTTCTGTCCGATGATGCTGCCGCTGCTGCGCCAGCATCCGGTTCATCCTGCGGGCCATGTCATGTGCGGTATCCTTCATCACCGCCAGTTCGGCGCGAATTTGCTGCGGCTCGATGTCCTTCAGCTTCTCCTGCACACGATGGAAACGAAAGGAAGACGTGTCCACGCCGAACTGTTTGCACAGCATGTAAGAGGCGCAATATGCATGGAACGTAAAATAGGAACGGCTGTAACGGCCATCGCCGCGATCCAGATCCGCATGCGCCAGCTCCTGCGCGAGCGACCGGAAAATGTCCCCGGCATCCAAGCCGCGGCGGATGACAATATTGCGCATGTCCGGCTGATAGAACGCATGCGTTTCCGGCGGCATCGCATCGCCAATAACGATCGGAACAGGAGCGCGATCCATCAGCGCTTTGATGCGCACTCGGTCGTCCGGATAGGTCGGTTGCTCCCGTTTTGGATTGGCCGTCGTTTGTGCGATGTCGAACATCTTTTTGAGGTTATAGCTGATGCCGGTGCTGCCGTCTTCCCTCCGGTACTCCTCGCCCGGCTCCAAAATATAAAAGCCGGTTTCCTTGCGGCGAATAAAGACGCCTTGTTCCTTCCACGAATCGAAATCGGCGATGCGGGTCGCCTCCGGCCGCTGCGTGAGAATCAGAAGCGCATTGGATACGCTGTAGCGGTCGAAACGGCTTTGCACATCCAGATACCGCTGAAATTCATCGCCGCTGCGCGAGATGGAAATCGTGGCTGCATCAATCGTCTCATAGGCCCATTGCCTGAGTTCCTGCTTTTTCTGTACCCACGCTTCCTTGTCAAAAGGTTGCTCGGACGAATTCGTGGAAGAATGGCCCGTTGCTTCCTGCCGGAATAAATCGTCCAGATTGTTCATTTGGCTTTCCCTCGCTTTCGGGTTCCGTTGGATTTGGTTTTGCCCGTCTTCGCTTTTCCATTATGTGGCTCGCTTCGCTTGGGCAGCGACGATTCCTTGACCATCTGACGCCGTTCTTTCTCCGCCTTCCGATTTTCTTCCCGGATCTCGCGCAACAGTTCGCGGATCGATGGCCGCCGCTGCACTTTATCGGCTTTCAGTTCAATCATACCCCTTGCGGATGCTTCGCTGCGCCCGAAGGTAGCTCGGACGGATGGGGCGGCTCCGTCGTCGCCATCGTGGGGTTTGGGTTGCCGTTCGCCGGGGAAGTTGGCTGCGTCGATTCGGGCCTCTGCATCAGTTCGGCCAAAAAATCGTCGGTGCTCTTCGCTCCTGGCGTTCCCTTGACTTCCGCTCCTTGTACCTCCTTCTTCTGCCGGGTTTGGTTCGATGCTTGTTGTTGACGCTCCCCGGACGCTGGATGGTCCTGCTGTTTCCCGGCGCGGGATTTCTCAATTTCACTCTTGATGCTGGCCGTATCCACGGTCGCCAGCTTGAACCGCTCGACGATGCGGTTGATTTTGGAAGCGTCCTCGGCACGCACCATCACATCGCACAAGCCATCGACATTCTTTTTGTCCCGCAGGGCACAGTACAAAACGCCGTATCGTTTGGCCTCCTTGCAGAAGGTAGGCAAGTCTTCGTTTTTGACGGCAAATACTTTCAATTCCTTGCCGCTGCGGAGCAAGCTTTCCAGACGAATGCTGCCCTTTGTCCGTTTCTGCCCCTGCAGGGCGGCAAACAAATAGACGGCCAGATGCTTAGCGCCTTCGCCGGAAATCTTGGCCATAACCTCGATGCCCCTCAGACTCATGTTGACGACCTGATCGGCCGCCTCGGCTCCACTGCTCATGGATGGAATCCTCCCTTCGTAATGGTTGATTTTTCCTGTCACCATGTAGTTTAGTCATCATTTCCCCGGATCGGGCCAGGATGCCCGCACACAGCTTCACCTCCTTTCGAAGCGCGGCAAGCCGCTTGGATAATACGGCTATCTGCTCTTTGCAAGCGTCGATCCGGCCTTCCTCCTTGCAGCGGCGAAGACGGTTGTACAGCGCTTTGCGCTCGCTGGAAAGCAGGCGCATCTCCTGTTGGGCAATGGATACATAGTCCAAAAGCTGCTCTTTGCTGGAGATACGGCGCTGGCAGAGTAGTTTGGTCTGAGCGGTAATAACCGCCAAGTGTCGCAAGTCTTCCCGTAATAAAAAAGGCGTCCTTCTCACGGACGCGCGAAAACGGGGCCATATGCCCATCTCATATAAATAGCGCAGGTACAATGCTTGTAAGCCGCTGAACTTCCTGCCGGATCGAAGCGTTCCTTTGCAAACGGCGCGCCTGCGTTGCGGCATTGGCAGAGGCTGTGTTTTACGGGGAATGCGATTTCGTAAAATCCGCTGTTTCAGAGCCTCTTCCGTATAGTCGTCTCCCAAGCTGCGCAAACGAACGAAACGTTCCTTACCCGGTGGACGAACCGCCATATGCTTCACGGTCGTTTTCACGTCATAGCCCTGCTTTTGCAAAGAGGCGATAAACTGGGTCCACGTCATGGATGCCGCAATCGCCTGATCCACATCGCTCCGAATCGTCCCCCTCCAAGTCGGCTTGCCTTCCCGATCTGCTTTCCATTCTCCGTAGTGCTTGGCCTTGCCCGGCTCGGGTTGCTCGATCACTGACAATGCATGTTCACGGCATAACCGGTCGGATGTTCTCCTTAGGAGGGCGTAGGAGGCTTTGTTGTCGTAATACCGTTTGCCGTCCATAAAGGAGACGGAGTTTAGCACAAAGTGATTGTGCAAATGTTCCTTGTCCAGATGGGTCGATACGACGACTTCAAATCGATCGCCCCATAGCTCCTGCGCCAACTTGACGCCAATGGCGTGCGCCGTTTCCGGCGTCGTTTCACCTGGTGCAAACGCTTGGTAGCCATGAAACGCGACGATGCCATCCATCTTTTGAAATTGACGCTTGGTGCGCTGCATTTGCTCGTAAGCGGTGAGCGGATCGCAATTGATTCCGCTCACATAAAGCTGCCTCTCCGTCTTGAGATCCGATACTGCATAATCGATCGCCTGTTGCAAACCTTCATTTTTCTCGTCGCGATCTTGCGCTGTTTTGTCAGGATTGGCGGCGTAATCAATCACGCGCTTCAAGCGGTCGGTGACATCCCATATCGCCGTCGTCGCCATATGTGACGCCCCCTTTACATCGGATGCGCACGTGGAATCGCTTGCTCTGTTCTTCTTTCCGGGGCAGTCACGGCCTGTTGAATCTGTTGGACGGCGCGGCGCAACTGATCTGCCTCCTGCTGAAAAGAAGCCCGATCCAGATAACCTGTCGCATGCGCCTTCGCCGCCAGTTGGTTGAGATTGTTGCCAATGGCGTGAAGCTCGCGCATCATCGCGTAATAATCAGGCGGCGGCAGCGGCTTCGGTATATACCCATTGATGAGCGCCCGGATGTACGCTTCCCGAGAAAGACCTGTTTGTTTCACTTCATTCATTAGACGAACATGTTCGCTTTCACTTAAACGAAGCAGAAATGAGATCGAACGTTTTCTCAACGAACAACCCCCTTTCAAAATCAACTATTCTAAGAAGTTTACGCCGCAATAAACATGCGATCTGAAAACCATCCGCTTATCGAATCGTTAACATCGCGATGAGGGGTCTTAGGGGCGCAGGCCCCTAACAAGCGAATTTGGATATCCAAATTCAGTGCTTGCTGCAACACGAGACAGTCGTCTCGCGTTGCCTTCAAAAGCACCTGCCGGGAAATAGGGAGGACCCCAAAAACACAAAAAAGACGCCGATCCGCTCGGGCGTCTTCCGCAATACTTTTTTGTTATCGCACCAACCAGCGGTAATCCTGGCGGCAGTCTACTATGAAATCGACATACACGATTTTATCCTGAATCTGATACAACACCAGATACCAATTATCTACGAACATCTTGTGATACTTGTTTGACGGGATAAATTCCGTTTCCAGAAAAGGATAGCGTTCCGGCAATCGCGCCAAGGAACGTATCGCATTCAGCAATTCGTTCTTCGTTCTTCGCGCCGCATCCGGATGTTTCTCCGCGAGAAATCGCACATGAGCCGCCAGCATTTGGCGGGCGCGATCGGAAACGACGATCTTATATCGGGGCATCTTTTCCATGCTGAACCTCGTCAATAATGCCCTCCAGGTAAGCGTCCAGTTCATCCGGCGTCACACCAGCACGGCCCGCCAAACGATCCTCTTGCACAGCGAGCAGTTCTTCGCGCAGCTTTAACATCTTCTCGCGACGGGAGAACGTCTCAATGTCCATCACGACGAGATCGCCTTCACCGTTCTTGGTCAGATACACCGGTTCCCCGGACGATTTGCATAGATCGGCGATTTCATTATAGTTTTGCCGGATACTGGCAGAAGGCTTGATAATCATCTT
>NZ_JXAK01000107.1 GCF_000829455.1 Gordoniibacillus kamchatkensis
ACGATTTGCCCGACCTTGAGCTCGAGCGTTTTCGCATCCGCAGGCCTCGCGTCGCCGAGCAAGCTGCGCAGCAAGCCGGAAATATTCATTGCCGTTCCCGCTTGGCCCGCACTTGCACGCCGTTAATATTGACCAAAGCGTCCTGCTCGGAGAACAGCTGCAGCACGATCCCTTTTACGATTTGCCCGACCTTGAGCTCGAGCGTTTTCGCATCCGCAGGCCTCGCGTCGCCGAGCAAGCTGCGCAGCAAGCCGGAAATATTCATTGCCGTTCCCTCATTCCCTTTCAAGCTTATGCTTATGTATATCGGCTGCCGGTGCCACTTTCGTTACGTTCTTCCTGCCTTCCCGCGTTAAGCTGTTGGTACAACAGCGAGCATTGTGCAGGGCGTCTCACAGCCAGTTTAATGCGCGAGCGCTAAGTTGTAGGTGCAACAGCCAGCAATGGGCCAGTCGTTCGTTTCAAGGCCAGCCTAGCGCCTGAGCGTTAGCTGGTGATGTAACAAGCTGGCATACGCCCGGAGTTTCACTCCCCCGCTTAACGCCTGGGCGTTAAGCTTGTGGCGTAACAAGCTAACGTAGACCCAAAGTTTCACGCCCAGCTTAACGCCTAGAACGTCATTTCCTGCTGCTCGTGCAGTAGCTTGCGGAGAAACGTCTTGCGGTGAAGCGGCGTCGGTCCGAACTGCAAAATTTTTTCGCGGTGATATTTCGTCGCATACCCTTTATGTATCGCTATCCCGTACTCCGGATACTGCAAGTCCCATTGCAGGCACATCCGGTCTCTCGTCACTTTGGCGATGATCGAAGCCGCGCCGATCGACTGGCTGAGCGCATCGCCGTCGATGATGGCGAGTTGCGGCACATCGACATCCACCTTCTCCGCATCGACGAGCAAATAGTCGGGCTCCCGCTGCAGCTTCTCTACCGCCTGTTTCATGGCCAATCGCGCTGCCTGCTTGATATTGATCCGCTCGATCGTCGGCACGTCGACGACACCGACTCCGACCGCCAGCGCATTCGACATGATCACGTCGTACAGCCGCTCGCGCGCTTTTGCCGTCAGTTTCTTGGAATCGTCAATATCCTCCATAGCCCAGCCTCGCGGCAATATGACTGCCGCCGCTACTACGTCGCCGAATAGACAGCCTCGCCCGACCTCGTCGACGCCCGCCACCGCTATGTATCCTTGTTCCCAGATCTGCTCTTCGTAGTGAAGCATGTCCTCCGTCTCCCTTCTTACCCATTATATAGGATCGGAGGCGGAACGAGCCATGCCAAAAAGCGCTAAAAGAAACCGTCAGACTCCTGGAACGCACATGCTGCCCCGTAATGTGTTCAGCGCAAAAAAAGCCGCGCCAACGCGGCACGGCTTGACTCAACTTTTATACTTGCTCTACCCGCGGCTCTGCCCCCGCTTTACCTTCCCCCGGCGGACGTTCCAGCGTTATGCGCCCCAGCTTTCCCGCACGCAAATCGCGCAGAATAAGCAGCGACGTTTTATCCAGATCGATCCGTCCGCCGCTGATGACGGCGCCGCGCCTACGGCCGATTGCTTCCATTGCCGCGACGATTTGCTGCGCGTCGGACGGATCGTCCGGTAGCTTGTCGAGGCCAAACCGCTCCAGCAGCGCCCCCGGATATTGCATAGCCATAAACCGGACGACGAAAAACGCCACTTCATCCAGCGGCAAAATGTCTTCCTTGATCGCCCCGGTCGCCGCCAGCCGCAACCCAACCTGCTGATCCTCGAACTTCGGCCAGAGGATGCCGGGCGTGTCGAGCAGATCGAGCTCGCCGCCGACCTTGATCCATTGCTGGCCTTTCGTCACCCCCGGCTTGTCGCCGGTTGCGGCGATTTTGCGGCCGGCCAGCGTGTTCGTCAGCGTCGATTTGCCGACGTTCGGAATGCCGACGATGAGCGCCCGCACGGGGCGCGGCGTCATCCCTTTGCGCAGCTGCGCTTCGATCTTGTGCGCCCACAGCGCTTTGGCGCGAGGCACAATCTCCTTCACCTGATGCCCGGACACGGCGTCGAGCGGCAGCGCATCAAGACCTTCTTCGCGCGCAAAATATCGGACCCATTCCGCCGTCGCCTCCGGATCCGCCAGATCCGCCTTGTTCAGCAGCACGAGCCGCGGCTTCCCCTGCAAAATGTCGCCGATCATCGGGTTCCGGCTGGACAGCGGAATGCGGGCGTCGAGCAGCTCGATGACAATATCGATCAGCTTCAGCTTGTCTTCGATTTGCCGCTTCGCTTTCGTCATATGGCCCGGAAACCATTGAATCGTCACCCTGCACTCACCTCTTCGTTATCGCCTGGCGCCAACCCGCCTAGCCGTGTTTAATGATCCCGATCGCTTGGATCGGCCAGAAACGGATGTCGGCGCGTCCGACCACTTTGTTCAGCGGAATGAACCCCGGATCCTCGTAGCGGCTATCTTTGCTGACGGAGCGGTGGTCGCCGAGCACGAACACGGCATCGTCCGGCACTTTCGTTTCGGGGAAATTTTTAGACGGGTTGTAGAGTCCCCCTTTTTGATGCTCCCGATTCACCGCGTCCTTGATCCACGGCTCGTCGATCACTTTGCCGTTCACAAACACGTTGTCGCCTTCGACCTTGACCGTTTCGCCCGGCAACCCGATGACGCGCTTGATGTAATCTTTCCCTTCCGGCGCGTGCAGAACGATCACTTCGCCGCGCTTCGGCTGGCGGAAATCGTAGACGAGCTTGTTCACGATGAGCCGTTCGCCGGTGTAAAAATTAGGCTCCATCGAAGGACCTTCCACAATAAACGGGGCGAACAAAAACACGCGGATCACGATCACGAGCACGCCGGCGATGAGCAGCGCCTTGATCCATTCCCACGTCTCGCTTTTGGCCGATCCTGCCGGTTTGGAGCCGGCCGAGTCCGACCCTTCCGAGTCCGTCCGGAGCGGCTGCTCTTGGTCCATACAAGTTCCCTCTTTTCTCTATGTATATCGCAAGCAAACTATCGCCACTAAGCAAACGAAAAGGAGCTTGCTCGCACAAGCCCCCCATTTTTCGCTTATCGGATTTCTTGAATTCTTGCTGCCTTGCCGCGAAGTCCGCGCAAATAGTAGAGCTTCGCACGACGAACTTTACCCCGGCGAGCCACTTCAATCTTGTCGATCTTCGGGGAATGGAGCGGGAACGTTCTTTCAACGCCGACACCGTACGAAATTTTGCGGACGGTGAACGTTTCGCTGATGCCGCCGCCTTGACGCTTGATGACGACGCCTTCGAACAGCTGGATACGCTCACGGCTGCCCTCGACGACCTTCACGTGCACTTTCAGCGTATCGCCCGGACGGAAGCTCGGGATATCGCTGCGAAGTTGCTCCTTCGTGATCTCATGAATCAGATTGTTGTTCATAGATGACTCGACCTCCTTCCACACAGGTGTTCATTCCGCCTCATCCAAATCGATTTGTGCTGTTATGCGTAGAGGACCACCGTATTCAAACGTTGACAAAATCGCAACAGTAGACATTTTACCATAGTCGCAATCGAAACACAACCGCGAAAAATGTCGCCGGCACCCCGCCTGTGCCGCCCGGCATCCATAATAGCAACCCGGTCTTACTCGCCGTCGCCGGCTCCGCCGCGTTCTTTCTCGAACTCCGCCAGCCAAGCCCGCTCCTGCTTGCTTAGCTCGCGCCCGGAGAGCAAATCCGGCCGGCGCCTGGCGGTGCGCCGCAGCGCTTCGCGGTGGCGCCATTGGGCCACGTTTTCATGGTGTCCGGAAACGAGCACTTCGGGCACGTCCCAGCCCCGGAACGACGCCGGCCGGGTGTAGTGAGGGTATTCCAGCAGCCCTGTGCTGAACGAGTCGGTGACGGCGGACGTTTCGTTGCCGAGCACGCCGGGCAGCAGCCGGACGACGCTGTCGATGATGACCATAGCCGGCAGCTCGCCGCCCGTCAGCACGTAGTCGCCGATCGAGAGCTCGTCGGTGACGAGATGCTCGCGGATGCGCTCGTCGTACCCTTCGTAATGGCCGCAAATGAAAATAAGGTGCTTCTCGCCCGCCAGCTCTTCGGCTTTGCGCTGCGTGAACGTCTCGCCCTGCGGGCACATGAGGATGACGCGCGGACGTTTATCGGCCGTGCCGGCAGGCGAGCCGTCTGCGTCCGCCTCCAGCCCGGGCCGGTCAACGCGCACGGATTGCTTCGCTTGCCCAGCGTGATCAGCTTGCCCGTCTGACTCCGCCAGGACGGCGTCCGGCTGCCCTGTGGCGGCTCGAGAGCCGGTTTCCCGGCAGGCGGGCGCTGTGCCGAGTACATCTTCCACTGCCGCGAATATCGGCTCCGGCTTCAACACCATGCCGCCTCCGCCGCCGTACGGAGCGTCGTCGACGGTGTTGTGCTTGTTGTTCGCATAGTCGCGGAAATTGATCGTGTTCAGCTTCACCAGCCCTTTATCCCGGGCTTTGCCGAGAATGCTCGAGCCGAACACCCCCTCGAACATGGCCGGAAACAGCGTCAGCACATCGATGCGCATCGTCACATCAGCCCTTCCATTAGCCGGACGAGCACTCGCTTCTCGGCTACGTCCACGTCCAGCACGACGTTATCGATGACCGGCAGCAGCAGCTCCTTGCCTATTGCCGGCTTGACGACCCAGACGTCGTTCGCCCCCGGCGACAAAATTTCCGTAATCGTGCCGAGCTGCTGCCCGTCCTCGGTGACGACGGCGCAGCCGATAATTTCGTGGTAATAATACTCGTCCTCGTCCAGCTCGGCCAAATATTTTTCTTCGACCTTCAGCATGCTGCCTTTATATTTCTCGCATTCGTTAATGTCGTTAAATTGTTTAAACTTGACCAGCACCATATTTTTATGTATGCGCGACGATTCGACTTGCACCGGAATTCGCCTTCCGTCCGGCGTCTCGATGACGAGCTCGCTCCCCTTCTCGAACCGCAGCTCCGGAAAGTCGGTCTGCGGGACGATTTTCAGCTCGCCCCGGATGCCGTGCGTGTTGACGATTTTGCCTACGGTATACAGCCTGTCGGACATGCTTCATGCCCCCTAATCTCATACAAGAGAAAAAAGGTTAGGAACGTATCCTAACCTTTCCCCTTATGATACGATTTCCACGTTGACCCGTTTCGATTCCTTGACGGCCACCGAAGTGACGACCGTGCGGATCGATTTGGCGATGCGCCCTTGCTTGCCGATGATTTTGCCCACGTCCGCGGGATTCACCGACAGCTCGTACGTGACGCTGGCTTCGTGCTCCACGACGTTCACGCGCACATCGTCCGGGTAATCCACCAGGGCTTTGGCAATAACGAGGATAAGATCCTTCATAATGGCCTCCCAGCTAAGCCGCCATTACTTCTGCAGCTTCTGCTCGTGGAATTTCTTCATCAGACCTTGCTTGCTGAACAAGCTGCGAACGGTATCGGAAGGCTGAGCGCCGGTTTGCAGCCATTTCATTGCCTTCTCTTCATCGATGTTGACAACGGCAGGCTGGGCGACCGGGTTGTAGTATCCGATTTCCTCGATAAAACGACCGTCGCGCGGAGAACGGGAATCGGACACAACGAGCCGGTAAAACGGAGCTTTGTGCGCGCCCATCCGCTTCAGACGAATGCGAACTGCCATGATGTTTCACCTCCTCCATAGAATCAACGCTATTGATGCCGTCAGCGGCAAGCGTGCGCCGCCGTTAGAACGGGAAGCGGCGGCCCATTTTGCCCTTCAGGCTCTTCAGGTTTTTCATGCCTTTCGGCCCCATCATGCTGCTGAGCTGCTTCATCATTTTGCGCATTTCTTCGAACTGCTTCAGCAGCCGGTTGACGTCGGCGACCGTCGTGCCGCTGCCTTTGGCGATGCGCTGGCGGCGGCTGGCGTTAATGATTTCCGGCTTCTGCTTTTCCTGCTTCGTCATCGAGCGCACGATCGCCTGCACGCGGTCGATCTGCTTCTCGTCGACTTTGACGTTTTGCAGCCCTTTCATCTTGCCGGCGCCGGGCAGCATGCCGAGAATTTGGTCGATCGGCCCGAGCTTTTTGACTTGCTCCATCTGCTCCAGGAAATCCTCGAAGGTGAATTCGGCGGTGCGCATTTTGCGCTCCATCTCTTTCGCCTTCTCGGCATCGATGCTTTCCTGCGCTTTCTCGATGAGCGACAGCATGTCGCCCATGCCGAGAATGCGCGACGCCATCCGGTCCGGATGGAACGGCTCCATCGCGTCCAGCTTCTCGCCCGTCATCGCATACTTGATCGGCAGGCCGGTAACGGCTTTGACCGATAATGCGGCGCCGCCGCGCGTGTCGGAATCGAGCTTGGTGAGGATGACGCCGGTCAGCTCCAGCTGCTCATGGAAGCTTTGGGCGACGTTGACGGCCTCTTGGCCCGCCATCGAGTCGATGACGAGCAAAATCTCGTCCGGCTTCACCTCGGCGCGGATGCTTTTCAGCTCTTCCATGAGCGCCTCGTCGATGTTCAGACGCCCGGCCGTATCGATGATGACGTAGTCGTTGCCGTGCTCCTTCGCGTGCTCCAGCCCTTGCTTCGCAATCTCGACCGGGCTCACTTGGTCGCCTAGCGAGAACACCGGCGCTTGTACCTGCTCGCCGAGCACTTGCAGCTGCTTGATCGCAGCCGGACGGTAAATGTCGGCGGCGACGAGCAGCGGACGATGGTTCTCTTTGATCAGCAGCTTGGCCAGCTTGCCGGTCGACGTCGTCTTGCCCGCACCTTGCAAGCCCGCCATCATAATGACCGTCGGCGGCCGGTTCGAGCGCGCCAGCTTGCTTTGCGTCCCGCCCATCAGTGCGGTCAGTTCTTTGTTGACGATATCGACGACGACCATGCCCGGCGTGAAGCTCTTCATCACTTCTTGCCCGACGGCGCGCTCGCGGATTTTCGCGATGAAATCTTTGACGACTTTAAAATTGACGTCCGCTTCGAGCAGCGCCAGACGCACTTCGCGCAGCGCGTCGTTCACGTCGTCCTCGGACAGCTTGCCTTTCGAGCGCAGCTTGCCGAACACGTTCTGCAAGCGGGAAGCCAAACTTTCGAACGGCATAACAGGCTCACCCCTAGTCTATATTGACGATCGCGTGCAGCAGCTCGCCGAGGCGCCGCTCATCATCCGGCGCAAGCCGGGACAAGTAGGGTGCGGCTTCTTCCGCCAGCTTCAGCCGCCGCTCGTGCCGCTCCAGCAGCCTGAGCTTTGCTTCATACTCGTCCAGCGTCTGCTCCGCGCGTTTCAACTGCTCGTAAATCGCCTGCCGGCTCACGCCAAAATGCTCCGCAATTTCCCCGAGCGAATAATCGTCGTGGAAATAGAGCTGCAGCGTCGTCCGCTGCTTCTCCGTGAGGAGCGGCTCGTAAAAGTCGAACAGCAGGTTGATGCGGTTCGTTTTCTCCAGTACGTTCTCTTCCGGCACGGCTGTTCCTCCTCCGGCCAGGATTGCTGTCAAGGATAATGCCTTGACAACTCCATGCAACGAAACTTAGTATACCGGGGTCCGGCCATAATGTCAAGGCAATGGCCTTGTCACTTTTTTTGGCTTGGGCGCAGCCTCTACTCCGCTTCGTTCTCCGCGGCCCATTTCGTGAACAGCGCGCCCACGAACTGCTCGGAATCGAACGGCTGCAAGTCGTCCATCTTCTCGCCGAGGCCGACGAACTTGACCGGGAGATCGAGCTCTTGGCGGATGGCGATGACGATGCCGCCTTTGGCGGTGCTGTCGAGCTTCGTCAGCACAAGGCCGGACAGGCCGGTTTTGTCGCCGAACAGCTTCGCTTGCTGCAAGGCGTTTTGCCCCATCGTCGCATCGAGGACGAGCAGCGCTTCGTGCGGCGCATCCGGTATTTCGCGGCGGATGACGCGGTATATTTTGTTCAGCTCTTCCATCAGGTTCGTTTTGTTTTGCAGCCGCCCGGCCGTGTCGCACAGCAGCACGTCGACGCCGCGGCTTTTGGCCGCATGGATCGCGTCGTACATGACCGCCGCCGGATCGGAGCCGGACTCCTGCTTGATGACGTCGACGCCGACGCGCTGCCCCCACTGCTCGAGCTGCTCGATCGCCCCGGCACGGAACGTGTCGCCGGCGGCGAGCATCACCTTTTTGCCTTCCGATTTGAGCCGGTGCGCGAGCTTGCCGATCGTCGTCGTTTTGCCGACGCCGTTGACGCCGACGAACAGGAACACCGTAATGCCGGTGTCCGCATACTTCAGTCCGGCGTCCTCGTCGCCGCGCAACAGCGCGATGAGCTTTTCCGACAAAATCGGCTGCAGCTCCTGCGGATTTTCGATGCGGCGCTTCTTCACTTCGGCGCGCAGCTCGTCGATGAGCCCCATCACCGTGTTCACGCCGACGTCGCGCCGATCATAATTTCTTCCAGCTCTTCGTAAAACTCCTCGTCGATCTTTTTCCGCCGCAGGAACAACTCGTCCATCCGGTCGACGAAAGCGCTGCGCGTTTTCGCCAGCCCTTCCTTGAACTTGCTTGTGACCGCTTCCGCTTTGGCGGAAATGCTTTCTCTGAGCCGTTTGAAAAAGCTCATGCAGCGTTCCACTCCCATCATTCCGACATGACTTACAGAAGTCCGCCCAAGCGTGCGGACGGACTCCGGTTGTTTCCAGTATTGCCGTCAGGCCGATACGATAGCCTCTTCGTCCTCGAGACGAACGGAAACGAGCTTCGATACGCCGCCCTCCTGCATCGTGACGCCGTACAGCACGTCGGCCTCCTCCATCGTCCCTTTGCGGTGGGTGACGACGATGAACTGCGTCGTTTCCGAAAACTCGCGCAAATATTCGGCAAAGCGCGACACGTTCGCTTCGTCCAAAGCGGCTTCCACTTCGTCCAGTACGCAGAACGGCACCGGCTTCACGCGCAGGATCGAGAACAGCAGCGCGATCGCTGTCAGCGCCCGCTCGCCGCCGGAAAGAAGCAGCAAGTTTTGCAGCTTTTTGCCCGGCGGCTGGGCGACGATCTCGATGCCGGTATTCAGCAAATCGTCCGGCTCGGACAGCACCAGGTCGGCGCGGCCGCCGCCGAACAGCTTGGCGAACACGACGCTGAAGTGCGAGCGGATCAGGTCGAACGTCGTGCGGAACCGCTTCGACATCTCCTGGTCCATCTCGCGGATAACGCCGTACAGCGCTGCCTTCGCTTCGATCAGGTCGTTCTTCTGCGCGCTGAGAAACTCATAGCGCTCGCTCACCCGCGCGAACTCCTCGATGGCGCCGAGGTTGACTTCGCCAAGCGAGGCGATTTCCCGCTTCAGCTCTCGCACTTTTTGCTGCGTACCCGGGATATCGTCCGGAACCGGATAGCGCTGCTTCGCCAGTTCGTAGCTGAGCTCGTACTCCTCCGCCAGCTTTTTGAGCAAATTGTCGAGCTCGACGTCGAGGCGGCCCGCCCGCACTTCGGTCTGGTGCAGCTTCTCCTCCACCTGCTTCAGCTGCGTCCGCTGCTCGCGCGTCTCGTTTTCTTCCTCTTCGAGCTTGCGCAGCCATTCGGCCCGTTCCGCCCGCTTGAAGTCGATCTGCTCGGAGCACCCCTGCTTCTTCAGCTTCAGCTCGTTGAGCAGCTCGATCTGGCGCACGTTCTCCGCTTCGGACGTCTCCATCTCGGCATCCATGGCCGCAAGCCGGCGGCTGTTCTCGTCCAGCTCCTGCACGATCGCCGCCAAATCCTGCTGCTCGCGGCGCGTCAAATCTTGCAGCGACTGTTTCTCTTGCGCGGCTGCGGCGAGCTTCACTTTCAGGTCGGTCAGCTGCGACTGCAGCTCCTCCTTCTGCGATTCGCCCGCCTTGCGCACTTCCTCGGCGCGCTTGATCGCCTGCTGCAAAGCCGCTTCCTCTTGCGTCAGCTGGTCCAGCAGCTCTTTCGCTTCTTCCGCCTTGCGCAGCAGCTCCGCCTGTTCTTGCAGCAGCGAATCGCGGTCTTGGCTGTCCAGCTGCAGCTGCTCAAGCGCCGTGCGCGCTTCGTTCTCCAGCGGCTGCAAAGCGGCCCGCACCTGCTGCTCCTCGATGCGCGCCTGTTCGCTTTGCTGGCGCAGCGTCTCCAGCTCCGCCGACTGCGCGTCGATTTCTTTGCGCAGCCGCTGCGTGCTGGTCCGCACATCGGCAATTTGCTTCTCCGCTTCGCGAATTTCCGCATCCAGCTCGTCCAGCTGGCGCTGGCGGCCGAGCAAATTCGCGCTCTTTTTCTGCAGCGAACCGCCCGTCATCGAGCCGCCGGGATTGACGATATCGCCTTCGAGCGTGACGACGCGGTACCGGTAACCGGCCTTGGCGGCGATTCGGTTGGCGTCCTCCAGCGTCTCGGCGACGACGACACTGCCCAGCAAATTGGAAAAAATGTTGGCATAAGCGCTATCGAATTCGACCAAATCGACGGCGACGCCGACAAAGCCTTTGGCGCCCTTCATCGCGCCGCGCTCGGCTTCGGCCATCGGCCTGCCGCGAATGACGTCCATCGGCAGGAACGTCGCCCGGCCAAGCTGCCGCTGCTTCAGGAAGGCGATGGCCGCCCGGCCGTCAGCTTCCGTCTCGACGACGACGTTTTGCAGCGCGGCGCCGAGCGCCGTTTCCACCGCCGTCAATGGCGCCAGAGCCGCTAACTGGTCGATCGATGCCGATAATTTAAAAGATAAGCCTCTGATTTCGGCTGTTTTGCTCGTTGCCAACGATGCTACCTA
>NZ_JXAK01000108.1 GCF_000829455.1 Gordoniibacillus kamchatkensis
CAACCCGCCGCCGCGCGCCGCCGCAGCGGTTCCATACCCGGCGCCGATGCCGCCGCCGGTGCCCCACGCGGCCGCCCGGCTGTGCCGGTCGCCGCCGGGCGACAGCGTCTCCACGAGCTCCTCCGGCAGCTCGCGCAAGAGCGCGAAGGCGCGTTCGCCTTCGTCTGCCCGAACAGCGTGCGCATCCGCGCGCACGTCATGTACAGCTCTTCCTCGGCGCGGGTAATGCCGACGTACGCGAGCCGCCGCTCCTCCTCCAGCTCTTCGTTATCCATGAAGGCGCGGCTGTGCGGGAACACGCCTTCCTCCATGCCGATAATGAACACGACCGGGAACTCGAGCCCTTTGGCGCTGTGCATCGTCATGAGCACGACCGCGTCCTTCGCGGCCGAATCGTCCTGCCCCTTGTCCACCATCGTGTCGATATCGGCGATGAGCGCGAGGTCGGTCAAGAACGAGACGAGCGATTTGTCCTCGTTGCGGTTTTCGAACTCCATCGTCACCGACAGGAACTCGTCGATGTTTTCGACGCGGGCTTGAGATTCGAGCGTATTTTCGCGCTGCAGCTCGAGCCGGTACTCGGTCAGCTCCAGCACCTTCTCCGTCAGCTCGGTGACAGACAAAAACTCGGTCATGCGATGAAGATTGCCGATCATCTCGTGGAAATTTTCGAGCGCGTTCCTCGTCTTGCCCTGGATGCCCGCCACCGAATGAATGTCGCCGAGCAGGGCGTAAATCGAGAAGCCGCGCTTTGCCGCCTCGTCCGCCAGCTTCTCCATCGTCGTGTCGCCGATGCCCCGCTTCGGCACGTTGATGACGCGCATGAGCGAAATATCGTCGTCCGGGTTGGAGACAAGCCGCAAATACGCGAGAATGTCTTTAATCTCCTTGCGGTCGTAGAACTTGATACCGCCGACGATCTGATACGGAATATCCGATTTGATGAGAATTTCCTCGATCACCCGCGACTGCGCGTTCGTGCGGTACAAAATCGCATGGTCGGCGTAGTGCCGTTTGCCGCCGCGCACGCAGCGGTTAATTTCGCCGGCGATAAAATAGCCTTCCTCGTGCTCGGAGTCCGCTTGGTAGATGTGGATTTTGCTGCCGCCCGGCTTGTCCGACCACAGGTTTTTCGCCTTGCGGCCGGTGTTGTTGGCGATGACCTTGTTTGCCGCTTGCAGAATGTTTTTGGTGGAGCGGTAATTTTGCTCGAGCAGAATCGTCGTCGCGTTCGGGTAATCCTTCTCGAAATTGAGGATGTTCGTAATGTCCGCGCCGCGCCAGCGGTAAATCGACTGGTCGCTATCGCCGACGACGCAAATGCGCTTGTGCTTGTCCGCCAGCATCTGGCACAGCATGTACTGCGCGCGGTTCGTGTCCTGGTACTCGTCGACGTGAACGTATTGGAATTTATTTTGGTAAAAGTCCAGCACTTCAGGCACCGTCTTGAACAGCTCGATCGTCTTCATGATCAGGTCGTCGAAGTCGAGCGAGTTGTTCGCTTTCAGCTTGCGCTGGTACATTTTGTATACTTTGGCGACAATGCCTTGAAAATAGTCCCCTATCTTCGCCTCGTACCGGTCCGGATCGACGAGCTCGTTCTTGGTCGTGGACATCTCCGCCTGAATCGCCTTCGGCTCGAACTTTTTCGTATCGATGTTGAGGTCTTTGCAGCACGAACGGATGACGGACAGCTGGTCGCCGGAGTCGAGGATCGAGAAATTCGACGTGTAGCCGATGCGCTCGATGTCCTTGCGCAAGATGCGCACGCACATCGAGTGGAACGTCGACACCCAGATGTCGCGCCCGTTCGCGCCGACGAGACTCGAGACCCGTTCCTGCATTTCGCGCGCCGCCTTGTTCGTGAACGTAATCGCCAGAATACTCCACGGGGCTACCCGCTTCGCGCCGATCAAGTAGGCGATCCGGTGCGTCAGCACCCGCGTCTTGCCGGAGCCGGCTCCTGCCATTATGAGCAGCGGCCCTTCGGTCGTCTCGACCGCTTTGCGCTGCTGCGGATTGAGCCGCTGTATCGCGTCGTGTATGTTAATGGAATGGGTCATTGCAAAAGCTCCTTTACTGCTTCACTTTGACGGTGGCAAGCGCCGCCTCCAGATCGCGGTAAATGACGTTGCCGACGACGATCGTATGCGCCGCCTCGGCCGCCTGCCGCGCTTTGTCCGGGCCGTCGATGCCGCCGCCGTAAAAAAGCCGGGCCTGCGTCAAAACGTCCCGCGCCTTGCGCACAAGCGCCATGTCGCCGAACGTCCCGCTGTACTCCACGTAAAAAATCGGCATGCGGAACATCCGGTCGGCCATCCGGGCGTAAGCGGCAATGTCTTTGGCGTCGAGGTCGGTATCAGCTTCCGTAACGCGGGCCGCCGTCGAGTCGGGGTTCAGAATGACATAGCCTTCCGTCAGCAGCTCGTTCCAATCGAGCACGGCGCCGTATTCTTTGATCGCCTTATGATGCTGCCCGACGATCCAGTCGGCGTCGCGCGCGTTCAGCACGACGGGCAGCAGCGACATGTCGAAGCCGGGCACGACCGCCTCCCGGTCCGACAGCTCGAGCACGCACGGCACTTCGTAGCGGCGAATGCGCGCCAACAGCTCGACTGTATTATCGAACGTCACCCCGCTCGAGCCGCCGACGAGTATCGCGTCGGTGCCCGACAGGCAAATGCGCTCAAGCGCGTCGTCGGACAGTTCCCGCTCCGGATCCAGCTTAAATACGTGTTTCCATTCGTCAATCTTCGGCCTCAAGCCTGTCCCCCGCTTCCGCCCTTTGGCGCCTGCGGCGCAGCCGCAGAACGCGATAATTTCAGTCTATGCTACCCGCCCAGCGGTGTCAAATACGGAAACTGTCACACCACGAGTATACCGAAAGGAACGAATGTTCGCAATGAAAACCGGAGCCGCCATAACTAGCGGCTCCGATACAAGGGAGCGATTCGATCGATCCGGTTCGTCCAAATCCCGCCTGTATAGCCGGGCGGCTGGCATAACTTTCTGCATAACCAAACCGGTTTGTTGATGCCATTATCACGACGGTTCCGTAACATTTAAAAAACTAATCGCTTAGCGTGACAAATGATACGGAACCGTAGCGACGACTATGTCCTTATCGGCCTGAAGTTTGTGCCGGATGCGGTTGGCTGATTGATTGTGCAGCAGGCGGTGCCACCACTTATGCGTAATGAATTGGGGCAGCAGCACCATAATCGATTGATTGTTCGCCGCATGAGATTCAATCCGCTCGATAAATTCGTTCAAGGGCCGGATAATCGTACGATAACGTGATTTGAAGACAACCAGCCGTACGCCGGGGTTCCATTTCTTCCATTTCTCCTCCATTTTGTCCGCGTCTTCGTCGGTGAAAGCAATGAAAAACGCGATGACGTTCGGAGAGAGCGATTTCGCATAGTTGAGCGATGAGACAACTGCTTTATGAATGCCGGCAATCGGCACGATAATAATCGGCTGGCTGGGTGTAATCTTCGTTTCGTCCAGGTTGATTCGCAGCTCACAGGCGACTGCATCGTAATGGCGGTTTATTTTTGTAATAACCACCAATATGACCGGAGTGAGCACGATGACGATCCACGCGCCCTCTATAAATTTGGTGAAGCAGAATATGGCCAGCACCGCTAGTGAAACGAGCGCACCGAGGCCGTTTATGAACGCTTTGCGCTGCCAGCCCTGCATCCGTTCCTTGAGCCATTTGCGGACAAGGCCGCTCTGCGCGAGCGTAAACGAGAGGAATACGCCGATGGCATACAGCGGGATAAGTGCGTCAGTACGGCCTTTAAACACGAGCAGCAGCACGCTTGCAAGCACTCCGAGCGTGATGATTCCGTAATTGTAAGATAGCCGGTCGCCACGGTACGTGAACATGCGAGGAAAGTTTTTGTCCTGCGCCATGATAGATGCGAGAATCGGGAATCCGTTGAAGCTAGTGTTGGCGGCCAAGGTCAAAATCATCATGGTCGCTATCTGCGTTGCATAGTACAATATGCTTCGGCCGAAGGCATGCTCCGTCACCATCGACAGCACGGAAGTATGTCCTTTCGGATCCGGAGAGATACCATAGGCAAGACTCAACATGGTAACGCCGCCGAAAATGACGGCGAGCAGCAGTCCAAGCGAAGATAGCGTGCGCTTGGCGTTTTTCACCGATGGGGTTTTGAAGTGCGGAACCGCATCGGAAATTGCCTCGACGCCGGTTACTGCAGAGCAGCCGGAGGAAAAGGCCTTAAGCAAAACGAACCATGTCAGCCCGGCAGGCACTCCTGCAGTCACTATACTCTCTGCATGAGCGTGCCCCGATCCGGTAATCAGATCGTAGCAGCCCTTGCCTACCAAAGCCAGCACGCAAATAATGAAAAAGTAGGTTGGTATCGCGAACACCGTGCCGGATTCCGAGGTGCCGCGTAAGTTAAGCCAAACCATACACCAAACTAGCAGCAGGGCAATCGGAACGATATAGGGTACTGTAACCGGAAAGGCCGATGTAATTGCCTGAACTCCGGCGGAAATGGATACGGCAACCGTAAGCGTATAATCGATCATAAGCGAAACGCCGGTCAAACGCCCCCACATCATGCCGAGATTTTCTTTGGAAACCATATAGCTCCGCCGCCTTGCGGATACGCTTCTATGACTTGCCTGTAACTGATAACGAGAATGCCGATAAGTGCGATAATGGAAAGCGCGATCGGCAGCGAGAAGGCGAATGCCGCGGCGCCGACCGTGGCCAGTTCGAGCAGGATCTGCTCCGTTCCGTAAGCCACAGACGAAAGCGCATCGGAAGATAAAATGGGCAGCGCCTTCCACACCGGCATTTTCTCCGATTCCATCTCGCTCGATTTCAACGGTTTGCCGAAAACAACCTTCTTCAACGTCTCTGTAGTCACGTTGTCGAACCTCCAAAGTAAATCTGCTGATGACACGCTGCCATTTATGCACGCAAAAAAGCACAAGGGCAACCCTTGTGCTTCCAGGTTTGTATCCTCTCACTGCTCGCTGACGAGGTTAGCTGCCGGATTCGGACGGTGAGATAAACGCCCTAGAAAGGTTGCACCTTTCATTCACCCCAAGGAATGGTTCCCCCGCAATTCAGTAATGAATTTTAAGCGATTTGCTATGCAGTTGTGTTGAAACAAAACGAATCATACCTGTTTCGTCGAATAATTGCAAAGCGGGAAATGAAGGGGAAATATCGACTTATCATCGATTTTTCATCATGTATGCACTTACAGTTTCTCAGACCACTGCTCCCCTGTAGTTTGCTTGGTTATACTTGCGTATACGCAGAAAATGATTTTCTCATGCGAGCATTTTGCAAAAATTATTCCTTTTGTTCGAATAACTCGATGATATGATGCACAATTCCCTTAACATCGTCCTCACTTCGAAATTAAAATGACCGCAGTCATAAATGACTGCGGTTTACAAGTGTTATGTTCGTGCAAGGAATGCTTTTTTTATGCCAGTTGGATTTCGCAACTGATTACTGCAGACGTTCTCTCTTCCTCTTATCCCTAAGCCTGCCCCTGCGGCTGCGTCTGTTGTCCTTGTCCCGCTCCCTGGCGCTGTCCCTGCTCGCCGCCGTTCTGGCGCTGTCCCTGCTGGCGCTCGCCCTGCACGCCGGGGCGCTCCTGGAACTGGCCCGGCCGTAATTTGCTGCGGTCCGGATGCACCATTTCGCCGCCGATATGGCCCGTATAGCCGACAAGCAAAACGCCGATCAGCGCCACGGCCAAGTACACATAGTTGCCGCCGAGCTCACGCTGCTTGCGCAGGTGGAAAAACAGCCGCACTAAGGTCAGCACGATAAACAGCACCATCGTCATTTTGCCGTAAAACTCATGGGTATGGACGAGCGGATTGCGGTCCTCCGGCCCCGTGGCGACGGCGGCGATCGCGCCCAGCGTGCCGACGACGAGGCACAGCAGCCCGGCGGCGTGCCATTCCCGCCGCTTCGCAAACAAGGCCAGGACGTCGAACACGAAGCTGAATATGAGCATTGAAATCGGAATGTGGATGACGATGAAATGCAAGTTTTTGATCAAATAGCTCATGCGGCGGCTTCCCCCTCCGGCAGATTGACTCTGCTTCACTATAGCCGGGAAACATGAAACTAAAATGAATGCAAGCTGAATGCAAGCTGAAAATATGCTGCCCGGCGACCGCAGCGGTTACGGATTGTTCACCGTTCGAAGCAGGCGTTTGGCCGTGCCGTCCGGCGTCGGGAACGTCTCGTACACGCGAAGCGACAGGGGATCGCTCACGTCCTTGAAAGATCCGATATCTACCGTTTGCAGGCCGCCCGTCAGCTGGTTCGTGCCGGTGAACGGCAGCGTCTGGGAAGCGAGCGTGCGTCCGAGGCCGTCCACCAGATCGAACTCGAGGCTCGGCGTATTGCCGTCGACGATGACCTGCGTCTGCCGTTCCAGCTTCAGATCGAGCGTCAGCTTGTAGGTGAACGTTCCGCCCGAGTACGACCATTGCAGCATCTCGTTGTTCATCGTTACCGTATACGGGTACACGTGCAGCACGTTACCGTCGTCCGCCGGCTGCGGGCTCACCGCCACGGTCGCTTCCGAGACGGCGGAGCGGCTGTCCGCAACCGTCAGCGCCATACGGTCGGTATTGACGCCGGCCGGCAGCAAGTACGAGTAGCTCAGCGTGTAGCTCGCGCCCGGCATAAGCTGCTGCGACGCCGACGTCTGCCGGCTGCCCGGGTACGATGCCCCGCTGTCCGTCACGAGGCCCGTCGTGAGGCTCGGCAGCGATACGGAGTTTTTGCCGTGGTTGGTGACGACAAATTTGGCAAAAGCGCTGCGGAAGCCGTCGCTTTCGTCGGGGTTCGCGTGGAACTCGACGAGCGACACGTCCAGATCGGACGAAATCGTGCTGCTCGCCAGCGGCAGCTTGTCGCCGAGGTTATACGCTTTGGCGGAAGCGAACGCGTCGGAACCGTCCGTGGCGCCGGTCAGCACGGTGACGGCAATCGGCGCGGCCCCTCCGGCGGAGCCGGACGATTGCGAGGCGGAGCCGGACGATTGCGAGGCCGATCCCGACGAGCTCGCGGAACCGGAAGCTCCCGCCTGAGCGGTGCCGTTGTCCGCCTGGGACGCGGAAGCCGACGAGGACGCCGTCGACGAAGACGACGACGATGCGCTTCCGGACGTTGCGCCCGATGACGACGACGAACCGGACGAGCCTGACGAGCTTGTCGAGGCGGGCTTCCCGGATGCTGTCGCCGCGAACAAGGCAAGTCGCACGTCTTCCGCCTTCAGCCCGCTCGGCAGCACGGCGTCGAATCGGTACGCCGACGATTCGCCCGGGGCTAAGTAGAGCGGATGCGAAGACGTATCCGCAGCGGATACCGCCGCCCCTGCCGTTCCGAATTGGAACGCCGCCGACAAGGCGGGAAGCGCTGCGATGTCCGTCCCTTTGTTGTCAACCGCTACAATTGCCGACACATGCGTGCCGTCCGATTGCTGGCTGATCGTCGCATTCGTCGTCGTCGCGGCCAGCTGCCTCACGCCGCTGCGGCCAAACACGGGCTCCGCCTCGCCGATCACGGACTCCGTCGTGACCCCGGCAACGTCGAGGCTGCCCAGAACGGACACACCGCTTGCCGTCTCGCTGTAAAACTGCAAGCTGTAGCCGGCGGCGGCGCGCGGCTGGCCGGAAGGAACCGGCGCCTTGACGGTCACCTTGCGCGTCTCTCCGGGCAGCAGAGCAGTGTCGGTTCCGGCCACGACCGTCGCGCTGTAGCTGTCCGATTGCGTGCCGACAAAGCGGTATTTCAAAGCGGTGGGCAGCGCAAAGCCGGTGCTGCCCGTATTGGTCGCCAGCAAATCCGTGTACAGGTACGCTTGCTCGTCCTGATGCACGATGAAGGTGCGTACCGCTTGGAAGCTGACCGCAGCGTCGGACGGCAAGCTCGCATCGGCTTCGTCGGCCTGGACGACCGTCTGCCGTACGGCTGACGATGTGCCTGCGTCTGCGACAGGAAGCGCCCCGAGCTCATCCATCAGATCGGGCCTCGTCATGTCCCAGCGGAACACGACGACTTGCAGCTGACCCAGCGTATCTTTGGCAGGCACTTGCGAGCTGAAGCGGAACGTCGCCGCTTGCCCGGACTCCACCTGCGCGGTCTGCTTGCCCGTCAGCTGCGCCGTGAAGCTGTGGCCGCTCGCATCGCTCACTTTGACGCCGTAATCGTTCATATTGACGGCCGTTCCGCTGCCGTTTTGCAGCTTGAGCCCGAATTGCAAATACGCTTCGCCGGTGCCGCCGGAAAGCGAAACGTCCTGGACGGTGAAGTAGGTGGAATCATTGATGAAGACCCCGGGCTGGCCCGCTTGAGCGGTCGGCACGGCGAGCTGGAAGCCGAGCGCGGTAACGGGAATCGCGGCTTTCATCCATCTGCGCAGCGATTGAAGCGTCTGAAGCTTGATTTTCACGGGATAGTACCTCCTTTAAGTAAGGGAACGGTCAGTCGGTGCGAAGGGCGTCGATCGGTTTAAGCCGGGACGCTTTATTGGCCGGGTAAATCCCGAATACGACGCCTACCGCGAGCGAAAACAGAAACGCGTAGATCCCCGCGCTGACGGAAAGCGAGGTGTTCTGGCCCGGGCTGATGATCGGCAGGGCAAGCGAAAAAGCAATGCCGAGCACAAGCCCGAGCAGTCCCCCCATGCCGCTGATGACGGTAGCCTCAACCAGAAACTGCAGCAAAATATGGCGCCGCTTCGCCCCGATCGATTTGCGGATCCCGATCTCCCGCGTCCGCTCCGTTACCGTCACCAGCATGATGTTCATGATGCCGATGCCGCCGACGATCAGCGAAATGGCGGCGACGCTTACGAGCTGCAGCGTCAACGTTTTGGACGAGCTCTCCAGCGAGCTGAGCAATTGCGAAGAGTTGAAGATGCTGTAGCCGGTATCGCTTTTGAATTTGTTGTACAAATACGCCTCCAGCACGCCCTGCACCCTGGCTGTGTCGGTGCTGGAAGCCGCTTCGACATAAGCGTTTCTGATCGTGCCGAGCTTGAAATCCCTTTGCAGCGTATCCAGCGGCACGAAAATCGTTTCGTCCATCGAAGTGCCGTTCGTATTGGAGCCTTTGCTTTGCAGCTTCCCGATCACGGTATACACGAAGCCCGATATGTTGATTTCCTTGCCGACCGGATCCGCGCTGCCGAAAAACTCTGCGGCCACGTCGCTGCCGATGACGGCCACGTGATTGCGGAAATCGAGGTCGGCCTCAGCCAGGAAGCGCCCGCTTTCCACGCTCCCCTGCTGCATGTCCAAATACCGGTCGTTCGTCCCGATGACGTTGTAGGACGTCTGCGAATCTTTCTCGTATTTGACGGTGGCGCCGCTTTTGTTCATCGTCGGCGCTATGGACTTGATGCCGGCCGTCCCTTCCAACTGCATCAGCTCGTCGTAGCCCAGCTGCGTGGCGCGGCCGGTTCCGCGCAAGTTGATGACGAGCAGATTCGTGCCCAAGCTTTCGAATTGCTTCGCGATCGCTTCCTGGCTGCCTTTGCCGATCGAGACGAGCGTGATCACGGAGCTGACGCCGATAATGACGCCGAGCATCGTCAAAATCGTACGAAGCATGTTGGACCGCACCGTCCCGATCGCCATCGCGAACAGCTCCCATATGTTCACGAAACCACCTCCAAAGCCCGTTCGGGGAGAGGCGCATTGCGGACGTCGCCGACAATTTCTCCGTCCCTGAGCGATATGACCCTTCTCGCGTGGCCGGCAATGTGCTGATCGTGCGTAATGAGCACGATCGTATTGCCCTGCTCGTTCAGCTGCACGACGAGCTCGAGCACTTCTTGGCCCGTCTTGGAATCGAGCGCCCCGGTCGGTTCATCCGCCAAAATCAGCGAAGGCGAAATGGCCAACGCTCTGGCAATAGCGACCCGCTGCTGCTGCCCGCCGGACAGCTCGCTCGGCTTATGGTGCCCGCGCTGCCCCATGCCCAGCTTTTCCAGCATGATCTGCGCCCTCTCCTTGCGGACCTTCGGCGGAATCCCGGCGTAAATCATCGGCAGCTCCACGTTTTCCAGCGAGGTGAGGCGGGGAAGCAGGTTAAACTGTTGAAAAATAAACCCGATCTTGCGGTTGCGGATCTCGGCCAGCTCGTTGTCGGTCAGCTTCTCCG
>NZ_JXAK01000109.1 GCF_000829455.1 Gordoniibacillus kamchatkensis
GTGCCACCGCCGTCCCGCCTGCGCCGCGCTCGCGCGCACCCGGCGTCGCCGCCCCGCGCAGCCGGCAGTCGCGGCAGGCGCCGCGCCGCCCGGTGCTCCCCGCGCGCCGGCCCTAACGTCGCTTGAACTCGCTAAGCGGCTTCCGCTGCCCGCAGTAAACGCACTGCTTTTCCTGCGGCCGGCCGGGAGCGGACGGCAGGCCGCCTTCCGGGCTGCCCGTTTGGGCCGCGATCTCCGCCTCATTTTGCCGGTTCATGTCCATGATGTTCACCTCAAAAGTCCTGTCCTTGCATCGTCTCCGATACCTGCCGCTTACCTGATGAATCGGCTGTAGGCCGAGTCCCGCGGAATAGCGGCCACTATCCGGTCCATATACCCGTTCAGCTCCTCCAGCGTGCGCCGGCCGACCCAGTCGCTGCGCAGCAGCTCTTCAGGCAGCATAGGATCGGTCAAATACAGCTCGCTGATCGCTTCCCCAAGCTGCAAATAAAGCAAAAACAGCTGCATTTCATCCGCCGTGCCGGGAGTTTCCGCCAAGTCAGCACCTGTTCCGGCGCGGCCTGCCACTGCCTTGCCTCTCTCGACGTTGCCTCCTACAGCCCCGCCGACCCCAGCTTTGCCTTTTCTGCCGCTTCCGTCCGTCATAAGCAGCCGCTCGGCCTGGGGTTTGAACTCTCCAGCAAACCATTCGCGTTTTCGCTCATAAGCTTCCGCCACCGCGCCCAAAGACCAAATATCCGCGGCTTCGTCGGCAGTGATGGCGCGGCCGGTCATCGTACCGGATATGCAGGTCACATAACGCTCCACGGCATGCTTGCGAATCAGCTCGTCCGTTTCTTCGCGGTACGGCCACGGTGATATATAGACTCCGTCGTATAACAGCCCGAACCCGGTCTGCAGCAAGTCGGCGCGGAACTGGTCCCGCCGCCGCCGCTCCGTTTCCGGGAACTCCGACAGCACGAGGTGCCACGTCCTGTCCCATGCATGCCCATACAGCTGCGGCTTGAAATTGATCGAGCGGATAAATTTCCGGCCTGCGTCCGTAATCCGGTACATGGAGCGGGTGGGGGAGTCGGCGTAGCCGTCTTTTTTCAGACGGGAAAGGGCGTTGCGAATATAAGGGGCGGAATATCCGCGGTTTTCGTAAATCCGGATTAAATCCTGCGTCTCCAAATCGTCCGCGCGCGACAGCAGGAACAACATTTGCTTCTCAACCGACAGCAAAAAAACTCACACCCTTGTTGACAAAGTCATCCAATGAATATAACATAAATTACGTCGACAACATAAAAATATATTACATAATGCAGCGCTGCTACCTTTTTCTATTGTACATCATATCCGATTCGAAGGAGAAACGATCTTTATGAAGCCCATTATCAAAATGTTTCTGTTTGCCGCCATCGCCTTCTCCGTACTATCCCCAGCCCCGGCATCCGCCGCGGAGAAAGACGTCATGCAGAACGTGGCGAGCTACTTAAACTGGAATACGCCATTCAGCATTCGAATCGCAGGCAAAACGCTGGCCGCTAAGGGCGAAATGGTCAACTCCCAGCAGCTCATCCCCGTGCGCGCTGTGTTCGAAGCAGCCGGCCTGGCCGTAACATGGGATAACGAACAGCAAACATGGCACGCCGATAAAAACGGCCTGTCCGTCTCGCAGAAGCTCGGCGGCAATACCGTTACCATAAACGGCGTCCAGTACCGGCTCGACTCTGCTGCCGTCCTGGGCAGTGATGGCGTTCTCTCCTCCGCGCGGATGATCCCGCTAGCGCTCGGTCTGGAGCTTCGCTGGGACTCCGCGAACCGCGAGCTTAGTGCCAGCCAGCTGCCGGCGCAAAGCCACGACGGCTTCCGTGTATCGTCGGCTGCCTTCAGCCCGGAAGGGGACATCCCGACGGTGTACGCCCACGGCGGTGTCAGCGGCGGCAAAAACGTCAGCCTGCCGGTCCAGTGGCAGGGGGCGCCGCAAGGCACCAAATCGTTTGCCGTCATCATATACGACATTCACCCGATCGCCGATAACTTCATTCACTGGAGCGTGTTGAACATTCCGGCGACGGCGACAGGCTTGCCCGAAGGGGCGGCTGGCCATCTGCAGGCAGGCACCGAGCTTAACGCCTACTACGGCATGGAGCCGCCGCGCTACTCCGGCGACCATCTGTACCGGATCGCTGTGTTTGCGCTCGATACGGAGACGCTGCAGCTGCCGGCGAAGGCACCGACGTTTTTCGAGCAGCTGGAACCGCTGCTGAAAAAGCATGCGCTGGGCTATGCCCAGACGGAAGGCTTTTTCCGGCAGTAATAAGGGAGTGTGACCGTAGCCGAGGGGGCTGTTTTGGGATCGCGCATGGCATCGCTTCAGCCGCTCGAACCTTGCTCCGGCTTGTTGAAGAAGATATGTGAACCTGAGAGGTCTTAATTTCGTAATGCGTCCAGGTTCCTTATTTAAAGCGTCTTGTGACGCTGCTTAGGAACAAAAAGCCGAATACTGCAGGTTAGCGCCCCAGAGTGCGCTCATAAAGAATTTTGGACTCTCCACATGGACTTCCAGTACGCTAAGCTTTTACGCAAGCAAATTCGGCTCAGGGCAGCGTCGTAAAAGTCGCTAATTACAGAACAAGTTCGTAATTCGAACTTCCGAACCTGGTCCACTAGATCAAAACGCAAAAAAGCAAAGAGGCATGTTGCCCGGCAGCGCGCCTCTTTGCTTTTCCAGCTTGATCTAGGCCGGTTAGCCTTTCAGCACGTACAGGTTACCTTCCTCGTCTTTGAACTGCGCGTACGTGCCCCATTGCATTTTTTGCGGCTCGCCCTCGAATTCGACGCCGCGCTCCTTCATGCTCGCGTAGGTCGCATCGATGTCGTCGCACTCGAACACGATCGACGGCTTCATCGTCTCCCAGCCCTTCATCATAGCCCGCGGGTAGAGCACCAGCGCAGTCTCGGCGCCTACCGGCTTCACTTCGAGCCAGTTCCCTCCCGGACCCATCGGTGTTTCGCGGACGAGCTCGAAGCCGACTTTTTCGGTCCAGAACGTTTTCGCTTTTTGCTGATCTTCGACGTATACAGCTTGTGTGGCGATTTTTTTTAATCATATGCGGGCAGCCCTCCATATCGTTGTTGTTCCAGTCTACTGTAGCATGCCCCGCCCTCGCCAGTCTTGTAAAAAACGACATTCCCCGTGTTGCGGAAGGAAGCGGCCATCTCCTGCATCCAGTGCTGATACTGAGCTAGTGAGATACAAATGCATAGCTTAAACGCTTTGGAAAAATGGGCATAATCGTAGTAGACGAGCTCCGCCATCACCTCGCGCAGATCGAGCCCGCATCGCCCAAAAAAGCTCAGCCACCGCAAGGCTCCGCTTTCTTGAGCCGGTATCTGCACTTCGCTGTTTCTGAAACATATCACCTTTATGGGGAGAGCTGCCATGAACGGCGCGGGATGTTGACATAAACGAAAGGGAGTAGTATATTTATCTTGAATTAAAGATGTTTAAATTTAAACAAACAATCAAAGGAGGATTTGCAAAATGACTGTCAAACATACAACCGGCATTCACCATATTACGGCGTTCGCCGGCGATCCGCAGAAGAACGTCGATTTTTACGCGGGTTTGCTCGGACTGCGGCTTGTGAAGCGGACGATTAATTTTGACGCGCCGGAAGTGTATCATTTGTATTTCGGCAACGAGTCGGGTGCGCCGGGGACGGTGATGACGTTTTTCCCGTATGCCGGCTCGCGGCGCGGCCGGATAGGAGGCGGGCAAGTCGGGGCCACCGTATTCGCCGTACCGCCGGGCGCCTACGATTTCTGGAAAAAGCGGCTAAACAAGTTCGGCGTTTCGGTAACGGAGACAGTGCGGTTTGGGGAAACATTCCTGCAATTTGCCGACCCGGACGGGTTGCGGCTGGAGATCGTCGAACGGGAGGAAGGACCGGGAAGCGCATGGTCGTTCGGCGGCATCCCGGCTGGTCAAGCGATCAAAGGCTTCGGCGGAGCAGTGCTGTTCAGTATCCATGCGGTTAAGACGGGGGAGCGGCTTGAGAAGCTGATGGGGCTCGAGCGAGTGGCGGAGGAAGGGGATTATATCCGCTACAAAGCGACAGGCGACATCGGCAATTTCATCGACCTGCGGGCAGCCGATATGCCTTGGGGAGAAGGGGGAGCCGGGACCGTACATCACATCGCATGGCGCGCGGCAGACGATGCCGACCAGCTGGAGTGGCGAGAATGTGTAGCGCGCGAAGGACTGCATCCGACGCAGGTGCTGGACCGGAACTATTTTCACTCCGTGTATTTCCGGGAGGAAGGCGGCATTCTGTTCGAGATCGCGACAGACAATCCCGGCTTCGCTGTAGACGAAGCGCCTGAGGCGCTGGGCGGGAAGCTGATGCTGCCGGATTGGTTCGAGCCTCACCGGGCCGCGATCGAAGCGAATTTGCAGCCGTTCGAGGTGCGGGTGCTGAAGGGGGATGCGGGCGAATGATCCATCTGTTCCAGGAAGGCGAGAACAAGGAGCTCCCAACGCTGTTAATGCTTCACGGCACGGGCGGGGACGAGCGCGACTTGCTGCCGCTGGCGCAGTTGATTTCGCCGGCTTCTCCCGTGCTTAGCGTCAGGGGAAACGTCCTCGAAAACGGCATGCCGCGCTTTTTCCGGCGTCTGGCCGAAGGCGTCTTCGACGAGGAGGACCTCGTACGGCGCACGGCGGAGCTGATGCAGTTCGTAGATGAAGCGGCTGTACGGTACGGATTCGACCGGGGGCGGGTCGTAGCAGTCGGCTACTCGAACGGCGCGAACATCGCCGCCAGCATGCTGCTGCACCACGAGCAGGCGCTGGCCGGGGCCATCCTGCACCATCCGATTGGTGCCGCGCCGCGGCGTCAAGCCGCCTTCGTTGGAGGGGGTGCCGGTTTTCATCGGCGCCGGCCGGACCGACCCGATCTGCCGTCCCGAAGAGACGGAGGAGCTGGCCGCTTTGCTGCGCAATGCAGGAGCTGCGGTCGATGTCCATTGGGAGCGGACAGGGCACCAGCTGACGCAGACCGAAGCGGCGGCTGCCGCCGCGTGGTTCAGGGATAAGTTCGGAGGGTGAAAAAAAGCCAACAGGCCGCGGTCTGGAACCGCTGCTTGTTGGCTTTTTTGCGGATCTGTGGCGGGCACCGGGGGAATCTTATTTTCTCTGTCAGGCCACGTGGTTGCTTCATTGTATTTTGTCCAATGTTTTTCACCTGAAAATAGGGTTGCCGTGGTACTCATTGGATTTCCTCCAACGAAATTACCTCGCAACTGCGGTTTTGAGCGGGGCAAAGGCCATTTGACTGTATCGTTTCCAATGCAACTGCCCGCTAAGGCAACCGCAATAAAAACATTGGACGTTTTCCAGCGGTTTGAAGTCGACCAGAGCCTTCTAATAATCTAAAACTCATTTATACCAGTAACCAATCCCGGTATGGTATATTTTCCCTAGATAACGCACGGTGGATTTTTGACCACGGCGTAGCCCTTCTGCAAAGGAGGTGTTGCACCTGGTCAAGCTTGCGACGTTGCATACGATGATCCAGATAGGCGTCGGTCTCTTGAGCCTTTGGTTCGGTGGCATGAAGCTGTATCGCTGGATTCGTAGGCTGATAAACAAGCGAAAAAACCACCGGGTGTAGGTTGAGGAACCAGCCGGTGGTTTTTCGCTGAATTGTAACTAAGTTCATGCGCGCCGTGGGTGTCCACAACACGTTATCTAAAAGCCGTTAAGCGTTGGCAGCGCTTGACGGCCTTTTTAGTATTTCCAAAACGCCAGTATACGATATCGTTTATCGTATAGCTATTGTACCATACCCATACGCCATAAAGTCAATAAATGTATTTACTTTTTCTAGTTCCCCCGCTTCACAACGCACGTTCGAGAAGATCCATAATATGCACGGCTTCCATCTGATCCTGCAGCCCGGCGCGAATAATGCCCTGTTTCATTTGCAGCAGGCAGCCGGGGTTCGAGGTGACGATTAGCCGCGCCTGCGTCTTCTTGACGTTGTTCATTTTGTCGTCGAGCAGCTCCATCGATTTGTCGTAGTTCGTGATGTTATAAATGCCGGCGGAACCGCAGCAGCTGTCGGCGCCCTTCATCTCCACGAATTGCACGCCCGGGATCGAGCGGATGAGCTGGCGCGGCTGATTGCGCACGCCTTGGCCGTTGGCAAGGTGGCACGAGTCCTGGTACGTCACGACCGCGTCCACCGGCTTCGTCAGCTTGAGCGGCGGCAGCTCGGCGAGCAGCTCGTTGGCGTCGCGCATTTTGGCCACGAACGCCATCGCCCGCTTATGCCAGGCCGGGTCGTCGTGGAACCAGTGGTGGTACTCTTTCAGCGCTGCGCCGCAGCCGCCGGCGTTGTTCACGATCAGATCGACGCCGGCCCGCTCGAATGCCTCGATGTTGCGCATCGCCAGCTCTTTCGCTCCGTCCTTGTAACCGGAATGGGCATGCAGAGCGCCGCAGCACGTCTGGGCCTCGGCAAAAACGACTTCGCAGCCCGCTTTCGCCAGCAGCTTCGCCGTCGCCTGATTCGTCTCGTAGAACATAACGTCCATGATGCAGCCGGTAAAGAAGCCGACCCGCAGCGGTTGGGCAGCAGCATCCGTACGGGCCGCCGCGGCTTCCGCGCCGGACACACCCGCCGTAGCTTCCGGTACAGGCGCTTCCGCCGCCATAACGCGCTTCCGCTTGGCGCGGGCGAACGGCGAAGCGACGCGGCCGACGCTCTTTTGCATTTCGGCCATCTCGCGCGGGAGAATGCGGATCAGCCCCGTTTTGTCGGCAAGCTTCTGCAGCCCGAGTGCCTGCGCGCCCCACAGCACCGTGCCGAGCGCCTGCATCCGCTTCGGGTGCGGGAACAGGTGGCGGAACGCCAGCTTCTTCACGAAGGGCATCGGCCTCTCCGCCAACTTCTTATCCTCGACGGCTTCGCGCGCCGCTTCGATCATCGTGCCGTACGGCACTCCGGCCGGGCACGCCGTCTCGCAGGCGCGGCAGCCGAGGCAGTCGTACATATTGCGTTCGAATTCCGCATCCAGCTCGAGCTGGCCGAGCGCCGCGCCTTTCATGAGAGCGATGCGGCCGCGTGGGCTTTGCGTCTCCTTGCCCGTCATCCGGTACGTCGGACAAGACGGCAGACAGAACCCGCAGTGCATGCAGTTCATAATATCGTCCATGTTGAATTTGCCGCTCGTCAGCGTAAGCGTGTCGCAGCCTTTTGCATCGTTGGCGTTTGCAGCCGTCATCGCTTTACGACCACCCTTCTCCGTTCGCTGCCGGCAACGAGCTTGCCGGGGTTCATGATGCCGTTCGGATCGAACGCTTCCTTCAGCCGCTGCATCAGCGTCATGCCGCCGGGGCCGACTCGCAGCTCCAAGTACCCGAGCTTGGCGATGCCGACGCCGTGCTCGCCGGTAATGGTGCCGCCAAGCCGCAGCGCCGCGTGGAAAATTTCCTCGAACGCCTTCTCCACGCGCTCGATTTCTTCCTTGTTCCGCTCGTCGGTCATGCACGTCGGGTGCAGGTTGCCGTCTCCGGCGTGGCCGAACGTGCAAATCTGCACTTCATATTTCTCGGCGATCCGCTCGATCTCCGCGACCATCTCCGCCAGCCGCGAGCGCGGCACCGTCGCATCCTCGAGAATCGTCGTCGGCCGCAGCCGCGACAGCGCCGATAACGCCGCTCGGCGCGCCGAGAGCAGCTTCGCGCCCTCCTCCTCCGTCTGCGCTACGCGCACGTCGGCGGCGCCCGCCTTCCAGGCAATGTCGGCGATCCGCTCGATGTCGCGGACGACCGTCGATCCGGCGCGCGTCCTGCTCGATGAGCAGCATCGACTTCATGTCGAGCGGCAGCCCGAGCTTGGCGTAGTCGTCGACCACTTTCATCGTCCCCTGGTCGAGGAACTCGACGGTGGCGGGGATGATTTTGGCGGCGATCACTTGCTCCACGGTGCGGGCCGCATCGGTCAGGTTAGTGAAATACGCGACCAGCGTACGTTTCGTTTCCGGCAGCGGCACGAGCTTGACCGTGATTTCGGTAATGACCGCAAGCGTCCCTTCCGAGCCGACGAGCAGCCGCGTCATATCGTAGCCGGCCACATCCTTGACGTTCTTGCCGCCGCAGCGCAAAATTTCCCCCGAAGGCAAAACATACTCGAGGCCCATGACGTAATCTTTCGTCACGCCGTATTTCAGTCCGCGCATGCCGCCCGCGCACTGGGCGAGGTTGCCGCCGACGGTCGAGATGCGCATGCTGCCCGGGTCCGGCGGATAAAACAGGCCGACAGCCTCCACCGCTTTGTGCAGATCGGCCGTGACGACGCCGGCTCCGATCGTGGCGGTCAAATTCGCCGTATCGATCTCATAAATCTCGTTAAAACGATTCATATTCAGCACGATGCCGCCATGAATCGGAATCGTCCCGCCGGCGAGATTCGTGCCGGAGCCGCGCGTAACGATCGGGATGCCGTGCTCGTTCGCAAGCTTCAGCACCTCCGCCACCTCCTGCGTCGTCCCCGGCATCAGCACCGCATCGGGCAAAGCCTGGTAAATCGGCGTTGCGTCGTATGAATAAGCATATAACTCGTTCGGCGAATCCAGATAATAGTTCGCGCCAACGATAGCAATCAAGCGTTCTTTCACGTCGCTCGGCAGCATGGAGCTGGGCCTCCTTCACATCATCGCATCAGTATAAATTAGTCAGGTCATCGGACGAATTTAAGCCAACTATATCACAGCGTCGAAATTTTGTGTAGAGTATAAGTAACGAAATGTTCCGCAATGGAAAAGGGGCCTTAGGCAAATGAACCTGCAGAAAAAAAACTACGAAATCATAACGGACGAGCTGCGGCGCATTATCGAGAGCGGCATCATCAAGCCCGGCGACAAGCTGGACACGATCGACAAGCTCGCGGAGCGGTACCGGGTAGGCCGCTCGACCGTGCGCGAGGCGCTCAGCCATTTGAAAGCGCTCGGGCTCGTCGAATCGCGGCAGGGCGGCGGCACTTACGTGCGGAAGCCGGCGATCGAGCCGGAGGCGGTGCTGGAATCGCTGCAGACGTCGAACGCCGAGCTGACGCAAGTGCTGCAGGTGCGCAAAATTCTCGAGACCGGCGCCGCCGAGCTTGCCGCAAAGCATCGTACGGATACGGACGTGGCGGAGCTTGGCACCCTCATCGGGCAAATGGAGCAGGCGCTCGGGAACGAGGAAATGAGCCAGCTGTACGACACGAACTTCCATCTCGCCATCGCCAAAGCGACGCACAATCCGATGCTGGAGACGATTATGGGGCACATTTCGGCGACTATTTTCCGCACGATTCAGGACAGCCGCAAGCTGTGGCTCTACAGCGAGAAAAGCTCGGCGGCGACGCTGCTGCGCGAGCACCAGCGCATCTTCGAAGCGATTCGCGACGGCGACGCCAAAATGGCGGCCGCGACGATGGCGAAGCATCTCGCTCAAGTGGAAGCGGCGCTGAAGTCGACGAAATAAGCGCAGCTAACGACAAAAAGGCCTCCTCCCTGCGGTGAAATCCCGCTAAAGGGAGAAGGCCTTTTTCTGCGGTATTCATGGCAGGAGCCGCCCCGGGCTTAGCTTGCCGTTGCTTGTGTCGATGTCCGCAATCGCTTTGGCCAGAGCGAGCGGCACAAAATCGAGCCCGTACGAGCCAAGCCGCTCGGCAAGCTCTTTCAGCGGCATCGAACCGCCGGGATGCGCAAGAGCACCGTCACCCCATCGAAATTCCTCCTACGAGTTCGTGTTGGGACAGATTCCCTTGCATGATATTTTCTTCAGAGCAAAAGTACAAGTCATTTCTAGAAATTCTCATAAGATAGAGTAGTTTCTTACAAGGAGGTGCTTTCTATGGCGCATCGCAAACCCATCGTCGTCATCCTCAGAGCAGGACAAAAAGTGCTGGTTGTGTGCAAAAACATAAAAGCATTGAACCTAACCATCTTTTTTGAGGGCGCCCCGTTTCGTCGGGGCGCCTTTTTTTAGTGCGCCACGCATGGCGATTAACTAGGCGGTGAAAGTCCGCTGTGGGGGCTTGTAGTGGCCAACCACTAGCCAAGAGCAAGGGTGTCCATCG
>NZ_JXAK01000110.1 GCF_000829455.1 Gordoniibacillus kamchatkensis
GTCGCAAGCGCACGGCGCCTTTGCCGTCTATGCGCGCCAGCCCGCTCGAGCAACAGCTCGCGGCCGCGCGGGCCGCTGCCGGCGGCGACGGGAGCGCCGCCGTCGCAGCAGGCGAGCGCGAGCGCCAAGCCGCGCTCGCTGCACGCCCGCAGCAGTCCGGCCGCGGCCCGGACGGACGCCTCGAGGGCCTCCGGCCCGGCGCCCGCGAGCGCGGCATACGTCGCTGCGGACGTGTCGAGCAGCAGCAGCACTTGCTGCTGCTCATGCGGCTCCGGCGCCTTGACGGTCAACTTGCCCCGCCGCGCCGTCGCCTTCCAATGCATGCGGCCGAGCGGGTCGCCCGCCGCATAATCGCGCAGAGCGGCCAGCACCCCGCCGCCTGCGGGCGTGCGCGCCCCCGGCAGGGGACGCCCTTCCTCGTCCGTGCCGTACCCTACGCCGATGCGCAGCGGCGTCTCGCGCGGATAAGCGACGAAAGCCGGGCCCACGCCGGCGCCAAGAGCTGGATTCGCACCATGTCCGGCATGCGCGGCCGAGCCCGCCACGACACCGCCGCGGCGCCCTCCCCCCTCCGGCAACATCCCGGCTTGCGGCCGCCCTGCCAATACTGCGACTTTCCGCCGTTCCGGCAGCCATCCGATGCCGTCGCCAGCGGCGGCAACAACGCGGACGAGCCGGTACTCCCCGCGCGGCAGACCGGTGAGGGTATACCGGTACTCAAGCGTTTTACGGAACCAGGGAAATAGCAGCTTGCGATACGTACGGCTTGTTGCCTCTCCGGTTCGTTTCCAATGTTCTTCCAGCAACAGCCACGGCACCGGGACGAAGGAACGGTGGTGCAGCCGCACGGCTACCGTCTGCTCCTCGCCTTCGAGCAGCCGCGCCGCCGACAGCTCGTGCCATACCTCAATGCGATGCAGCGCGCCGAGCCGCACGGCCAGCCCTATCGCGAAAGCTGCCGTCAGCGCATCGAATACGAACCAAGCGGCGTATCCGCCATACTGAACCGCTAAAGCCCCGGCGGCCGCCCAGGAAAGCAGGGCGAGCAGCGTTTTCCAAAACGAAGCCGCAATCATGAGCGCCCGCCCCCTCATCCTGCCGCCGACGGCGAGGAAGCCGACGGAATCGGCTGCGCGAGCACAATGGCGCGGACGACCGCTTCCGGCGTCCGGCCGGCGAGGCGGGCTTCCGCCTTCAGCAGCAGCCGGTGCGCCAGCACCGGTTCGGCCATGCTTTTGACGTCGTCGGGAATGGCATACGTTCTGCCTTGCAAATAAGCTTTCGCTTTCGCCGCCTTGTACAGGGCAACGGTAGCCCGCGGGCTGGCGCCGAGCTCCACGTCGGGATGCGCGCGGGACGCCGCCGTCAGCGCGACGATGTACCGATTCAGCGAATCGTCGACGTGCACGCGCCTCGCTTCATTTTGCAAATGGAGCAGTTCCTCTGGCAGCAGCACCGGCTTCAGCGCCTCCACCGCCGGACGGTCGTCAAGTCTGCTCAGCAGCTGCAGCTCGTGCTGCACGCTCGGATACCCGAGCGAAATGCGGAGCAAAAACGGTCAAGCTGCGCTTCGGGCAGCGCATACGTTCCTTCGAAATCGATCGGGTTCTGCGTTGCCAGCAGCAGGAACGGTTTCGGCAGCTCATAGCTTACACCGTCGACAGTAACGCGCCCTTCCTCCATCGCTTCCAGCAGAGCGGCCTGCGTTTTTGGCGGCATGCGATTGAGTTCGTCGGCCAGCACCATGGAACTCGACAACGGCCCCGGCCGATATTCAAAATCCCCCGTACGCCGGTTGTATACGGACACCCCGGTAATGTCGGACGGGAGCAGGTCGGGCGTTCCTTGAATGCGCTTAAAGCTGCAGCCTACGGTGCGGGATAAGGTGCGGACGAGCATCGTTTTGCCGACGCCCGGCACGTCTTCGAGCAGCACGTGGCCGCCGCAGAGCAAGGCGATGACGGCTTTCTCCACCGCGTCTCTTTTGCCGTAAATGATTTTTTCCGTTTGCTGTACGATCCGTTCGATCATTGCGCTTGGTTGTTCCCACCAAAAAGGCGACATGGCACAGCCTCCTACCAGATTAATGACTCTAGTAGCAGTGTTGCCAGCAGTGAGAGAGTTTAGACGTAGATTTAATAGAGCGGAGATGTAAAGAATGCAGGATAGGCGCCTAAACCCGGACGAATGTCGACATACCGGTCGTCCCGGAGCATCGAATAGCCGCCGACCGCGCCTCCGAGCATGGTGAGCGTCGCCCTAAGCGGCACGAAAATGGAGCCTGCGGCCAGCTTCATATCGGCGAAGGGGATGCGGGCTGACGGCTTCCCCGCGACCTCGGCGCGGATCGTTCCCGTGTTCGGCTCATAGTTCAATTCGCGCAAACCGGCCCGCACCGTAGCCGTCCGCGTCCGGTCGTCCCAAGCGACGGAGGCGCCGAGGCGGCTGGCCAAAAAACGGAGCGGCACATACAGCGTTCCTTCCTCCAGATCATAGCTTCCGGGCGGGAGCACCGCATGGGCCCGGCCGAACCGCAGCTGCAGCGGAACGTCGTTCGCCGGCGGCGGGGAGACGGGCTTCACTTGCTGCGATGCCGGTTTGGCCTGATCTTGCCAGGCCGGATTAAAGCCGTGAACGTCCGCAGCCAGCTTGGCGAACTTGCCGGGAGGCATGGCGCGCGGCCATTTTGTTTTGGTTACGGCGAACTGCTCCGGCTTCACTTGCTCGGACAGCGTCGCGAACGTATAGCCCTTGTCTTTAAACAGCTTGATAATGTCCGGCAGCGCCTTTACCGTTTGCGCATGGCCGGTCCCGTCGTGCATGAGCACCGTCACTTCGTGCGCGAACGGGCCACGTTTGATCGTATCGATCATTTCGCTTGCCGGTACGTTCGCCCGCTTCGAATCTCCGCTATCGACGTTCCAATCGAAAACCGTAAAGCCCGCCTGATCCAAAAAATAGAAGTAGAACGCGTCAAAGTTCGTCGCCGTGCCGCCTGGCGCCCGCAGGAGCCGGGGCCGGAACCCGACCGTACCGGCGAAAATGTCGTCGGTCTCCTTCACCTGCCGCCAAAACTCGGCAAAGCTTCCGTACAAAGATTGATAGACATGGTCGTATGTATGATTGCCCAGGGCATGCCCTTCGCGCACGACCCGCTTCGCAATGTCGGGATATTCCCGGACCTGTTCGCCAAGTTCGAAAAACGTCGCCTTCACGCCTTCTTCCTGCAAAATGTCCAGCACTTGCGGTGTCAGCTTGCTCGGTCCGTCGTCGAACGTCAAATAGACGGTCGGGCTTTTCGGCGCAGTGTAGTCGTGCGGCTGCATGATCTTTTTGCCGGAAGCGAGGGCATGAAATACGGCTTGGTCCCCATCGGACAGCCGGCCGCTCTCTTCATCGGCTGCGGCGTACGCGGGCAGAGCTGCCGCTCCGGCCAAGGCGG
Source organism: Gordoniibacillus kamchatkensis (assembly GCF_000829455.1). Classification (GTDB taxonomy): domain Bacteria; phylum Bacillota; class Bacilli; order Paenibacillales; family NBRC-103111; genus Gordoniibacillus; species Gordoniibacillus kamchatkensis. Next base: position 3,443 of record NZ_JXAK01000110.1, read on the forward strand.
CAATCAAGAACAGCAACGCGAAAAGGCGGACAAGTGTCCCGCCGCGGCGGCGAGACGGGTACGGCAATTGGAGCATCGTCGATCCCTCCGGGTCTCTATCAATTGATGAAGCTGATAGAGTATATGGGGGCCGATTCGCAAGTATGCTAGTACGCGAAAGAAAGTAATGCAGCCCGTCCCCGCCCCGCCAAACGCCAAAATGCCGCCCGGCGCCAATTGGCGAGCCGTGCGGCATTTCTTCTATAGCCGATGGTAAGAAAATCGGTAAATCCATTATGCTGTTGCGGGAAATCCTCCAGTTATTTCGACCAGAATCTCGAATTAAGGCGGGTTAGCGGGAAAACCTCCTGTAAATTCGGCAGTATGTCCATGCAACGGAGGAATTTGTCGAAATTAGCGGCAGGTTTTCCTTGTCACTCAATAAAATCGTTTCCATCAGCATCATGAACAGGAGAAATTCTGTTAAGCGCCGATGAAGCCATTGCGGCTTTGAACCAAATGGAAAAATCGCCGCACGGTTTTTGCCGCATAACCCCCGAATTCACCATGATTTGCTGTGTACCTGTTATAGTAGCCCTATCTAAGCCGAGTATTTCTTGCAACTGTTTTCGCGTAATTCCTTCCGTTGGCCAAATCAGTCATGACGTCAACCCGAGTGTGCCCCGTCCATCGCCTTGACAGCATCAAGCACGTTTCGTACGTGCCCTTTCACTCTTATATTGCGCCATTCCTGCACGAGCCGCCCCTCTTCATCGAGCAGAAACGTCGAACGGATAAGTCCCATATACTCTCGGCCGTACAGTTTCTTCAGTCCCCAGACGCCGAACAGCTCTGCCGCCTGATGGTCGGGGTCGGAGAGCAGCAAGTAAGGCAGGCTATGCTCGGCGATAAACTTGCCGTGGCTTTTCAAATCGTCGGGACGAAGATATCTACAAAAACAAAAATGTTCATAATTCAACATACCGCATCAAATGTTGAATCATAGAGATTTTAGTCGCCATAGAAAACTGTGCATAAATATGGACTGTGCATTTATCAACCAATTATGCACTTAGGATAACAAAGGGTCTGCGTAGTTTCTGACCCATTTGAAATTAAAAAAAGACGATGGAATCAGCCATTACCTCCTTGTACTACTGTCTCCGACCGGCAATTCGAACGTGTCAGAGACCCGCTTACATTATATGAGACACACCTTAACTTCTGGAACCCTTGTTGGAAAGACAGGCGGGCCCCTCCGGAAAATATCGGTCAACTTTTCTGTAAAAACCTGAGGATCCGAGGTATAATTAATTGTTGAAGACATCGTTTTTGGAGATGATTTTATGCAAATTAAAAGAAACGCTATACGCTGCTTATCCTGTAATGACATCATCGAGTCTAGGTCCAGAGACGATTTCAAAACATGTATGTGTGGGAAAGTTTCAATTGATGGTGGATTAGATTATCTCAAACGTTCTTACCCTCCGGGTAACTATTATGATTGGTTTGAAGAATTATCAGAATGGCTGTCCCAAGGCGTCAAGTAGTGAAAATCCACGTCGTGATAACATAAATGCGTTCAGCAAGTTTTTTCTCCAAGAAATAAAAACAAACACATCGAGAGCAGATTAAGTGCCCCCTCAAGGAAGCGATATTCACTAAACCTTCAGGGGGCACCACTTTCCACACTATTTGTTCCAGGTTCCCGTTCGGATCCAAGAACTATAAAAAAAACCTACAATTGGTCGGTATTTTCGTACTTTTTAAGGCATTCTCGAACCAACATTTCAGCATCATATTTAGAATAAACACCAAACATACTGCCTAATTCGTGGGATACAGAAATTATCTTATCCAGACTGACTCCGCCTTGAAGCATTACCCTAACTACGTATTCAACTGTATCTAAATTTTTCATTTGTATGTACCTCCCTTTTGCAAAAACCTTGATGTGTGCATGAGGATAGGTCATTAAAGGTTCTATTTATCGTCAAAAGAAACGTCCGCCAGAATTGCTATTCTTTATGATTATAATTCTTTTCAGCAGCAAAACACAGAGCTATTCACCTTGATCATAAAAACACAAAATAAAAAGTGAACCTGCTGATTTCATTATAAGAAGAACATGAATTTTCCGAAAAAATTGCAGGACAGTTTTCTGTTTTGAGCAAATAAACTAGGCTTAAAGCACAGGGTATCTTATTCAGATCCTAACAGCCGTTTGTTGGTTTACTTTAAGGATTGGTAGTTTAGGTTAAAGATTTTCGATAAAAAGGATATGAAACTTTAAGAATTCATTTAGTAAAACTGGTATACTATAATTAATTGGTTAGAAGAAATAATGAGGTGATCGATTTGGAAAAATTATATGAGATTCTTAATTTTAACCAAGGATTCGTCGAGAATAAGGAATATGAAAGATATAAGGGTGCCCGGAATAAGGACAAAAAAATTGTAGTTGTATCCTGCATGGACACTAGGCTTATCGATCTTTTGCCCCGGGCTTTGAATGTAAAGAGCGGAGATGCCAAGATTATAAAAGATGCAGGCGCGATTGTTTTACATCCATTTGGAAGCGTCATGCGCAGTATTATCGTAGCGGTATATGAATTAAATGCCGATGAAGTTTTTATAATAGGTCATCATGATTGTGGAATGAGTGTTATTGATCCGGGTGAAACAATTAAAAAAATGAAGGAAAGGGGAATTTCATCAGAAAAGATGGATACCCTAGAAAGTGCCGGAATTGAATTACAAAAATGGTTACATGGATTCGACAGCGTCGAAGAATCAGTAAAATCAAGTGTTAGAACGGTCAAACACCATCCTCTTTTACCGGAAAACGTTCCAGTTCACGGTCTTGTCATCGATCCGGAAACTGGAAAACTTGACTTAATAGTCGACGGATATAATGACAATTAAATATCCCTGTTGATATTTACTATTCTACTTGTACCTTAGTTTCGAGTGGAGAGGTGTGCACAAATTCATCAGAAAAGATGGCCACCTCTTCGATACGCTTTTATTCGCAATCAGATTGTTTTTTGGGTATCAACCGACAACGATAAGTAATACTCCTATCGCCCCAATCGTGTGGGCGATTTTTTTTACATTTGAACCTTAAAAGTTAAATCATAAAATAAATTCAATTACCGTGTAAGATCACGGAGCTTGGTTAAAATAGGATAAATTAGAGGCTATGGTTATGTGCTTGAGCGATGGGATATTAATGTTCATATCATTTTTTTATGTAGACAATAACTTATTGTCGGAGCTTTATTATACTGCAGTTCAAAAACAATTAACCAAAGATTTCGTTGAAATAAATATAAGGCTCTGCACATTGTTTACATGTATTCAATGTATTCTTGTGGAACATCACAAAAAGCAGGCCATAACTGGAACAATACAGTCTTGGCCTGCTTTTTTCTGCCATTCAAGTATCGTCTCCGTTAGTGTATTTCAACGGTGTGACTCCATTCCCCGTTTGTTTAATGATTAAAGACTCGATCAGATCTGCGACCATGCCGGCACCTCTGCTGTTTAAGTGAATATTGTCGATTGTCAATTGCAGGCCGCGCCTGGAAGAGATCGTGTCCAAATCGCGTCTTAACATGAAATGCTGCATGGAAGCGGTCGACGACTGGTATAGACCCGGCCGGTACGGAAAACTTGACGTTTTGTTTTGCAATTGCAGATACGCCTTCATCCGTTCGTTCAATGGCAAATAGGTCACTCCGTGTGATTTGGCGACGTCGTTTATGATTGCGCTATATTCCCCGGTTCGTCTATTCGCTTCGGAGTCCACATCTTCTCCGATGACCGGTAGGGACAGGAGAGCTACGTGTGCGTTCGTTCGTTCCTTTAGTTCCTTCACGATGATATTCAGGTTCTCTTTGTACCAATCAGGGGACGGGATGACTGGAAGTTTTTTGAGGAAACGTAACAATCGGCTGTTCTTCGGGCTAAGCGTCGAGTTGGCATCGTTTGTTCCGATCAGTATGGTGACAATATCCGGGTTTTGGGCGATCACTTCGTTTAAACGTTCCTGTAGGTTAAAGGCCACATCGTAGTTGACCCCAGAATTAGCGAATGTGACGGGGCGACCAGCGAATCGACGGCGCAGCATTTCTACATAGTCGATACTAACTTGACCTCGGGTGATACTGCATCCGGCACAGACAACGCGCATTTCTGTTTTTCCAGTAGGCTGATTCTCCATTTCTCATCTTCCCCTCATCGCATTTAGACCCGCAGGTAATCCGGCTTCCAAGTCATGATCGACCGCTTGATGTCATCCAGACTCAGATGATCCTGTATGGCTCGCGAACATAACTCCGGAAATTGTTCATCCGAGGAAAACCTTACGGCAATGACCTGGGATAGTGTAAGTTTCGGGTCAAGCATACGCCCCGTAAGCACATAGTGCCGGAAATTTTCTTCTGATCGAATGACTCTGTCCTGCACCTTTTTCGCATATTCGCGTGCGAAAACGTTTCACTGAACCAATCTGCCAGTTAGCATAACAAGCTACCGATTTGACACCGGCAGCTTGTTCCATGATGCTATCGTTATCCGTTAGCGCAGCGAAGGGCTGCCGTGACGCAGCCCTTTCGTAAATTTAACTATCTGCCAATTAGCTCAGAAACACTAACGTTCCTTCCCACGGCAGCATCTTGCTGCATTTTTGAACTCTCGCATCCGTTTGTGAATTGTATCATTCTGCCACAACCCACCTGTTGATTTTCACACCGGCATTCCTGAGTCTTTCTATAAGTTGTCCAGTATGATGCTGAACATGTCTGATCGTATATATGTACAATTCCATTCTGCTAAATGGTAGCCAATCAAACCCGGAACTAGCATTTATATCATCTTGAGTTATTTGATTTGGTGCTTCTCCGTTAATCTTTTCAAGATACTCGAGAAGGTCTGCCTTAGTATAACTGTGTTCAATTTTCGGTGAATAATACGGCGGCCAAGGAACTGCCTCCATAAATTGATATTCGTTCCTTGCTTTTTCCCAATTTTTAAACTTGCTTTCCGAAGGGCTTAAATAAAGATGCGTATAAAATAAAGTGTGATAAACAATGTGCCAATACTTGTTTTCGTGTCCTTGATGGTCCCACAGGTCATCCGGACAATTATTTATTGCATCTTGCAGCATAACTAATGATGATAGTAATTGAGAGATAACAGCCTTTTTCACATTTGCAACTTGCTTGGCCATTGTTTCATCACCATCGTTTCGAAAGGATTTTTTATTGTAAACAATTTACTTATAAATAGCTCAACGAGACTGCCGTTTCGTTTGTCCCGCGGCAGTCTCGTGATTTTGGAGATTATGCTCTTGTTATCCGTTAACGCAACAATGTGCAAGGGTTTATTCTCTCCACATTCCATTCCACTCGTATAACTGTGCGGTAGTCGCATATTCTCGGAGTGATTGAATTCTTGCATCTCTGAAACGTACGATAGTGGCTCCTTCAAAGAAGGATTCGTTACCGTGCCACAAGCATTTAAAACCCCATTCGAATGCGGCTGAATCCTGTCCCAATACGATGGAATGAATATCCCATTGAAGAACTCGATTGCCTTCTCCGAACCACTTCTCCATCCATAGCTGAACCTTGTCCCGCCCCCTGTATATGGGTCCGTAACATTCTGTTATAATACAATCTTCTCTAAGTGTGCTAAGCACGGTTTCAATCTCTGCTGCTTTCCAACCAGCAACATATTGTTCCAGCAGGGTTTTCGCAATGCTCTCATTCAATGACATCCACCTCCCTGAAAATCTTGCGTTTAACTGCCAGTTAGCTTAACGATTCAAGAGCATTCTTTTACTTACGGCAGATCAGCCTTTAATCCGTATTGTTGCTTAGCTTCCTTACCGGTAAGGAATTCTTGTTTATTAACTAGAAGAATCTAACTGACAGGATAGTTGAATGACACTTAGGGAAATCGCGCATAGCTCGCATCAGTAAGAACCTAGCTGAATAGCGGGATCATGATTAGCTATAATTGCAATGCAATCATTTCTTTTCGAAAAAACTTGAATCCACCGAGAAGAATCAAGGGCCTGCTTTTTATTATGTGTGTACTTCATTCCATGATTTCGCGGAATAACCCGCATCCGAAATAAGAAGTAGTGCACCGCTGTCAATAGATTGGACACATAGAATCGAGAAAATCACGCAGCTGTGTAGTACATACGTTCTCGTTGATTGGGCGTGAAGTACCCGATGG
>NZ_JXAK01000111.1 GCF_000829455.1 Gordoniibacillus kamchatkensis
ACAGTTTGCGGCATACGATGCCGAACGTTACGGCGAAAACGTCAAAGCGCTTGAAGCGGTGCAGCCGAAAGACCTGGACGCCTCCGAAATTGATGTCCGTTTGGGCGCAACCTGGCTGCCGCCGGAAGACATTCGGCAATTTCTGTTTGAACTGGTGGACACGCCGCCGATGTACCAGACCTACATCAACGTGATGTATTCCGAATATACGGCTGCCTGGAACGTCAAAGGCAAAAGCGATGACCGCAGCAACAATATCAAGGCGAACGTCACGTACGGCACCAATCGCGTCAATGCGTACAAAATTCTCGAAGATACGCTGAATTTGCGTGACGTGCGCGTATTTGACACCGTGTATGAGGATGGCGTGGAAAAGCGTGTGCTGAACAAGCAGGAAACGGCCATCGCCCAGCAAAAGCAGGAGATGATGAAAGAAGCGTTCCGCGACTGGATATGGAAAGACCCGCAGCGGCGCGAACGGCTGACGCGGCTGTACAATGACCGGTTCAATGCCATCCGCCCACGCGAATACGACGGCAGTCATATCCGATTCACCGGGATGAACCCGGAAATCCGGCTGCGCCGGCACCAGGTCAATGCGATTGCCCGGGCGCTGTACGGCGGCAACTCCCTTTTCGCTCATTGTGTCGGCGCAGGAAAAACCTTCGCGATGACCGCCGCAGCGATGGAGAGCAAGCATTTGGGACTGTGCAACAAGAGCATGCTGGTCGTTCCGAACCATCTGACCGAACAGTGGGCGGCGGAGTATTTGCAGCTATATCCGTCGGCGAATATTCTGGTGGCGACCAAAAAGGACTTTGAAACGAAAAACCGCAAAATGTTTTGCGCGCGGATCGCTACAGGCGATTATGATGCCATCATCATCGGCCATTCGCAGTTTGAAAAAATACCGATTTCGACGGAGCGGCAGCGACAGCAACTGTACGAACAGATTTCGGAGATTACAAGCGGCATCCGGGAACTCAAGGAAGCCAGAGGCGAACGCTATGCGATCAAGCAGCTTGAAAAAACGAAAAAGACGCTGCAAATCAAGCTGGAGAAGCTGAACGATACCAGCCGGAAGGATGATGTCGTGACCTTTGAAGAATTGGGCGTAGACCGGCTATTCGTGGACGAAGCCGATTCGTACAAAAACCTGTTTCTTTATACGAAAATGCGCAATGTGGCCGGACTGTCGCAAACCGAAGCGCAGAAGTCGTCGGACATGTTTGCCAAATGCCGCTATCTGGACGAACTGACCGGAGGCCGGGGTATCATCTTTGCGACGGGGACGCCAATCTCCAATTCGATTACCGAGATGTATACGATGCAGCGCTACTTGCAATATGAGCGGCTCAAGCGGCAGGGATTGCAACATTTTGACGCATGGGCTTCGACATTTGGTGAAACTGTTACGGCGATCGAGCTTGCGCCGGAAGGAACGGGCTATCGGGCAAAAACCCGGTTTGCCCGTTTTTACAATTTGCCGGAACTGATGAATATGTTCAAGGAAGTGGCCGACATCCAGACGGCTGACATGCTCCAGCTTCCCGTGCCGAAAGCCCACTTCCATAATGTGGCCGTGCCGCCGAGCGATTTTCAACGCGACATGGTTGCGGATCTCGCCCGCCGCGCCGAACGGGTGCGGGCGAAAGAAGTGGAGCCGCACGAGGACAACATGCTGACGATCACCAATGACGGACGCAAACTGGCGCTCGATCAGCGGCTGGCGAATCCCCTGCTTCCCGACGACGAAGGCAGCAAAGTCAGCGCCTGCGCGGACAATATCTACCGGTATTGGACGGAACATCAGGAGCAGCGTTTGACCCAGTTGGTGTTCTGTGATTTGTCCATTCCGAAACAGGATGGTGCCTTCAATGTGTACGACCAGCTGCGGCGCAAGCTGATGGAGAAAGGTGTTCCTGCCGAGGAAATCGCCTATATTCACGACGCCAATACCGAGGTCAAGAAAAAGGAATTGTTCTCCAAAGTACGCAGCGGACAGGTTCGGATACTGCTCGGATCGACGTTCAAGATGGGGGCGGGCACGAACGTGCAAACGAAGCTGATTGCCCTTCACGACCTCGACTACCCTTGGCGTCCGCGCGACCTGGAGCAACGCAGCGGGCGTATTATCCGGCAAGGCAATCAGAACAGCGAAGTGCATATTTTTCGCTATGTGACGGAGAACACGTTCGACGCGTACCTATATCAGACACTGGAGAACAAGCAGCGCTTCATTTCGCAGATCATGACCAGCAAGTCGCCGGTTCGTTCCGCCGAGGATATTGACGAGACGGCTCTCTCCTATGCCGAGGTGAAGGCGCTGGCGACCGGCAATCCGTACATCAAGGAGAAAATGGACCTGGACATCCAGGTATCCAAACTTAAGCTACTCAAAGCGAACCACTTGAGCCAACGTTATGCACTGGAAGATCGTCTGCTCAAGCTGCTGCCGCAACAGATCAAGTCCACCGTAGAACGAATTGCCGGCTATGAACAGGACGTTGCTTTGTATACACGTTCTCTGTCATCCGAGGCGGATGGGACAGATAAATTTCCCGGCATGGTCATCAAGGATTTCACCTATACGGAGAGGGCGGCAGCGGGCGCGGCTTTGCTGGACGCTTGCAAAGGAATGACATCGCCCGATCCGCAGGAATTCGGCAGCTACCGGGGATTTTCCTTGTGGCTGTCCTTTGACAGCTTCCATAAGGAGTACAAGGTCACGCTTCGCGGCGCGCTCGGTCATACGGTGACGCTCGGAGCGGATGCAGGCGGTAACATAAGCCGCATCAACAATGCCTTGTCCGACTTGCCTGCGAAGCTGGAGCATGCCCGCGAGCAGCTTGCCACCTTGCGTCTGCAAATGGAAACGGCGAAGGAACAAATCGCGGCTCCATTTGAGAAGGAGCAGGAGCTGCAAACGAAATCGGCGCGGCTTGCGGAACTGAATGCCCTGCTGAATATGGACAAACGGGAGAACGAAGCCGTGGACAGCGTGCCGGACGAAGAACCGGAAGCGCTGGAATGGCGGATGGTGAGCCGTGAGCGATAACGGGTTGATACCATCGTTCCTCTTCTTGCTTCCTGTTATAGTGGAAGCAGGAAGGGGACGTACTTGGAATCGACGTATTTATCACGAATGGAGGTCGTATTCGACCAGATTGAAAGCGCTAGCGAGGAGATATACGTGCGATTTTTCCAGCAGTAAAATTATCTCCGAAATATTCCGATGATGGCGAGTTGGGGGTTGCACCATCAACCGATGATCTCAACAATACTACTCTCTCTAAAGCTCCATTGGTGAGGATGCCGTATGAAATTTGGATCAAGGAACTGTTGGAGATGGAGAGTTAAGAATCAGGAAAGTAAACTGTAAACATAGAAGAGTTCCAATAATTACTTGAGGTACCCCTCCTGTCGCTGTAACATCGGTACATTCTGAATGAAAGGAGGGTTAAATATGCATCATATAGGTCCAGAATGGTTAAGACCAGCTTTTGATCAACGCTTTATTGAAGTTGCTAAGGAAGCTGGAAGTCAAATGGAGGTTGAACAATTCCGATTTAGGCAGAACGAAATACAAAAGCTGCTTAAGGATGAATTATCACAAGCCCATTTGGATCTTCTTCTCGAGTGGGAAGACATTTTTAACCATCGGTGTACACTTGAAAAAGAGTGGGTATATTTTGCTGGTCTAAAGGATGGAATGCAATTATTGCGGAGATTCAGTAACATCTAAGTCGATCTACCGGTATAAGTAAGAAAATCGCATTGTCGGGGTATCAATTCCCTACAATGCGATTTTTTACTAAGGAACACAGGGGGCAGAGTCAAATCTTCGATCTTCTTGTTGTACTCAAATGCGTTTATTATTGCTGTTATGATTCATTCTTATTTTCGCATTCAAGCTCGACAAGTTGAATTATCACGGAAGCTTTGATGTTTAGAGCTTTTGACAAGGCAAATAAAGTGGAAATGGTCGGCTGATGAATACCTCTTTCCAACATTGAGATGTAAGTTCGATCAAGATTACTTCTAAAGGCAAGTTCCTCTTGGCTCAACTTATTATTAATCCTCAACGTTTTCAGAATTTTAGCAAACGATAGTTCAATTGCCATAGTTGCCCCCCTTTAAAGCTTTATCTTTAGTTAGTATGGGGGGAATTACTACGGAGTATACTCTACAAAATGGGTTTATTTAGATGAATATCTGTAGTAATATTGAACCATACAAATATTACGTCGATTCTTGTCGTTTTTGTGTTAGGTGATGTTAAAACTATACTTGGATTTTGACAAATTTTTGAGCTGTTTTCGTTTTGTAAATATAAAAGCTAACTTTAAAGTTCTCATAAACGAAACGGAAACGCTATTGAAAAGAAGGGGGGTGAAATTTTGGGACTAGGGAAGACAATTCTACGGTAGCCAAGTTACCGAAGGTGAGTTGAGCCTCTAAAACATTACTTTCTTGATTTTCTATTGGAGGGATGCCTATGGCGAGAATTATGATCGCAGACGATAATCCTTCTGTTCGATTATTGATTTCAGCCCTAGTTACGGATGCAGGTCATGAAGTCGTTTTACAAGCGAAGAACGGTCAAGAGGCATTAAACGCTTATTTCAATGCAAAACCCGATTTGTTGATAGTCGATTATCGAATGCCAGTCATGGATGGCATTTCACTTATAGAAGAAATCACAAAAGTTGATCCTGAAGTCAAAGTCTTGCTGTGCACTGCTTCCACTGATGCGTTAGGAAATGATTCTAGATTGATTAAAGGCATTGCGGTTATTTCAAAACCATTCGACAACAATGAATTTTTAGGATTAGTTACAGTTGCTCTAGAAAATTAGTTCTCACTGCTGTCGATGAGGTGATTCGTATGTCAGACTTTATCAGTGAGCAAGAAGTATTGAAGCTAATGAAGAAACTCGACCAAGATTCCCAAGAGTCGGAAAGTGAACGGATGGGGTCATCTTCTGTAAGGGGGATTAACAATGGTCAAGTAGTGGATGGATATATCAGAGTTGAACACGGTAAAATCATCGTCGTAAATCCCTTAAATGGGGGTAAGGTTCCGACTATCGAGGCCCATTCACCTGTGATCCTATTTGTGGATGGTCAAGAGATCCACAAAAGGATTAAAGTATCATCAGAAAGCGTCATTGAGTGGAAGATTGAAGAAAAGCCATTATTCGAGATTGAAGTTTCAGAAGATAAGTTAACAGCGTATTTAATTGTTCATCGTCCACAGAGGTATGCGTGGGTGTTATCTGATAATACCTCAACTTTAGATTTGACCCTTACTGCCAAAGAAGATTCAGCGATTATTTTGGAAACACTAAACTTGCAGGATATTCTCGCGGTTGTTGAAAACATGAATATCAAAATGAATCTTGATGTTGCAGTTATTCAAACCGAGATTATTCAACCTACATATAGACCAGTGACCATCGCCAGAGGAAAAGCCCCGGTGCAGGGTCAAGATGCTCGTTTAGATATTTTCTTTTCGGAAAATATCGAGAACATATTTACAGAGGTAAGAGGTTTTGTGGATTTTAAGAATCATTTGAATATTCCTTCTGTCAAAAGCGGAGATGTAATAGCAAAGAAGACACCCCCCGTAGACGGTCAGGCAGGTATGACGTCTTTGGAAATATATTACTTCCTGAACCTGTTCACGATATTCGCATTGCTGGGAAAGAAAGTGTTGAAATAACACCAGACGATATCGTGATTGCTCGGAAAGAAGGAAGACCGCGAATAACTGGTAACAAGATAAAGTATTTCGATATTAACACCGCCTTCATTGTACCAGGGAATGTTGATTTGCAAACAGGTAATATCGTTTTTGCTGGAGACGTTATTGTGTATGGCGATGTCATGGACAACATGATTATTGAGTCACTTGGGAACATTTATATATCTGGCAGTGTCTTCAACTCAACCTTAACGGCCACAGGAAGTATTGCAGTGAAGGGTAATGTAATTGGAAGCAATCTTTATTCGGGATATTTCGGCATGCTTTTCAACAGACTTTATAACGGTTCCAAACAGTTGTTGGGTTTCCTTGAAAAAATGGCAGAAAGTGTAAAGTTGTTAATGAATGAAATTAGTAAAAAGAAACTACAAGTTAAGTATGGACAAGTATTATTGTTAGTAATTGAGAGCAAATATCAGCAGGTTTGGGAAGTTGTGAAGGAACTGCTTGGCGTTATTTCAAGCCTTCAGACTTATAATAAGGACGCTATGCAGCAATTGAAAGATTATTTGGAATTATTCTTGTTGCCGACTAAGATTGTTAAAGTGATGTCAGTTCCAAGAATGGAAGATTTCATTCGAGTATTGAAAGAAGCTTACATGAGAGTTGCGTTAAGCCAAGAATCACAAGTTCAGATAAATATTAACCAAGCTCAAAACTCTACATTAAAGTCAAATGGGGATATTTTGATTCGAAGAGAAGGTGTTATTCAATGTGATCTATATTCCGCGGGCAATATCATCTTCTTCCTAGATAATTCTGTTTGCAGAGGCTCTAATCTTGAAGCTGGTGACACCATTTCTGCGATGTATGTAGGTGGAATCACTGGAGTTGGAACAATCTTAAAAGCAACAAAAAAGGTTATTGTAAAGAAAATGTTTGAAGGTAGAGTAACTGTTGATCGGTATAGTACAGATATCTTTGAGCCAGTAGAAGAAATGACTTTTGATCGTACTAGTATCATACGACTGGCTTAGGAAAGTGGGTGATTCCTATAGACAATACATCGTTTATTGGAAGAAAATTAAATACCAATATTTATTCTAGGCAAGGCAGCTTGCTTTTACCTAAGAACAGTGTATTAAGTTACCATAATCTTGACCTCTTGAATCAACATGGTATTAATTTGTTGGATGAGGACACCCAACTTGTTACCGAATTTATAATAGATGAAACAATCTCCGAGGTTCATTTTATATACGAAAAGATAAATCATAGCGCCGAGAAGCCTTCAAATCAAATGATTCGTCAAAAGGTAATGCCAAAGATCCATGAATTGTGTTCCAATTATAATTTTTCAAATGTAATATTGGGATTAAGAAAGAAAGATAATTATACGTATCGACATTGTATTGGCGTTTCGGTGCTATCCTATTTTATTGGAAAATGGTTAGGTCTGAAAGAGACGGAGTTAAATGACCTTGCTGTTGCGGGATTGTTACATGATGTAGGTAAGACAAAAATATCTGACTCGATTTTACTAAAGGCAGGTAAATTAAGTTCGGATGAGTATGCTGAAATGCAGCTTCATACGGTGTACGGGTATGAGATGATTCTTAGACTCCCAGACATGACGGATCAACAAGCTCTGGTTGCCCTACAACATCATGAACGAGAAGATGGTAGCGGCTATCCTTATAGGAAGTCTAGTGAAGAAATAGAATATTTTAGTAAGATTGTGGCTGTTGCCGATGTGTTTCATACGATGGTTTCAGAGCGGGTATATAAGAAAGCAATCCCATTATTCCAAGTATTACAGGAGATTTATCAAAGAGCATTCGGATTGTTTAACCCTGTGATCGTACAATGCTTCATTACTAACTTGATGAACAGAATGATTGGAGATTCAGTTCTGTTGTCAGACGGTAAAGTGGCTCGAATTGTGATGCTCCATCCAGATGACCTGATCAATCCGTTGGTTGAATCGCAAGGGAAATATTATGATTTAAGGCGGTCTAAAAGTAAAATCATGGACTTTGCCAGTATCCAATAATAATACCGAACTAGTTTACTTTGATAGGTTCATTTAGAGATGTATCTTTCGTGCTTTTCGACCTAAAACCGGATACATTATTTTTGAAAGCTTGTTGCGCTTCATCGCGCGGCAGGCTTTTTTGTAGTTTGGGGAATTATGACTTCGATGCGTAGCATTTACAGGTCGAATATAGGCGAATGTAGGTCACTTGTTAAAATCACATGACGAAATGGACTCCGATTTAGAGGTCCTTTTCTCATTTCCGGAGGAATGAACATGTTGTATGACATCCCAAGCGGCGGATGCTTTTGTCCGATTCTACCGCCTTTTTGTTACGGAACCGGCTTGATCGAGGAGGGAGAAGCCGTGCCATCGTTGGAGTTGATATCCAAAGAGAAGAACGGATTTGGCGACACGTATTATTACATCCGCGACTCAAACGGGGTAACCAGTCATGTTTATGAAGGCGATTTAGACGCATTCATGAAAAAGAATGGAGTTACGAAGTTGAAGGAAGGCAGAGCTTATACGTACCCCAAAAAGCGGGGTAAGGCACGATGAACAATATACCCATCGGACGCTGCTTCGATTTCCAAAAGGGGCTGCGGCAATGAGCTACGTAAACAAGGAACAGATCGAACGTGCAAAAAGATTGGATTTGCTCACGTATTTGCAAATGTACGAGCCTGCGGAACTGGTACGTTGCTCCCGCAATGTCTATACCACCCGAACACATGACAGCTTGAAAATTTCCAACGGCAAATGGTACTGGTGGTCAAGGGGAATCGGCGGGCGCTCGGCGCTGGATTACTTGATCAAAGTGCGCGGCATGTCTTTTCCCGATGCGGTGCTGCAAATTGAAGGCGTTCATCCGGGCAGCGCACCTGCATTTTCGCAATCTTTGCAACAACGCTCTTCTCCAGCGCGGTTTGAGCTTCCAGAACCGAATCATACATCGCATCGCGTCATGGCCTATCTCAGCAAACGTGGTATCCATCGCACGTTGATCGACTACTGTCTCGAAACGGGGCGCTTGTATGAAAGCCGACGCTATCACAACGCGGTATTCGTCGGTTTTGACCGGGAAGGGACGCCGCGCTATGCGGCGATACGCGGTACGACAAGCACCCGCTATATGGGGGAAGCGGCTGGCAGCGACAAGCGGTATTCGTTTTCTATTCCGGCCTCGGAAAACAGTACGGTACTTCATCTGTTTGAGAGCGCCATTGATCTTTTATCTTACTGTACGCTGGAACATCTTGCCGGCCGGGATTGGCGGCAGGCGCATAAGCTGTCGCTGGCCGGCATATACAGGCCCAGGACAAATGGGGAGGACTCTACTCCCCCGTCTGCCCTAACGCATTACTTGAAGTGCTTTCCCCAAGTAAATCGACTTGTTCTGCACCTGGATAATGATGAGCCGGGGCGATTGGCGGCAGCCACGATACAGAGGCTCCTCTCCCCCGCCCTTCTCATATCCGATGAGCCGCCTAAGTTCGGAAAGGATATAAACAACGATTTGATGGAATTCCGACGAAGACGCGGTGAACCATCCCGATAGCGGTAGACGCTGAACGGTTGGTGTCTTTTCTTTTGGGTTACGGAAAATTTTCGCAGCATGTGGATAAGATGTGAATAGAGTGAGGATAAGCGCAACCGCATTGATTGTATAGCATGTAATAGGTATAATAAAATCAATATACAGCTATGCAAGGAGTGACCAAGATGATTATCAAGCCTTCTGCCAGTATCCGGCAAAACTATAATGAAATCGCCGATCTATGCAAATCGTCCGGGGAACCGGTGTATCTGACCAAGAAC
>NZ_JXAK01000112.1 GCF_000829455.1 Gordoniibacillus kamchatkensis
AAGTAACTGCGTGAACTAAGGAACCGCCGTATACCGAACGGTACGTACGGTGGTGTGGGAGGTCGGCTACTCAACTAATGGGTAGCCTCCTACCCGATTTTGCCCATGTTTGGCGTCGTTATTGCTTTCAAGCAATACCGTTACAGCCGCGACGGCTTCTGGGCAAGCATTATCCAAAGCAAATGGGTGGGCCTGCAAAATTTTAAATTTCTGTTCAGCACTAACGATGCTTATATCATTACCCGAAATACGCTGCTGTATAATATAGTATTCATCGTCGCCGGGCTAGTACTCTCCGTTGCAATGGCGATCATCTTGTCGGAAATTGCCAACAAGAAGCTGGCCAAGCTGTACCAAACGGGCATGTTCCTGCCTTATTTTTTATCGTGGGTCATTGTTGGCTACTTCGTATTCAGCTTCCTTAGCTTCGATAAAGGTATGCTGAACCATGTCATTACTTCGTTCGGGGGAACGCCGATTCAATGGTACAACGACAAGACGTACTGGCCGCTTATTCTTATTGTTGTGAACTTATGGAAAAGTGTCGGGTATAGCAGCGTTGTTTACTTGGCGTCCATTATGGGGATTGACAAATCGCTGTACGAAGCGGCGATGATCGACGGCGCGAGCAAGTGGCAGCAAATCGTCAACATCACGCTGCCGATGCTGAAGCCGCTCATGACCATTTTGACGCTGCTGGCGATCGGCCGCATATTTTATGCGGATTTCGGGCTGTTTTATCAGGTGCCGAGAGATTCCGGCACGCTGTATTCGGTAACGAATGTAATCGACACCTACGTCTACCGGGGACTGAAAACGACAGGCGAGATCGGAATGAGCACCGCGGCGGGCTTGTATCAATCCGTGGTCGGCTTTATTCTGGTCATGGCCTCGAACTATATCGTGAGAAAATTTGACAAGGAGAATGCTTTATTTTAAGCAAGCCGCATCGAAAGGAGGATTTTGAGGTGCTCGCCAAACCGAAAACAAGCATAGATTTTCATCGATTGCCGCCTTTGCTGAATGCGGTATTTCACCTCGTTGCCGGCTTATTTGCCGTCGCCTGCGTGTTTCCGTTTCTGTTCGTGACCGTCATTTCGTTTACGGACGAGAAGGCGCTGAGCGCGAACGGATACCGGATTTTTCCGGAGAAGTGGAGCTTGGAGGCGTACCGTTATTTGTTCAAAGCGGGAGACCAGCTTCTTCTCTCTTATGGCGTTACCATTCTTGTGACAGTTGTGGGGACGATCGTCAGCTTGCTTTTGACAGCTACGTTCGCTTATGCGATCTCCCGGAAAAGCTTCAAATTCCGCAATTTTTTCGGATCTTTCGCCTTTTTTACGATGCTGTTCAACGGCGGGCTCGTACCGACCTATATCGTCGTCACGCAGCTATTGGGAATTAAAGATTCGCTTTGGGCTTTAATATTGCCGCTTGCGGGCAACGCGTTCTACATCATGATTATGCGTACGTTTTTCAGCACGTCCGTTCCCGATGCCATTATCGAGTCGGGCAAAATCGACGGCGCGGGGGAATTCGGCATCTTCGTCAAATTGGTGCTGCCGCTCTCGCTTCCGGGGCTCGCCACGATCGGCTTGTTCAGCACGCTCGGCTACTGGAACGATTGGTTCAATGCGCTGCTTTATATCGATAATCCCCGGCTCGTGCCTTTACAGTCCATGCTCATGCGCATTGAGAACAGCATGCAGTTCTTGCTCCAGAATACGCATAACCCTTCCATCGGCGTGAGCTTGCTGCAAACGCTGCCGCAGGAAACGTCGCGGATGGCGATGGTCGTGCTGGCGACAGGCCCGATTGTGTTCGCTTATCCGTTCTTTCAGCGGTATTTTATTCAGGGCTTGACCATCGGAGCGGTAAAGGAATAATTTATAGATATTCGCGATCGAACAACTTGGAGGATTGGAAGATGGAGCAATTCAGGCTGCCGAAAATACCGATGCCGAAGCTGGAGCTGCCAAAGGCGATTAGGCAAGTGCTGGAGGAAGCGGAGCAGAAGCTCGCGCATCGTCCCAAATTGTTACAGCTGTTTCAAAATTGTTTTCCCAATACGTTAGAGACGACGACCAAGCTGCTGGACGACGGGACGACGTTCGTCATCACCGGAGACATCCCCGCGTCCTGGCTGCGCGACTCCGTCGAGCAAGTCATTCACTATGTGCCGTTTGCCAAAAACGATCCCGACCTGCAGCGCATCATCGGCGGCCTCGTCAAGCGCCATATTCAGTACATCCACATCGATCCGTATGCCAATGCGTTTAACGAAACGGCAAACGACTGGCATTGGAATAAGGCGGATATGACGGAAATGTCGCCTTGGGTATGGGAACGCAAATTCGAGCTCGATTCGCTGTGCTTCTCGATGCGGCTCGCTTACGCCTATTGGAAAGAAACGGAGCTCACGGACATTTTCGATGCCGGCTTCAAGGCCGCGATGTACAAAATTTACGAGCTGTTCAGAACGGAGCAGCGGCATTTTGAATTGTCGCCATATCGTTTCACGCGAAATAACGGCATTCCGTCGGACTCGCTCAGCAATAACGGGATGGGGATGCCGGTCATATAGGCGGTGTGGTGTGTGCGCTTCCGCTCCAGCGACGATGCCTGCGACTTCCATTACAACATTCCGGCGAACATGTTCGCCGTTGTCGCCCTGCGCCATATGCAGGAGTTTGCGGAGTGGGTGTTCCGCGATACGGATTTCCTCCGCGAGCTCAAAGAGCTTGAAGCGGAAATCGACCGCGGTATCCGCTTGTACGGCATTTACCGCCATCCGGAGTTTGGCCCGATCTACGTTTACGAGACGGACGGGTTCGGCAATTACTGCCTGATGGACGATGCGGGCACGCCGGGGCTGATGTCGATTCCTTATTTGGGGTACGTATCCACGGGCGATCCGATTTATCAAAACACAAGGCGGTTCGCGCTAAGCAAGGAAAATCCGTTCTACTTCGAAGGGAAAGCGGCCAAAGGCATCGGCAGTCCGCATACGCCGGACGGCTACATTTGGCATATGGCGCTTTCTATGCAGGGCTTGACGGCTTCCACGGCGAAAGAGAAGCTGGAGATGATTGCCATGCTCGAAGCGACGGATGCGGACACAGGGTTTATGCACGAAGCTTCCATGCCGACGATCCGACGATATTTACGCGAAAATGGTTCGCCTGGTCGAACAGTTTGTTCTCCCAATTGGTGTATAAAGCGATGAAGGAAGGTTTGTTATGAGCAGGCCTATCGTTGTTTTCCACGATGCCGCATTTCCGGGCGGCGTTTCCCCGGAGGCGCCGATCGAGCGGCTTGCGGCGGCCGGTGCGGTCGTAGCCGGGGCCGATGCGCTCGGAGAGGCGCTGCGTACGGCGGGCGGCGGGTGCTTCGTCAATCTGCACGCCCCTTATTTTCCGAAATCCGCCTGGCCGGACATCCTGGCGTTTTTGCAGCGCGGCGGCGGGCTCGTCAGCATAGGCGGCGCGCCGTTCAAGCGTCCGGTGCGCCCGGAAGGCGAAAGCTGGCATGCGGAGACGGAACAGACCGCCTATCATCAGCAATTGTACATTCACGAAATGCTTCGCGTCGACTCGGCGCCGATCCGTTCCTACGCGGCGTTGGAAACGCTGCCTTTGCTGCAGGGGCGGGAGTCGCTGTTTGCGCATGCCGATACGTGGAACATGGTGCCGCATACGACGCGAAACAGCGATTTGCCGCATCAGATGGGCTCTGCGGGCACGATGAGCACGCGGATCTATCCGCTATTGAAAGGCATCGGCAAGGAAGGCCGCGAGCTCGCGGCGCCAGTCGTCCTTTGGGAAAACTCGCGCGGCGAGTTTGCCGGATCGCGCTGGATGTTCGTCAATGTGCCGCTCAGCGCTTCGTTTTGGAGCGACGGCGGCGCAGACAGGTTGATGGATTGGGCGGCGTTTTGCGCCAAAGGGGTTACGGAGCTGTGGATCAAGCCGAATTATGCCAGCTACGAGCAGGGCGAGCATGCCATTCTATCGCTCCAGACGCAGTTTCTCGGGCGCGGGGGCGGCGGCTCCGGCTCGCAGCGATGGACCTTTGAGCTTACGGTGGAGCATGAAGGCGGGGCACAACATGGTTGGACGCACCGATTGACGGCGGATGTGAACAAAGAGTTCAACACGGCGCGCATTCCCGTGCCGCTTGACATACAGCGCGGCTTCCATCGCGTCGTTTGCAGGGCGCAGTCCGAGGACGGGGAGCTTCGCTTGCTGCGCCAAGGCTTTTGGGGACACGATCCGCTCCTGCTCTCCGAGGGGGCGCCGGTTTCGTGCGGCCGCGACTATTTCGTCCGGGACGGGCGTCCGCTGCCGGTCGTCGGCATGACGTATATGGCCTCCGATGTCGCCCGCAAATTTTTGTTTCTGCCTAATTGCGACGTATGGGACCGGGACATGGCCCAGATGGCAAAGGCAGGCATCAACTGGATCCGCACCGGAATATGGACCGCTTACCGCAACGTCATGCAGGTGGACGGCCACGCTTCCGAAGAAGTGCTGAGGGCGATCGACGCCTTCTTCCTGACGGCGAAGAAGCATAACCTGCAGGTGACGTTCACCTTTTTCTCCTTCACGCCGGAGGCCTGGGAAGGGGTTAACCCGTATCTTGATCCGCAAAGCGTTGAGGCGCAGAAGCGGTTTATCCGCTCCATTGTTTCGCGCCACCGCGCGACGACGCACGTGGATTGGGATTTGATCAACGAGCCTTCCATGTTCGATCCGGCCCGGATTTTTTCCGATGGGCCGCGTTCCAGCCGCGACATGTTCGAACGTCAGGCGTTTATCGAGTGGCTCAAGCAGCGCCATGGCCGCATCGAGCTTCTGCAGGAGCGGTGGAACATGTCACCCGCACAGCTGCCCTCGTTTGAAGCTGCCGAAGTTCCCGAGGCCGATGAAATCAACTTCGACGTGCAGGACATGCACCGCGCCAAAAAAGGAACGCGCTGGCTCGATTACTGCCTGTTCTCGATGGAGATGCATAATCGCTGGGCGAAGGAGCTTAACGATACGATCAAGGAGATCAGCCCGAGCCAGCTTGTCGTGGTCGGGCAGGACGAGGCGCTCGGGGCGCAGCGGCCTTCTCCGCTGTTTTACGAGGAGGCGGTGGACTATACGACCGTACACTCGTGGTGGCTCAACGATCATCTCGTTTGGGACGGCATTTTTGCCAAGACGGCAACGAAACCGTGTGTCGTGCAAGAAACGGGCATCATGTACGTGGAGACGCCGGACGGCCGCGCCAAACGGTCGGAAAGCGAGCTGCGGAGCTTGCTCGAGCGCAAATATGCGTATGCCTTCGCCACCGGTGGCGCGGGCGCCATTCACTGGATATGGAACACGAACTTTTATATGGATAATGCGAACGAATCGCATATCGGCGCCCTTCGCGCCGACGGCACGGAGAAGCCGGAAGCGACGTATCTTACGAATTCGGCCGGTTCATAGCGGACATCCGCGATTTGTTTCAGGACCGGGCGCTGGAGGATATCGCGGCGGTCTTCCCTTATTCGAACGATTTTTCGAACCGCAAATTGGCCTTCGATGCCACGACTACAATGACCCGCGTGCTATCTTATCAGTTGAAAATGCCATTCCGCGCGGCGTCGGAATATCATCTGGACGCGCTGGAGGATCTGCCTGCGAAGCTGATTGTGCTCCCGAGCGCGCATAACATCGACGATCAAGCTTGGAACAAGCTGATCCGGATTGTGCGCAATACGGGTGCGACTCTGCTGGCGACGGGACCGATCAGCCTCGATGCGTATTGGAAGCAAGTGCCGCGTCTGGCCGCCGAGCTGGGCGAAGCGGAGCTTCAGAACGTGCGGCGGGAAGAGATGCTGATCGTGCAAGGCGCTGCGCTTCCGGTATCGTTCGGCGGGCGCCGCATTGCCGAGCTGTTGAAAGAAGTGCGCGGAGGCAGCGGGGAAGCGGTTGCCGGTCCCGGACATAACCGTTCCGGCGATGCGGTTGTCGATATTCCGCTTGGCAACGGCCGGCTCCTGTGGTGTCCGCTGCCGGTCGAATTGAACGAACGGACGGACACGGTGGCTGAGTTGTATCGTTACGCGATCGATGCCGCGCGCTGCGAAAGCGGGATGAAGTGGATTCAAGGCGGAGAGATCGCAGGCGTATACGGAAGAAAGCTCCGTTTCAAGGACGGCTTCCTGTACGTATTCGTATCCGAGTTCGGTTGGAACGTGAATATCGAAGTGAAAGATACGGACACGGAGGCAACCTATGCCTTTACTCTGGAGAAAGAGCGCTCCGTTCTCTTCGCTGCTGACACCGCGGGCCGTCTCATCTCCGTATACCGTCCTGAGGAAGTCCAAATCGAAAGGAGTTAAGCGATGAGCAGCAAAAGAACCGCCCATATTGTTTCCCATACGCACTGGGACCGGGAATGGTATTTGCCCTATGAGAAGCACCATGTTCGTCTCGTCAAGCTGATCGATACGCTGCTGGACAAATTGGAACAAGATCCGAATTATCGCAGCTTCTTTTTGGACGGGCAAACGATCATTTTAGACGATTACCTTCAGGTCAGGCCGGATCAAAAAGACAGGCTGGCCAAAATGATTCGCAGCGGGCGCATTTTGATCGGTCCGTGGTACATTTTGCAGGATGCTTTTTTGACGAGCGGCGAAGCGAATGTGCGCAATATGCAGATCGGCCATCAGGACGCGATGAAATTCGGCGCCGTCTCGAAAATCGGATATTACCCCGATACGTTCGGGCTCGTAGGCCAAACGCCGCAGTTGATGCGGCAATCCGGGATCACGAACGCATTTTTCGGCCGCGGCGTGAAGCGACGGGCTTTAACAATACGGTCTCTGACGGAGATTACGAATCGTCGTTTTCAGAGCTGCTCTGGGAAGGGCCGGACGGCTCGCAGGTGCTCGGCATTCTTTTTGCCAACTGGTATT
The DNA here is from genome assembly GCF_000829455.1 of Gordoniibacillus kamchatkensis. GTDB lineage: Bacteria > Bacillota > Bacilli > Paenibacillales > NBRC-103111 > Gordoniibacillus > Gordoniibacillus kamchatkensis. The sequence goes on from NZ_JXAK01000112.1 coordinate 6,956, forward strand.
CGAACGGCAATGAAATTCCGGCCGACCCGGAACAAGCGAAGGAGTACTGGCAGCGGAAGCTGGCGGACGCGGAGAAATACGCAGCGACGGGCGAACTGCTCTTTATGAACGGTTGCGACCATCAGCCGGTGCAGACGGACTTGCCGGAAGCGATACAAACCGCGCGCGAGCTGTTTCCGGATACGACGTTTATTCATTCGAATTTTATCGATTATTTGCAATCCGTTCGGCGTTCCTTGCAGCGTGAGCTATCCATAGTAAAAGGCGAGCTGCGAAGCCAGCGTACGGACGGCTGGTCTACGCTCGTGAACACCGCTTCGGCCCGCATATATTTGAAGCAGATGAATCAGCTCGGGCAAGCGATGCTGGAAAAGGTGGCGGAACCGCTGGCAGCTTTCGCGAATGTGCTCGGCGTAGGCGAAACGTATCCGCATCATTTGTTCACATACGCCTGGAAAACGCTGATGCAGAACCATCCGCACGACAGCATTTGCGGCTGCTCCGTGGACGAAGTACACCGGGAAATGGTGGCGCGCTTTGCGAAAAGCAGGCATGTGGCGGAATCGGTCGCCGATGACAGCAAGCGGGCGATTGCCGAGGCGATCGATACGTCTTGCTTTGCGCAGGCGGGCGAAGGAGCGCTGCCGGTCGTTGTTTTCAATACATCCGGTTGGGATCGTACCGGCGTTGTGAGTATCGAGCTGGAAGCGCTGCGACTGTATTTCCGCGACGGCTACACGCTGGAGGAAGCCGGCAGTCTTGCAAAATCGGAGGATCTGTCAGGCCGCACGCTCGTGGACGCGGAAGGGAATATCGTTCCGTGCACGTTCGAAGATCTCGGACTGCAATTCGGTTACGACTTGCCGGACGACAAGTTCCGTCAGCCGTATATGTGCCGCAAAGTGAAGCTGACTTTTGAAGCGCAAGAAGTTCCGGCGTTGGGGCTGAAGACGTACGCTTGGGTTCGGAAAGAAGCGGATATCTCCGCGGCATCGCTGCTGTCGGGAGACCGGGTGCTGGAAAATGAGGCGCTCAAAGTCGAAGTCGCGGATGACGGCTCATTCACGTTGACGGACAAGAAGAACGGCCGTACGTACCGGGATTTGGGCGTTTATGAGAATACAGGGGATATCGGCAACGAATACATGTATCGGCAGCCGGAAGGCGAAATTCCTTTAACAACAAGCGGATTAAACGCTCAAATTCGCGTGTTGCAAGACACGCCTTACCAGGCATCCATTGAGATCGTGCACGACTGGGAAATTCCCGCGTCGGCGGACGAATTGCTGGAGGAAGAACAGCGCAGCCTGATCTACTTTCCGCACCGCAAAGCGCAGCGCTCAAAGCGCATGGTGCCGATGCGGATCCGCACCGTCATCAGCCTGAGCCGCAGCAGCAAAGGGCTGGAGATCGAGTCGTCGTTCAACAATCAGGCCAAAGACCACCGATTGCGGATGTTGTTCCCTACGGATTTGCAAACCCGGGTGCACCGCGTCGACTCCATGTTTGAAATCCCGCAGCGGGACAATACGCCGTCAGCCGAATGGGAAAATCCAAGCAATACGCAGCACCAGCAAGCTTTTGTCGACGTAAGCGAGACGGGAGCGGGTCTTGTCGTCGCCAATCTCGGCTTGAACGAATATGAGATTTTGCGCGACGGGCGCAACACGATTGCAGTGACGCTGCTTCGCGCGGTTGGCGAGCTTGGCGACTGGGGGTTCTTCCCGACGCCCGAAGCGCAGTGCCCGGGCGAGCATACCGTCCGCATGCGCCTCATTCCGCATAACGGCGACGGCATACAGTCCGGCGCTTACGCGGAAGCTTACCAGTACCAAATTCCTTGGACGTTGTGTCAAACGGGCGTTCACAATGGACACATTGCGCCGGTGTATTGCCCATTCGTGTGGGATGGCGGCGAGTTGGCCTTTTCCTCGCTGAAAATGAATGAAGGCACCGGCGATCTGCTGCTCCGTTGGTACAATATGAGCGCGCAAAACGCGGAACTCAAGCTCCAGCCGAGCATTCCGTTCTACCATATGTACAAGAGTACGATCATGGAAGATCATGGACAGAGTGTCGAAGCCGATGCTGAAGGCGTGCTGTGTTTGCCGGTTGGTCCGTGCGAAATTGTAACGATCGGAATTCATCGATAAGACGTGGCTGCGCTGCGGACCTAAGAATGTGGGTCTCCGGCTTCCTTGAACTCGTGTTCCCTCGAATTACAAAACATGGTGGGAACACGAGTTCAAAGGCGCACGATCCGCTCTCCGCCCCACATTCCCATCCTCCGCTCCGCCTTTCCTCGGG
>NZ_JXAK01000113.1 GCF_000829455.1 Gordoniibacillus kamchatkensis
CCCGGCACAGCGGGCGCTGCGCAGCAGCCCGCTGTGCTGTACGCGGCCCCGGGCGAAGCCGGGGCCGGCGCAGGCGCAGCAGCGCAAGCGATGCTGGCGCTGCTGGCGGGCGGCGGCGGCGAAGCGATCGCCGCCGAGGGCGCGGCTTCGCCCGACGGGCGCTGGGTGTATTGGCACACCCCGGCGAAGCCGCTCCTGTGGCTCGGCGCGCCCGGGGACGGCGCCGCGCGCACCGTGCGCCCGCTCGATCCGGAGGCGTGCTCGTGCAAGCCCGAAGGGACCGACGCGGCGCGCGCTATCGTCAGCGGCTGGGAAGCCCAGGAGGAAGAGCGGATCGTGCTGCAAAGCGCCGTCGCCGCGTACACGCAGCGGTACGGCGCCGCTCCGCAGCGGCCGGAGCAGCTGGCGCGGCCGTACCCGGACAATATGCTGCCGGGGCTCACGGATACGATGCGGGAGCTGTTTCCGCAAGCGCTGCAAGCGGCTGCCGGCGGGGCTGGCACCGGAGCGGCCGCGGACGGTGCGGGCGGTTCGGCCGCAGCGGCTGCCGGCCCGGGAGCCACTGCAGCGAAAGCAACGCCGCCTTCGCATCCGCTCGCCGAGCCGCTGCGCATCGTCGTCGACAAAGATCAGCACCGGCTCGGCCTGCTGTCCAACAACCGCATCGTCCGGCTGTATCCGGTCGGCCTCGGCGGCGAGCGGACGCCGGAGGGAGATTTTGCGATAACGGAGAAAGTGCGCAACCCGAACAACAAGCCGAACGGCGATTTCGGCTCGCGCGGGATGACGCTTTCGGATACGCTGTACGCCATTCACGGCACAAACAAGCCGGACAGTATCGGCAAAGACGAGTCGCTCGGCTGCATCCGCATGCGGCAGGCGGACATCGAGGAGCTGTACGACATGGTGCCGCACGGCACGAAGGTGACGATCGGCCGCGCTTTGCTGCCGCCCGACGCCCCGCTCAGCGATTCCGGGGACGGCGACGGGGCGTCAGGCGGCGCGGGCAAAGGAAAAGGGAAGCCGACGTTCCGGCTCCCCTTGCAGACGAACGATAGCAACCCGAATAAAACGTACCGCTGGCTCGACTAGCGCAAAGCCAATGCCTATTTGTCCAAAATAAGCAAAACCGTCATCGCGGCGATAACGGCGAGAGCGATTCCGCCGGCCCATGCGATGGCTTTTTTGTTGACGCCGTCTTTCTCCCGCTTTTGCAAATACGTTTTGCGCTGCGCCATCCGCGAATCATCCCTTTCGCTTCGGTTCGTGATCATGATCTTCTTGGTACAGCCTATCGTATCACAAACCGGGCGCGGACGGAAGGCGGACTGCAAGCGTTTTCGATGTGCCGCATTCATATCCGCTTCATATCCGCCTCCATCCTTTGCATAAAAGTGCCATTCGCGTTAAACTTGTTAAGTACCGATTCAAACGAACGATCGCTTGGGCGTATCTACGGAGGACTCAGACATGCTGTATAAAGCGCTGGCCAAGCCTTTGCTGTTCCGGTTAGACCCGGAGACCGCGCATCATCTTATTGTAGACGGGCTCGGCGCCGTCACCCGCATGCCGGGGGCGGCGGCCGCGCTGCAAGCCATATGGGGGGTGTCCGCCCGGCCTGAGCTGCATACCCGGCTCTGGGGGCTCGACTTCCCGAATCCAATCGGCCTTGGGGCAGGCCTCGACAAAAACGCCCGCGCCGTCAAAGGCTTCACCCGCCTCGGCTCGGCTTCGTCGAGGTCGGGACGGTGACACCGCTCGGGCAGCCTGGCAACGAGCAGCCCCGCCTGTTCCGGCTGCCGTCCGACCAAGCGCTCATCAACCGGATGGGCTTCAACAATGTCGGCGCGGGGCAGATGGCGGACAACTTGACAAAGGCGGGCCGACAGCCTGTCCCGGTCGCCGTCAACATCGGCAAAAACAAAACGACACCGAACGAGCAGGCGGCGGACGATTACCGCAAATGCATCCGGGCGCTCTACCCGCTCGGCGACTTGTTCGTCGTCAACATCAGTTCGCCGAATACGCCGGATTTGCGTAATTTGCAGCATGGCAACGATTTGAAGCTGCTGCTCGACGCCGTAACGGACGAGATGGAGCGGCAAGCGCACGCTGCGGGCGGCGCCAAACCGGTGCTGGTCAAAATCGCGCCGGACTTGTCCGAAGCGGAGCTCGAGGCGACAGCCGCGACGATTGCGATGAGCGGCGTGTCCGGCATCATCGCGACGAACACGACGATCGGCCGGGACGGCCTGACGCACCCACACCGCACGCAGACAGGAGGCCTCAGCGGCCGCCCGCTCACGAAGCGCTCGACGGAAGTCGTGCGCCGGTTATATGCGCTCACCGAAGGCCGGCTGCCGATTATCGGCTGCGGCGGGATTTTTACGGCACAGGACGCTTATGATAAAATACGCGCAGGCGCAAGCCTCGTTGAAGTGTATACGGCGCTCATTTACGAAGGGCCGGACCTGCTTGGCCGGCTAAACGCCGGATTGTCGGCGCTGCTGCGGCGCGATGGCTTCCGGCATGTCGCCGAAGCGGTCGGAGCGGACCACCGCTAAGAGAGAGACGATGGGAGGCGGGACGATGGACGGACGCGATTGGAAAAAGTTTTTGTTTCCGTACGAGCAAGCGGTCGAGGAGCTGAAGGTCAAGTTCAAATCGCTCCGCGCCGAGCTGAAAAGCCGGGAGGAGTACGCACCGATTGAATTCGTCACCGGACGGGTGAAAAAAATATCGAGCATTCTGGAAAAGGCCAAGCGTCTCGGCGTGCCGATGGATCAGCTCGAGCAAGGCATCGAGGACATCGCCGGCATCCGCATCATGTGCCAGTTCGAGCAAGACATCCATCGCGTCGCCCAGCTCATACGCGAACGTCAAGACTTGAAGCTCGTGTACGAGAAAGACTACATTACGTATAAAAAAGAGAGCGGCTACCGCAGTTACCACTTGATCGTGGAATACCCCGTGCAGACGTCGCTCGGCCTCAAGGCGGTGCTTGCGGAAATCCAAATCCGCACGCTGGCGATGAATTTCTGGGCGACGATCGAACATTCGCTGCATTACAAATACAAAGAGTCGGTGCTGCCGGAGGATGTGCGGGAGCGGCTCAGCAAGGCGGCCGAAGCGGCGTACCAGCTCGATCAGGAGATGTCTTCGATCCGCGACGACATCGTCGAAGCGCAGAAGCTGTTCGAGGATCAATCGAACCTGGTGTCGCTCGTGCTGAACAACATTCAGGTGCTTTATTTTTACCGGCGCGTGCGCGAGGCGGCGCAATTCCAGCTGCGCTTCAACGAAATATGGGAAAACGAGGAGCTGTGGCTGCTGCGGGACTTGCTGAACGACATCGAGCTCGCCTTGAGCCGCGCCAAGGGCGGCGAAGACAGCTGAAACAGGCCCGCCGGCTGGGAGGGAGCGCGTTTGCCGCAGTACGATAAGCTGTATATCGAATTTTTGTATTATTTTAACGTGGCGCGGGACTATTTCGAATGCCACGAAGTGCTGGAGGAGCTGTGGCTCGAGGAGGGCCGCAGCCCTTTGCTGCAAGGCTTGCTGCAAGTGGCCGTCGGCTTGTACCATCACGGCAACGGCAACGTGAGCGGCGCGATCAAGCTGCTGACGGCGGCGCTGGAGAAGCTGGAGCCGCAGCCGGACGATGCGCTCGGCATCGATCTTGCCGGGCTGCGGCGGGAAAGCGCCGCTTACCTCGCCAAACTTTGCCGCTACGAGCAGGAACCGTTCGAGCCGTACGATCTGGACATTACCGTCCTCGACCCCGAGCTGCTGCGGCTGTACGAGGCCATGAAAGCGAATCCGCCGCAAAAAGAGGAGAACTGACGCTATGGGCACGAAGCTTCGGCTGGACAAGCTGCTCGCCCACATGGGCTTCGGCACGCGCTCGGAGCTGAAAAAGCTGGCAAAGAGCGGGGCCATACAAGTGAACGGGCAAACGGTCAAGGATAGCGGCCTGCAGGTCGATCCCGCCGCAGACCGGATCAGCGTAGACGGGGAACCGGTCCAGTACCGCGAATTTATTTACTTGATGCTGCACAAGCCGCCCGGCTTCGTATCGGCGACGGAAGACGCCCGCGACCGCACCGTGCTCGAGCTGCTCTCAGACCATTACCGCCATTTTGCGCCGTTTCCGGTCGGACGGCTGGATAAAGATACGGAGGGCCTGCTGCTGCTCACGAACGACGGGAAGCTGGCCCACAATTTGCTTTCTCCGCGCAAGCACGTGCCGAAGACGTATATCGCCCGGGTGGAAGGGGCGGTCGGCGCGGACGACGTTCGCGCGTTCGCGGCGGGCGTCACGCTCGACGACGGTTATGTGACGCTGCCCGCCGAGCTTCGCATCGAGCAGAGTGCGGCGGAATCGGCGGACGGCTTGTCCCACATTGAGCTGACGATTACCGAGGGCAAGTTTCACCAGGTGAAGCGGATGTTCGAAGCCGTCGGCAAAAAGGTAAAGTACCTAAAACGGATTACGATGGGGCCGCTGCGGCTCGACCCCGACCTGCCGCTGGGCGAGTGCCGCGAACTGACCGGCGACGAGCTGGAGGCGCTGCTGCGGCACGGGGCGGCAGCCGGAGATTAGCGGCTCATTCGGCGGGCCGTTACGGGACTCGAGCCAGGGTTTCCTGGCATTTTTTAGGACTGACTAGCGGTATCTGGAAAATTGCGGTCAGCCATTCTTCTGTGGTTACCAGTGGAGCATAACTGGCAAATTGGAGATGCCCGAAAGCGGCGGCTGGCGTGGGATTTCATTCATATGGCGGCATTCGGGGAAGGCGACTGGCGGGCAAAACATAAACTCCGTACCCCCATGCCGCTGCACAACCTTCCGCAGCAGCCGTAGAGGAACGTAGTTCCTTTATTGCACGAGTAGAGTGGCATCGGATCGATCTTAACGGAACGCAGTTCCGCTATCGGTCCAGAACGAAGGCCGTTCTCGTCGAAAATGCAAAGATAACGTACTCCCGTTCCGTTATTTCCGGGAAATACCCGGGAAATAGGCCGATAACGGAACCAATTTCCGCTAACCGGAAGGAACCGGGTAAAAACGAAAAGCACGATACCTTTAGGCATAATGCTATCGTTGCTTAGCCCGTGTGCCACATGCATGTGAAATGCCGCTGGAACCAGCTTCAAGCTGCGGTGCAGTTTGGCCGCTGCGCATATCGCCGCCTGCCGCAAACGGCGGGAAAGGCGATATGGGCAGCGGGCCAAAGCTGTGAATGCCCGAAAATGGGGCTCTCCCAACGTCGTCATGACGACTGCGGGAGAGCCCCATTTTGCCGTAACCGGATTTAGAAGAAAAGCAAAGTGCGGGAGATGATCACGAGTAAAATGAAAAGAACCAGGATAGCTCCGGTACTCGTAAATACGCCTGCAGCGTGCATGAGCCTCGCCTCCTTTGGAATTCGTTGGCGTCCCGGGCTTCTCGCCCGGTGTAATGTATCGTATGGGGGTTTGGCCCGGGGCGATTGGACGGATATCCATGCCGGCGGGAAATGGGCGAACGGATGCGGGTTTTTGCACGTTTTCGCGGCGATTGGATGTGACCGGGTTCCCGCCCGCCGCGTACGATGGATAGGGAACTTATTTTAATCGCAAAGGAGAGGAAGTTTATGTGGTTGCAGCTGCTATCCGACAACTGGCGGCTTATCGCCGGTTTTGCGGCGGGCGTGCTGTATGTGGCGGCGCATCGCGGCATCGCTTTGTCGCAAGCGAAGAAGATGGCGATGACGCTGATGCTGGGGGCGGAAAAAAGAGCGGAGCAGCTCATTCTTGTGACCGGCCAAGACAAGTTCAACTGGGTGATCGACAAGGGCTACGACTTGATGCCGGCATGGCTGCGCATGTTTATAGGGAAGCCGGCGTTCCGCAAAATCGTGCAAGAGCTGTTCGACAATACGGTGCGCATAGCGAAGCAGTACGTAGACGAGCGGGCGGCGATGCGGCCGGGCAAGATGAGCCCCGGCACCCGGGCGGAATCCGGGGCCAGGCAGCCGGCCGGGGCTGCGTTCGCAAGCGGGAGCGCCGGGACAATCGGAAGCGCCGGGCCGATGGCGGACAAGGAATCGGCCGGAGCCGCCGCAGCGACCGGACCTGCCGGGCCCGGCGGCAACGAGGTATGGACATATGCGAGACCGAATCCGGCCATGCCGGTCGTTCCGGCGATTCCGCCGCATACGGCGGCGAGCGAGCCGGCGCACACGGATGAACCTGGCGCCTCCGCTCCTTCGATCGTGCCATCCTCGGACCCATCGGCCTCGGCTTCACCCGAGGAATAGCCTTGAGCCGCCTTAACGAAATTGCGCTGTAAATTGCCGCTTTACGGCGGTTATAATCCCTTCCTCGTTCGGACATTATACAAGAAGAATCCGACAGAAGAGGGAGAGCAGTGATATGGCTGAGTGGTTGCTAAGACCCGATATGAAAACGTCGGGCGGCGAGACGCACGATATCGTCTACGACGACCGGTACGTCGGCATGATGGCGTTGGTGTACCGGGAAAACGACCGACTGACGGGAGCTGTGCAGCTCGAGGCCGATGAGCTGGATGAGCGCACGAAAACGGAAGTATTGGAACGCGTGCAGCGCCATGTGGAAGCGACGGCCGAAGCGCTCGGCGTGGACGCCTGCGACGTCATCGTCACTTACGCTCCGTATGAGCGCATCATCGTCAAGCCGGATGACGATTTCGACATCGACTGGTTGGACGAAGACAAATTGAACGACGTGAATCCGTACCAGCAGGAAGACATCGAAATGGATCACGGCGGCACATCCTTGGACGGGGACGAGGTTTCCCGCTCTTTGCCGGATTACGAGCTTGTCATCGTTCACGAGGAGCGGGGGCGGGTCGAATATCACATTTACGACGAGGAGAAAGACCTTGCCGCCGAGGCGTTCCTCACGATTCGCCGCGGACACGTAAGCGGAACGGTCGAGTGGGTGTACGATCCGCTTGATGAGGAAATCGATGAAGCGACCGAACTCATCGTGAACGATTTTGATGCGGATGACATCGAGACGTTCAGCTTGGCGATGGTGTTTGGGGACGAGCTGATCGACACGGTCGAGCTGAAGCGCAACGATTTGCTGGAAGAGGAAGAGAAGCGGACGGCGGTTTCGGGCGACCGCGACGACTATTCGATCGTGCTCGTGCGGGACGACGGCGACGTGCTGACCTACGAAATTTACCAGCAATCGCGCGGCGGATTGCCGATCGGCACGGCAACGGTCGATATCAGCAACCGCCAGCTGACCGGCTTCATCGATTTCCGCGAGCCGGGGGGAGCGGACGACCGCGAGCTGATCGCCATGCTGCTGATGGAAGAGCTGGACAAAGAAAAAGAATACGATTCGTTCAACGTCACGATGATGGTGAACAACAAGCTCATCGACGAGATTTTGTTCGAAACCGAGAATGTGCATTAAGCGGAAAAACGGCGCCTTCCCGCCACGGGAAAGGACGCCGTTTTCGCTGTGTTCTCGGCTCGACTTGCGCTGCATCAAAAGCTGCCCCGCACGACCATCCGCTCAAGCGGCAGGCGGCTCGAGGCGTGCGCCGGCTTGGCCGCCTTGCCGACGGAAATCAGCATGAGCGGCACGTAACGTTCCGGTATGTTGAAGGCTTGCATCAATTGCCGGGGGTTGAAGCCGCCCATCGGACATGTGTCATAGCCGAGCGCTTTCGCGGCCAGCATAAGCTGCATCGCGGCTAGGGCGGAGTTGCGTATCGCCTCGTCGCGGGCCAGTCGCGCCGCATCGGAACGCGAGTAGGCGGCTTCGATTTGAGCCAGCAAAGTATCTTTCACTTGAGCGGGCATGAGCCCTTTGGCGACCAGCTCGCCGTATACGGCTTCCGCGTTTTTGTTCGCCTCCAGATCGCCGAGTACGGCGACCGTAACCGAGCTGTCGACGACTTGCCGCTGGCCGTTCGCGATCGGCAGCAGCTTTTCTTTGTCTTCCCTGCTTTCGACGACGAGGAATTTCCAGTGCTGGAGATTCCATGACGACGGCGCGGTAGCGGCCGCTTTCAGGATCGTTTCCAAATGTTCCTGCGGTATGGCATAGTATTGTTCGTAATTGCGTACGGAATGACGCTCCTCCATGAGGCGGATGACTTCCGATGGCCGGAGTTCGTTTTGCGCTTGCGTCTGCTGCATCATGCTCCACTCCCGTTTCTGACTGATTTCAGCCCGGTTAGTTTATGCAAGCAGCGCAAAAATACGGCGTCCGGGAGCGAGGGATGATTTGACAGCGGCGGCTATCCCATGCGGCGCAAACCTTTTGGATAATGGTTTTTCAGTTGGCCGCCGGATACTTTGCCCCAGCCGAGCGGGTAGCCGTCGACGGTGACGACGGTCCAGCCGGCGGCGAGGCCGGGCTGCGCGAGCGCTTCGCCGCGCAAGTAGGCCGCCGCCTCCGCGGAGGCGGCGGCGAGACGGCACTCGCGGGCGGCGGCCCCGGGCGCGGCTGCAAGCGCCAGCGCGTGCGCAGGCTCGAAGCGGCCTGCGCGCAGCGCGCCGAGGTGCAGGCCGGGCCGCAGCGTCCGCAGCCCGGCCAGGTCGGCGCTGCCGAGCGCAGCGCCCGGCGCGTGCGGCAGCCAGTACAGCTGCTCGCCGAAGAGCAGCGGCTCCCCGCGCCCGGGGCGAAGCCGGGCAGCGCCTCGCGCCGGAACGCGTCCCAGCGTTCCGCAGCCTCGCGCAGGCGCGGCGAGACGGCACTCGCGGGCGGCGGCCCCGGGCGCGGCTGCAAGCGCCAGCGCGTGCGCAGGCTCGAAGCGGCCTGCGCGCAGCGCGCCGAGGTGC
>NZ_JXAK01000114.1 GCF_000829455.1 Gordoniibacillus kamchatkensis
TCAAACACTTTCTTCGAACGCATTTTGTCCCGCCTCCCATTACCTTTAGTTTAATTAATTGGGGGCTTGGACTCCAGTTTAATTAGGGGGCCTAGGAGATTCTACCGCTAGTTCCGTGTAGCTTGTACTTTCATTAGAAATATCGACGATTTACCATGACATTTTCCCGTTAACCCCGCTTTATTCGAGATTTTGGCCGATTTAAGGGGAGGTTTTCCGGCAACTGCAACCGGTCAGGCGGACAGAACCGCATTTGTACAGAAACCATGGATGTAAACCGCGTCTTCCTGCTGCATAATGCGCAAATGGCGGAGGGAGGCATCCAGCCGAACCGATGAATTCCGTAAGGACGACTATGGTGGTCCGTTCATCTGCGCCAAAGAGCGCAGGCAAAAAATAGCTTGTCAGCGTCCGTCCGGCTGGCCTATAATCGATGAAGAGTAACGGAACAACCCATACAGCCGATAGGTGCCCGCAGCTTCAGCGCTGCAGGTTAAAAGGGAAGCCGGTGCAAATCCGGCACGGTCCCGCCACTGTAAACCGGGTAACGCCCCCAAGCGCCACTGTCTTTGCCGGACGGGAAGGCGGGGCGGCGTGCGTCCCAACGCTTTTGCTCCATCGGAAAGTATAGGCGAGCGCCTGTACTTGTCTGGTTCCGCTGCGTGCGGTGAACGCGTACGCCCCAAAGGGCGGCGCAAGCCGTATGTCCCGGAAGCAAAGCAAAGCTGACGCACACCCGCAAGTCAGGAGACCTGCCTATTCGGTCAGGCTACGTCATCCTTCGAGGAAAGGATTGCGCTAACCGGAATAGCCGTGCGCTGCGACGCTGCAACTGCTGCCGCCTGCGCGCCCTGCGGCTGCGATTTTCCGCTTAACGTCCCCTCTGCCTCGCGGCGGAGGGGTTTTTGCCTTCATCAGCAAGTATGCGCTATGCCTATACTTGGGCTTATTCCGCTACTAGGCGTTAAGCTGGAGAAGGAACGGCGAGCAATGTGCCGGGCGTCTCACAGCCAGCTTAACGCCGGCAAACGCGCGCGTTCCGAAGGACGGCGTTAGCCGTTTATCCCCGGTCATGGAGCGCGACGCATCGTTGGAATAAACCGATGCCACAAAGGAACAGACAAAGGAGAGAGACTGGCATGAGCATGAACAAGCAATGGAGAAAAACGGGACTCGCCTGGACGGCGATCGGCGCATTCGCCCTCGCGCTCGCAGGCTGCGGCGCGGCCGGCAAGGAGAATACGGCCCCGCAGACGGAGCCGGCGAAAGTCGTTTCGTCTGAAGCCGGCAGCGGCAAACCGGCGGCCGGCGCGCTGAAGACGCAGTACCCGCTAAAAGAAAAGGACGCGACCGGCAATGAGTTCACATTCGCGAAAGCGCCGGACAAAATCGCCTCGGTGTCGCCGGCGGAGACGGAAATCTTGTTTGCCTTAGGACTCGGCGACAAAATCGTGGGCGTATCGGATTTCGACGATTATCCGGCGGAAGCGAAATCGAAGCCGAAGCTCGGCGGCGTCGTGAAGCCGAATACGGAGGCGATGATCGCTACGGGCGCCGATATCATTTTCACAGGAGTATCGATGAAGAAGGACGCCGTGGAGCAGCTGCGCGGGATGAATCTGAACCTGTTCAAGGTAGAGCCGAAGACAGTCGCCGACGTTATGAACGACGTGCTGCAATTCGGGCGCATCACTGACCGTCAGGAGCAGGCGGAGCAAGTTGTGGCGAAGATGAAAGCCGACATGCAGAAAGTGCAGGACGCCGTAAAAAGCGTGCCGCAGGAGCAAAAAAAGAAAGTGTACGTCGAGTTTTCTCCAGGCTGGACGGTTGGCAAGGGAGAGTTCATGGATGAGCTCATCACGCTTGCCGGCGGCATCAACGTCGCCGCAGACACGAAGGGCTGGAACCAAATCAGCGAAGAAAAAATCATTCAGGCGAATCCGGACGTCATTTTGTACGCGAGCGACGTCGTCGACGATAAGACCAAGAAGACGATGGACCAGTTGATTCGCGGACGGAGCGGCTGGGATCAAATTAACGCTATCAAAAACAACCGGGTCATCGGTCTCGCCTCCGGACCGTTCAACCGGCCCGGCCCCCGCCTGACGGAAGGCTTGCTAGCGATGGCCAAAGCGATCTATCCCGATCTGGTGAAATAATGAAGCGCAAGCTTGGCAATGGGGAGGAGGGGGGCTGCTCCTCCTGCTTCTGTCGATTGTGGCGAGCTTGTCGCTCGGCTCCGTCACGGTGCCGGCAGGACATATCGTCGGCATCGTCGCATCGCACGTGCCGGGGCTCGGCGGCTATTCGCCGCACCCCTGGTCCGTTCAGGAAGAACAAATTATTTGGAAGGTGCGGCTGGCCCGGGTGGCGCTCGGCATGCTCGTCGGGGCGGCTTTGTCGCTGGCGGGCGCGGCGTTCCAAGGGGTGCTGCGCAATCCGCTGGCCGATCCGTTCACGCTCGGCGTATCGTCGGGGGCATCGGTCGGGGCTGCGTTTCTGCTCTATTTTGGCCTTCAGACCGCTTTTTTCGGGCAATGGACGCTGCCGCTCATCGCCTTCGTCACCGCGCTGGCGGCGCTTGCGGTCGTGCTGCGCATGTCGGTCATGGACGGCAAATGGCACATAGAGACGCTGATTTTGTCCGGCACTGTGATGCAGGCGTTTCTCGGCGCTGTGGTGGCCTTCTTTATCGCTATGTCCAAGCAAGTCATCAACGACATCGTGTATTGGCTCATGGGCTCGCTTGCGATGCGGGGCTGGGCGTACCCGGCGCTCGTCGGGCCTTACGTTGCGCTCGGCTTCGTCGTGCTGCTGGCGCATGCGAAGGCGCTCAATCTGTTTGCCATCGGGGAGCGGCAGGCCGCGCATCTCGGCGTCAACGTGGAAAGAACGAAAATCGTCGTGCTCGTCACCGCCTCGATGCTGACCGCGGCGTCGGTGTCGGTAGCCGGCGTCATCGGCTTCGTCGGGCTCATCGTGCCGCATCTCGTGCGCCTTACCGTCGGGCCGGATTACCGGCTGCTGCTGCCGTTATCGGCGCTCGGCGGGGCGATTTACGTCCTCTGGGCGGATACGCTCGCGCGCACGCTGCTCAGCCCGACGGAAATTCCTATCGGCGTCGTCACCGCCTTCCTCGGCGCGCCGTTTTTTTATGATGCTGCTGCGCAGGCACAAGCGGGCGCTCGGAGCATGAGGGGAGTGTGAGCACGGTGGACATGACGCTTTTGGAAAATGATGCCGGAAGCCAGCCGCAGACAGTCATTCGCACCGAAGGAGCGGCCAAACGCTTCGGCTCCGGCGTCGCCTTGCAGGGCATCAGCTTTACGGCGCGGCGCGGGGAATGCCTCGGCATTCTCGGCCCGAACGGCAGCGGCAAATCGACGCTGCTTCGCATCGTATCCGGCGTGGAAACGCCAAGTGCCGGAACCGTCGAAATCGAGGGCAGGCCGATTGCCGCTTACGGACGAAAGGAGCTCGCGCGCAAGCTCGCCGTGCTGCAGCAGGACGCGCTGCCGCCGGTCGGTTTTACGGTGCGCGAGGTCGTGGAAATGGGCCGGTACCCGTATCAAAGCTGGCTCGGCGACGACGAGCCGGGAGCGGCGGAGCTGGTCGACGCGATCATGGAGCGGCTCGGCCTGCAGCCGATAGCGGATCGCGCCGTCGACAAGTTGAGCGGCGGTGAGAAGCAGCGGGTCGCTCTCGCCAAGGTGATGGCGCAGCAGCCGCAGCTTCTGCTGCTGGACGAACCGACGACGTTTCTCGATATTGGGCATCAGGTGCAGATGATGGATTATATCAAGTCGTGGCAGCGCGAAGCCGGTCTTACCGTAGTAGCGGTGCTGCACGACATCAATTTGGCGGCGCAATATTGCGACCGGCTGCTCGTGCTGCGGCAAGGAAAGGCTGTGGCGGAAGGGACGCCGGAGCAGCTCGTGCGCAGCGAGCTTATCGCCGACGTGTACGGAACGGAACCGATCGTACTGGCGCATCCGGTCAACGGTGCGCCGCAAATATTGCTGCGCACCGGCGTGAACGAACAGCAGGAGCGAGCGAAAGGATGAAGACGGCGATGGAAAAGACGACGGTTTCACAATTGCAGCAGCTTATCGGGCGAATCGGGGCTGTTGATGCGGAGGCGGAAGCGGCAGCGGGGGTCAGGCTCGATCAGCTGACGAAGCCGCCGGGCAGCCTGGGCCGGCTCGAGACGCTGGCGAAGCAGCTGGCGGCGATTACCGGCGAGGTAATGCCTGCATTCGAGCGGAAGGCGGTCATCGTCATGGCCGGCGATCACGGCGTATGCGAGGAGGGCGTCAGCGCCTTCCCGGCGGAAGTGACGCCGCAGATGGTGTTGAACTTCTTGAGCGGCGGGGCGGCGGTCAACGTTTTCACGCGCCAAGCTGCGGCCGAGGTCGTCTGCGTCGATGTCGGCGTGAATGCCGATCTGTCGCATCCCGGACTCGTGTCGCGTAAAGTTCGCCGCGGGACGGCGAATTTGGCTCGCGGGCCGGCGATGACGGAAGAGGAGGCGGCGCAAGCCGTACTGGTTGGGGCCGAACTGGTTGCTGAGCTCGTGGAGCAAGGCTTTCGGATGTTCGGCACAGGCGATATGGGGATTGGCAATACGACGCCGAGCGCCGCTCTGCTTGCGGTGCTCGGCGGGGTGCCGGTCGCGGAGGCGGTCGGGCGCGGCACGGGCGTCGACGATGCCGGCGTAGCGCGCAAGATTGGGGCGATCGAGCGCGGCATCGCCGCGAACGAGCCCGACGCACGCGATCCGCTCGGCACGCTGGCGAAGCTCGGCGGGCTGGAGATCGCCGGCATCGCCGGCGTATTCTCGGCGCGGCGGCGCAGCGGTGTCCCGTCGTCATCGACGGGTTCATATCCACTGCGGCGGCGCTCGTGGCCGCCCGGCTCGCACCGGCTTGCAGCCGTACATGATCGCTTCCCATCTGTCGCAGGAACGCGGCCATGCGCGGCTGCTGCAGGAGCTCGGGCTAACGCCGGTGCTGCAGCTCGACATGCGGCTAGGGGAAGGGACGGGTGCGGCGCTGCTGTTCCCGATCATCGACGCCGCCGGCCGCATGATGCGCGAGATGGCGACGTTCGAAAGCGCCGGCGTGTCGCGGGAATGAACTTTGTAGCGCGCAGCGCTATTCGGGAAAGGAAGGATCGGCATGCTGACGCTCGTAACGGGCGGCGCCCGCAGCGGCAAAAGCGGCTTCGCCGAGCGGCTTGTGCGGCACGAGCATAAAGCCGGCATATACATCGCCACCGCGCAAATATACGATAACGAAATGCGGGAGCGGATCGAGCTGCATCGGCGCGAGCGCGAGGCGTCGGGCTTTGCTTGGCGGACGGTGGAGGAGCCTCATGCGCTGAGCGCGCTGCTGCGCCGCTTAGGGGCGGAAGCGCGGCTTGGGCGTGGAGACGAGACCGGGGGGGAGGCCAGCGGCGGTGGCCCAGCCGTGAATGCGGCAATGCGCCCCCAGCGTGTGGGTGAAGCCGGGGCGGATGCTCGTGGCGTTGACCCGGGCGACGGCGTGGAAACGCGATCCGAGCGTGCGGCTGAGGCAGGAGCTGACGCCAATGGCGCCGACCAGGCCGGGAGCGCGAATGAGGCGCTTTTGGCAGGCACCGCGTCTCGCGACGAGGCACCAGGCGTACTCGTCGACTGTTTGACGCTGTGGCTGTCGAACCGGCTGCTGCGGCACGAGCATGAGCCGGAACGCGATCGGCTGCTCGATGCGGAAATCGGCGAGCTAGTCGCGGCGGCGGCCGCTTTTCCAGGGCGGCTCACGATCGTGACGAACGAAGTCGGCAGCGGCATCGTGCCGGAATACCCGCTCGGCCGCCTGTACCGCGATTGGGCCGGACGTCTCAACCGGCTAATGGCGGAGCGGGCGGAGCGCGTGTTTCTGGTTACTGCCGGGATCCCTGTCGAGCTTAAACAATTGCAGTACCGTTTCCCGCATGGCAGTTCCGGAGAAGGGGGAAGCTGACATGCTTCTCTTCGGCTACACGCTGCAGGAAACGATGGCGATGTCGCTGGCCGCCGTTGTCATCGACTGGCTCGTCGGCGATCCGGCGCGGCTGCCGCATCCAGTCGTCGGCATCGGCCGCTGGATCGTTTTCGCCGATCGCCGTTTGCGCCGGCCGGGACTTTCGCCGTCCGCCCTGAAGCTGCGCGGCGTCGCGCTACTGCTAAGCACGCTGCTGCTTGCTTCCGGCGCTGCTGCGCTGGCGGTCGGCGTTGCCCGCTGGCTCCACCCCTACCTCGGTTATGCCGCAGGCACCTGGCTCATCAGCACAACGCTTGCCGTCAAAGGGCTAAAGGACGCCGCCATGAAAGTTTACAAGCCGCTCAGTGGCGGCAATTTGCAGGATGCGCGGAAGTATACCGGCTACATCGTCGGGCGGGATACGGCCGGGCTCGGCGAGGAGGAGCTGACGCGGGCCGTCGTCGAAACCGTTGCGGAAAACATCGTCGACGCCTTCGTCTCGCCGCTTCTGTTCGCCATTCTCGGCGGCGCCCCGCTGGCGATGCTGTACCGCGCGGCGAATACGCTCGATTCAATGGTCGGCTACAAGAACGACAAGTACGTTCATTTCGGCTGGGCTTCGGCACGATGGGACGACGTCATGAATTACGTCCCTGCTCGCCTTGCCGGCGCGCTCATTATCCTGGCCGCGGCCATCGATCCGCGTCTGGCCGGCGTTCGCGCGGCGCGCTCGATCCGCCGCTTCGCCAAGCTGCACCCGAGCCCGAACAGCGGCATCCCCGAAGCGGCGGTGGCGGGCGCACTCGGTATCGAGCTCGGCGGCCGCAACGTATACTTCGGCGTCGCCAGCGAGCGGGCGCGTCTCGGCTGGCCGCTGCGGGAGCGGCGGCGGGACGACATTTTGGCGGCAGTGCGCATCTTGTATGCGGTTAGCGCACTCGCAGCGGGAGGTTTGGTGATCGGATTATGGCTCCACGCCTAAAAATGTCGCTGCACGCCATCGCCGCCGCCTTCCAGTTTTTGTCGCGGCTGCCGATGCCCGTCACGGTGCCGTTCGAGGAAGCGACGCTGGCGCGCAGCGTTGTCGCCTATCCGGCGGTAGGTCTCGTCATCGGCTTGCTTGTCGCCGCCGTCTGCGCCGCCGCCGGATGGCTGCTGCCTGCGCTGCCGGCCGCCATCATCGCGCTTGCGGTGTGGGTCGGGCTGACCGGCGGCCTCCACCTGGACGGCCTCATGGATACGGCCGACGGCCTGCTCAGCCACCGCTCGCGCGAGCGCATGCTGGAAATAATGAAAGACAGCCGCGTCGGGGCAATGGGCGTCATCGCCGGCTGCATGCAGCTGCTCTTGAAGGCTGCGCTGCTGACGTTATGGACCGGCGACGCGGGCAGGCAGGCGCTTCTGCTGCTGCCGGCGGCGCCGCTGCTCAGCCGCGCCTTCCTGCTGCGGCCATCGCCGGCTGGCCGTACGCCCGCGCCGAGGGCTCAGGCCTCGGCAGCTTGTACCGCGGCGTGACGCGCCGTCACGCCGGAGCGGCGGCGCTGCTTGCCGCGCCGCTAACGCTGGCGCTGGCGCTGGCCGCCTTCGGCGCGGCCCGCTGGCCGGCGGCGCTGGCTGCGGCCGCCGTGCTGGCAGCCGCAGCCTATGGCGCCGGCTGGGCGATCGCGCAGCGCATAAGCCGCAAGCTTGGCGGGCTGACCGGCGACACTTACGGCGCGATCAACGAGCTGCTGGAAACGTTGCTGCTGGCGCTGATGGCAATAGGAATACATAAGGGGCTTTTTTTAACATATAATTTATATCGCTGGGCTCTATAACCGCGCTTATCATTCAATCGGGAAACGATGCTCGTCCGTTTCCATTTGAATTGAAGCTTCAAACCCGGATGAAGGCGGCGGTTACATGAGCTGCGGCTTAGAACACTACATGAGAGCGATGCTGAGGCTTAACTGGAATTCCTCCTGTTCACGTTTCTGCTTGATACGGTTGCATTCAATTACATGGAAAACCTGCCGCTAATTACATCAAATTCATCCGAAGTAGGAGGATCCAGTGATTTTACAGGAGGTTTTCCCGCTAACCCCGCCCGGATTCAAGATTCCGGTTAAATTAGCGGGAGGATTTCCAGCTACAGCAGACGGTCGGGCGACCAGGCCGCACCTCCGCTGAGCAACCATCCGTAAAAAGCAGCGTCAAGCGGAACGTTTTTGCCAAATAGCGCGGCTTTCGGCAACCGTCGACGCTACATTCACCTGAAGAAGCTTGTATGAGCAGACTGCAGACGCACGAAAAGAGCGGATGAAAACCTCAGGCCGAACAAAGCAGGACTGGGAACTTGAACAGGATTGCGATTCCGTTCAAAGGATCGGATTTGGGGGACACCTGCTGGCGGGCAGGGCATTAACCCATATGCTCATGCCGCAGCGCACCTTTCCTTGCAGCAATAACGGAGGGTAGCTCCATGATTGCGCGGATGGAGGGGCACCGGATCACCCTTAACGGAACGCAGTTCCGTTATTCGGCGGATAGACGGGCACCAGATCACCCGTAACGGAACGTTGTTCCGTTATCGGTCCAAAATAAGAGCAATTCTCGCTTAAACTGCGGGGATAACGTACTCTCGTTCCGTTAATTTCGGGAAATATTCGGGAAATTGGCTGATAACGGAACGCAGTTCCGTTATTCCGCGGATAGACGGGCACCAGATCACCCTTAACGGAACGTTTGCAGTTAGAATAAAAAGTGGACACTCCGATAAGGGAATTAGATAATAATCCTACGAAACAAAGGGAGTGTCCACTTATGGGAGAACAGCGTCAACGAT
>NZ_JXAK01000115.1 GCF_000829455.1 Gordoniibacillus kamchatkensis
AAATACAGGGGAGAGGGGACGGGAATCCAGTCGTGGTAAGGGTTTGAGCGATGTGGAGAATGTGGATTGGGGCTATACGACTTTATTTTCGGTGCATATGCCCTTGTTCGAGAAAAATAAAGTTTTAGACCGAAAAATAAAGTATTAGACTAGGAAAATAAAGTTGTAGACTGAGAAAATAAAGTATTAGACTGGCAGACTTGGCAATAAATGCTACTAGGAGCTCTTCTACAGTCTACAGAATTAACATCTAGATTAGACAACATGACTCCATTGTGGGGCTGCCTTCGGGTAGCTCCATTTTTTAGTTAACGTGGACAACGTGGATGTTATACTTTTATCTGCGCATGCCAATAACCTTCCAAGTATTTTTGGAAAGTTTTTCATGTGGCACAACTAGGCCAAATCTTGAAAGGTTACCTTCCGTTTAAGTAGTGCGTAGATCCAGTGAAGCAGCTTATTTACCTAAGCGATCATGGCTACCTTATGCGGTTTACCCGTGGCAATCATTTTATCGTAGTGAGCCTTTATTCGTTTGCTTCCTGACTTACGTAGCTACAAAGAACGGCCAAGAACAAGGTGTGCCTAGTATACATTCAAATAAAGCTGCAGTTCCAAGCTGTATTAGATCAAGTGTTTCCGGAATATAAGGGTGTTTTCGGGGAGCTGCACTCTGTGGTGTCATTGAAGATGTTATTGGAGTTTCCGACAGCTGAATCCGTTCTTAGAGCTGGAAAGTCCAAACTTGCAGAAAGAATAGCATGTTTATGTACTCGGCGCTCTGAAACCTAACAGCCCTGGAAAAGAAAATGGGTGCTCTCGCTAATAAAATTGAAGAATATCAGATTATCCAATCGATCCCCGGTATCGGTGAAAAAATCGCTGCAACGATTATTTCGGAAATCGGTGAAATCAATCGGTTTAATCACCCAAAGAAGCTCGCTGAGTTGGGCTGAGAAAAAGGCTGAAACCCTACTCGCTGCAGCTGACCGCAATCCATTCCGTAAGGCAACTTTTCAAAGCCATCTAACTGGCCTTGAAATGTACATCAGCATGCTACTTCATTACCGAGAGCCCCGCGACAGCATCGTGCTGCCGAGTAAGGTTCCGTAGATTTAGTAACCGAGGCCTCTGGTTTTGTATTGCTCAAAGTCTTCTTTGTAGAACAATTCGCGGAGGGCATAAGCATCTACAGCATCTGTCTTCACCTTGCGCAGGGTCGATGATTTCTTCGCCTGATAAGACAGGATAGGGTTCACCAAAATGAATAAATAGTTATGCTCCTCAAGGAACCGAGTAACCGGGAGGTGGTAATGGCCTGTAGACTCCAGGATAACCATCGGTTGCTGATCAGACTTTTGCTCGATAAGCTTTAAGAACGAGCGGAGGGCCTCTAACCCTTGACGGGTATGATGAATGGTAAAGCTCTTTCCGTAAGGCTGACCTTTGTCTAAGAAAGCCTGTCCTTGGCTCTCGCCTTTGGCGATATCCAGGCCAATAACTGGATTCATGTTCTTGCATCACCTTCGCTCTAAATTTTAGCCGGTAACCCCTAATCCATCTTGCAGTGTCATAGCTTCGCTTGTTATTCGAGATCTTTTATCTCAACCAGCCTCAAACATGTTTCTACAAGTAGGGGGCGAACAGTTTAGCACACGGGATCTAAGCCCCACGGGCAGAGACGTTCTACCCCGGTTCCCCGTACTTAACCTCTTACAAACAGAAGAGGTCAACCAGTAAAAACTGGCTGACCTCATAATACGAACGGGCAGATTTGTTTAATTAAGAGTGCCGTAGACGTCCCCGATTAACGTTTTTGAGCTTTTAAACCTTCAATAAATATTCGTTGTAACCCATCAACAACTCGTTTGGTCGTAAAGCCTTCATCAAGCAGGTGGTAATCGACATTATGAAGCAAGACCAGTAGTGCTTCAATGGTATATGAGACATCTATGTCTGAAACTTCTTCTCGTTCAACGGCTTCGTTTAACAGAATACTACTTTCTTTACGCATCCATTGACACAATGGAGACTGCATAGGACGATGACCGGTTGAGGCTCGACTTATGTCGCAGAGCCAGGGAACTTTCGCCTCTAAAAAAGAAACATATCTTACAATTATTTGATAGAGTCGGTCCAAAGGGCCCATTTCCGAATTTTTATCTAGAAAGCCTTGAACTTCATCGAATAAGGATTGATATTCTTCGTATGCAATTTCCAAACAGATGTCGCCCTTGTCTGAGTACCGACGGTAGAGGCTTGCCTGTCCGACCCCGGCAGTTTTTGCAATCTGATGCATATTGACATTCTCAACACCGTTTTCGATGAAAAGTTCTTTAGCAGACTTTAAAATTCGTCTTCGGTTTAACTCATCCCTAGGAATCTTCGACGGGTCTCGCTCGGGACATATTTATATACCAAAGGGATAACAAAAATGCTAAGGCTGGAAACTATGAACAAAGAGTTCCAGCCGAAGTATTGCTCTACGAAGCCGCCGAAAACAGGTCCGAAACCAGAAGCAAACGCAATTGTGGCGGACAACGCGCCAAGAACACGCCCCCTGACGGTAGGATGAAAATAAAGAGTTGCTACCGCGTAAGAAAGGGGGGAAATGGCAGAAGCCCCCGCTGCTTGAAGTAATCTCCCGATGATTACTTGCAAGTAAGAAGTTGCAAAGAAACCAGTAATGGAGCCGATAGTAAAAAGGATTAATCCAATTACATATAGCCGACGAAAGGAAAAGGACTCCGTTAACTTACCATAAGTTCCAGCGCCTATCGCCATTAAAACGCTATATCCGACCATGACCCAACTTACTTGGGATGAGGTGAGGACAAAGGAAGCAGAAATCGATGGTATAGCCAAGTTGAACATCGTCATATTGATGTTTCCGAATATAAATAACAAGCAGAGCGTTCCGATTAATTTTCGGTCATTACTGAATAAAGATATGGAATTAGCATCCATAACATATCCCTCCATTACAGGAAGTCAGGGAATGTGCGCCAATTGTTTGCTTGATCTCTATCGTGTCCGAAGAAGATAGCTGACGGCCGAACTTCCTGAACCAAATCCTGCATGCGACGAATCGATTTAGCAGCCAACTCTGGATCGTAAGTTAGGAACGGTACGCCATTCTCGAAGTTCTCCCTGACATAGGCAACATCAATCGTCAGCAAAACAGGACCAGATGTTTCCGTTGTTACGAGTACCGATTGGTGGCCTGGAGAATGACCAGGAGTGAAGAAAATTTGAACCCCGGGAATCAAGTTATGGTCGCCCTCAATGATTTGATATTGTAAATCGGGAAGCCTGCACTCCAACGGAGCATATTCGTCATTGCCTATGGCTGCATCATATTCTGCCCGTTGAATGAGGATCGGTGTATTGCGGAAATGTCCATTTCCCCCAGAATGGTCTAAGTGTAAGTGGGAGCTAATGACCATCTGGATATCTTCCGGTAGATAACCGACACGCTTTAACACATTCATGATCGAGTCGCCCTCGGACATATTTGGGACAACGCGTCCTTCCCGTTTAGTCCCTTTATAATAATCGGGATTGTTGATAAAAGCATCGGGCATTCCCGTGTCGAGCAATATTGGTCCGTCGGTCGTTTCCAACAGAAAAGACCATACAGGCATCCCTACTAATTTCCCGGGTTTCAGGTTTCGGTTAACTGCCGATTGATCTAGAAAACATTCACCTGCAGGCAAAAAATACAGCTTCTTAACTGACATTAGTAGTCACCCTTTATAACGAATATCGGACAAATTGTCCGTTGTGCAATATCATGACAACGGACAATTTGTCTGTTGTCAAATAACCATTCAGAGATGATGTTTAGAAATACAAGTCATAACATATGGTATTTGTAAATAAAGGATATATTATTCATCAAACTAGCTGGCTTGGAGCATCGCTTGTTTCCTATTCCGTCCGTGGGAAGCGCTGCGTCCCTATTCAGGCCGACAGTGACGGATTTTGCCATTTGCGACATGGTGTAGCCCCTTTCTTAACATTCTTGTCCAAGCAGCTGAGCAGGCACAGCGGACGATTCGGCCCGCTGGCCGACGGAGGCCCGCACGATTTACTCGTGCGGGCCTCTTTCCGTATCGACATCGATAGAGCCGATGGGTGTTTAGCTGTTAAAGTAGTGCCCCTGTTCCAGATCCGCAATCAGTGAGGGTTGCACGGGCTGCCATCCCAAGCGTTCCTTGGTCAGTGCGCTTGATGTCGGGTTGTCAGTCGACGCGGCGAAGGCAAGCCACCCGAAGTGATCGTCTGCCTCTTCGCGGGAAATGCTAAGCAACGGTAGGTTCAGGTGGCGAGCGATAACGCCAGCGATATCTCGGAATGGCACGCCCTCGTCGGCAACCCCGTGATAGCTGGCTCCCGCGGAGCCCTTCTCAAGCGCCAGCCTGAAGAGACGTGCGGCATCTAGCCGGTGCACTGCCGGCCAGCGATTGAGTCCGTCGCCTACATACGCCGAAACGCCCTTTTCACGCGCGATGGCGATTAGGGTTGGAACGAAGCCTTTCTCGCCCGGGCCATGCACGGACGGAGCGAGACGGACGACCGATGATCGCACTCCACGTCTAGCTAGCGTGATCGCCGTCTCCTCGGAGCGCCGCGGCGTAGCTGGATCGACGCGTCGTCTTCCGTTCCGAGGCGTCCCGGCGCGAGCATTAACGTTCCCGATGTGACCACGAGCGGCTTCCCGGTGCCCTCGAGTACTGACCCCATCGCATCGATTGCCAGGATGTCTGCCTCAGCGGCTGCCGCAAAGTCAGAGAAGTCATGCTTGAACGCTAAGTGAATGACGCCATCCGCTGCGGAAGCGCCGCTGCGAAGGGTATCGAGGTCGTCAAGGGAGCCACGATGAACATCAGCGCCGGCTGCTATCAATGCTGCTACTGCCTTGTCCGAACGAGCAAGCCCTTTAACCTGATGCCCGGCATCGATGAGTTCACGTACAACTGCGGAACCGACGAATCCAGTTGCTCCAGTTACAAATATACGCATATTATTTCCTCCTGTTATTCATTTTAGGTACAGGACCGATTATATAACGAGAAATTAATAAAGTAAACCCATTTTATTAAATTAGTTAACTTAATAATTTATGTAAATAAAGTTTGTGATAACAGCGAATTTGTTATAATATTATTGACGAGCATCAAAGGAGGTATTCAATTGTGAGAAAACCGGTGAGCGACGATAAATATATAGAAAAAATAAAGCCTGTTATAAGAAGAATCAAATTTAGCCAACTGAAAATTGACGATATCGCAAAATATATGGATATCAGCAAAGTGACACTCTATAAGCATTTTTCATCCAAAGATGAAATCATCCAGAAGGTTGTAGATTATTACATTAATTACTTGCAAGGGTCCGATTCCGTTGTCAAAGATGATTCCGTCTCTTTTGTCGAGCGCTTTCAATTAACGTTTTTACAATCTTTGATCTGTGTCACTTATATTTCTGATTTGTTCTTAGAAGATCTTAAAGAATTTTATCCGCACCATTTTGAAAATCTTGCAACTGCCCAACAAAATAGAAATAAAAATTTACAAACTTTTTTTGAATCCGGGATGGATCAAAAGATTTTCAACAGATTGAATGCGGTGCTGTTTATGGTCCAAGATGACGCTGTGCTGCGGCGTTTCATGGAACCATCATTTTCGATTCAGTATGATGTCACCTTGAAACAAGCGATTATTGATTTTTATAAAATGAAACAATATCAATTGCTTAAACCTGAACATCTGGATACGATAGACGAATCTGATTTTGAAAATCGGGTAGGTAAAATTTTACAAAACCTTTCGTAATTATGTTCGCTCTCCAGGAAGCGATCAGATTTTAGCCGACCTTCCTGAACTAATCGTCCAAGGCAGCGGACGCCAGAAGTACAGTTGGATTCACGTGGAAGATTTATATAGAAGTATCCGTTTTCTTAAGGAGCGGCATGATCTTAATGGCGTTATCAACTGCTCGGCGCCTAATCCAGTAACAAACCGGGAACTGATGCAGTTAATGCGCGATTCCTTAGGCCGAAAGATTGGACTGCCTGCCAACCGTTGGATGCTTGAGATTGGGGGCCTTCTTTTTGCGTACGGAGACGGAGCTTATCCCCATAGCACAATGAAAACAGGCTGCCGAAAAAATCGGCAGCCTATTGAACTAACGGAGACGTTAGTTGAATGACAACAGCGGCAGTCTAAGACTTTATTTTTCAAGTCTTGGTCCGCCGCTGTTTCTTTTAACGGATCAGTCTAAAACTTTTTTTCAAAAGCTGACGACTCTTCAATTCAAAAAGCGCGTTAAATCAACGACTCTAGTCTAATGCTTTATTTTCACCATACATCTGGTGATAAAAAAGTCTGGAACCAGTAAAAAAACTGTGGAACCACACGTGTAACTTAATCTATTTAAGCATCTAGAGGGTGGTCCCGATGAGGAATATCGAAGGGCCACCCTTTTTTTACAAAGTGGCAGATTAAATCGGTCCATAATTCCTCCTACAGATTCTGCTATTGCCAAACGGCAGCTTCATAATTTAAATGAAAGTATAAGAGGGATTTTAACAAAAAATAACAGTGACACTAGGAGCGTTATACGAATCGTTTGGCAGCGGAGCTTGGTCTTGAGCCTTCCGCCGACACGCGGCACGGATTCTGTCGACGCGATGAGGTTAGGAAAATAAGGGGATCGGAATCAGCCGGTATGTAGAGGACTACGATACCGGCTTTTTTTGTGAGAATTTTGGGAGATCGTTCTTGTAAACTGATTTTGCTAGATGACCATCTTTAAAAATTTTTGAAGAAGAATGAGTTTAGCTTGGAATGTACAGTTTATATTACTCACTCATATTGTAGCCAGCGGTCATGGGCATGGGGGCCGCCTTCGGATTCCCCATCGTGGCGAAGAGCGCGAAAACCGCGTCACAGGCAAGTAGTGGCAACGTTCTTAAATTTTGCTGAATTCTTAAAAATGAATAATTTTTAATAAATGAGGAGGAATTGAATTTAAGATGGGCAAAAAATCACGGAAATTTACGTCTATTTTATTTGTCATATTAATTTCATTTAGTTTACTATCAGTGCTACTTCTATTGTGGCCGGAGCAAGTTAGTGCGGCTACCCCAGCAAGCGAGGACTTTCAGTCATCTTTCGTCGATCCGGCGTCTTACGACCCTCTAGCAGCAGAACTTAGTATACCTCGACGGTGGGGTGACTGGACTTATAGCATACTTGATTCCAGTGGAAATGTTGAAACGAACGCTAACCCTAATGGCCCATTTATACATATTACTGATCGATTTGATAGTTTTCATGCTTTACCTGTCAGTCCCAATAAAGCTCTATATATATTTGGAGGACTTATGGGTATTGACACCGCGGCAAAAATAAGTTCATCTGATAGCGGGGCATTTAAGCTTATTTCTTTCGAAGCAGAAACCGGCAATGAATTTTATCCAGATTCTGCAAACTACAGAGTAATTGGTTATCTAAATGGATCTCCGGTTTCAGGAGCATCTTATGATTTTACAGCTCCTGCTGGTTCCATAACTACAGTAAATCTAACTAATTCGAGTTGGGGAAATATAAATGAATTTCGAATTGTCCAGCAAAACGAGGCGGATATAAGCATAATTATTGATAATATTACGGTTACTGATCCCGCTACCAACACTGTGCCAACTTTTATTGGGAGCACGAGCGCACTAACGGTATATCAAGATGCGAGTGCCACCGACGTTAAGGGTCTTTTGCACGTCAGTGACACGGATTCCGGCCAAACCGAGACATGGACGCAAAGTATCGCGCCATCGCACGGAACGCTGAGTATCAGCGGGGCTACCGCAGCCAGCGGCAGCACTGACATTGCCCCCGGCGGAACGATCACGTATAAACCAACAGCGGGATATTCCGGTTCCGATAGCTTTACTATACAAGTGACTGACGGGAATGGCGGAACTGCTACTCGCACAATAACGATCACAATCATACCACAAGCGGCCGCGCCGACGGCAAATCCTGCAAGTGGGGCAACGGTGGCCAATAACAGCAGCGTAACGCTGAGCACGGCGACGAGCGGAGCGATGATTTACTATACAACCGACGGAACGACGCCGACGACGAGCAGC
>NZ_JXAK01000116.1 GCF_000829455.1 Gordoniibacillus kamchatkensis
CCGACAGCAATACGCCGCTTCGCAAAATATGAGCGAGGACCCAATAAACAAAGAACTGTAAACAAACTGACCGAAACAAACCGTGCATATGCGCGTACAGCATTCCGGCTACGGAGGAGGCAATAGTCGCACCGAAATACATCAATGAGTTGGCAAGCGACGAAATTGTTCCGCGCGCCGTAGAAGACAGCGTTTGTAACAAGCTCATCATGAGCGGGAACAGCAAGCCCATTATAAAATAGATCAAAAAGTACAGCAGCTTCACATATGTAACGTTTTCCGAAAAGGGGAGGATTGCGAAAAGCAGCACTAATATGATCATCCCGATAACGAACGAAGGTCTGGGTCCTATTTTTTGCACCAGGCCGCTGCCAAAAAAGCTGCTTATCGTATTGCCTAAGCCGAGAAACAGCATGACGGCGCCGACGCTAAGCTCAAATTGATCGGACAGCCATGTTCCGATAAACGAGAACGTGGCAAAATTGCCGAGCTGGAAGACGAAATAAGCGGAAAAGGCTGTTTTGGATTTTGATTCGCGGAGCAGCGCCCGGTACCGTTCGAGAACGGAAGGAGCTTTCTCCTTGGCAAGCGGAGCCGGTAGCGAAGGCATGATGATGGCAACGAAAACAACGATAAGTAACGCGGAAGCTCCAACTGCGACAAACGGGATCGGCCACCCGAATGCGGCGAGATAACTGCCGATTGGCACCCCGAGCATTTGGGCGACAGCGAGTCCGGCTGTAGCTATGCCCATCGCTTTTAATATTTTCGTGGGCGGCGCCAGTTGCGGTATGGCCGCCCATACTTGAGGCGAAACAAACGCGCCGCTGATTCCCGCCAAAAAGCGAAAGAGCAGCATCGTCCAAAAATGAGCGGCGAACCCGCAAAGAATAGTAAACACGCCGAAACTGAACAGCCCCGCGATCATCACGGCTTTTCGATTCCATCCGTCCGAAAGTGGCCCGGCGCATGGCGTCACGCTTATTTCGAGGCAAAAAACCTGCACGCGGCCGATGCCGCGTGCAGGTTTTTTCGATCGCGCCTCTTAATGCGGGCCATGCTGCTTCTCGTGTTCCGCGCCGCACGGCCCTCCGTCCGGATTGTCCTCGATCGTCACAGCCGTGCCGTCGGCGCGGTACATCGGGCTGTAGAAGCGGCCCGCCCGCGTCGTCGACACCCCGGCATAGTGGCAAATGAACGAGCGCCGGAACCTGTCCCGCGACGTGTTCGGCTGCGAGCCGTGAATGACGCTGCCGTTAAAAAACAGCACGTCGCCGGCCTCCATTCTCGCTTGGACGAGCTCCATTCCTGCCGGCAACTCGACGTAGTCCTTCGTGAACGAAACGGCCGGATCCGCTTGCTGCGGGCAGTAAATCGGCTCGCGGTGGCTTCCCCGCGCCACGAACATGCCGCCGTTCTCTTCGTCGGCGGGATCGACCGCGGTCCAGGCGGCGATGCACGTGCCGGGCTCGATTTTCAAATAGAAATTGTCCTGATGCAGCGCTTGCCCGCGCGCCCCCGGCGGCTTGAAATAAAACATGCTTTGCGCCGCCAGCGGCTCTTCCCCGAACAACTCGGCCAGAACGCTCATCACCCTCGCGTCGAGCATGTACTCGAACGCCATCCGGTTCACTCGGTGCGGGTGCATCATGCGCGGATACGCCTTCAGGATGTCGCCTCCCGCCTGCTCCACGGGAACAGGTTCGAAGCAGCCGGCGATCGGCCCGCCGGCGTGCATCTCCATGAAATTGGCTTTGAGCCGCTCGATTTCGTCTGCGCCGAACAACCCTTTGACGATGACAAATCCGTCTTGCTCAAACTGCTGCTTCTGTTCCGGCGTTAACCGATATTGCGTGTCCATACGATTCATCTCATCGGCCTCCTGCTCTTGCGTCAATATGAGGTATTTGAGATGATTGTATAAGATACCGATGCGGGGAAGGAATGTTCCTCTTGGCCAACAACATTGACAATTCTGCTATTTATCCTTACGAGCCGAGCCTGCTCATTTGCGACCGCTTCACCGAACCTTACGGTTACCACGTGTACCGGACAAAAGGGACGCCCAATTGGCTGCTGACCTTTACGCTATCCGGAGAAGGCCGGTACGCTTACGGCGAGCATTCGTTTCCGTGCCGCACCGGAGACGTCGTCCTCGTCCGCCCGCATACGCCGCACGATTACCGGACCCCGGAGGGCAGCGTCTGGACGTTCGTCTGGGCCCATTTCATCCCGCCCCCGTCATGGGCTGAATGGCTGGGCTTGCCGGAACGGCTGCCCGGACATTTGTACGCCCATATCGAGGACGACGAGACGGCAAAGCGGATGCAGGCTGCCTTCGACCGGGTGCTGCTCGACAGCAGGCAAATGGCTCCGTATTGGCACGATTTGTGCCTCGCCTCGCTGCAAGAGCTGTTGCTGCTGGCGGTCCGGTCGCAGACGGCGCCTGAAACAGGCCGCCTCGACCCGCGTGTCGGCGAAGTGCTGCGGCTTCTTAGCGAAAGGATGAAGGAGCCGCTGCGCATCGAGGAGCTGGCGGAGCAAGTGTTCCTGTCCCCGTCGCGCCTGTCGCATCTGTTCAAGCAGCAGACCGGGCAGTCGGTCATGGACACGCTGCAGCGCATGCGGCTGCGGCAAGCCGCCCGCCTGCTGGCCTACACGTCGCGTCCTGCAGCGAACGTTGCCGAAGACGTCGGCTTTCAGGATTACAGCAATTTCAACAAGCGGTTCGTCGCCTTCTATGGCGCAAGTCCGAGCGCGTACCGCAAGCAGGAGCAGCAGCGGCTCGCCGCACAAGCGGAACCGGCGGACGCCGCCTTTTCGGCGGAGGAAGCATACGGCGAGTAACGGCATAACGACTGGGCTGTCCCCATATAGATGCAAAAAAGCGTCCGTTCCCCGCGTGCTGCGGGAACGGACGCTTTTTTCCGTTACATCGTCGTTTTTTTGCGGAATTTCAAATAAAGGAATACGCCGATGAGGACGAGGATTGCGATAACGAGCAGGCTGATGCCGAAATATTGATGGATGACGTGCAGCAAACCTTCGATATTTTCCCCGATGAAATGACCGAGCGAGAAAAACGTCACGCACCAGATGAGCGCCCCGGTGCCGGCAAACAAGACGTATTTCCACGGCTTTACGCCGCTGACTCCGGCCAAATAGCACGTGAAGTGGCGCACGCCGGGGACGAAATAGCCGAAAAACACGGCCCATAAGCCGTATTTATGGAACCAGCTCTCGGCCCGCTGAATGCGAAGCGGTGTCAGCTTGATCCATTTGCCGTAGCGGTACAAGAACGGCTTTCCGACTTTATGGCCGACCGCATAGCTGACGCACATGCCGGTCATCGTTCCGGCGTAGGCGACGAGCACGGCCGGCGTGTACGACCATGGCCCCCCCGATGCGGTCAGAGAGCCGCCGAACGTCATCAGCGTCTCGTCCGGAATCGGGAGTCCTATGATGCCGGCTGCCAGCAGCAAGTACAGCGCGATGTAACCGTAATTCGTCACAAATTCGAAGATCGTTTCTTGCACCTTCGCAACACTCCAGTGTGCTGATTTGCGGCTGACAGGCATGCGCTTGTCCGCCGGTTCATACTTTGTACTATATGTCAGTTCGCAGAGCGAAAGGTGGGGACCGTACGGTGAAATTGCGGGTAGGCCCGGTAATTAAAGTAGCTTTCACTTACGTTGGCACGATCGTGGGCGCGGGGTTCGCCTCCGGGCAAGAGATTTTGCAATTTTATACCCGATACGGCTGGATGGCCGAGCTGACCATCGCCTTTTCCAGTATATTGTTTGTTTGGTTGGGTATCAAGCTTATGCTGATAGCGTACGACGTAAGAGCCGCTTCGTACGAAGATTTGAACCGGCATCTGTTCGGCGAGCGGATCGGCAATTGGATTTCGCTGTTCACCCTCATCGTCCTGTTCGGCATTACTTCCGTTATGCTTGCCGGCAGCGGTTCGGTTTTCTCCGAGCACCTGCACTTGTCGTACCAGACAGGGCTGCTCGTCACGCTGTTCGCCTCGTACTTCGTCATCGTACGCGGCATGGATGCGATCATGACGGTCAACTCGGTCGTCGTCCCGATTATGGTCATGTTTACAATCCTGCTGCTGGCCGGCACGCTCGGGGGACCGGGCAGAGACGCCTGGACGCGGCTGCATACGGACGACCCGATCGCCAAAATATGGATCGCCCCGCTGCTCTATACGTCGTTCAACCTCTCCACCGCGCAGGCCGTTCTCGTTCCCGTCGGCGCTGCGATCCGCAGCCGCAAAGTACTCATTCTCGGCGGACTGATCGGCGGCGCGATGATCGGCGCGTTGCTGCTCGCCGTCCATATCGCCCTGGCCGCGCAAATGCCAGGCATCACCCAGTTCGAAATCCCGATGGCGCATCTGATCCGCCCGTTCGGACGGGTGCTGCAGTACGTATATTTGCTCGTCATTTACGGAGAAATTTTTACGACGTATATCGCCAACGTTTACGGGATCGTGCTGCAGCTGCAGCAGCGCACCCGTTTGCCGAGGCAGGCGCTCGTCGTCGTCATTTTGGCGCTCTCATATTTGTGCGGGCAGTTCGGCTTCAAAACGCTCCTGTCCACTCTGTACCCCATCTTCGGCTTTATCAGTTTGTCATGGCTCGCCATGCTCGTGTGGCGCCGCTCCTCCGCCGCCGTTCGTTAGCCGGTCGGCGCGCTGTTTCGCCTCCGCGCACGCGCGCTCTGTCCGAAGCACGACGGCAAGGCGGATGAGGACGAACAGCATGCCCATGATGCTGAACGTAACACCGCTCAGCAAGTAGCCGTAATGGTACAGCGGGTAGCTGCTCCGGTCGCGCATTACGCCGAACACGTCGGCAAGCAGCAGCAGCGTCCCGCACACGAACAAGGCGACGACGGCAACGTCAAGCGCCGTCCAGTTCAAAAACAGCTTGGCCATCCAGGCGTAGCGCTCTTCGGGGGACGCACCCCGTTCTTTGCCGTACTGCTTAACGATCCAAACCGTGTACACGGCAGCGGCCGTAACCGCAAGGCCGAGCAAACCTCCGAAAATAGCAAGTGCAACGTTCATAGGGGCAGTCTTCCTTTTGATGGTTGATAGCGTTTGATAGAATGGCAGAGAGTCGGCAGCAAGCCGGCCCTCTCGATGGCGCGGTTAAGGCGCGCGGGTCAGCGCCAAAACCAGCGCATATGTCAGCGCAAAGCCGGCCACGGGAGCCGCCCATAGCAGCGCCGTCGTCCAGCGGGCAGGAACCGCAGGCAAAGGACGCCAGACGATACGTTCCGCAAAGCTTTCGCGGTGCAATCCGCTATAGGTGAACGTTGTGCCGCGCACGGCGGACGACGGCGCTTCCTTCCTCGCCGAGACGAGCATTTCCTTCCGCGCGGATGGACGCTCCTCCCGTTCGCCCGGATCTGCCGCCTTTGGCTCTACAGGTTTCTCAGGCCGTCCTGCCGCAACCGGGCTCGAAATGTTCGCAGGAAGCGGCCCCATTAACGGTCCCGACGGTTTCCCTTGCTTCCCGCCGTCTTGCGGATGTATTCTGCCCCGGCTCCAGCCGACCTGATACGTAATCTCGCGCGCAGAGGTTTTATCTTTTCTATGTTCCTCGTCCATAATGTCGTTCGAACCCCCCGGTTCCGAATCTGCAATACTATTATAGTAGTCGATTGCCGTTCATATGGAAAGAGCCGAATGCGTTGGACCGCAGCGGACGCGAATGGTACGGAATCGTTCGGGCAAAATGAAGGGTAACGGCTTGCGCAGTCCATTTGATGCGCGCCTTGGCGTAAAGCTGGCTGTGATACGCTTGACACACTACCTTCGGTTCTCTATCTGCGCCCTCTCTGTCTGTGCGCAAAGAACTTGGACTCTAACTGGTGTACCAAAAGCAGCATGACGGTCCGAAGCAGCAGAAGCTTTCAAATTTGAGGCAAGATTTCAACTTACGGGGAAACATTTCGATCTCGATGGCGGCATAGGTGGTTTCGGACAATCGCAAAACCGGCTTTCTCTTCAACCGGACCCGGTGCATGGTTGGATTTGATCCAGCGTTTCCAGGCTGAAAGCGAGTTTGCATTGGTCCCCATTGTATTCAGTCCAACGAAAAAACCTCGCAACTCGTTTTGAGTTACATAGGCGGCCGTTTGATTGGATGTTTTCCCACGAAGCCTTCTCATCTAGCGACGCAGCAATAAACCGTTGGAGGTTTTCCAGCGGCTCTATCCACGGTCACAGGTTTCCAAAGCACTGAGCTTGTTCCGCCAACAGTGAGAAAACTGTTTCGAATTACTTTCGAAAATGGGTGGCCTAGAAGTTTTGCATTGCAAAACTCGCTTCGTAAGCTGGGAGGTTTTATGGCCGCTCGTAATGTTATTTCACTTTTCATGTTTTTAGCAAAGCTAAACTTTTAGTTATAGCAAGGATAAATGGCTTACGCTGCCCAGGCTGCCCGAGAAAGGGGGAGCGGAGGAAGGGAATGTGGGCCCTGAGAGCTAGTTGCATTGCAAAACTTGCACCATAAGCATAAGTCTTCGAACTCGTACTCCTACCTTGTTTATAAATTTTGAGGGAACGCAAGCGGGAGCGAAGCCGGAGAGCCCCATTCCCAACCCGCAGGGCAGCTATACTTTCTTCTCGGGCAGCTTAAATTATGGACGCGCGTTTACCGTAGTCGACCGGAAATAGGTACGGCTTATGCTTTCCAATGAACAGAAAAAGGCCGCCGTCGCGAACGATATCGCAACGGCAGCCTGCGGAAACGCCGGCCGGGGGCATGCGGGAAAGCACCCGCATCATTCGGCGCGCCGTACGTGCAGCTCCTCCTACAATTCGAGCAGCTGCATATGCGGCAAAACGTTGCCAGCCGCTTCCACAATATGCGGGTGGCACGTGAACAACAGCACCTGGTGCGTCTCGGCCATCGTGCCGAGCAGCTCCAGCGTGCGCCGCATGCGGCCTTCGTCGAAATTGACGAGGATGTCGTCGAGCAGAAGCGGCGGGGGCGCCTCCTGCGTATATTCGGCGGCAATCGCAAAGCGCATCGCCAAGTACAGCTGCTCGGCCGTCCCCCGGCTAAGCTGGCCGGGATCGAGCGCTACGCCGTCCGGCCGCATCGCGAGCAAGCGCTGCTCGCCGAGCGGAGCTACGATGCGCGAGTAGCGCCCTTCCGTCATCGTGGCGAACATCGCCGAAGCCCGCTGCAGCACGAACGGCTGCTTGTCGCGCTCATACAGCTCGCGCGTGCGCCGGAACAGCGCCGCAGCGAAGGCGAGTTCCGCCCACTCTGACGCTTGCCGCTCCAGCTGCGCCTGCAGCTCTTGCCGTTGCTGCAGCTTGTCGGCATGCCCGCTCCCGGTCTCAAGCTGTTCCAGCTCGCCTGCGACGCGTCCGCGACGGTCCCGCAGACGCGCTTCCTCCGTCTCGGCGGCAGCCACCTCGCTTCGCGCCGCTCCAGCTCCGCTTTCAACTGCTCCTCGCTCAGCCCCGCCAGCTCGTCCTCCATCTGTTCCAGCGCCCGGTCTCCGAGCCAAGCTTCCAGCGTTGCTATGGCGGAGCGGCGCTCTTCGCCGATTTGCCTCCGCCGCTCATGCTGGCGGGCATGAAGCCGGAGCTGCTGCTCGTCCTGCGCCGAAGCTGCGGCCAGCAGCTCGCGAACCCGTTCCTCCAGACGGCCGATCGGCACGTCCAGCTCCTCCAGCTCTGTGGTCGTCTGCTCCAGCTCCGCGGCGAGACGCCGCTGCTCTTCCCGCTTGGCTTGCAGCAGCTCGTCCTG
Source organism: Gordoniibacillus kamchatkensis (assembly GCF_000829455.1). GTDB lineage: Bacteria > Bacillota > Bacilli > Paenibacillales > NBRC-103111 > Gordoniibacillus > Gordoniibacillus kamchatkensis. Next base: position 7,785 of record NZ_JXAK01000116.1, read on the forward strand.
CTCCTTCCAGCGGCGCAGCGCCAGCAAGGCCGCGGCGGTGGACTGCTGCCGGGTACTCGCGAGCTCCGGACCGGCCGGTCCGGCGACTTCGGCAGTGTATGTATCGGGCTGAGAAGAAGGCGGCTCCAATCCGAGCCTCTCGGCAGCTTCGGCGGCGAAGGTGTCGGCATTCGCCTGCAGCGCGGCGAGCCGGGCGTCCAAGGCGTCGCAGCGCTATGTATCGGGCTGAGAAGAAGGCGGCTCCAATCCGAGCCTCTCGGCAGCTTCGGCGGCGAAGGTGTCGGCATTCGCCTGCAGCGCGGCGAGCCGGGCG
>NZ_JXAK01000117.1 GCF_000829455.1 Gordoniibacillus kamchatkensis
ATGGACACCCTTGCTCTTGGCTAGTGGTTGGCCACTACAAGCCCCCACAGCGGACTTTCACCGCCTAGTTAATCGCCATGCGTGGCGCACTAAAAAAGCGAGAACCGGCAGCGCCGGCTCTCGCTTTTTGCACATCAGTTTATGATTTGTTGAAGCTTGCGGTTTCTTTCCAGCTGCTCTTCTTGGGATGCAAGGTCGTATTTTTTCAGCAGATGAAACAGCTCATTGAGCGTTTGTTGCGGCTGCTCGCTCTTCAGAAATTGAGTCAAGCCGCTCTTTAAGGGTGCCGGTAAATAATCGTTCTGGTTTTCGAGCTTGTTGATCACATCTTCTTGAGAATGATCGAGCTTGCATTCACTCATGTTCATCACCTCTCGTATCGATGGTTTTTATTATACGGCTCATAGGCCACCTTAGGAAACCGAGTCATTGCAACACATCTTGCAACGCCTTGTCAATGGTGTCGAACGTAAACGCAAACCCTTCTCGCTGCAAACGATCCGGGAGCACCCAGCGGCTCTTCAAAATCAATTCCGTTTCCGTTCTGATGAGGAACGCGCCTATTTCGAGCAGCCATTCGGGCGAAGGCAAACCGACTCTTCGCCCCATGGCCGACCTTAGGCGATTCATAAGCTCGCGATTCGTGATCGGATAAGGGGCGGAACAATTGAATACCCCGCTTATGTGCTCGCTCTCTTTGAGGAACAGGACGATACGAAACAAATCCTCGACATGAATCCAGCTGAACCGCTGGCTTCCCGGCCCTTGAACGCCGCCGAGACCGAATCTGACCAAGTTTTTGTAGGGAGCCATAACGCCCCCGTTCCGCCCCAGCACGATCGCGATTCGCAGCGCGGCCTGCCTCGTAGCGGGCAAAGCGAAGGAAAAGAAAGCTTGCTCCCACGCTTTCGCAACCTCAACGGAAAAACCGGATCCGAGCTCGCCCCCGTCTTCCGTCATGGGGCGGTCTTCGGCATGCCTGTAGATCGTAGCGGTGCTGGCATTGATCCATAGCGGAGGCGGATTTTTGCAGGCGAGCAGCGCATTTCCAAGCAAACGGGTCGTCTCCGTCCTTGACCTCAAAATGTCAGCTTTATTTTTATCGTTATAGCGGCAGTCGACCGACTTCCCCGCCAGGTTGACGAGCAGATCGGAATGTTCCAGAGCTTGGACAATGCCTTGCTCATCGTTCCAGGATACGTGGCCGGACTGTCTGGAAACGGTGACCACCTCGTACCCGAGATTGGTCAATTTCTCCTCGAAGTAAGATCCGATAAAACCCGTTCCGCCTGCTAAAACAACTTTCTTTGCCATGTAATCAGCCCTCTTCGCTTGAGTTAACGGCTTAGCGGTTCATTGTCACAAAATCGCGCGGAGCTCCCGCTGCGCGGTGCGGCATTCGATACCGCTTTTTTCCGTGCAGATTTGCACGATCGCATGTCCATCAAAATCATGCAATGCTAACTGACTGCTGCGATTTATGTGAAAAAAATCACATAATCACCTTAAAATCATTATAATCGTTCCAAGCAGGATCTGTAAATATTGAAATGAAGGAACATGAGTTGACCGGGCTTGTTTGCTGCACCGCCAAACCGGTGCCTCCTTGCCGGTGAACCAAGTCATTAACAGCAATACATTTGCACAAATCTCCCCCCGAAATCGGGGCGCGGCCCCGAGCGGGCGTAGTTGACTTGTAAAATAAGCCCGTGTTCGCTATATAGAGACTTTAAGGACGTTGATTTTAGGCCAAAATAAAAAAACAAGCACGGAGCGACCTTCGGGTCTCTTCGTGCGAATTTTCGTCGCTGTTCATGGAATTATCGGTCTTTGTACGTGTATTTGGTCAAATCGGCGCCTAATAGCGACCGGCGTGACGCAGTATAGAGACACTGTTCTTTAAATCGGATCAACTTTTCCTATAGCAGCTGAACCGGCCGGCTTGCCGGCTCAACGCCAACCTGCAATTCCTCGACGCCGGTAAGATCAGCTCCAGCCTACCTGTGCCGCAGCGTTTCGAGGACGCGTGGTCTACGAAATTTCCGCCGCGTAACTAGCCTTGCAATCCTATCAAACCTGCAAAAATCGCCCCCGGCCAGCGAAGCCGGCCAGAGGCGATGATGGCACTATACCTTTGTCTAACGCTGCTAGCGGAACCGGCGAATGAAGTCGATCGCCTTGGCAATGTCGGCCTCCGGCCGCTCGCCTACTTCACGCTCGATCGTCAAGTAGCCGGTATAACCAATATCTTGCAGCGCAGCGAAATAACGCGCAAAATCGACATGCCCTTCGCCGAGAGGCAGCTCCCGGTACGAGCTGCCCGATTCGGCTTCCTCCGCGATGCGTTCGTGGCTCATCGGCTCGTAGCCGAGCGAGCCGTACACCTCGCGCCGGTCCACCTCGCGCAGGCGGACGCCGTCCTTGACGTGCGTATGTACGATATAGTCTTTCAGCGTGTATACTCCTTGCACCGGATCGTCGCCCGTCACCATCACCATGTTGGCCGGATCGAAATTGACGGACACGCCGTCCGTGCTGAGCGAATCGAGAAACTTCTTCAAATGTGCGGCCGTTTCCGGCCCGGTCTCGACGGCGAAGTACGCGTTCATCTGCTTGGCGTAGACGCCGAGCTCCTCGCAGGCGCGCTGCATCTCTTCATAAATCGGGTCGCTCTCGCTGTCGGGCACGACGCCGATGTGCGTCGTGACGACGTTCGTGCCGAGCTCGACAGCCAGATCGAGAATGCGCTTGGACTTCTCGATCTTGGCCGGATTGGCGAGCCGGTCCTGAAAGCCGTGGCCGCCGAGGTCGCCGCACAGCGCCGAGATGCGCAGTCCGAGCGATTCAATGTACTGCTTCAGCTCGCGCCGCGCCGCCGGCGTCATATTCGCCGGGTCCATCTCGCCGTGCACGGCGTAAATTTGCACGCCGTCGGCGCCCATCTCCTTCGCTTTCTTTAAGCCGTCGCGCAAGCCGAGACGCAAGCTGTCAACCATAATGCCGATCGGGTTCTTCAAATTCATTGCCTCATGCCGCCTCCTTGATCATTTGCGGCGCCTTGCCGCCTTATCCCGACATCTTCGCTTCCGATTATACTTCGTCCCACAGCCTCCGTACATTATCAAGGCCGATCTTCGTACCGGAGCGGCATTCCTCAAGCCCTTCGAACTCAAGCGAAATGTATCCGTCATAGCCTGCGCTCTTCACCGTGCGCAGCGCCTCGCGGATGTCGATGTCGCCGTGCCCGACGATGGCGCCGCGCAAATAGTTGCCGTGCGATGTTTTGAACCAGCCTTCGCCCGGATTCCGCGCGGCCGGCCGCACGTAAAAATCTTTCACGTGCACCATCGAGGCCAGCGGGATGTTGTTTTGCACCGCTGCCACCGGGTCCTCGTCCACGCACAGGAAGTTGCCCACGTCCAGCGTCGTCCGGAAATTGTCTCTGCCCACGGCATGAACAAGCGCCTGCACGCGGTCGCTTGCCTGTATGAAATAGCCATGGTTTTCAACGCTTGTGACGATATCGTATTGCGCCGCATAGTCGGCGATGCGACGGCACGCTTCCGCGAGCCGGCCGAGCGCGAGGTTGAAGCTGCGAATCGACAGATCTGTGCTGCTTGCGACATCGTGCCGCATCCGCTTGACGCCGAGCCGCGCCGCCATATCCACTTCGCGCAGCACGCGCTCGATTTCCCGCTCGTACGCGTCCTCCGAGTCGGTGTTGAAGTTGGCTCCGATCGCATAATTGCTTACGTCGATGCCGCGCGACTCCGCTTTGGCACGGATTTCGTCTGCAAGCTCAGGGCGTTCCTGCAGCGAGAAGCCGATCGGTACGATTTCTACGTGCTCGCCTCCCTGATCGGCGATCCAGTCGATGACGCCGAGTATGTCCATCTCGCCGGACCGCAGCGCCTTGACCAGGCTGTATGAGCTGACTCCTAATTTCATTCCTCGCGTTCCCCTTTCTTCTCCGCCCGTTACAGGCGAATTTCCTTGCCGGCGGCGGCCGACTCGTAAATGCCGCACAGAATCCGCATTAGGCTGATGCCGTCCTCGACCGGACTGATCGGCGTAGCGCCGGTGCGGCAGCACTCCACGAAATGAGCGACTTCATTGCGGAACGCTTCGCCCACGTTGATCGATCTGTGGTCGACCTGCGGCGTCGCATTCAAAATGGTGTCGTATTTCTCGGTGACCAGCTCCAGCGCCGGCTCCACCTCGACGCCGCCCTTGTCGCCGTACAGCCGCACCGCCGTCTCGTCCTGCTTGGCGTGCAGCGTAAAGCTGACGTCGACGTACAGCGATGCGCCGTTTTCGAAGCGGATGAGCGCGTTCGCCATATCTTCGACGGTATTGAACGAAGCGTCGTAATCGGCCGCCTTGTAAAACGACAATCCCCGCACATTGGCGCGGTTGCCGAGCTGGCGGTACGTATTGCCGCTCACCGCTACCGGCTTCGGCCGGCCCATCAAGTACCAGCACAGGTCGATGACGTGCACGCCGATATCGATGAGCGGTCCGCCGCCGGAGCGCTCAATGTCCGCAAACCAGCCGCCGGGATTGCCGAGCCTGCGCAAAATCGACGCCTTGGCGTAATAAATGTTGCCCAGCTCCCCGCCCTCGATAAAACGCTTCACGAGCTGCGCGTTCGCATCGTAGCGGCGCACGAATCCGACCTGCAGCGTGCGGCCCGTTTCCCGCACCGTTTGCCCGATCCGCTCGGCGTCTTCCACCGTTTTGCACAGCGGCTTCTCCACTAATACGTGCTTGCCGGCGCGAAGTGCGGCGATGGCGATTTCGGCATGGGTGTTGTTCCAGGTGCAAACGCTTACAGCGTCGACTTCCGGATTGGCCAGCAGTTCATGATAATCCGTGTACACGTTCGCAATGCCGTATTTTTCCGACTTCGCCTGCGCCCTGGCTTCATTCTTGTCGCATACGGCGATCAGCTTGGCGTCCTCCAGCTGCTGATACGATTGCAGGTGAAGATCGGAAATCGAGCCTGCTCCGATAACGCCGATTTTAAGTGGTTCTTTACTCATAATTGCCGTCAGCTCCTTCGCTCAATAAAGTGTTGCGGCTCCAGCCGCTGCATTATACACTCAGAATAGCATGACCGATGCGGGAGGTAGAATGCCCATTATGACCGTTTACATGGATTATACGATCAGTTCCAAACCGATACGCATCGTCGACCGCACAACCGATCGCAGCAAGCTGAACGTGAAATCGCTCTCGCTCGTCTCCGTCGGCCATTTGCCGAGCCGGACGCTGTACCGGCGGCGGGCGACGTTCCAACATCATGCGGTTGTGTACATCGCCGCAGGTTCCGGCACGTACTGCGTGAACGGCGGAGAAACGCAAATCGTTCGCGCAGGCAGCCTCTTCCTGTTTTTCCCCGGCGCGGTGTTCGATTACGGGCCCGGGCCGGGCGAAGCGTGGGACGAATTTTATTTCACGCTCGAAGGCACGCGTGTCGAGGAATGGCTGGACACGTGGCTGACGGAGCCGGCACGGGTGCGGCAGACGGATGACGACGATGCACAGAAAAGCAAGATCGACCGCATTTTTGCGCTGATGGAAAGCGGCGTGCCGGCCAACCTCGACCGCGCGGCGCTGCTCGTCGAATCGCTGACGTACGAATGGGTAGCGAGCGCGCAGCGCGCGGCCGAACCCGACCGCGACGGCGCCGCCGCCAAGCTGCTGGACGATCTAGCCGCCTCGATTCACGAGCCGTTTGACGCCGCCGCCGTGTGCGAACGCCATCATGTTTCCTTATCCACCTTACGCCGAACCGTCCATAAACATACCGGTTACCCGCTGAACGAATACGTGCACCGGCTCAAAATCGCGGAAGCGAAAAACATTCTGCTGAACACCGGCAAATCGGTCAAAGCTACGGCCGACCTGCTCGGCTTCAAGGACGTTTTTTACTTCTCCAGGCTGTTTAAAAAATACGTCGGTCGCTCGCCGCGCGATTTCCGCGAGACGGTGTGACCGGCAGGGATATAGCGGCGGCGATCTGCTATAATGAGGAATAGGCATGGCGACCGACCAAGGCAAAGGAGACGACGATTATGGCATTGAACCGCCGGCTCGTGTCGGATGACGATTTTCAAGAGGCGCTGGAGCGAGGCTCTTCCGTCCGCGTCTTCCAAAACGACCAAATTATCAGTTCCGGAGGGACGGTTACAAGGTTTACGGCCGATACGGTCGTCGTGCAATGCGGAGTGAGCGACATCGCGTACCATCCGCGGACGCTGTGCGAATTTTTTGAAATACGGAAGCGTCCGGGCGGCGGCTGACGCGACGTTTTGCGCGTAAAGGAGGGTTCTGGCGCGATGGACATTCAAAACGATCCGTACGTGCGGAGCGAAAGCGAGCGAGATCGGCTGCGGCGGCTGGAAGCGCTCGCGGTCCGGTTTGCGGAGCGGGCTGCGGAACATGACCGGCTCGGCACGTTCCCGCATGAGAACATCGCCGAGCTGCGCGACTTCGGGTATATGAAGCTGACCGTGCCGAAATCGTACGGCGGCGGCGGCATTTCCTTGTACGAGATGGTGCAGCTGCAGGAACGGCTCGCTATGGGCGACGGTTCCACGGCGCTGGCGGTCGGCTGGCATGTCGGCAAAGTGCTCCATGTGAGGGAAGGACGCAAATGGGAAGAATCGGTGTGGGCGGAACTTTGCCGCGATATTGTGGCGCACGGCGTCATGATCAACTCGTTTGCGAGCGAGCCGGTGACGGGCAGTCCGAGCCGCGGCGGCAGACCGGCGACAACGGCGGCGGCGACGTCAGGCGGCTGGCTGCTTACCGGCCGCAAAACGTACAGCACGCTGTCGCCCGCGCTGGACCGCTGCATCGTGAACGCCTATTGCGAATCGACCGGCAAAACCGAAGAGTTTCTCGTCATGATGAAGGACGGCGTCACGATCGTCGAGACTTGGAATACGCTCGGCATGCGCGCTACGGGCAGCCATGACGTCGTCTTCGACGGCGTCTTCGTGCCGGAGCGCTATTTGCTCAGGCCGGGCAAAGATGCGGTCGACGACGGCGGCGGCTGGCTGCTGCACATCCCTGCCTGCTATATGGGCATCGCACTCGCTGCGCGGGATTTCGCCCTGCGCTTTGCCTGCTCATACCGGCCGAACAGCATTAAAGGGCCAATCGCCGAGCTGCCGAACATTCGCCAGCTTATCGGGCAGATCGAGCTGGAGCAGCGTACGGCGCGGCAAATGCTGTATGCGGCGGCAGACCGCTGGGACCGCGAGCCGGACCGGCGAGCGCAAATGAAGCCGGAGCTCGGCCTCGCCAAGCTGATTGCCACGAACGGAGCGATCCGGATCGTCGATCTGGCGATGCGCATCGTCGGCGGCACGAGCTTGTCAAAGGACTATCCGCTCGAACGGTATTACCGGGACGTGCGCGCCGGGCTGCATAACCCGCCGATGGACGATTCGGTCATGTCGCTGCTCGTGGACGAGGCGCTCGGGCAAGCGACTTCCAACGAAAAATGACGGCCGCGCCCGGTGCGGCGCGACCGTTTTTTAGGTTTAGACGGGCCGCAGCGGATGCCAGGCCGACGATTTTTTTAGACTGTGCAAGAAGCCTGACTGCCGGGTGAAGCACGAACTCCATCCAAGCATGCGGTAACGCAACTTTCCTTGGCTGCCGTAAAGGAACAAAGTTCCGTTATTGCATGGATAACTGGCAGCGGATCAATCTTAACGGAACATAGTTCCGCTATCCGGCGAAGAACGAGAGAGATTTTCGCCAAATCGCCGAGATAACGTACTATTTGGACCTCTGTCAAGAAAGTGGACACTCATTAAGGGAATTTAGCTAATGCCTTTGTAGTAAAGAGCCTCGAATCGATCGGGCGAAAGATAACCGAGAG
>NZ_JXAK01000118.1 GCF_000829455.1 Gordoniibacillus kamchatkensis
CTTTTAATGCCATTTAAAGAACAGGTTCGCTGTATAGCGTCTTTCGGGGCGCTGTTAAGCACTGCTTTGACCGAATGCCCGTCCAAAGATCGAAAGTTCCGTAAACAGCGACATAAATTCGTATGGAGCGACCTTCGAGTATTTAAATGGCGATTTTTCCATTTTTGCTCAAGATTAGCGTCTGATAAGTCTCAGTTTAACGAACATGGGCTTATTTCTACCAATTAGCTGGAAAGCATAGCCTTTTTACACAAAAAGCCAGGTGCTCTTATGTTTCTGGAATCATAACCCCCCGTTTTTTAGACGATACCACAGCCGCAACCGTCCCGTACTTCTTGGAGTAGTCGCTGTTCGCCTCGTTTTTTCGATCCCCTTTATGTTTCCGTACTCCCATTTAAACGACAGTTACCGTATTGGTCTGGGCGATATTGTCCGGAGTATGGACATAAGCGGTTAATAGCATGGAGCGTTCCTTACCTAGAGCGATGCGAATTGTCCTAGCACAGTGGGCCATCGACCAAGGTACGGACCAGAGGCGCGGGATTGTGAATTGTTTGTTTCCGTACAGGCACAAGTAGGCGCCGGCCCACATACACTGGTAGTAATCTCATGCGGAGACTAGCGAGGTCGATGCGCTCCGCAAAGCTTGCGAGGGGGTGGCTGGCATGCTCGGTTTTTTTTCGTCCGATTGCGTTGTTCATCAAAGAATTGATGCTCTTGGTATCGTATGTGAAGAACAATGCTTTTCCCCAGCCGCTGGCCGAGGAGGAGGAGCTCAAGCATTTACGGCTTATGGCCGAGGGGAACCAGCATTCGCGCAACGTGCTCATCGAGCACAATTTACGGCTTGTGGCTCACATCGTCAAAAAGTTCGACAACACCGGCGAGGACATGGAGGACTTGATCTCGATCGGAACGATCGGACTGATCAAGGCGATCGAGTCGTTCAGTCCGGATAAGGGCACCAAGCTCGCCACGTTCGCAGCGCGCTGTATCGAGAACGAGATAGGGATTACTTTACTACGCGGAAATAACTGGAAAACTAAATACCGTCACATTCGCCCCATCGCTTACAACATAAGACCCCGCAAACAAGAAGCGTAAAGGGGGCGATTGTCTTGACGGAAAACAAGACGAAAGGAAGGAAGCCGAAAAAAACAAGAATATCCGCGCCATTACATGCGGTAATTATCGAACCCGCTTCAACCGACGGCGATAAAGTCACCGATAAGGCTTTCGCGGAATGTGTGAAGCAGATTAAAGAATTGATTCGAAAGGATGGACGGAGCAATGTACGCGATTTACGCAAGGGTATCGACCGAGGAACAGGCGAAGAAAGGGTATAGCCTTCAAGACCAAGTTCGGCGCTGTAGGAAGAAAATTGACGCGCCATCCAACGAAATCATTGAATACATTGACGAGGGCATATCTGGCGAATTTTTGGAACGCCCCCAACTTACGAGATTGCGCGAAGACTTACGAAAGGGAATTATTAAAACGGTCGTTTGCCTTGACCCTGACCGCCTTTCCCGCGACTTAAACAATGCGCTAATTCTCGCTAACGAAATCGACAAGCGGGCGGAATTGGTTTTCGTGAATGGGGATTATGACAAAACGCCGCAAGGTCGCCTATTCTTTCAGATACGGGGCGCAATAGCTGAATTTGAAAAGGCGACTATCAATATGCGTATGAGCAACGGACGCAAGGAGAAAGCCCGCAATGGCAAAGTCGTTAAAAATTATCACGTTTACGGGTATACGTACAACAAAGAAGCGGGACAAATGGAAATCTATAACCCGGAAGCGGAAGTTGTTCGCTTGATATTTGAATTGTTCACGAATCCGCAAGGCAGGGTTCGCGGTATTAACGGTATAGCGCACTTTTTAACGAAACATCGTATCCCTACCAAACTTCAAATTATGTTCGAAGCGGGGAAAACGAAAAAAGTACCGAAAAACGGGTTCGTTTGGCACAAACAAGTCGTTCGCCAAATTCTTATGAACCCCGCTTACAAGGGCGAATTTTATCAAAATCGTTGGAACACCGAAGGCATGTTAGGAAACAAGTTCCGCGACAAGGAAGACCGTATTCAAATGACGGAAAGACCCCGTTCCGAATGGATACGCGTTCCCTGCCCTGCGATTATCGACGCTTTGACATTTGATTTCGTTCAGGAACAATTAAAAGAAGCCCGTCGACGTTTTGCCGGGCAACAACGAAACCAGTATTTATTAAGCGGCCTTTTACGTTGTGGCGATTGCGGGAATACGATGGTAGGGCGAAAGTCGAAGAATTGGGGGAAATATGTTTTTGAATATTCTGACGTTAAAAATACCGCCGGGGCAAAACATAAGGGTTGCGGAAATCGTATAGCTTGCGAGAAACTAGATTCTTTCGTATGGGATACGTTTATAAACTTGGTCGTAACCCGCGGGCAAGCCGCCGCCGAAGCCGCGGCGACCGTTGAAGGGGATACACAACGTTCCTTTGAAGAAATAGAAATTGAACGTATTGAAAATGAATTACAAAATATCGTCGCTCAACGCAAAGGGTACTATACTATGTTGGCGCAAGCAATGGCAAACCCCAAGGGTATTTTTAAACCGTCCGAAATCGAAGAAATGATTCGGGAAGCAAACGAGCGCGAAGAAGCTCTAACGAAGGAACGCGACGAACTGGCGGCACAAATAGAACGTTATAAGCAGAACCAATTTACCGAAGAAATCCTCTCCGAAACTATCGAACAGTTTCTTGCAGAAGGTTCGCCCGAAACGCTGACACTCGAACGCAAGCAAGAGTTTCTTCGTAAGGTGTTCCGCGAAATCCGTGTTTTCGATAATGGTAAAGTTGAGTTTTACAAATTCTAAGGCGTCCGTAAAGGGCGTCTTTTCGTTTTTCTCGGCGTATACGGAGCGGGAGGGGAAAGCTTCCACCTACGCCCCTGCAACGCCGTACACGCCAATTCTGACGGCCTGACGACGAGTTAATTCGACGCTTGAAACGCTATCTTAACCCCATCGTTCCCTGTCGCCCGCTTTACCGCCGCATGGATGACGTCGGCGTACTTATCGCTTAATACTTCGACGGTGAACAAGTTTGGGCAGGATACGACGAAGGTTTCCCCGTCATAGGCGCCTGTCGTTCCCGTTAGCCACGTTTGAAACGGAACGGGCGGGATTTCCTCGGCTATGTATTCAAGCGCTTGTAGCCATGATTTTGTACACGTTCTGGCGGCGCTAGTTAACGATACTTCCACGTTAAAACCCCCTTATAGGTTAAAGGAAAATTTTCATCGGATAGAATAAATATTCATCGTCAATGAATAGTACCGCAACAATTCCAATTATAAACCCTATTCCGACAAGTATTAAATTTCGTACCTTTCCAGTATCCCAACCAAAAGAATGCCCAATTGCCAATGTAAGAAAAACAAACGTCAAACCTACAGTTAATTGTCCGATTGAAAAACCTGCGATAAAACTAAATATGTATATTCCGATAGCAGATACCCAATAAAATTGACGATACTTTGCTAATGCAAGAATCGTCGATATTAGCGCAATAAATAACGCTGAATACGCAATAACAGTAAGCATTAACCCTTACGCTCCTTTCGTATTTCGCCTATTTAACGAATATGCTTCCGTACATTTGCGTTTAAGCTTTCGTCGGTGTTTGATTTCGAGGACGATACAAAGAACCCAATTCGCCGCCCCGACTGTCATATACGTTATTTGCGCCCACAGCGGCATTTCTATGAACGCTAAATAAATCATAAGTCCCATTCCTTTCGTGTCATAATATTTCCAACAATATACATTATACTGCTTTCGTCCTATTCGTTGAAATGGCAATTCCATGACGAATACGTGGCGATGTATCCGGCTTGGCTCCCCCGACATTTCAAAAAAATTATGCGTAAATTGTACGCCTGTTTCCAGCGGTAAAACGTACCCGGTCCCCCGGTGTACCCCCCTTCGTAAATTCTGCGCCTACAACGACGAATAAGACGCCTTCCGCGAATCGGATAAGCGCCTTATTCTCCAAGAGGTGTTTTGCGTAATGTGGGTTACGCGGGAACAACGATGACAAGGCGTCGTTCCTGTGAATGTATGTCGTATGACTTCGTTACTTTGTGACGTCGAACTAGATTTAATCGAGGTCGATTAGTTCGGCGAGCTTTTCCGCCGTTGGTTTGCTGTATCGGTTCGTAACGGCAATGTCGCTATGTCCCAATAACTCGGCAACGGCGGTAATGGGTGCGCCCTTCTCATTTACCAAGTCGGCGGCGAAGGTATGGCGTAACATATGCGGGTGAACGCCGTACTTCTGCAAACGTTCCTGTATGATTCGGACGCTAATACGTTGCTTATAGTTCGAAAGGAATAGCGCGGGCGTATCGGCGTCAATCCCCCGGCGTTCTTCCATATATCGCGCTATCCAGTACCGCGCTTTAGGCGATAGGGGAACGCGGCGGGATTTATTACCCTTGCCGTCTCGAACGTCTATATGGCCGCTTCTAGGCGTTATAGTAACGTCGTCTATGTCCAACGCTACCAATTCCGATATGCGAAGCCCTGCCCGAACGAGAAGGTTCACAATGGCGACGTAACGCGTTGACGTCTTTTTCGTACTGCCGGGACGTACCGACAATTCCCCGGCTTCCACGTCGCGAAGAAGGGCGTTCCGGTCGACGCTATTAAGCGACTTCGGCGCTATGTCTTTCAGCTTCGGCGCCTTGGGAATGGTTATGTCGTCGCAAATGTCGGGACGTCCTATAAATTCAGCGTACGCCTTTAGGCCCGCGAAACGGGCGTTAAGAGTCGCGGCGGATTTCTTGCGCCCCGTTCCGTCGGTTCCGTTCTTCATGGCGTCTATGAAGGCGCTGACGTCGTGACGTGTTGGCGCTTCAATGTCGCCCCGGTTCGTGCTTAACCATTCTGCGAAAAGCTTCAACGTATGAAGGTAATTTTTAACCGTTATGTCGGATTTATTCGATTTAAGGTATTCGAAAAATAATTGTACGCGGCTTTTTTTCATCGTTACGCCCCCCGTTTTCCTGCATTTCACACCACTATTGTACCAAATTCCCGCGTATAATTCAAATTGTACGCGGCTTTTTTTGACGAAAAAATTACGCCGGGAATGGCGAAAAGGGAAACGCTGAATGTCCGATTGACGCGCAGAAATGACACGATGAAAGACGCCGCGAAACCTTGTCGCCGTTGGCGTATTTCGGTTTCATACAATGAAACAGGATTTCGGGAAAGCGGACGTAAAAGGAGCGCGGTACGGGTTTTAACGTAAAGGAAACGTCACTTTAATTCTTAATGTCGGGCGATTATTCAACGCAAACCAACGTAAAAGGACGTTTCCCATACGGACGCTTTCGTCATTCCTTCCATTTATCTATCAAAGGCGCAACGGCGTCGATAAACGGCGCTAACTCTGCCCTAACATGAATTTCGTCGACCCAAGCGAAGGACGCGCGAACCCTATTTGAATGTACCCTTTGAGTCTGCGAGGTATTTTTTGTCGCTTCGGTAATACGAATCAATTCGGCAAGGTCTTCTTCGGAAAGGTTGAAGGTTTCGCGGAGACGTTGTTCCAATTTCAACGTAATTTGTTTACTGGGATTAAGAATGCCCCGTTTAAGCGACCCTTCGTTATAGCCGATGCGTTCCGCCATTTCCCTAATTGTAAGTCCTTCGTTTTTCTTTATCGCAACAACAACGATTCCCTTTGCTTCTGAATAACGCTTCATTTACGAATCCCCCCGTAATAAAGTAAATATAACGCCCCGGCGCTTCCGCCGCTTCGCGGACTTCGCTTCCGGGTCGTTGTCTTCGCTTCGCTCGACCCCTTCGTTCTTTTCCTTCGGATTATATCGTTGGAAATTCTAACGATAATACAAGAGTTGAGGAATCGCCGCGGCAAGGTGTCGACAGACGCCGAAGCCCCGAACCCGTCGCCGAAGGCGTAAGGGGTCGGCAATCCTTTTACCTTTTTAACACTTATGTCGTTGAAGAAAACGCAAGCCAACAAAGATATAAGAAGTGAAATAAACCCCAAACGCGCGTAAACCCGCGTCGCTCTAAGGCGTAAGGCGTTTTTTACATGCACAGCAAATTACCGATATTCCGGCGATTTTGCACAGCAAATTACCGATATGTCGCATTATGTCCGGGGCGGTTTTGTTTCGAAAATTGCCGATAATAACGAAAAAAGCCGATGGAAACCCGCCGACCTTATCGTTACCTTACCCCCTTATTCAAAGGATACTCATTTAATGAGTACCCTTGGAGGAACACAACGAATGACTGTGGATTTCCTTCGTCGATTCCTTTGCCTTCTTCGCCGCTTGTTTCCTGTACCAAGGTTGACGGGCGATTTTGAACAACGATTTAATTCCTTGTCCGACGTCGCTACGACTGCAAATATATGGATTTACCATGTAAAAGTGTTGTTGTCCGCGAGTGATTTCAGCAAAAACAACTTCGTCGCCAAATTGCATATTACGGATTAACGAATAAACCGATTTCTCCGTTACGCCGAACAATTCCGCGACTTGCCCCTTGTCGAACGCTTGAATCAATTCCGGGTCGGGTTCGAACGGGTTCGCGCAAATGACGTTGTTATACATATGAAGATACGGCAACGTTTTTACCAAGTAACCCAATTGTTTGACCTTCCGTGTTGATTGTGTCACTTCGTAAAGGTTCCGGGCTACCATGTCGTAAGTCTTGACGACGCGGGGGTTTCCGTTACCAAGTCGCCCACGGAAAATATACGTGTCATTGACGATATATCGACCGTCGACATCTTTCATTACGACCGAATATCGTTCCATTTCAGACAAGAACGCGCCCAACGTATTCCGGTTAACGTTCAACGCCTTCTGAATGTCTTCCCGTGTCATAGGGCGGCGGTCGCGCCCAATAACGAGAATGTTCGTATCATAGTCGATAAACGTTTGAAGAACGAACAAGTAACCCAATTGTGTAGCGTCAACTTCGGCGGTTAATTTTTGCATTGGTTCCATATTCGAAAACGTAAAATTACCCCTTTCGGCGCGTTGGTCAAGACCCCAAATAGCGGACATTGAAAAAAGCCCTAAGCTGCTAGCTGACGTCGGTACTCTGCCGGCGTCAGCTTGTTTAGCTTTCTTTGCGCTC
>NZ_JXAK01000119.1 GCF_000829455.1 Gordoniibacillus kamchatkensis
TGCGAGAAGACCAGCTATCCGGTCTTAGCTACCGTTTCCGGTAGTTATCCCGGTCTTACAGGCAGGTTGCCTACGTGTTACTCACCCGTCCGCCGCTAAGCGAGCCCCGAAGGACTCACTCCGCTCGACTTGCATGTATTAGGCACGCCGCCAGCGTTCGTCCTGAGCCAGGATCAAACTCTCCAATAAAAGTTTGAATCTACAGCTCTTACTTAACACTTGCGTGTTGTTTTCCTCACGAAAACCTCTCACTCGTCATTCAGTTTTCAAGGAGCAATCGTCCATTTGATGATCAGCTTTCGACATGAATCTCTCAAAAGCGACTTGATCAATATATCACATTCGGTTCTTCGAACGCAAGTGGAATTTTTTTCTCCACCGCATTCATTTTGCAATTCGCCGCCTGCTTGGAAGCGGCTTGTCCGAAGCGACAAGGAGTAATATAGCACAGATCGCAAATCGGATGCAACACTTTCACACATGGAAAATCAAACCAGACGGGAGCACGCACAGTTAGGATGCCCCACACCTCCCGCCACTATGCGCGCAAATGAAAAATCCTCGAGCGGCGACGCCCGAGGATCAACATTTGCCTATATGGATTAGCCTTCGCTGCCAATGAACGCGTAACGCGCCACAATAAGCACGGCCAGCACCCACATGAGCCAATGCACTTTGTGCTTGCTTTTGCCGCCGAGACGGCCGACAGTGGCAAGCACGACGTAAGAGAAAATGCCGAACGAAACGCCGTTGGCGATATTGTAAGTGAAAGGCATGAGCACAATCGTCAGGAACGCCGGAATAGCAACGACGAAATCGGTGAAATCGATTTGGCGAATGGCTTGCACCATAAGCACGCCTACAACGATGAGCGCTGCTGCAGTAGCCGAAGCGGGAATCAGAGCGGCGATAGGAGCAAGGAACAGCGCAATCAGGAAGCATACGCCTGTCGTCACAGCCGTAAGGCCGGTGCGTCCGCCTTCAGCGACCCCCGCGGCACTTTCGACATAAGCCGTAACTGTGCTCGTGCCTACCGCGGCGCCGAAGCTGACGCCGATGGCGTCGAACAGCATCGCTTTGCCGACGCGGCGGTTGCCTTCTTCTTTATTGTTCATAATGCCTGCGCGGGTAGCCGTGCCGACCATCGTGCCGAACGTATCGAACAGCTCGACGAACGTGAACGTGGCTATCGCAGTCACGATACCGGTCGAGAGCAGGCCGGCGAAATCAAAATGGAACAGCGTCAGCTGGCTGAAATCCGGAGCCCACTTCACATCTTTGCCCATGTGGACGTCGCCCATGAACGCGGCGATGATCGTCGTGCCGAGCATCCCGAGCAAAATTGCGCCGCGTACGCGCAGTACCATCAACGCTGAAATAAGCAGCAGGCCGATGATGACGAGAATGACGTTGTGATCTTTCAGGCTGCCCATGTGGAACACGGTCTCGGCGCCAAGAACGTCCGTAAACGCGCCGGCTTTAATGTCTTTAAAGCTGGAGACGGCAACAGCCAGGAGGCCGCTGTTTTTCATTCCGATGATCGTAATGAACAAGCCGATGCCGACCGTTATGGCGTGCTTGATATTGTCAGGCACCGCCACCAGCAGCAGCTGACGAACCTTGGTCACGGTCAAAATGATGAAAATAATACCGGAAACGAACACCGCCGCCAGCGCCGACTGGTAAGTAAAATGCCCTTGCGAGGTAGCAACTACCGTAGCGAAATAGGCGTTAAGCCCCATGCCTGGCGCGAGCGCTACCGGGAAGTTGACGAATAGACCCATAACGATCGTCATCACGCCGGCGCCGATTGCCGTGGCAAGAAACACCGATTCCCAGTTCATGCCGGTACCGCCGGTCAAGATGAGCGGGTTGACGGCAAGAATGTAGGCCATCGTCATGAAGGTAGTCAGACCCGCCATAATTTCGGTCCGAACGTTCGTGCCGTTCTGTTTCAGCTGAAAAAGCGATCCATGAGTAGGCAGCCTCCTAGGCAAATAGTAAAGCTAACGACTAAAAGCCAAGGCGTCACCCGCCCCAGCTGTCCAAAATCAGACTAAGCATGCCAATGGAAAAACGACGCGTCCGCGCCGCCCACGCTTCGTCCGCTTCGTAGCCAGGCCATTCCGGTGACCTCGTAGAAACTCCCGGGCCGATTCCCGGGATTATACGAAACAGCTTTATGCGATTAGCTTGTGGTATCTGCCCCTATTGTATTCGGAACTGTCGAACGTTGTCAATAAAAAATCCGAACATTCCGGAATGATTTTTCCGGTATGTTCGGATTTGGTGTTGACCCTCCGTTATTCCCACTCGATAGTGGCCGGAGGCTTCGAGGTCACGTCGTAGACGATGCGGTTGACGTTCTCCACCTCGTTGACGATCCGGTTCGAAATGCGCTCCAGCACGTCCCACGGAATGCGAGCCCAGTCTGCCGTCATCCCGTCGATCGAAGTGACGGCGCGGATGCCGACCGTGTACGAATACGTGCGCGCGTCCCCCATGACGCCGACGCTCTTCATGTTCGGCAAAGCGGTGAAGTATTGCCAAATGTCCCGGTCCAGCCCGGCTTTGGCAATTTCCTCGCGCAAAATGGCGTCCGATTCCCGAACGATATGCAGCTTTTCTTCCGTAACTTCACCGAGTACGCGAATCGCCAGTCCCGGTCCAGGGAACGGCTGGCGCCAGACGATCGCTGCCGGGAGCCCGCACTCTTCGCCGACTTTGCGCACCTCGTCCTTAAACAGCGCCTTGAGCGGCTCGACCAGCTTGAACTTCATATCCTCGGGCAGGCCGCCTACGTTATGGTGCGATTTGATCGTGTGCGCCGTGGCGGTGCCGCTTTCTACGATATCCGTGTAAAGCGTGCCTTGGGCCAGAAATGCGAAGTCGCCGAGGCGCGCGGATTCCTCTTCGAACACGCGGATAAACTCGTTGCCGATGATTTTGCGCTTCTGCTCGGGGTCGTCCACGCCGGCCAGCTTGCCGAGGAACCGGTCGCGGGCGTCGATTTTGACGACTTTCATATCGAATTTGCCGACGAACGTGTCCATGACGCTCTCCGCTTCTCCTTTGCGCAGCAAGCCATGGTCGATGAACATGCAGGTGAGCTGGTCGCCGATCGCCTTGTGGATCAAAATCGCCACGACGGACGAATCGACGCCGCCGCTCAGGGCGCACAGCACCTTTTTGTCGCCGACTTGAGCGCGAATGTCGCGCACCGTGTCGTCGATAAACGTCTCCATGCTCCATTCGCCCTTGCAGTCGCAAACTTCAAACAGGAAGTTGCGGAGCATGTCCTGGCCATACACGGAATGGCGCACCTCCGGGTGGAACTGCACGCCGTATACGCGCTTGTCCGGGTGGCTCATCGCCGCAACGGGCGCGTGCTCGGTGCTGGCATCGACGACGAACCCTTCCGGCAGCACGGACACGTAATCGCCGTGGCTCATCCACACCGTCTGACGGGGCTCAAGTCCTTGCGTCAGCCGGCAGTGCGGCGCGAAGTCGACGTCGGCTTTGCCGTATTCGCGCTTGGCGGCGCGCTCGACTTTGCCTTTCAGCTGGTGGGCGATGAGCTGCATGCCGTAGCAGATGCCGAAAATCGGGATGTTCAAATCATAGATAGCGGGATCGACATGAGGCGCTTTGTCTTCGTAGACGCTCGACGGTCCGCCGGAGAAAACGATCCCCTTCGGCTGAAGCTCGCGGATTCGGCTCACAGGCGTATTGTACGGCAGCAGTTCGCTGTAAACGCCGAGATCCCGAATTCGCCGCGCAATCAATTGGTTGTACTGGCCCCCGAAGTCCAAAACGACGATCAGCTCATTAGGTTTGTTCACTACAATTGGTCCCCTCTCAATCAATTGTAGCCATTATATATAACGGGCAAAATGGGGTCAAGAAGCTTGTCGCAGCTTGCCCCCATCGGCAGCTTGGCCGGGCTTGCGGCCAATTGCGCCCACATTTTTCCTGAGAGCGCATTTTTGCCGTCGCGTCCCCTCTGCCCGTTCGAACTAAGCTCGCAGAGGAGGCGGATTGTCGCCGATTTACGAAGCCGATTTACGGGAAAAGCTCCCTTTATTTTGTACGTAAATCGTCGGTTCCACTCGTTATCTCCATTTCTTCCCGTTATTTTGTCCGCTTTCGTTCTGTTACGACCTTGACCGGTAATTTTGTGGAGGTTTTCCCGTAAATTTTATAGATGCGCACTTTACGTATCAAAATAGAGGGAGGTTTTCCGGCTGTCCGAGAAAATGCAAGATTGTGGATCGGTGTCAGTGCATTTTAGCATCCGGTATTTTTTTGCATTCGGCCAATTTAGCTGCATACATTGCATTTTGTCCAATGTTTTTAAGCCGAAAGTAGGTTTTCCTTGGCCCTCATTGGATTACCTCCAACGAAAAAGCCATGCAGCTGCGGTTTAGAGCGAGGCATCGGCCATTTGACTGCAGGTTTTCCAATGCAGCTTCTCGCTACGGGCAACAGGAATAATAACATTGGACGTTTTCCAATGGTCTGAGTCTTTCACCTGTCTCGTTTTCCGACGACCTCAGCTTTACTCTGTCAGGTTCGGCGGTTGCTTTCTCGACAACCCTGAGCTTTTCCAGTTGATAAAAGGGCGCGAGGGAGCCAGCTGGCTAAAGCCGGTGAAATAAAACGCATGTCCGGAACGGCCTGTTCCGCTTTAGATCGAGCGGCAAGCCGGTCAATGTCTTGCGCTCATCCGCCGCCACAGCTCGTATAGCGTGCGGTGCGGAATCGGGCGTTTCGGCTGCCCATCGTAGCGTGCGGTTTCATACAGGCGTGCAAAATCGTGCAGCGCAGCGCGGCGGTCGTCATCCGGAAGCGCCAGCCGCGTGACGTATTCGCGCGTCGTTTCGTTAGTCGCTTTAGCGCCGTGCAGCCGATATATTCGGTTCCACAGCAAGTCCATCAGCAGCAAGGAGCTCCTTTTATCGCCCGCCCCCCGGAATGCGGCACGCACCGCGAGCGACGCCGCAAACAGGCGGTCCCGGCACGCATGGAGCAGGACGGCTGCCGCGACGGCGGACGCAGCTATAGCAGTAAGCAGCGGAATGTTTTGCCTGGTCAGCTGCCAAGCGGCGGCGGCCGGTTCCTGCGCGCTTTCCAGCAGCTTTATGGCTTGAAAGCCAGGGAAAGAAGCGCCTAATACAGCATGCAGCCCCGTGTCTGCCGGCTGTGTGATTGACGGCAATTCTGATTGCGCACCGCTGGTGCCGTTTGCCGCCGACTCTTTGGCAGGGGCCGGAACCCGCTCCGGAGACTCGGGCAGCTTGGCCATGCCGGCGCCCGAGAAGCCGGGAGTCGGGTCGAACGGCACCCAACCGAAGCTCGGAAAGTATACCTCGACCCAAGCATGCGCGTCGCGGTTGCGCACTACAACGTTGTGCATGGGGGGCTCAGTATCGGACGCGCCTGCTTCTTGCAGGAACGCCGGGTCCCGGGCAGCCGGATCGCCGGCGTCGGCCGGAGCAGGAACGGGATCGGCGGCGTGTGCGCTTGCGGGAGTTTCGATGGACTCCGTTCCCGGCGCATAGCCCTTTACCCATCTCGCAGGCACCTGAGCCGCCCTGAGCAGCACGGCCATCGCCGAAGAAAACTGATCGCAGTACCCTGCCTTGTCCACAAACAGAAAGTGATCGACAAAATCTTCCGCGGGTCCCGGTACCGTCGGTTCACTCATGCTGTACCGATAATGGGAGCGAAGGTAATCGGCAACAGCCGTGGCCTTATCGTACGTTGTCGAAGCCTCGGCCGTGATTGCCGCTGCCAGTTGACGGACGCGCTCGGGTACGGTATCGGGTAGCTGGGTGTTCTCCGTTCGGATCTCTTCCGGAATCGCTCCTCTATCTTCCGCGAGCAGGGCCGGGTCCGCAACGGAAACAAGCGCTTCAAGGCGGTAATAGACGACCGGATCGGAAAGCTCGGGAAGCGAGTACGCTCCAGTGGCCGCATCATAGCGAAGTAAGCCGGCCGGGAGAGACCGGTCCTGCAGCGTCAGCAGTGCATCCGCCCGGAGCAGCGGTCCTGCCGGGAACAAAAGCCGCGTTCCTTGTCCGCTCGGAAGCGTTACTTCCTGGCGGATAATTCGGCTGTCAGGCGAAGGCTCCGTCTCCCGGAACGTCTCCAAGCGCGAAGCGGATTGCCGCCAGCCTTTGCCTGTGTAAACGTCGCGCGATTCCCCTCGCCAATAGGCGAGTTCGCTTGTACGCGCCGTGAACGCGATACTGTCGTCCGGCTCGATCGGTCCGCCGAGGGCGCTGTCGTCCAGGCTGTAGCCGGTTTTGGCGGCGCTTGTTTCCAGGTTCGCAGCAGCTTCGGCGGCTGGAGGGGCGGACGGGTTCACGGCAGATGACGTTAAAGCGGAAAACGGCCAGCGTTCGAGAAAACTGTAGTCCATCGGCTTCATGAGCCGCTGGCCGGCCGTGTCGGCCGGCCTCCAGCCGTACCAGCCGGCGGCGAAGCACACCGCCAAAAGCGCCGCAGCGGTCGCGGCCGTGCGGAACGCCGCGGGGCGCGACAATGCAACGCCGCGCGTTCGTTCCAGCTTGTCTGGCAGCAGCAGCGCCAGCAGCAGTCCGGCCCAAACGCAGGAACGCATCACGCCGGGCGTCGTATCGACGCCGAAACAAAGCTGCAGCAGCAACAAATAGAGCGTTGTCGCCGCACCTAGCCACAGCGCCTGCTGGCGCTGGACAAGCAGCATGTGCAGCACCGACAGCATCATCGTCCATCCGGCGGCGAACAGCAGCGTGCGGGTCTCGCCGCCGATCTGTTCGTACTGCCCAGACCACGCGGCAATGGCATCGCTTCTCAGGTGCGCCGCCAAGCTTTCGATCCATGTCGGCGGCAGCCATTCACCGGGGTAAAATAAATAGGCTACGAGCCCGAAAATCAGCGCTCCTTTGAGCGGCGCACTCCATCCGTGCGGGTACTGCCCAGCACCACGCGGCAAGTGGCATCGCTTCTCAGGTGCGCCGCCAAGCTTTCGATCCATGTCGGCGGCAGCCATTCACCGGGGTAAAATAAATAGGCTACGAGCCCGAAAATCAGCG
>NZ_JXAK01000120.1 GCF_000829455.1 Gordoniibacillus kamchatkensis
GTTGCTGCTGTTGCTGTTGGCTGTTGCTGTTGGCTGTTGCTGTTGGCTGTTGCTGTTGGCTGTTGCTGTTGGCAGTTGCTGTTGCCGCTGTTGCTGCTGTTGGCAGCTGCCTATTTGCCTGGGCATAAGCCGCCAATCCCCATGGACGGTGCACTGCCTTACGTCAGCGCGAACTTGGCGGCCGATGGGAACGCACAAATTCCCCCATACGCCGCCCTGCCTCACGCAGCCGCTCCTCGTCCTGCACAAGTGCAATGCGCACATAACCTTCGCCCTCGGCTCCGAAAGCGTCGCCCGGAATAACGACAACACCTGCATGCAGCGTCATTTCCCGGGAAATTTGTCGAGATGTCCAGCCGTCCGGAATCGGCGCCCAAACGAACATTGTCGCCTTCGGCTTCGGGATCGACCAACCGTAGCCGGCCAGCGTCTCAAGCAGCGCGTCACGCCTGCGTTCGTACAAAGGGCCGACGGACTCTCCCCGTTCCATATCTTCTTCAAGCGCCGCGATCCCGGCCTCTTGAACCGCCAAAAACACCCCGTAATCGATGTTCGATTTCAAAATTTTCAGCGCCGAGATGACATCCGGACGGCCGACGAGGAAGGCGATTCGACAGCCGGCCATATTGAAACTTTTCGACAAGGAGTGAAATTCGACGGCGACGTCCTTCGCTCCCTCGACTTCAAGCACGCTCATCGGCTCATAGCCGTCGAACGCCATTTCAGAATACGCCAAGTCGTGTACGACGATCAGCCCGTAGCGCCGGGCAAAGTCCACCAGCCGCTCGAAAAAGGCTCTGTCCGCCACGGCCGAAAGCGGGTTGCTCGGATAATTCAGCAAAATAAACTTGGCCTTGCGGGCGATCTGCTCAGGGATAGCGTCAAGCTGCGGCAAATAGCCGTGCTCCTCGCGCAGCGGCAGCAAGTAAGGCTCCGCTCCGGCAATCGTCAAGCTGGCCGTGTAGATCGGGTAACCCGGGTCGGGCACAAGCACGACGTCGTCCGGGTCGGTAATCGCCAGCGCCAGGTGGGCAAGCCCGTCCTGCGAGCCCATCAAAGCCAGCACTTCGCGCTCAGGTTCGAGCTTAACCCCGAAGCGATGCTCGTACCAGCGGGCTACCGCAGCGCGGAAACGGGGACTGCCCTCCGACGTCGGATAGCCGTAATTAGCAGGGTTAAGCACTGCTTGCTGCAGAGCCTCGATCACCCGCGCAGACGGCGGACGGTCGGGACTGCCGATGCCAAGATCGATAACGTCACGTCCCGCCTCCAGCGCCTCGCGCTTCCAGCTCGCCACCTCCGAGAAGATGGCCGAGCCGAGCCCGCCGAGCCGTTTCGATGCCGCTTGCCGCCCGTTCATGTCCGGTCCCCCCAAATCTGCTCGTACTGCTCCTCCTTAAAGCCGACGGTGACCGTCCGGCCGTCCGTCACGACCGGCCGCTTGATCAATCTGCCATTCGACGACAGCAGCCGAATCATCTCCTCTTCCGTCATCCCCGGCAGCTTATCCTTCAGCCCCATCTCCTTGTACACTTCGCCCGACGTGTTAAAAAACTTCCGCACGCCCAAACCGCTCCGTTCGATCAGCTTCTTCAGCTCTTCCGGGGACGGCGGCTGTTCGAACAGCGCCACCGGCTCCACCTCGTGGCCGGCCTCTTTCAGCCACTTCACCGCGCTGCGGCACGTTCCGCATTTGCTGTATTCGTAGACGGTCAACTTGCTCATCGGAATGTTCCCCTCTCTCGCTTTCGCTTGCAACTTTCATTACATCACAACTACGGCAAAAAGGACAGCCTCCCGCATTCGCTTCGGCGGCCGTCCTTTTTACTGCGTCGGAAAGAATCAGCTGCGCCTATACTTGGCTGACTCCGCTACGGTAAACGCGCACGTCCTTAAGGACGGCGTAAACCGTTTATCCTTGCACCGGTTCTATATCCCGCACCGTCCGCACCAGCTCGCGCATATCGGCCGGCAGCGGCGCTTCGATCTCGAGCCGCCGCTTCGCCGCCGGATGCTCGAAGCCAAGCTTCGCCGCATGCAACGCCTGGCGCGGGAACGGCGGCGGCAGCTCGGCTCCGCCCGGCGGGCCGTACATTTTGTCGCCGACGAGCGGATGGCCGATATGCTTCATATGAACGCGAATTTGATGCGTGCGCCCCGTCTCGAGCCGAAGCTGCACGAGCGTATGCCGCTCATAACGCTCCAGCACCTCATAGTGCGTCACCGCCGGGTAGCCGTTCGGCGTGACGATGCGGACGTGCGGCTGCTCCGGGTCGCGGTCGATCGGACCGTCTACGGTGCCGCCGTCCGCTGCGACGACGCCATGTACAACGGCGCAATATAGCTTGGTAACGGTTCCCGCTTGCATTTGCTCGGATATTTGCTGGTGCGCGTACGGATTTTTGGCGATGCAGAGTACACCCGACGTTTCCTGATCGAGCCGGTGCACAGGCCTGAACCTGTGCGTCTCGCCCCGCTCCCGCCAGTAATGGACGACGGCGTTTGCTATCGTGCCAACGTAATGGCCGTGCGTCGGATGCACGATCATGCCCGCTTCCTTGTTCACGACGAGCAAATGCTCGTCTTCATAAAGAATGTCGAGCGGCAAATCCTGCGGCAAAATGTCGTCGGACTCCTCCGCCTCCATTCTCACCTCGACCACATCGCCCGCCGCCAGTTTGACGGTCGTATAGCGGCGCTCGCCGTTGACGGTAATGCCCTGCTCCGTCAGCTTGAGCCGCGAAAGCAGCTTGCGCGACATGCCGAGCCGGCGGTGCAGCACCGTTTTGAGCAGCATGCCGTCATCCTCCGGTGGGACTACGTAGACGATCGGATCGTAGTAGCGCGTTTCGGCGGTCACTTGCGGCGAAACACCTCGCCGCTGCGCACGTATTCGACGTCGGACTCGCCCTCGCGGTGATTGGCGGTGCGGGCGATCGTGAAAAACAGATCCGACAGCCGGTTCAAATAGCGGCGCACTTCCTCGTTGATCGGCTGCGTGCGGGCCAGCGTCACGACGCGCCGCTCGGCACGGCGGCACACGGTGCGGCACACGTGCAATGCGGACGAGACCTGGCTTCCTCCGGGCAAAATAAAGCGCGTAATGTCCGGCGTTTCCGCGTCGTATTTGTCAATCCAGGTCTCCAGGTTGTCGACCATGCCTGCGTTCACCTTGTAAGGGCGCGCTTCTTGCTTTAGCACGGCAAGATCGTGGCCGCAGTCGAACAGCTCGTGCTGCACTTGCAGCATGTCGGCAAGCAAGTCGGTGTACAGCTCCCGTTTGGCCGCCATGAAGCCCATTGCCTGGCCGAGGAAGCAGTTCAGCTCGTCGACCGTGCCGTAAGCTTCGACGCGAGCGTCGTCTTTGTCCACGCGGCCTCCGATGACGCCGGTTTGCCCGGCATCGCCGGTGCGGGTATAAATTTTCATTGGAAAGTCCCTCCGTTTTGCGGGGCGGTCAGCCCTATCATCTCATAGATTCGGTTCATATCCAAATGGCTCCGCACATGCGCCGCCAGCCGGTCGAACGCCCGCTCCCGGCGTTCGCGGAAGCGCACCTGCGGCGGCAGCGGCCGAAGGCCTTTGGCAACGCGCAGCTCGTTGAGCCACGCCCGCCGCAGCTCGTCGTTGTGGAGGATGCCGTGCACATACGTGCCCCACAGACGTCCGTCCGCGGCGGTAGCCCCGTCGCCATGCGGCGTCGCGCCTTGTTCGGCGATCAGAAAAGGGGCGGCCACAGGCTTTGTGTAGCGGGTGCGTCCCATATGAATTTCGTAGCCGTCGATGGCGCATGGCGATTTCTGTATCCCGTCTGAGTTGTTGAAAAGCATCGCCGTTCCTTGCACGCGCACCGTCCGCTTCTCCGCCGTAAAGACCGTTTCCGCCGGCAGCAGGCCAAGTCCGGCAAGCTCCTGAAACTTGTCGGACTCGAAGCCTCCGGGGTCGAGCAAACGCTCGCCCAGCATTTGGTAGCCGGCGCATATGCCGATCAGGTGGCGCTGCAAGCTTTTGACGTGGTTAATGATTAACGGCTCTAAACCTTGCTGCCGCAAGTAGAGCAAATCTTCAATCGTGTTTTTGCTGCCCGGGAGCACAACGGCGTCCGGATTGCCCCATTCCGAGGCAGCGGAGACGAAGCGGACACGCACATCCGGCTCCAGCAGCAGCGGGTCGATGTCCGTGAAGTTGGAAATGCGCGGAAAGCGGATGACGGCGACGTCGATGTCGGCATGTCCATCCGATCGCTCCGCAGCGTAGACGGGACGGCGCTTCGAGTCGAGCGAAGCCGAGTCTTCGTCTTCGATTCCGAGCTCCGGCAAGTACGGAATGACCCCGAGCACCGGCTTGCCGGTTTTCGCTTCGAGCCAGTCGAGGCCAGGCTGCAGCAGGCTGGCGTCACCCCGGAACTTGTTGATGACGAATCCCTCCACACGGGCGCGTTCGGCGGGTGACAAAATCTCCAGCGTACCGACAATCGAAGCGAAAACGCCGCCCCGGTCAATGTCCGCAGCCAGCAGCACCGGCGCATCTGCCCATTCCGCAGCGCGCATGTTGACGATGTCCCTGTCCTTCAGGTTCACTTCCGCGGGACTGCCGGCCCCTTCCAGCACGACGATATCGGCCTCCGCGCGCAGTCTGGCGAGCGCTTCCTTCACGATCAGCCCGCCTGCGGCAAATACGACTCGCGGTACGTGCGGGCGTCCAAATCGGCGAGCGGCTTGCCGTGGACGACGACTTGCGCTACCATGTCCTGCTTCGGCTTCAGCAAAATCGGGTTCATGTCGGTCGTCGCCGCAACGCCGCATGCGTCCGCCTGCACGCCTTGGGCGCGGCCGATTTCCCGGCCGTCCGGCGTCACGTACGAGTTGAGCGACATGTTTTGCGACTTGAAAGGCCGCACCCGGTAACCGTCCTGGGTAAAAATGCGGCAAAGCGCCGCCGTCAGGATGCTCTTGCCGACATCCGACGAAGTGCCCTGCACCATAATCGTGCGCGCCGTCATCGCCCGTCCTCCTTCGGGTGCGGCTCATCCCGCATCGCCTGCAGCGTTTCGCCGAGGGCGGCAAGCAGCCGCTCGTTGTCGGCGCGCAGCTTGACGGCGAGGCGGAGCCAGCTCTTGTCGAGGCCGGCGAACCGCGATGCGTCGCGAATCAGCACGCCGCGCCCGCCGAGCCGGCGCTGCAGCTCGGGCACG
This sequence comes from Gordoniibacillus kamchatkensis, assembly GCF_000829455.1. Lineage (GTDB taxonomy): Bacteria > Bacillota > Bacilli > Paenibacillales > NBRC-103111 > Gordoniibacillus > Gordoniibacillus kamchatkensis. Next base: position 5,195 of record NZ_JXAK01000120.1, read on the forward strand.
CGCCCGGCCAGCTCGTCCGGCAGACGGCACAGCAAAAAGTTGGCGGCAGCGCCAGGCACAACGCGCAGCCCGAGGCCGCCAAGCGCAGCTGCAAACCAAGGGCGCTCGTCCTGCAGCCAGCGCAACGTCCGTGCGGCGTACCCCGCTTCATCGAGTACGGCGCAGCCGATCCACTGCGCGAAGGCGTTCACGCTCCACGGCACTTGCCGCTCCTTCAGCTCGCGGATGCGGTCCGGATGGGCGACGAGGAACCCGAGCCGCACGCCGGGAATCGCATAAAACTTCGTCATCGAGCGCACGACGAACAGGCGCGGACTGGCCGCCGCCCGACGCATCCAGGTCAGCTGCCGCTCCTCGGGAACGAAGTCGAGAAACGCTTCGTCCAGCGCGAGCATCGCCCCCTCGCTCGAGGCCGCAAGCTCCAACAGGGGCTGTGGCACGAGCGCTCCTGACGGGTTGTTCGGATGGCCGAGAAAGACGAGATCCGAAACGGCCAAAGCGTGTTCCAGCGGCTGGCTCTGCAGCGTAAAGTCGTCCCCGGCGCGCAGCGGGATCGTATGCACGTCCCCTCCGGCATGCGCGACCGCCTCTTCGTATTCGACGAAAGCGGGCTGCGCCAACGCCGTCACGCCCGGCTTCAGCACGCGCACGAGCAAATCGATCAGCTCGGCGGCGCCGTTGCCGACGAGGATGCTTTCCGCCGGAATGCCGTAATGGGCGGCAAGCTTCCCGCGCAGCTCGCGCACGGCCGGGTCCGGATAACCGGCGATGTCGCGCCACCGCTCGCGCAGCACGCGCTCAACGGAAGGCGGCGGCCCGAACGGATTCATATTCGAGCTGTAATCGAGAAAATGTTCCGGCGATCCGCCGAATGTCTCCGCCGCCGTCTGCAAATCCCCGCCGTGACCGTATCGTTCCAACGTCATGCCATCACCTCCTGGTAGAACGTTTTAGTGTGTACCCCGCCTTGGAGGGCGAGGGTTCTATACATATGCAGGTTGAACAGAAAAACTGCCGTTCTTTCTTGCTCGCCTTCTTGTTCTTGGCCGTCCTTAAACTTGAAAAACTTTCGGCTAGCAAAAGGAGACGGCCTGCGCCGTCTTTCGGATGAGCGCCCTTCCCGATGAAATATTTGCACGTTTATAGGTCTCAGTTAAATTTTGGGGAATCCCTTGCTGTCGAACGGTACGTTACAGAACATGGAAAATTCATTGATTAGGGGAATTCCTGCCCCTGCCGATTAGCGGGAATTAGTTTCGTTACGGGTGGTCCGTGCCCGTCTATCCGCGGACGGAACTGCTTCCGTTAAGGGTGACCCGGTGCCCATCTATCCGCGGAATAACGGAACTGCATGCGTTCCGTTAAGGGTGACCCGGTGCCCCTCCATCCGCACAATAACGGAACGACGTTCCGTTATCAGCCAATTTCCCGAGTATTTCCCGAAATTAACGGAACGAGAGTACGTTATCCCCGCAGTTTAAGCGAGAATTGCTCTTGTTTCTGACCGATAACGGAACAACTGGACCTCTGTCAAGAAAGTGGACACTCATTAAGGGAATTTAGCTAATGCCTTTGTAGTAAAGAGCCTCGAATCGATCGGGCGAAAGATAACCGAGAGA
>NZ_JXAK01000121.1 GCF_000829455.1 Gordoniibacillus kamchatkensis
AGTAACTGCGTGAACTAAGGAACCGCCGTATACCGAACGGTACGTACGGTGGTGTGGGAGGTCGGCTACTCAACTAATGGGTAGCCTCCTACCCGATTAATTCACCTTTATTTCGTATGGATTCACCGACGGGGGGATAAGACGGTTCGGCATTCGGTAGACAATTCCGAATGCTATTCCATTATTATCAAGTTAAATTATGTGAGCAGTGACACTTAACCAAATGCTAATCCATCACAAGCACATTATTCTGTCTTTTCGATAGAATTGAAAATATCTTTTGTGATCCGGTGGATCATTTTAACATCAGTAGTCTTCTTCTCTTTTAGAAATTGGTAATGAACTTCTAGAACAGACCTTGTTTCAAAATCTGAAGAATTTAAATCAAGCTCTCGGAAATCAAAAAGTTCTCCAGGCTTTATTTCTAGGGCATTCATGATCTTCTCTAGCGAATCCAAAGAGAGATTCCGTTTACCGAGTTCAGCCTCAGTAAGATATGAAGCTTGGTGCCCTGTAAGATGACCCAATTGTTGTAAAGTCAAACCTTTTTTAGTACGTATGCTTCGGATTTTTTCACCAATTATTTTCTTTAAATCAGACATCCAAGATTACCTCCCTACTCAAGGGTAGAGGATTATTCAAAAAAAATATATATGAGTATAAGTGAATATAATTGTAAAAATCACTTAAAAGTGATATATTGTAGTTATTATAACCAGAGGTGAGCACAATGATTCCAAAAGTCAGATCGGTGGAGTCGTTGATTCTTTCTAACCAATCGTCTGAGCAGTTTATTTTTCAATTTAATAAGCTTATTTTCCTTAGAAACGCTCAGTACTTGTTTCTTCAGCAAAAGGAATGTCGAAAGATCTTGAAAATTAAATATTGTGATGGGGGGTTAAAGTTAATTGGAATAAGTAGAGACGAGTACACGGATTTGAAAGATCATATTCACTGGAGTCATAATGATACTTCGGAAATTTCTAAATCTCCAGAAGAAGAATATTGGGCCGTAGGGATAAGTTATAATACATCACAAAATGCAAATGGTGTCATTTCTGAATTTACGATTTCAAACGAAAGGCCGCTGGATATTCTGCTTTATATTATTCAAACGGGAGCTGAACATGTTTTCTTTTCAGAGTGAGGCAATTAATTTTTTGACTAATGGCAAAGTTACAGTTAAAGGACTTAAACAATTAGGACTTATAACCGAAGGCCAATGCGTGATACCCAATCAGTTTTATGAAAGCGGATGGGGGTTATGGTTGCCAATGCCTAATGTTACATTAGTACCTTACTTTAGTAATGCAATAGCGATTGGTCTTTCTAGGGATGATACTATTATTTATCTTGAGAATAAGATAAAACCAAATACTTTTCTTGATTTTGAAGAAGCCGGGATCACTCCAACTGAATTTGACATGGATGAGAAACAAATGCTGTATGAGAGGGAAAAGGAAATCAAGCGCAGACTAGAAGCTAATGGTTATCAATATCCGAAAAGCATTAATGAAGCAGTTAGTCTATATGTAACTTTAGGTTTAGCTGTTGAAGAAGTGGGGGAACAAGGGAGGATTTGTCTCGATATGCTTATTCGTCCACTTCGTAAAATTGATGATGTATTAATCGAACCATAATATTTGGTAGGTGACATTAATGAGGTGGTTAGATAGAAATGAAGGCATAATTTTGAAAATACTCAGTAACATATTCTTAGGATTTGGAGCAGGTCAAATACTTAATAGAGAATATTATCTGGCGCTTGAAAGTGGATTGATGAGTATTTTAATTTATATGATTTATCGAGCTGGTTCTACTCTCGAAAAGCATTTATAGCAACAAGGAAATGGTGAGTTTGATTGAATAAGATTAGCAATAAATAAGACCAACAGGGTTCCGCAAATTACGGGACTCTGTTTTGTATTTATCAGTTATTTTCCAGTTGACTTGAGTAGACGCGGTGAATAACTTGAACTACCTCGGTAGACCCGGTAAACTCAGTAAACTAGAGCCTACCTCTTGAATAAGAGAAGAACGTATGAGTTTTCATTTTAGAAAGGTATAATTGCGCAGATTTATCAGCTAGAATAATCTGCAGGGAAGTGAAAATTATTAGAACAATTGTGATTTCAGATTTTCATGGGTACAATCGAACCTTCGACTGTAAGATGATTAGGAAATTCAACGCCGCGGCGGGTAAATTATTAGGCTGAGAGCTAGGATAACCTTCTAAAGAGTGTTCACTATTGATAGAATCATATAAATCAAAAGAATGGGGGATAAAGTTTGACTTTATTAAATGACACAGAAAAAGTTGATTTCCTGATCGATTTGTTAGACAAACATATGCAAAAGCTGCCGGATGAAGATATTCTAAGAAACTATCTTGAATCTATTCATGGGTTCTTAAAAACTAAAGATTCGATCCTTCAAAAGGCAGCTATTTCCAATAGTGTGCTGTTCATAGACAATCTAGCCCAAAGCACCTCAGAAACCGATTATTTAATCAGCTATTTTGAAAAGTACATGGCAGAATTAGAAATAGAACTAAATGAAGAACCAGAGAATGGTTTTTTGAAAGGAAAAATAAAAGGTATTAAGCATGCGGTAGTAATAGCCAGAATGATAAAACAAGGAAACAAGTACCAAGGTGAAGGAATTAGTGTAATAATTGACGTCTTCTCTTTATTGAGCGCCTGCAGATCTAAACAAGTTTAGATGATATTCTAAAGATAATCAGTTGCATTTACCACGAATTCAATTTTGGAACATCATAACGTAATAGAATAAAGGACTGATGTGGAGCGTGACTCGTTTAAAATCATTCGATCTAAGTAAAATGGAATTTGTGCTTCGTAATACCGATATTTTCGATCCGACACTTGCTGAGAAATTTGAAACTGTCATCTTGAATGAATCACACCAATTCGAAGCGGAAAAAGTGTTTAAATTCATTGCGAGCTTTCATGTTGATCTAATAAAGGATCTATCCAGTTTCGATAGATTCATTTTACCAGTTTCGGATAAAATAAATAAACGCAAAAAGAGTGACGAAAAAGATAAGATGTACGATGTGCTAGGTTTTCAATTAAAACAACTTGAAAACATCTTAATGAAAAACAATATTAAATTTTATTCATCAACTATTCAAGGAGATCAATTAGAGTCTACGCATATTATAAAGATTGAAATTGAAGAGGATAAATCAGAACGTGTAATTACAAAAAACAGCAGGAAGCATCAACTGGGGAAGGTCAGTTCAGTAGTTCCAAGTAAGCTATACACGGAAAATCTTGTATCTAAATTAGCCTCAGAACGGATAAGTGAATTATATTATAAGATATTTAATGTCATAGGAAATAAAAAGATTATGTCAGAGATTTTAGGGATTGATGAAACTGAAAACGATAACGTATTATTTCAGGCATTTGTCAAAGAATATGGTGAGTTGTGGTTGACTACGAAAGCTATAGAGAATGAATTGTTTGATAAACTCATACGTAAGACCACTGAAGTTTTTGAAAAATATATTCAAGAGTGTGAAGTGAATAAGGATGAAAACAAATAATATCGAAGAGATAACATTGAGTTAAAAGCAAAGAGGAATGCCGAAGTGCATTCCTCTTTGCTTTTAACGGCGAAAATATCCTCAAAATCCGACTTACCCCATATCGAAATACCTCAACAATATCCCATGAACAGCGGATCAATGAATAACCGCCATATGTTTTCAGCATAGTAAGAATAATAGTAAAGATAAATACAAAATAATATTGATAAATAAGAATCTATTGGATATTCTAATAGTAAAGATAAGTGTAATGATAATAAAGCTTTTTGAGGAGTACAAATTATGTTACTTTCTTCAGATGAAGTATTTCAACTTCTAAAGGATTCTGGTATTACATCTGCAAATGATAAACAGATTGTTCTAAGGTGGAAAAGAAACGGACTTATAAAAGCTAAAATTGACTCCCGAAAAAAAGGAGTTTGGTTTGAAGAAAAAGAAGTAAAGAAATTCATCGAATATAGAAATGGGAGTAACCAAATAAGATTACTTGAAATGGAAATACAGAAGTTAAATAAAAAAAATAGATGAAGAGAATAAAATTAATCAAAAATTAGTTGAGGAAATTGATTCTTTAAAGGGGAAGAAAGACAATAACCTTAAAGAAATTATGAACTCCGATATATTAGATTTTAATGAATTTAATATAAATGGGCTGATAGCTGGGTTCAGCAAAACCAATAACATACCAAATGAATTAATTAATGAATTGGACTCTTTTGAAAATGTTATAATGTCTATGCATAAAAGGACTCAACAATTTAAAGAAAACAGTCCAAACGAGTCAGGATATATATGGGCTGCAACACTTAGTGAGTTGGCTTTAAATCGAATAACTAAAATAAAGGAGCAGATAAATAGTATAATAGATTAGGATTTATATACATGTGTATAAAATTGAATGAATTGGCGAAAGCTATTTATTTTAATTGAAAAATCGTATGTATATACACGTCCTGTACACTAATTAATAAATGCAGTTAAGGAAAGGGGCCACCCGTGAGGGTGGCTTTTTTTGTGAGTTGTAACTTGTTTTGTCGCTGATTTGAACATAAAATGTCGTCGAGTTTGAACATACATGTCGCTGACCCGTGCCTTGATGGTACGGTTTTTTTTCTTGCGACTTTCATTATTTTTTTGGTTTGTGAATTAGTACACTTTTTCTGTGGCTCAGCAAAAATTGCTCTTTAAAAATGGAATATGATTTGGCACTTTTCGTGAGAGTGAGTCGCTTTATCAAACGTTTGGAGGGTACTTGATGAACAGGTACAATCGAGCTCATGCTGTAAGAAGGGATTTTGGTAAATGCTGTCGAATTTGATGCCAGTATGGGGGGAAGTTTATAAAAGAAGGGGAATTGAAAATGATAATTGAATCGTATAACCCAACTGAGAGTAAGTATTTTACTTTTAAATATAGAGATAACCCCAAATCGCAAATCCAATACCGTCGTATTTTTGGTCACAGAAGTTGATGATGGGGCTTATGTTTCTAATCTCGAAATAGAATTAGAAGAAATTCATATGAGCAAAAACCAGCTGGTTCAGAAAAGTGAGGTCTACGCTTACCATACTGATCTTCGAACGATACATTATAAAATGTCCTCTAATTTTATAACTTCAGAAATTATTTTAGATGGGTTTCAAACATTCCCTACTCACTTTTATAAAAATGGTGGAGGCTTTACTGAGTACATAAGCTCATTTGCATTTACAGAAGGCTTAAAAGAGTATATGGGTGTAGGAAATAGTCACATTCAGAAATTAACCATATCGAATAATAAATCGACATCAATACGAAAACTCAAAGGGAAATTTAGCATTAACCTTCATCATGATGATTTTGAAAAATTATTTACACTATGCATCATAGGAAAAAGAAAAGGTACTAGTCTATCAATCAATTCAATTGCTGAATTTTTTCATAATCGTTTCCCTGCATTTTCTAAATATTCGCCTGATCAAAAAACAGATTCAGAATTGAAAAAGATGTTCCTGTCTTCACTGGACGAAGGATTAATTGATAAATTAAGCAAAGCTGAAATCGAAAAAGTACAAGAATTTTACGAGAAACTACTTGGAAAGAATTCAGAGAAGCATGATTTTATTCTTAGAAATGTTCTTAAGGTAAAGCAGATAAGTCTCGATAGTATTCTAGATGACTTTTCTGAAAAGCTGGCAAAAAAAACTCAAGAATCAAGTTGGCAGAAGTTTTTTGAAAAAAATATATTCATTTTCGATTCTAGATATATTGATTTTTTGCCAAAATTCAATTTGAAGTCGGGGAGAAAAGCAGAGCCCGATTTCCTTGTTTATGATATATATGGGTTCGTTGATATATACGAAATTAAGAGACCTGACACGTCTTTAATAAGATACGATAATAGTCATGATAATTACTATTGGAGTAATGAGATGGCGGAAGCCATTGGACAATTAGAAAAATATATTTTTTGGGCGACAGAGAATAGAACAAGTATACAGCATTCGATCAAAATGGATAGGGGGCAAGAGGTAAGTATCATAAAGCCGAGGGGTGTATTAGTAATTGGTACTAATATGGAACTAAATGATTCAAAAAAACGAGAAGATTTTAAAATATTACGTGCATCGTTAAAAAATATTGAGATAATATTATTCGACGAAATGTTTAACAGTTTACAAAATTTGAGAAAAGTAACTACTAATGTGTTTCCGCTAATACGTAATGTCCAAAAACTGACGGTAATGGTTGTCCGAATCCTGACCGATATAATGACCAGAACATCAATCCAGGGAAAGGAAAAGA
>NZ_JXAK01000122.1 GCF_000829455.1 Gordoniibacillus kamchatkensis
GCTGCGGCAGCGCGCGCCGTACCGGCGCTGCCGCCTTTGCCCGCGCGCCCCGCAGGCGCGCGGCCTTGCTGCTCGCGGCGCTGGCGCTGCGCCGCGGCGCTTCGATCGTCGCCAGGGTCGACGATCTTGCCTTCATAGATCGCTTTCCTCGCGATCTCCAGCCCGAGCGCTTGGCAAACTTGTCCATGATAAACGTTTGCTGCGGCGTAACGATGGACGCGGCCGTGCCGGGGCGTCCCATCCGGCCTGTCCGGCCGACGCGGTGCACATAATAATCCGGCCCCGGGGCCGGGTCCAGATTGAACACATGCGTCACGCCGGCCACATCAAGCCCGCGCGCGGCGACATCCGTCGCGAGCAGCAGCTGGAACTTACCCGCCCGAAACCGGCTCAGCACGTTAGCCCGCTCCTGCTTGCCGGCTTCGCTGTAGAGCGCCTCCACGGACAGGCCGACATATTGAAGCTTCTGCACGACCTCCGCCAAATCCGCAGTCGCATTCACGAACACGATCGCCGATTTTGGCGCAAATGCGTGCACAAGCCGGCGCAGCGTGTCGATTTTGTCCCGCTCGTCGCAGACGAAGTAGACGTGCTCCAGCGTCGGCGCCGTCCGCTGGCCAGGGTTGACCCGCACGACCGCAGGCTCCTTCATCCAGCGCTGCGCCAGCTGCTCCAGCTCCGGCGGCACCGTCGCCGAAAACAGCATCGTCTGCGTCCCGCGCGGCACGCTTTTCATAATCGCCTCGACTTCGGCCGTGGAGCCGAGCGAGAACACTTGGTCCGCTTCGTCGATGACGAACGTGCGCACCGTCTGCAAGTTCAGCTTGCGCAGCTTGATCAGCTCCAGCACGCGCCCCGGCGTACCGACAACGAAATGCGGCTTCAGCTTCAGCTTGTCGATTTGCCGCTGCAAAGCCGCACCGCCGATCAGCTGCTGCACGAGCACCCCGCTTTCCTTGCCGGCCGCCTCGGCCACATGCACGATTTGCATCCCGAGCTCGCGCGTCGGCACGAGCACGAGCGCCTGCAGCTCTTTCCGCGATGCGTCGATGCGCTGCAGGGCGGGCAGCAAATACGCGAGCGTTTTGCCTGTGCCCGTCTGCGACTGCGCAATCACATCGCGCCCTTCCAGGCCAAGCGGAATGACCTCTTCCTGCACCGCCGTCGGCTCTATGATCGACTGCTCCTTGAGCGCCTTCAGCAGCCGCGTATCCAATCCGAATCGTCCAAATCCTGTCGTCATGCCTGTTCCTCTTCCCGTTGCATAGGTTCATCGGCGCTGTCGGTTTCCCGGTCGAACCGGTAGCCCCAGTCCCGCTCCAAATGTTTGCGAATCGCCGCCCGGGCGCGATACAGCCGCTGCCGGACAGCCCCTTCGCTGATTCCCAGCTCGTCCGCCATTTCTTTGTACGACATATTGTACAGCAGCTTCATGGCCAAAATTTGCCGGTACGACGGGTGCAGCTCCGCCATATAGCGGGCGATCGCGTCACGGACAAACTTGAACTCGACTTCCTTCTCAAGCCGTGCCGCGCTGCCGAACGGCTCCGCCGACTCGCGCACGGCGAGCTGCGAATTTTCGTCCAGCTCCGCCCGGTTGCGTTTCAGCTTGCGAAAATGATTAAGCGTCACGTTGCGCGTCAGCTTTTTCAGCCACGGTTCCAGCTTGACCATCGCATCGAGCCGCCCCGCTTTGCGGACCGCCCGCAGAAACGACTCCTGAATAATGTCTTCCGCCGCCGCATGATCGCGTACAATAAACATGACCATGCGGTAGACGAGCAAATAAAACTCTTGGTAAACCCTCTCCTGCACCGAACTATCGAGCTGCAAAAAATCATCCGTAACAAGGTGGAAAAGCTTGTCGGGCATAAATAAAGCTCCTATCGTTGCCTATTCGACGAGGTGGTCCAGCAGCAAAGCTAACTTCGTAAGCCGGGAAGCTTTTTAAGCCGTTCGGAACAATGAACGCAAACATTCTGAATCGGCAAAACCTCCGGCTTGACGCTCTAGCTACAGGCAGACTATTTCCATATTAGGCATCGCCGATTGGTAAACAATAGGAAATGAGTAATTATTTTGCCAAGCCGTTAATCCGTGTTAGCCACTACACCGACTCCGCCGCATGCCGCGCCAGTTTGCTGCGAACCCAGGCGAACACGGCGTCGAGCGCCCGCTCGTCCTCCTCCTTCGGAAAACGGTGCTGCAGCCCTTCATACAGCTCCATCGCGTAATCCTTGCCGGCCCTCTCCAGCGCTTCCGCCAGCTTGCGCGCCTGCCCGACACCGACCTGCGGGTCGCAGGTGCCGTGCACGATCAGCACCGGGCTGCGGATCCGGTCCGCCCAATATACGGCCGACCGTCGCTCGTATTGCTCCGGGTCTTTGCGCGGATGGCCGACGACGCGCTTCAACATGCGCCGCAAATCGACGCGCTCCTCATAAGTCTGGAACAAATCGCTGACACCGCCCCAAATGACGACCGGCCCGACGCCGTCGCATTCTTTGGCCGTCAGCAAAGCGTTCACCGCGCCTCGCGAAAAGCCGATGAGCGTCACCGGGCATGGGGCAACTTCCGGCAGCGAACGGACGAGCGGCACCGCACTGTGCACATCGAAGCGGTCTTCCCCGCCGAAATCCTCGCGCCCTTCCCCGCCTTCGTTTCCCCGGTAAAATGGCGCGAACACGACGAAGCCGCGCCGCGCCATCGAAACGATGCGGCGAATGCGCACCATCCCGACTTTGCGGATGCCGCCCCGGCAGTAAATGAGCGGCGGGCATGGAACACAGTCCCCCGGTACGACGAGATAACCTTTCACCTTAAGTCCCTGGCTTATGTAAGTCACGACGTACAGCGCCACGTTTTTGGCGAAGCACCGTACTTGCTCCCGGTCTACGAGCCAGCCGTCCGGCAGTGCTTGTTCCGCCGCCGCGGGATGCAGGTCTTCCATCCGCTCACGCTCCTTCTGGCCCGGAACCGTTTTGACACCGGGAAGCGGGTTCCGGTACACTGAACTTAACCTTATTCTGACTCGAAAGGCGGATCCTATGAATCCCGAGTTCACTAACGATTTTGACGCCCTCGTCGCCAAGCTCGCCGAGCTGACGACAGGGGACGCGTCGCCCGAAATGATGGAAAAAATCAAAATATGGGCGATCTACAACCACATCCACAAAACGATGCCGGCGCTGGCTTCCCATTGGGGGCAGTCGCATCCGGCCGCACGCGCCGAAGTGCGCAAGCTGTTCGAGGAAGTCCGCGACAAAAACCGGGCCTTGAGAAAATCGGACGGCGAAGAATAAAACGGCTCCCCCGCAGCCAAAATAAGCCACGATTCCATAAACCTGCAAAGGAGCTGAATCGCATGGCCAAAGTGGCGGTGGAAAATAGTTTGAGCAACGTCAGGGAAGCGCTCCAGAATAACGGCTTCGAAGTGGTCGACATGAACAACGCGGCCGGCTGCGCATGCTGCGTCGTATCTGGACAAGACGAAAACATGATGGGCATCGCCGATACGTACACGCAAGCTTCGGTCATTAACTGTGAAGGCATGACTGCGGACGAAGTCGTCCGGCAAGTGAACCGCTGCGTCGAGAACGCGCAGTAACACGGTACGCGGGCTGCCCGCAGCCGCCTTTGCCATCCGAATGCGAGTCTCGCCCCTTGCGAGGCTCGCATTTTTTGCTGGGTCCGAAAGTCTTAGCTGTGCCTTTACTCGGCTGACTCGCTCCTAGGCTTTAAGCCGGAGGTGAAGCTGTGTGCAGCGGCCCTGGCGTCTCTCAGCCAGCTTAACGCCATGGCGTTAAGCCGGAGGTGAAGCTGTATGCAGCGGCCCAGACGTCTCTTAGCCCACTTAACGCCATCGCGTTAAACCGGAGGTGTAACGGTGAGCAACGTCCCGGACCTCTCTCAGTCAGCTTAACGCAAATAAACGCGCTCGTCTTTTACTTCTTGTTCAGAGTGCGCAGCGCAATGCGGTCGAAGGTGCGCGGAAACAGCTGCGCCAGCTTGATCGCTGAGCTGGCGTAGCGGGGCAGCACGACTTCCGGCGTCTCCCTTTCGATCGCGCGGATGACGGCGGCGGCCACTTTGTCCGGCTTGAGCATGAGCCAGGAGACGTTTTTGACATAATGGCCGCCCGGATCGGCAATATCGAAAAACGGCGTATCGATCGGGCCCGGATTGATCGCCGTAAGCTTGACCCCGGTGCCCGCCAGCTCTTGCCGGAGCGAGTTCGTGAAGCCGAGCACGGCATGCTTCGTCGCGCTGTAGCCCGCCGATTTGGCCGAGCCGAATTTGCCCGCGAGCGAGGCGATGTTGACGATGTGTCCGCTGCGCAGCGCCAACATATGCGGGAGCACCGCCTTCGTGCAGCGCACGGTGCCGAAATAATTCACATCCATCATCCGCTCGTATTCGGCAAGCGGGGCATCGACAAAACGGTCAAACACGCCGTAGCCGGCGTTGTTGATCAAAATATCGATGCGCCCGAAGTCCCCGATCACGCCGCTCAATACCGATTCTACCTGCGCCGAATCCGTCACGTCCAGCCGCCGCACTGCATGCTGGCCGGGCAGGCTGGCGGCTACGCCGCGCAGCTTTTCCTCCGATCGCGCGGTCAGAATGACCGTTGCTCCCCGCTTCGCCAGCTGGTGCGCCATCTGAGCGCCGATGCCGCTTGACGCGCCGGTAATGAGGGCGATTTTTCCTGTAACCTCCACTTGCGTTCCCCTCCCGCAAAAAAAGTGGACGCCCGCCTGGAGCCTCCACATTATCGTTGCTATGCTTAGTTTACGCGATCAGCACTTGAATATCCAGCTCGCCGATGCCGTCCATAATAAGCGGTATGGTCAGCGCCTTGCTCGTCTTTGCAGCGTCTGGAATGTACAGCTTCGGCGGCGTTATGTCGACGTGGATGCCTTGGTTGTACAGCATTGTGCTGGCGTTGCCGCTAATCATGTTGCCGAGCTCGGAAATCGCGCTGCGGCCGATATCGTCCATCTCCGTTAAAACGAACCCTCCCATCATCGCCGAGACGACCTTAAGCGCCACCGACTCGTGCAGCCCGAACAAAATGTCGCCCTGCATTTGTCCCGTCATGCCGATCTGTATCCAAATGTAGCCGGACTGCAACTGCACTTCCTTGACTCCAAGCTGCCCGGTGGTAGGCCGAACGTTGGCCACTTGTTCGATGACGATTCTAGCTGATTCCAGGAACGGATTGATATACTCGGCCTTCATCATTGGTCTCCTTTTACAGAATCAGAAAGTATGCTGTCCCGCAAGAAGCTCCCTGATTCGACATGAAAAGTTACCTCTTTCGCAAGGTCGTTCAGCGTAGCGCCAGCTTTGAACGCGTTGTGAATGAACCGTGAATGAACGACTTTTTCCTACATTATACCTAATGATTAGCAAATCGTATACCCTTTTTCCTGCTTTCTCCAACAGTTTCGCGCACAATGCGGCGTCCGCGGTCCCGAATTCGCCTCCATTCGACGGCGTTCGTGTTCCCCTACCGGACCGGCGGCGGCTATAATAAGGTTAGAGCATAGATGACATAAGGAGACGATCTGATGGCTGCATTCATCCTGGATTTGGACGGAACTTTATACGCCGGCAAGACGGTGATCCCTCATGCCGCCGAATTTGTGGCGCTGCTGCGGCGCAAACAGCTGCCGTTCCTGCTCGTGACCAACAACTCGTCGCGCTCGCCGGACGACGTTGCGGCGCACTTGCGCGGCCTCGGCATCGAAGCGCGGCCGCAGGACGTGCTGACGAGCGCGCAGGCGGCCGCGCAGCATTTGCAGGAGCGCGGCGGCGTGCGCCGCGTCCTGTGCATTGGCGAGGCGGGGCTGCGCCTCGCCTTGAGCGAGGCCGGCTTCGAGCTGGCGAACGAAGCCGGCCTGCCCGATGCGGTCGTGCAAGGCATCGACCGCCAGTTTACGTACGGCAAGCTGGAGCATGCCGTACGTGCCTTGCGCGCGGGCGCGGCGTTCGTGCTCACCAACCCGGACCGGCTGCTGCCGTCGGACGGCGGCCTGTCCCCGGGTGCAGGTTCGCTCGCCGCTGCGCTGGAAGCCGCCTCCGGCGTCGCCCCGGTCGTGATCGGCAAGCCGTCGCCGATCATTATGGGCTATGCCGTCGCCAAGCTGGGTGCGCCCCCAAGCGATGTAGTGGGTGGTCGGCGACAACGCCGCCACCGACATCGCCGGGGGCGCCGGCGCCGGCTGCCGCACGGCGCTCGTGCTGACGGGGCTCGCCACACGCGATACGTACCGCGCGCACTCGCCGGCGCCGGCGCCGC
>NZ_JXAK01000123.1 GCF_000829455.1 Gordoniibacillus kamchatkensis
TCGAGCTGATAGGATATCCGTCGCTCGTGCTGCTCTATCTCGGCAACTATCCGGACGGCGGGAGAAAACAGGTTTTGTATGTTTGCGCCTGGGTGTTGGGGCAATCGCTCATCGAAGCCGCCAGTTATTTTATATTTAACGGGATCAATTATGCGCACGGATGGAATTATTGGTGGTCAATCCTGTTTAACATGTTTTTTTATGTCATCCTCCGCATTCATTATTTGAATCCGCAACGGGCATGGGCGATTTCGGTCGTGGTGCTCCTGCTGCATATTCGTTTCCTGATTCCGGTGCCGGCAATGCGGTAAGTTACCTGTGCTATAGGAACTTACCTTTAGAATACTACTTTTGCATAACGGCCTGAAGGCATATACTGGACGTTAAGGAATTTTCATTTTACAGGGAGGCCGTTCGTGAAGCCATATGTATTTATTGACAGGCCGGTTCCCGCACAAGTGGAACAGCATATCGCCGAGCATTGCGAATATTCGGTCTGGGACCGGAGAGAGTCGATTCCTGCAGACGTCTTGCGCGAAAAGCTGGCGAAAGCGGACGGGCTGCTGACGGCCGGCAGAAAAATCGACAGTAGGCTCTTGGAGCTGGCCCCGAACCTGAAGGCGGTCAGCACGATCAGCGTCGGCTACAACCATTTTGACGTGGCGGCGATGAAAGCCCGCGGCGTCCTCGGCACAAATACGCCGGACGTACTGACCGATACGGTTGCGGATTTGGTGTTTGGCTTGATTCTGAGCACGGCGCGCCGCATTCCGGAACTCGACCGGTATGTGAAGGACGGGCTGTGGAAGCGGGACGACGGCGAAAATTTATTCGGCGTCGACGTTCATCACGCCTCGCTCGGCATCGTCGGCATGGGCCGAATCGGCGAAGCCGTCGCCCGCCGCGGCAAATTCGGCTTCAGCATGAGCGTCGGTTATTGCAACCGGACAAGGAGAGAAGCCGCGGAGCGGGAGCTCGGCGCGGTTTATATGAGCATGGAAGAACTGCTGCGCTCGTCGGACTTCGTCGTCCTGATGACGCCGCTAACGCCGGAAACGACGCGGATGTTCGGGCGCGAGCAGTTCGCAATGATGAAACGCGGGGCGATTTTCATCAATGCGTCGCGCGGGCAGACGGTGGACGAAGCGGCGCTTGCCAGTGCGTTGCAGGAAGGAACGATTTACGCAGCTGGCCTGGACGTGTTCGAGCGCGAGCCGGTTGCCGCGGACAACCCGCTGCTGGGCATGCCGAACGTAGTGACGCTGCCGCACATCGGCTCGGCTACCGCCCGCACCCGTTTCGACATGGCGATGCTCGCGGCGCGCAACCTCGTGCTGGCCGTCAGCGGCCAAACTCCGCCGAACCTGGTGCCGGAGCTGAGAGCGAACGGACAAGGCTGAAACATAAGAAAAGCTTCTTTCGAAGCCTTCTCGATGATGGGCGAACTACAAGTTTTGCGTAGCAAAACTCGCTTCGTAAGCGAGGAAGCTTTTCATGCCGTAATGCATGTTCTTCTGTTCGCTTGATCGTTTCACAGAACTAAACATTCTTTAACGGTAAAAAAAGAGACGGCCGTTTGGCCGTCTCAATGGCTTTTGCCGCTTAGCTCCAGTTTATCGACGCGCTCA
Organism: Gordoniibacillus kamchatkensis; assembly: GCF_000829455.1. GTDB lineage: Bacteria > Bacillota > Bacilli > Paenibacillales > NBRC-103111 > Gordoniibacillus > Gordoniibacillus kamchatkensis. The sequence continues at coordinate 1,629 of NZ_JXAK01000123.1, forward strand.
TTCAGTTGTTCGTAATCGGTCTCCAGGAAGCGCAATCGGCGGTCAACCTTGTTGAAGCTGTTTGTGGTCTCGCGCCGGAACTCATTCATTTCTTTGCGAAATTGAGTCAATTCCTCGGCAAACGCATCTACGTTTGCATTGGTCGTTTCGACTGCCTTCAGAATTGCACTCAACTTTTCACGGTCCGACGTTTCCGCCATACGATCGACCTCCATGCGCTAATTGTACTATGCTCGATCCGGGCAGCCAACGATTACTTTCGTTTACCGCTATGCGGCGCCAGTTTGGGCAAAGGTTCCCGTCATGCCGATTTCGGTTTATAATGACATGGACAGCCGGTCATAACAGCGAAAGAAGGGATGGCAGACGAACCCGTACTACTTTTTGTTTTTCTATGTGGTCATTTATATGGGCAACGCCGTGTACAGCACGTTCATACCGGTATATTTGCACAGCGTCCGGTTCACCCAGGAGCAGATCGGCCTTCTGCTCAGCTTCGGACCTTTGGTGGCGATGCTCGGGCAGCCGGTGTGGGGAGCGCTCGGCGACCGGGCAAGAACGAAAAACGGCGTGCTGCGCGTGCTGCTCGTCGGCAGCGGCTTGTCCATCATGCTGTATCCTTTGTCGAATCATTTCGTGGTAATGCTCGTTGCCATATGCATATTCACCTTTTTCCAGACGTCGATCTTCGCGATCAGCGACGCCATTACGCTGGAGGAGCTGGACCGGCACAAATCGTGGGGCTTCGGCATCATCCGGCTCGGAGGGACGGTCGGGTTCGCAATCATGTCGCTTGTGTTCGGGATTGTCGCCAAATCCCATATCGGCGTCATGTTCCCGGTATACGCCGCAACGATGGGTGCAGCGCTGCTATTGCTGTGGCGGTTTCCGCCCGTCGGCGGCCATCCCGCAAACGTGCAGGGGCGCCAGTTTCGCGAGCTGCTGCATAACGGCAAGCTGATGCTGTATTTGAGCATCAATTTCATCGTGCAAATTACGCTCGGCTATTATTATTCGTTCTTCCCGATCTACTTCAAGGAGCTCGGGGCCGACAGCTCGCTGCTGGGATGGTCGATGGTCATCTCCTCGCTGAGCGAGTTGCCGTTCCTGCTACTCTCCAAAAAGATTTTCGAACGCGTCCCGATCTCCGCCGTATTGCTTGTGGCGGCGCTGGCTTCGGCGGCAAGATGGTTTCTGTTTTCCGTCATCACGAATCCGCTTTGGGTGCTGCCGGTTCAGGCGCTGCACGGGCTTATCTTCATTGTATTGTCGGTGACGCTCGCTACGTTCATCAACAGGGAAGTGCCGCCCGAATGGAAGGCGAGCGGGCAAACGCTCAACGGTCTGCTCAGTCTCGGAGCCGCACGCATTATAGGCAGCTTCCTGGGCGGAATCGCGAGCTCCGCTTACGGCATGAAGCAAGTGTTTTTTATCAGCTCGCTAATTTCGCTTGCGTGCGTACTCGTATTCGGGGCCGTCATCTGGATGCGGCGGCCGCAGACGAAGCATGCCGCTGTGGAGCAGTGACGCCAGACGGCGACGACAAGTTTACTTACCAATCATCGTATGCTATATTAGGTGACAACTAATAAAATTAGGCAACACCTAATATGGAGGGCTGTTTATGCTCGTATGGATGCTGAGACAAGTGATGCACCAAAGGAGCATTTTCACAGGTGCGGCGTTGGCGCGCTTGCTGAAGGAGAAGGCCGGGTACGAGCTGTCGGCGCCGTCCATCAGCGCCCTCATCACCGGCCAGCCGAAACAGATGAAAGCCGAAACGCTGGATGCGCTTTGCACCGCATTGGAGTGTACGCCAAGCGACCTGTGGCGGCATACTGCCTCCGGGAAAGGGGCGTAAAGCGATGGCGGAGAAAACGATATTGCCGTTCGGAGATCCGATCTTGCGCAAAACGGCCAAACCGGTCGAAGCGATCACCCCTAAAATCGCCAAGCTGCTGGACGATATGGCGGATACCTTGTATGCGGCCGAAGGCAGAGCCGGGCTCGCCGCGCCCCAGATCGGCATCTTGCGCAGAGTGATCGTGATGGATTGCGGAGGAGGGCTAATCGAACTGATCAATCCGGAGATCGTGGAAACCGGCGGCGAGCAGACCGGCCCGGAAGGCTGCTTGTCTTATCCCGGCTACACCGGCATCGTGAAACGGGCGAAATATGTGAAGCTCCGCACCTGGAACCGCGCCGGCGAGACCGTTGCGCTGGAAGCTTCCGACTATTTGGCCAGATGCATTCAGCACGAAATCGACCATTTGAACGGCGTGCTGTATATCGATCATATTCAGGATGGCGAGTTGTTTGACGACCGGACGAAGCAGCGGGTCAACTTGCTCGAAGTCCTGAGGCTGTCCCTGGGGCGATAAACGATAACAACGTTGATACAAGAAGGAGTTTCGCTCATGCTCAGATTCGGCGTCATCGGCACTAACTGGATTACGGAATCGTTCATTGCGGCAGCGCGGGAGAGCGGAGAGGCGGCAGTCACGGCGGTCTGCTCCCGTACGGCGGAGCGGGCCGAGGAGTTCGCGGCAAAGCACGGCATCGCGCATCGGTATACGGAGCCGGAGCAGCTGGCGGCCAGCCGCGAGATCGATGCGGTCTATATCGCCAGCCCCAATTCGTACCATGCCAGACAGGCTATTGCTTGTTTGGAACGCGGCAAGCACGTTCTGTGCGAAAAGCCGATTGCGTCCAATAGCGATGAGCTTGAAGCGATGGTCGCCGCAGCCCGCCGCAGCGGCGTCGTTCTGATGGAAGCGGTGAAGTCGACGCTGCTCCCGAACTTTGCCGCCATCCGCGACAATTTGCCGAAGCTCGGTCCGATTCGCCGCTATTTTGCCAGCTACGGGCAATATTCGTCCCGCTATGACGCTTATAAGCAAGGGACGGTGCTCAACGCGTTCAATCCGCAATTTTCGAACGGCGCTCTGATGGACTTGGGTATTTACTGCATTTATCCGCTGGCCGTGCTGTTCGGCTTGCCGGAGCGCATTCGGGCCAATGCGTGGATGCTCGGTTCCGGCGTCGACGGCGAAGGCAGCCTGCTCCTGTCTTACCCCGATATGGAAGCGGTCATCCTCTACTCGAAAATCGCCAACTCGGCCCTCCCCTCGGAAATTCAGGGCGAGCACGCCACCATGGCCATCGATAGAATCAATGAGCTGGGAAAAGTGGAAATCCGCTATCGCGACGGATCGGTCGAAGACGTATCGCGGCCGCAGCCGGGCCATTCGATGGCGTACGAAGTGAGGGAGTTTATCGCCGCTGTCGCCTCTGGCCGCACGGAGTCCGAGACGAATTCGCTCGCCAGTTCCTTGACCGCGATGCGGATTATGGACGAGGCGAGACGCCAAATCGGGCTCGAATTCCCGGCCGACCGCAGTCTCTGAAGGCGGAAAGACAGCCATTTGGACGGAGGGGATACGATGCCCGATTTTCAAGCGGTTTTCATAGATCGTGACGGAACGATAGGCGGAAACGGGCATTTTATTCATCCCCGCGATTTTGAACTATTCCCGTTCGCCCAGGACGCAATCAAACTGCTGAAGCAAAGCGGAATGAAGATATTTGCTTTTACCAACCAGCACAGAATCGCGCGCGGGGAAGCGGCCGAAATGGATTTTGTTAAGCAATTTGAAGCTTACGGCTTCGACGCTTCGTACATTTGTCCGCATGCCGCCGACTCAGGCTGCGAGTGCCGCAAGCCGAAACCGGGGTTGCTCAGGAGAGCGGCACAGGAGCATGGCCTGGACTTAGCCCGCTGCGCGGTAATTGGCGATGTCGGAACGGCGGATATGTTAGCGGCGGCGGCAGTCGGAGCTGTCAAAATATTAGTTTTGACGGGCTGGGGCCATAGTTCTATAACTGACTATCGGCATAAATGGTACGATGGGGCGAAGCCCGATTTTGTTGCGCCGGACTTGTTGGAGGCGGCCCGTTGGCTTGCCGGCAACAGGGTGAAATAATCGACAAAACCGGCTGCCGCGCACGTTTAAATGTAAGCGTTTGCAAACATCGTTGTTTCCTTATGGAAATATTGTAAAGTTTAAGAGATTTTTAATCGTTTGTGACAAAATCAGACACCCTTTACCCTAGAAATCGCTAGATTAGTGTTCGATAATAAAGAAGTGCGCTCTGTCGAATGATTCATCTGCCGCAAAATCTTATCGTGAAAGGGATTGAGTACAAGCCGGTCGTATCGATGCACGACAAACCTCTACAATAAAGGAGCGGATAATGATGAAACGAACGATGGATATCGTCTATTGCATTCAGTGCGAATCGCTGGTGCCGATAGGCAATGCTGCAGTCGCCTTCCGGACCGGGTTTTACAAGGTCGACATTCCGCTCGGCCAGTGTGCCGCTTGCATGGTGGCGCTGGTCGGCAAGCAGCATCCGGACGAACATTATTTGCTCTCCATGATGGCTTGAGATTTCTTCACGCGTATACATGAATATGGGATGAAAAAGGAAGCTGCCGTCAGCGATAGGGACGGCAGCTTCTTTTTAGTGCGCCACGCATGGCGATTAACTAGGCGGTGAAAGTCCGCTGTGGGGGCTTGTAGTGGCCAACCACTAGCCAAGAGCAAGGGTGTCCATCGT
>NZ_JXAK01000124.1 GCF_000829455.1 Gordoniibacillus kamchatkensis
CTTCAAGAAAAATCGAGCCGATCTCCCTTTCGCCTACGCCGCTCCATCGCGGCATCAAGATCGACGTGCGGGCCGTCGCCGCAGCGGAGCAGCGTAATGCCCAGGCGCTCTAGCTCGCGAGCTTTCGCTGAATCGGCTCGCTCCGTCGTGAGCACGATCGCCGGATTCGTCTCCTGCCGCTGCAGCACTTTGGCTTCAAGGGGAATGCGCAGCGCGGAATCGACAACGATGCGCGTCGGCTGCACGGCAGGCACGCTCAAACGGGCCGTGAGCTCCGGATCGTCCGCCAGCACTGTGCCGATGCCGACCATGATGCCTTGATGGCGGTGCCGCAGCGTATGGACGAAAGCGCGCGACGCTTCGCCGGAAATCCATTTGCTGTCGCCGGTTTTGGAAGCGATTTTGCCGTCGAGCGTGCTGGCGGACTTGAGAGTCACGAACGGCCGCCGCGTCGTAATATACTTGTTAAACGTTTCATTCAGCGCCGCGGCTTCCTCGGCGAAGAGGCCCGTTTCCGTCTCGACGCCGGCGGCCCGCAGCTTGGCGATGCCTGTACCGGCAACGAGCGGGTTCGGATCGACAGCGGCAACGACGACGCGGCGAATTTTCTCGCGGATGAGCCGGTCGCTGCAAGGTGGCGTACGCCCGTAATGGCTGCACGGCTCCAGCGTAACGTAGGCGGTCGCCCCTTCCGCTTGCGGGCCGGCCATGTTCAGCGCATGAATTTCGGCATGCTCGGTGCCGCGCTGCAGGTGTGCGCCCATGCCCACGATGCGCCCGTCCTTCACGATGACGCAGCCGACGACCGGATTGATGCCGGTCTGGCCTTGCGCGCTGCGGGCCAACTCAAGCGCAAGGCGCATATACGTTTCGTCGCTCATTACATCCATTGGTGTTCCCTCCTCGTCACGCACTTTAAATTGTTCCTGATAAACGAAAAGACCCCGGTTCGTCCGAACGGGGCCTTGGAATGTGAGCAGCAGCTCGCTTGTTTGCGGAAATGCGCATCTAAACAGACCCGGCCGCAGTCGTCTAAACTGCATCCGGGACTAGCCCTTCAATTCCCAATGGGAGAAAATTCCCATGTGAAAAAAAGTGCAAAGGTGCACAAAAAAACAAGCGATGCCTCGTCTCCCTCTCCCATCCAGACTATACTGTCGGTCCCGGATTTGCACCGGGTCCACCGCCCGCATGCAGCAAACGAACGCTGCCCTTTCCTGCGGTCGGGTCACGGACTAAACGCCAGCGGCCAATTAGCCGTATGCGTATCACCGCCGGTTGGGAATTTCACCCAGCCCCGAGGTTTTGACGCCAAGCAAGCGCAGTGTAATTACCGTTTGAACCGGCACACCGCTCCAGCTTAACGCGCTAGCATCTTTTTGAAGAATCTTACCATCGCCCAGCAAAAAAAGCAAGGTCGTTCTCTTCCCTGCTCGACGTTATCCGTTTCCCTTCGGCACGGCAATGTCTAAAGCAAGGGCGAGCAAATAAAATGCGCGCCAGCGGATTTTGGCATACGTATCGGCACTGATCGGCGGATCGAACACTTGATTATACACGACGTAGTCGAAAACATAGTCGCTTTTCATATACCGCTCCGTAATTAACAATTGCTGCTTCGGATGGAGCCTGCTGACGGCTTGCTCGATGTTCTCGCAGTAGCGGCGGCGGCGTTCGGGCTCGTTCGTAGTATAGACGGCGATCTTCGCCGTTTCGTTGCTTGTCCGGTTCGTCCGGCCGTTATAGCGCGGTTCGTAAAGTGAGGTCACGTTCGTCTCGCGCATCTCGAAACCGATATATTTGAATATGCGATAAGTTTCCAGCGCCGCCTCTACAGCTTCTTGCGTACGTTTGCGGTCCACCTCCGGCAGACGGATGCCGAGCTTGTCCATGCTGCGGGTTGCTCTCATGCAAATTCCACCTCCGACGAAATTAACAGTTGCGTAATTAATAATTACGATCTATAATTATTGTTATGTACCACCTGTTTTGGGAATTATCGCCTTTATGTTCTGCATTTGAATCTTAGCACGTAATTTATAATTTCGCAATCATTAATTTCGAAAATTTCAATTACAATGACAGCGTACGGAGGAGATTTTGTGGACATTGGACATAGGATTAAAGAATTAAGGGAGCGCCAAGGGTGGTCGCAGGATCAGCTCGCTGAACTGCTTGGCATGAACCGGGCCAACGTCTCGAACTATGAACGCGGCGTCATCACCAACATCCCGAGCGAGATTATTGTGAAGCTGGCTGCCTTATTCGGCACTTCGACGGATTATTTGCTGGGGACGTCGACAACATCCGATCAACAAAAACAGGTAGAGCGGAGATCAAATACAGCGCGAAACGAACGGGATTTGCGTAAATTTTTGCAGCAGTCCGACGTTATGTTTGACGGCGTTCCGCTGTCCGAAGACGATAGAAGGCGCGTTCAGGACGTGCTGACGGGTCTGTTTTGGGAAGCGAAGCAGATGAACAGGCGAAGCCGTTGATCGCGGAAGGAGACGGTATTTTGGATATTGCACGGAGGATCGGCAATCTCGTTGCCAAATATAAGACGAATTGCCCTTTTCAGCTGTCGGAATTGCTGCGAATTCACGTCAAGTATGCCGCGCTGCCCGACAACGTGCGGGGATTGTATTGCCGTACGCTGCGGCGCCGTTTTATCGTCATCAACGAAGCGCTGTCGGAAGAGTGGCAGCGTTTCGTATGCGCCCATGAGCTTGGGCACGATCGCCTGCATCGGGGGCTCGGGTACTATTTTATCGAGCAGCATACGCTGTTCGATCCGAGAAAGTTTGAGCGTCAGGCGAATGAGTTTGCGGTGCGGCTGTTGACGTTTGGCGGGGAACAGGCAGAGGATGAAACGGCGGAAACGTACTGCATGCGCAGCGGGGTGCCGAGAGAAATGGCGAAGTATGTGTGGTCTTAAAAGTACAAAATAAAATCCCCGCCAGCGGAAGTCAACGGGGATCAAATTCTCAAGCATTTTGGAATTTCACTGCTCAAGCTGCCCGGATGCGCGGCGCAATTCGTTGGCTAGCGTAAGTTGCCAGTCCCGCAACTGCTGCCAAGCCTTCGCGTCTTCCGCTCGGCCCTCTTGTTCCGCCTTCGCGCGCTCCGTTTCGCTGCTCTGCCAGTGGGTCGACAAATACGACCGCGGGCGACGCCGGCATCCTGACAGTGCTGAATGAGCGCCGCTTGAATCGCGCTGGAGTATTGCTGCGCACAGAGCACGAAGCTGACGTTAACGGTCTCCAGCGCCTTGAGCCCGGTACGCTTGCCGCTTCCGTTTACATCGCCGATGTAATCGCCGTCGTCGGTAACTGCCCCGTCGTTGCCACCTGGAAGCGGCGTGTCGGCAAGCGGCGCCGGAACGAGCGTAGCGCCGGCAGCGGCCGATACCGCGATATATGCCGATTGCACATTGCCGAGATTAGCCAAGGTCAAGTTATCCCACGATTCTACGACGGCTTTCTTATAGGAAACGGTCAGCTTGAACGTGCCCGAAGCTGTCCCTGCGGCAACTTGAACGGACACGTCGTTGCCGTCCGTTCCTTCCGTCCGCGCGCTCACCGTGGCGGAAACGGCCGGAGTCGCAGCGTTATCGAACAAATCGAGCTTCGCTTTCTGCGCTGAGCTCGAGGCGCAGCGGACGATGACAATTCGAGCTTCGCTTTCTGCGCTGAACTCGAAGCGCAGCGGACGATGACGATTCGATTCGCTCCTTGCCTGAACGCACCGAGCACCGACATATAGCCGGTCAGGCCGCTCGCGTAGCCGCCGAATTGACGGATCGCGTCGTTCAGGCTGTAGACGGTAGTCGGTACGCCGATCGGGCCTTTGCAGAACGTGCCGACGATGCCGATCGTTCCGACCGTCACACCGGTCGCTGGCGTCGGCCGGGGAGGCATTTCGATCAGCGAAATGCACGGTACTACGTATTGCTGTGCTTGCGTCATAAAAGATCCTCCCAAGTTTGAATTTCGTTCGAAGCTATTTGGCGAAACTTCGGCTCTACCGTATCGAGTGCAGGCGGAACGGCAGCGGGCGGCCGCAGACGCGGCTCAAAATAATCGACCCGGTAATGCATCGAGGCGATATAGAGCGTCTCCGTCTCGTTCACGGTCTGCTGCTTGAAAACGGTGCGGATTATCGTTGCGGCGTCGGCAAGCCCTTCAAGATACGGGTTCGCGAGCAGCGCATACCGAATATCGCTCGCCAGTTGCCGGACCGTTTGTTCCCCTGCTTCGGGATCCGGATGGATCTGATACGCTTTAATGCGCACCATAGCTGCCGCCTTGTCTTGAGCGGCGTTGTAATCGAGATGCCAAAGCCGACGGCAAAAAATCGACACGGACGCCATTGTATCCGGTACGATCACGTCGGCCACACGATAGCTGCCAACCGCCGCCAGCCGCTCATCAGCTTGAAGGGCGGCCTTCACAGCTTGCAAAATGTCATCGATCATTCGTTCGTACGTTCACCTCGCTTTCCGCTTTGTTAGCCTGGAGACGAGCGAGGGAAGATTCAACCCGCTTAGGGCCGTTCGCAGCGGCTGTTTGCTTATCGCATCCGGGTATCAATCCCTCTCCCGCAACTCCATGCTATAACTTTACGCTTTCCACATCCTAACAACACACGCATATTTACGAACTTATATTCGTTTTTTTTTTGGATTTTTTTCGGCCTAACAGGATAGCAAGAAAAGGAGCTGTCCCTCCGGTCCGAAGACTGGGGACAGCTCCTTTTTATATATGCGGGATTTGCTTGTAATTAGACTTCGACGACTTCGACTTTCTCCATGACGTCACGGCCTTTGAAAGCATCGACGTACTCCATGCCTTTCGTCACTTTGCCGAAAACGGTATGCTGGCCGTCCAGATGCGGCTGCGGCTGGTAGCAAATGTAGAACTGGCTGCCGCCGGTGTTGCGGCCCGCATGCGCCATCGCTAATGAGCCTCGCTCGTGTTTGTTCGGGTTGATTTCGCAGTTGATCGTGTATCCCGGGCCGCCGGTGCCTGTTCCGTGCGGGCAACCGCCTTGGGCGACGAAACCGGGGATGACGCGGTGGAAGTTAAGTCCATTGTAGAAGCCGGTGTTCGCCAGCTTTTCAAAGTTGGCGACTGTGTTCGGGGCGTCTTTCTCGAACAGGTCGATCAGAACTTCGCCGCCGTTTGCGAGCGTAATTTTTGCTTGTTTTGCCATGGATGGAGTTCCTCCTTCGATTCAATAAGGTTCATTGTACAACAATGCGCCGGGAATGCCAAATGATGGGCCGCACTTATTGGCGGTCCGGCTTACGAAGCTCGGCGATCGCCTTGTTCATGTCGTCAGGCATTGGCGCCCGGACGGACTGCTTGTCGCCGCTCCATGGGTGAGCCCAAGACAGACGCTCGCCGTGCAGGGCGACGCGCGGAATATATCGGCGGCCGCCGCCATACATGCCGTCGCCGGCGATCGGGTGGCCGATCGCCGACAAGTGGACGCGGATCTGGTGAGTGCGGCCCGTCTCCAACTTGAGCCGCACGAGCGTATGATCGGCGAACCGTTCGGCTACCGCATAGTGCGTCAGCGCCGGCTCTCCCGTCTCGCTGACGCGGCGGCGCGTAGAATGGTGCCGGTCTTGCCCGATCGGCAAATCGATTTTGCCCTTGTTTTGCTCCATGACGCCTTCGACGATCGCCACATATTCGCGGTCCACTTCTTTGTCGCGCAAAGCGCGTTCAAACATCGCTTGCGCAAGCTCGTTTTGGCGAACAGCACCGGGCCGGTCGTCTCTTTGTCGAGGCGATGCACCGGGCGCACCCGCACCGGCTGGCCGGTAGCTTCGAAGTAGGCGGCGACGCCGTTCGCCAGCGTGCCGCGTTGGCCTTTGACGCTCGGATGGATTTCGACGCCGACCGGTTTGTTTACGACGAGCGCGAAATCGTCCTCGTACAGCACGTTAATGTCCATCCAGTCGGGCGGCATGCCGAGCGGCTCGCGCGGGAACAGGCGCAGCCGCAGCTTGTTACCCTGCACGGTAACGCCGTTATGCGCGGACAGCTCGCGCAGCAGCTTCGGCGGTACCGGGAGGTGCGGGGCGACGCCGCCTAGCCCCGCGCCCGCGAGGTGGTCCGGCAGAGCCACCTCGAACCATTCGCCCTTGCGCCGGCCGGCGAGGCCGGCGGCCC
>NZ_JXAK01000125.1 GCF_000829455.1 Gordoniibacillus kamchatkensis
CCGGGCTTGCAGGAAGCGGCGGCGGTCAATTATCCCGCCAATCCGAAGGTGTTAGACTTGATGGCGCATGATCCGAACCTGCTCGAAAAAGCGACAACCGAGCTTGCCCGCCAGCTTCGCACGACACTGGACGGCAATCTGAAGGCGATGAGCGAGTCGGATAAACTGCGCGTAACGAGCGGCAGCGTAACGGTTCAGCAGCAACTGCAAAACGAACGGATCGTCACGCGGCAAGGCAATGCCATGCATGAGGCGACCCCATCGCCGCCGCCGGCAGGCGCAACGGCTACGGTCGATCAGGAACCGCCAGCTGCGCAGCCGCTGCCCACCTCTTCCGTTCCGACAACGACGAGTGAGAATCGGTCGGAAACGTCAGCGGAGTCTACATCATCTGTTTCAACAGAACCGGCGCCAGCTTCGTCGTCTGGAGAGTCTGCAAAAGTGGATAAATTGGAGCAAATTTTTAATCAGTGAAGGAGGCCGTCATGAAAAAAGTCGTATTTTTCGGCGCGCCGGACAAAAGCCATCTGCTCCTTGTGCTGGGCAAGCTGCTCATGGCGATGGAGCGAAAGGTGCTGATCGTGGATTCCACCCTTGCCCAGTCCATGCAAGGCTATTTGCCGCGAGCGGATTTTGGCTGTTCGCTGCGGGAGTTTGAAGGCATCGATGTGGCGACCGAGCTCATCACGCCAGCGCAATTGGAACGTTCTTTGTTTCAAGCCGGTGGCGAAACAGCATACGATGTCATGCTGCTCGACACCGATCACACCGAATTTGTGAAAGGACGGGATTTGCCGGGCTATGACAAGCGGGTTTGGTGCAGCAATTGGAGCCGGCTCGGCATGCATAAAAACGCGGAGCTGATGCAGCGGCTGTGCCTTCACGAAGCGGAAGGCCAGCCGCTTTCGTTTTACAAACTGATTGCACCCACCTTACCGACCGCCATACCCGAGTCGTATATCGATTCACTGCTGCCGCAGGGGGCAGTGCGCTGGGTAGACACCGTGTTCCGCTTTCCGCTGGACGAACGGGATATGTCGGTCGAACTGGACAACCAGCATCATGGCCGCATCGACATCAGGCGGCTGTCCGGGACGTATCGCCGGACCGTGCTGGACATGCTGCAACAGTTGTTTGACTGCGATGCCAAAACGGCACGGCGGGCATGGGCGCGCTCCCGAAAGCGCGCGTAAATTTGGTAATGTTGCACGAAAGGAGATGAAGCAATGGGTTTTACCGTGGTGTTTTGGAGTCCGCTTTCGGGACAGGCCGGTACGACGAGCAACCTGATCGCTGCCGCGGCGCTGCTCGGACTCGAATATTCCTCGCGCCTTTTGCTGCTTGGGCATTTGCAAAGCGAATACGCGGCCATCGAACGCGGCTTTTACCCGAGACGTTCCTGGATGAGCAAAGCGGACGCCCCGTCTGACGCGGGCATCGACGCGCTGCTCAGGCTGCTTAAAAACCGCAAGCTGGAACCGAACAGGTTGCGGGATTACACGCTGCCGCTGCTCGCCGACCGGCTCGACATCCTTCCGGGATCGAACAAGCCGGATGCATCGTTTGTTTCATCCGCACAGGACTGGCTTGCGCCTCTTTTGGAACTGACAAGGCGCGCTTACGATCTGGTATTGCTGGACGGCGGAAGCGGCAACCTGTCGGCGTGGACACAGGCGCTGCTGCGTCAGGCGAATTTGCTGGTTGTCTGTCTGCCTCAAAATGGGCTCAAGCTGGAGCAGGTCTTTCCGCTGGTGGAGGCGCAGCTTCAGTCCGACCGGAAGCATTTGCTTGTATTCGGACAATATGACCCCGGGTCGGCGTTGACCGTCAAAAACATGAAGCGCCATTTTCATCGGCGGGAGCCTGCGTACCCGATTGTCCATAATACGGGCTGGCTGGATGCGACCCAACAAGGAGAAGCTATCCGTTTTTTATTTCGCAACCGACAGGTGCCGCGCGGTCATGAAAACTCACTGTTTATGCAGCAAGTGCGGACATTGGCGCAGGCGCTCATCAACAACGTCGGACTGAACAAGCCTCTTTTCGGCGGGAAGGAGGACGATGACCGATGATGTTCGCGCTGAACGCTATGATTCTGACGGGCATCCTTATTGCGATCGGCGTCTTGCTCTATTTGCGTTTGAGCCGCCGCTTGCCGGAGCAGCCGGACGAAAGACCGGTCTACACGCTGGAAGCGATGACCGCGTTTGTGAAAGAAGCACTGCACGAGATGACAAGCAGCAGCCTGATCGACTTCGGCTTGTCGGAAGAAGAATACCGCCGTCGCAAAAACAAGCGCGCGGAACTGAAAAAAGCGCTGCGGGGCTGCACGTCCGGAGATTTGCGGGACAAGGCGTATGTGAAGCAGGTAATCGCCGATTTGCTCGAACAGCGCTACAATCTGGACGACAATAACCTGAATCGGCTTCTGCCGTTTGACGATCCGAAAGACTTGTCGCCGCAAGATCAGTTTGACATCCTGCTCTATCTGTTTAAGAAACAACATCGGTTGAGAGCGCTGGACGAACTGATCCGCCAATACGAGCTGGATCGTCCCAAGCTGAGCCTGGATGACGAAGAGACCGAGTCGTACCGGATTACTGCCGACGAAATCCGCGACATCTACAAGCAGGAAGTGCGCAAGCTGTCTGCCGAGGACAAAACCCAGATCGTTGTGCAGCGGATCTACCAGCAGTACAAAGGGTTTAGCGTCATCGACGAAATCCGCGACATGAAAATCGACGGCGTATCGGGCGGCGTCTCCGGCATCCCGCCTTCGATGTGGGAAGGCGAGTGGAGCCTGGAGGAAGAAGCGCTGCTGCGCGAGGTGCCGAGGTCGCATGACAGCGTGTGGCTGTTTTATAAAGGGAAATCTATCCATTTAAGCTTTCTGTCCTTCGGCTCGGAGCAAGAGCTAAGGCGCGTGTGCCAGAACGTGTACAAGCATAATTTTCCCGGCCAATTGTCCGAGGCGAACGGCTTTAAGGTGAACGAAATGGCTGATGGCTCCCGCGTCGTCGTGCTGCGCCCCCGGTTCAGCGAATCGTGGGCTTTTTTTGTGCGCAAATTCGATGTGCAAAACGCCACGCTGGAACAATTGATCCAGGATGATAACGCCGAGCTTCCCATCGGGCTGATCCGATATCTCGTCATGGGCGAGCGCATTACGGCCATCACCGGCGCGCAGGGCAGCGGCAAAACGACGCTCTTGATGGCGATGGTGCGCTACATTCCGGCCATCTTGCCGATCCGGGTGCAGGAAATGAGCTTTGAGCTTCAGCTTCGGAAAATTTACCGGGGACGCAACATTTTAAGCTTGCGGGAAACCGAAACGATCTCCGGGCAGGACGGGCTGGACATCCAGAAAAAAACGGACGGCTCGGTCAATATTTTGGGAGAAGTGGCGACGACCCGGTTGCGGCCTGGATGGTGCAGATGGCGCAGGTCGCTTCGCTGTTCACCTTGTTTACGCATCACGCCAAAACGTTCCGCGACCTCGTCTATTCGCTGCGCAACTCGCTGCTGAAGACAGGGGTGTTTACGAACGAAAAAGTGGCCGAGCAGCAGGTCGTCAGCGTCATCAACTTCGACATTCACCTCAGGCGGGACGCGGACGGACATCGCTACATCGAACGGATTACCGAATGCGTCCCGGTGGAGCAGGAGATGGCTTATCCGGAGACGTTCCGCCACAAAACGACGACCGAGGAGAAAATGACGGCGTTCATGGAGACGATGCTGGAATATTTCCGCCGCTCGACGGACCGACCGCTTTACGTCGCGCGGAACGTCATCGAGTACCGCGACGGACGCTATGTCGCCGTTCATCCGTTGTCCGAGCGAAACCGCAAGGAAATCGCCGCATGCCTCGCCGGGCCGGACCAGGCGGCGTTCGAAGCGTTTTTGGCGGTTCACTGGGGGGATCGCGATGAGGCTTGAATGGCTGTCCCTTTTGCTGGGCGCCGCGACGGTATTGTTTCTCGCGATGGTGGCTGCGTTTCAATGGGTATCCCGCCACGGTTCGGACGTGGAGGCCGTTCGGCGGTATGAAGCGCTGCGCAAACCGGGCAAAGCCGGCAAGAAGCAAACGATGTACAGCGTGTTGCAGCAGCTGTATCGCGTTTGCGAACGCGTGCCGATGCTGCGCGCTTATTTGCTTCATATTCGCAAACGAATGACCATTCTCCAGCTTGGCGACGAATGGAAGCTGCGGCTGGAGACGGTGAAGACGGCGCTCCTCATATGGGGCGTGCTGCTTGCGGCGGCTGTTCCGCTGGCGCTCGGCGTGCGCGACCCGGCCGCGCTCGGCATGATGGGCATCGGCTTCTGGGTTGGCCACGGAATCTTTTCGGACAACCTGGTCCATCGGTTGGAGACGCAACTGCTCCGGCAACTCCGGCATTTTTTTTCGGATGTGCGTCATCATGTTCATCGTCATGGCATGGTGGAAGAAGCCATATATGAAGCGGCGGACGGCGCGCCGTATGAGATGGCGCTGCACGGACATGAAATATACGAAGTGCTCACGGCAAGCGACGCCGAGCAGCGGCTGGCGCAATATATCGAGAGCGCGCCGAACCGCTATTTGCAGGGCTTGGCCGGGCTGTCGCATCTGGTGAAGGAATACGGCGACAAACGAACCGCAGCCGGTTCCGTGTACTTGAAGGCGCTCGGGAAGCTCGCAACCGAACTGAATCTGGAACTGCTGCGACGCGAGCGCCTCAGTTTCCTGTTGCAAGGACTGACCGCCATCGCGCTGTTGCCGCTGCTGTTTACCCGGCCGATCGAAGCTTGGGCCAGCCATTACTTTCCGGCCATGGACGCCTTTTATGCGAGCACGACCGGCTGGATCGTGAAAATTGGCCTGATGGCGGTCGTATGGCTGTCCTACGTCCTGCTGCGGAACATTCAGGAGCTGGACGCGAGTCCAAAACCAACCGGCCGAAAAAGATGGGAGAAACGGGTTTACGAATGGCCGTGGATGCGCTGGCTTGTGCATCGTTTCGGTCCCGCCCCCGGTTCCCGGGAAGCTGACCGCATGGTCAAGCTGCTTAAAGACACCGCGTCGCCGCTTCGGCTGGAATGGCTCTATGTGCAGCGCATCGTGGCGGGGGGCATGGCTTTTCTGGCTGTGCTCGGGATGTTTATAGCGCTTCATGCCGCAAGCCGGCATCAAATCCTGCATGCGCCGGTAAAGCCGGGCATCCTGTTCGGCCAACTTTCGCCGGAGGAGGAAGCCAAGGCGCGCGAGGCGGCGGCGCTCGATCGCCGTATCATCGATCGCGTAAAGGAGGTGAAGCACCGCACCGAAGAAACGGTGATGGCCCTGCTCCGCAGCGAATCGCCAGCAACAAACAAGGACGATCAGCTTCGCGCCGCGGCTCGGCGTATTATGGGCAAGCTCACGAAGCTGGACCATCAGTATGTGAAGTGGTGGGAGGCGCTCCTCGCCGCTCTCGCGGGATGGGGCGGCTACGCCATGCCGGTCGGCGTTCGGATGTTCCAGCGACGCATGCGGCAGATGGAGATGAAGCATGAAGTGGACCAACTGCATGCCGTCATCGCCATGCTGGCGGATCTGGACCGGATGTCGGTCGAGCATCTGCTCATCTGGATGGAACAGTTTGCCCGCGTGTTCAAGGAACCGCTGCAAACCTGCTTGCTCCATTTCGAACAGGGCGCGGATCAGGCGCTGGCGCAGCTGAAAGAGGATGCGCCGTTTGTGCCGTTCGTCCGCACGGTCGAAAAGCTGGAACTGGCGGCGCAAAGTTTGCCGATTCGGGAAGCGTTCGACGACCTGGAGTCGGAACAGGCTTACGCGCAGGAGCAGCGCAAACAGGAGTACGAGCAATTGATCGAGCAAAAGGCAGGCTGGGGAAAATGGATCGGGTTTGCGCCGATGATGGCCCTCATTTTCGGCTATTTGGTCATTCCGCTCGTCAT
>NZ_JXAK01000126.1 GCF_000829455.1 Gordoniibacillus kamchatkensis
ATCCCCGACCTCGTCGTCGGGGATGGCGACGGCCGCGTCTGGCTGTACCGCGGCCTGGACCGCAGCGCTCCGCTGCGCTTTGCCGCAGGCGTAGAGCTGCTGCAGATCCCGGCGCGTTTCGCCGCCCCCGCTCTGCGGGACATGAACGGCGACGGCCGCTTGGATCTGGTGATCGGCAATAACGAGGGCGATCTGCTCGTATACGTGCAGGACGCCCCAACCGCACAGGCGGCTCCGGGGACGGCTCCGCTGCCGCATTTTACGGCCAAAGGTCCGCTATCCGGCGAAACGCTCAACCAGATGGGAACGCCGGCCCTGGTCGGCGGCCACAATTCGGCCCCCGTCTGGTTCGACATTAACCACGACGGCAAAGACGATCTCGTCGTCGGCCAGCTCGAATTCGGACTTCCATACGCCATCGACGATCCGGCGTTTCCGTTTCGGGCGCAGCTGGACGACTTTATCCAATACGCCAAAACGAACGGGCTCGAGATCTACCCGCACCTGTTCGTCCATAACTTTAACACCAGCGATGCCGAGCGGCAGGAGTTCGCGCTGCACAAGCAGGCGTTCGAGCGGCTCGGGCTGCCGTGGGGCAACACCGGGACGAACCAGCATACGTGGCGCATCAACATTCCCGACCGCCAGCAGACGCTGCGGAACGAAGCGGATGAGGGGCTGTGGTTCAACTTCGGCTTCAAACCGTCGCACGTTCCGGACGACCCGCGTCTCGGCTACGAATACATGTGGGGGCTGCCGTTCCTGATGCAACCCGAGTCCGGCGCTCCTGCGGCAAAAGGGCCGATGCTGCTCTACACGCCGAGCCCGGTGCTCCGGCTGGGCAGTTATTCGACCGAGGATATTTTCCGGTCGTTCGTGGCGCAAGATATGCCGATTATTTATTTTGAGCATATCGAGCCGTTCTTCCCGTCCAGGACGAACGAGCTGCGCGAATTCGCCGCCTATTTCGACAAGCTGCGGACCGAGCACGATTACAACTTCGTCTCCGAACCGCAAATGGCGCGCTCGTTCCTGACGGCGCTCACTGCCCGCGTCACCGTCGAGCGCTCGTGGGCCGCCTTCCTGCAGGACAAGCTGAAAGACCTGCTGCTCGGCACGAAAAACGGTCCGCACCTGTCGCTCCGGCTGAAGCCGGATTTCAGCGGCGTCCCGTCTCAGGCCGGGGTTTACCGCACCGCCCTGGGCGTGTCGGTGGAACGGGGGGAACGGCTCGCCCTGTACCGCGTCGGCACCGGGGACGCCGACATTTACGACGAGCGCGACGGCAAGCTGTTTGTCGGCCTGGACCGGCCGGTGACGCTGGGCGTTCACCCTTCGCCGGACCGCCTGCACTTGCTGCGCTCGAACGTCCCGGTGACGATCGAACGCAGCGGCGGCTCTGGCGCCCGCGCAGGCGCCGCTGGCGGCGCAGCCTGGACGCTGCATCTGAACGATGCGGGCATGCAGCAAATCAAGCTGTACAGCCCGCAGCCGGTCGACGTGCAGGCGGCAGACGCCGGGGCGCAGCTCGACATTCAGCGCGACGATGAGGCGCACACCGTAACGGTCACCCACTACGGCCCCGCCGTCACGGTGCGAGTAGCGCCCCGTTAGCTACGCTGGCTGCGTCGCTTCGCGGCTAGCAGTCGGCGGCCTTACGATATGCGCCATTTTCACAAGGAGGGACTATCATGGAGGAATTGCTGCAACAGCTGGAAGACTATATCCGCGAACGGTACGAGATAGACGAGAACGACGAGGATTTTGACGCGGATGTGCATCTGTTCGACTACGGCTACATCGATTCTATCGGCGCCACGGCGCTGATCGCCCATATCGAGAAAACGTACGGCATTCAAGTGACGCAGCAGGATCTCATGCTGCACCCGATGAACACCGTGCGCGAAATCGCCACCTTCATTCATTCCAAGATTGCGAGGTAACCGGCATGACTAACGAATGCGTCATTTCGCTGCAGCGGCTCGACCCGAGCCAGCACGGGCAGCTCAAGTACGCGGCGGCTTTTGTCGACGAGCATATCGAGGACATTCGCCTGGAGGACGGGGCGATCCGCATTACGCACCGTTCGCCGGCGGGAAGCGAGCGCATCGCGGACCGCGTCGAGCGGCTCATCGACCGTTTCTCCAAAGGCGATTTCGGCTTCAAGGAAGCGAATCTGTTCGAGCACAGCGGCCCGATGCCTTACCGCGGCGATATCGTCGCCGAGCTCGTACGGACGAAGACGATCAAAATGCTGGAGCCCGGGCTGTTTATTTTCCGCGAGCCGTTCTCCAGCCTGATGCGGTTTCTCGACTGGTCGTTCGTGACGCGCATCGCCAAACGGTTCGAGGGACTCGGCGAGGAGCAGTACCCAGCCGTCATTCATGCCGAGACGCTGAATAAAACGAACCATTTCACCTCGTTCCCGGAGCATATTCACTTCCTGACGCATTTGCGCGAGGACTTGGACGTGATCGAGGCGTTCTCGCAGTCAGTGCGCGAAGCGGGCGGCTGGAAAGCCGAGACCCCGCTCCCGCTCGACGTTCATATGCCGAAGCCGCGGTTTACGATGAATCCGTCGACGTGCTACCACTGCTACGAAGGCTTGCAGGACGAGACGCTCGAGGGCGACGGCATCGCCGTAACGGCTATCGCCAAGTGCCACCGGTTCGAAGGCAAAAACCATATCGACTTCGGCCGGCTGCTCGACTTCTCGATGCGCGAGATCATTTTTGTCGGCAAGCCGGACTACGTCAAGGAGAACCGCCTCCGCTCGATCGAGTATTTGAAGGAGCTGGCGGCCGAGTGGGAACTGGACAGCGTCATCGAGCTGGCGAACGACCCGTTCTTTACGAACGATTTTCAGGTGAAGGCGTCGTTCCAGCGGCAGCAGGAAATGAAGTACGAGCTGCGGCTGACGATCCCTTATTTGGACAAATCGATCGCCTGCTCGTCGGTCAACTTCCACAGCACGACGTTCGGCAACGCGTTCAACATCAAAATCGGCAAGCGCAGCGCCGTTACCGGCTGCGTCGGCTTCGGCATCGAGCGCTGGGCGTTCGCGTTCCTGGCGCAGTTCGGTCTGGACGAAGCGCTCTGGCCGAAAGCGTTCCGCGAGCAGTACCGCGAATGGCAGGAGAAAGGGCTGTAAAAGCTCCGGCCACAAGCCGGGGGCGGGCTCCGACATACAGATTTCGTGCCCGTACTTGCGCAAGAGGCGCTTGTCCCGGCACTGCTCCAGACCGCCATCCCACTTTCAACGGGGAATGATCCATGCGACTTTTGACTTTTCTGAAGCGCAACCGCTTCGTGCTTTCGCTGCTGGCGCTGTTTCTCGTCACCGATGCCCTGCTGGCGTGGTGGAACCCGATGGAGCGTTCGCGCCGCTTCTATAAAAACGACTTCGTCAAGACGCTTTATCACCACGGCTGGACTCGCTCCGGCCCTGTTTTTTATGGCAATTCTTCGGTGACTGCCGCCTACATGGAAGACCGCTCCACGCACAAGCTTACGGAAATGGGCCTTTCTTACGGCAAAATTACCGATCTGCAGGCGATTTTGAAGGGCGGCTATTATGATGTCGAGCGGGAACTCGTCGTCGGGATCGACGTCCACACGATGATCGACAGCCTCGAGACCGATCCCACGTATCCATGGTTCAAGCGCTGGTATCAGCCGTATGTGTACTACTACCGCGACTATTTCCGCGACTCGGGGCAGGAGCTGCTGCGCAATGCGCTGAAAGGTCATCCGCTCGCCTATGAGCCGCGCTGGATCGACAAAATGCTGTACTTCGGCCCGGAGCCTACAGCCAGCGAATGCCCGCAAGGAGTAGTTGCCGGCTGCCTTCAGCGCAAATGGGACGACTACGACAAGCGGTTTGGCTGGATGAAGCCGCAGCAAGATTTTCGCGGCAATTTGGCAGCGATGCAGTGGGTGATCGACTACGCGGCCTCCCGCAAGCTTCCGCTTCGCGTCGTATGGATGCCGTGGAATAGCGGCTACAAGCATCCCCCCTACGTAGCCGAGATGAAATCGCTCGTTAATGGAATGCTGCAAAAGGCCGGCGTGCCGACGCTCGATCTGATGGACCGCTTCCCGCCGGAAGATTTCCATGAGCTCGTACACCTGAACCGCGAAAAAGGCGCGCCCGAATTCACGAAGGAGGTTGACGCATGGCTGAACGGACTGAAATGAACGGCGAAGCCGGTATGAGCGTCAACCCCCCCGGCGCCCGTTCGGTGCAGCCGAGCGGTGCCGGAGGTGCAGGCGATGTGGGGGGCATTGGCGGTGCCGGCAGTACTAACGCCACTGCTAGCTCCAGCGGCGTCGCTTCTGGCGGTATCTGCAGCAATGGCAACATTAATGGCACTGGTGGTACTAGTATCAACGGCAGCAAAAGCGGAACCAGTAGTACCGTCGGTAACGGTATCGGAGATACCGGCAGCATCGGCGGCTTCAACGCCAGCGGTAACACTTACAGCGCTGGCAGTCTCGGCGCTACCAGCAGTACCGAAGGCGCAGACAGCGGTGGCACTAGCAGAAGGACTGGTACCGGCGATGCTCGCGAGACCGGTGGTACCGATAATACTAGCGGCACCGCCGAAACAGGCGCTGCAGGAAGCAACGTCGGCAGAGTCTCCTCCACTAAAGTCGGTTCTGCCAAAGATACTGCCCACTCTGCTGCCGATGGGGCTAAGGGCGCCTCAAACGGCGTGCTGCCGCCGAGGGGCAAATCCAAATCCGGCAAACAGCCGAAGCGTACATGGCGCGACACCCGATGGGGCCGCACGCTGGAGCTGCTCGCTTACCTCGTGATGCTGGTGCTGGCGCTAGTCTTTTTTACCGGCAAAGGGCTGTTTATTTATGAGGGCTTCTAGCCGGCCGTAAGCCGGAGCAAAGCAACCCAAGCCAGCGGTTCGACGGTTCTGAGCCTACTTGGCATAATCGGAGTTGAGCGGGTTTATCGCCATTTCGATTAACGGAAATTTGTTCCGCTATCGACCTATTTCCCGGGTATTTCCCGAAAATAACGGAACGAGAGTACGTTATTCTCGTCATTTCAGGCAAAATCGCTGTTATGACGGCTCAATAACGGAACTGTGTTCCGTTATGCATTGCCCGCACCGCCTCTAACCGAGCAATAGCGGAACAACGTTCCGTTAAGTCTGTCTGAGGAAGCCCGGCGCACTCCGATAGGGGCATTCAGGCGACGTACAAATGTACAGTGCCTAATACCGCCTCCAGGTTCCAAGCTGCAGTCTTGCGCTCTTCAAGAACCTGGCCTGAATGATGCTTGGCACTTCCGTACCGCGGAACGCCGTGCCATAGCGCCACTGTACCGCCATATCAGCTAGCCGCCTGGTTACTCTGCTATCGATACTGATGCACTTCCGTACCGTGGAACGCCATGCCATAGCGCCACTGTACCGCCATATCAGCTAGCCGTTTGGTTACTCTGCTATCGATACTCATGCACTTCCGTACCGCGGAACGCCGT
>NZ_JXAK01000127.1 GCF_000829455.1 Gordoniibacillus kamchatkensis
GCCACGAGCTCGGCGCCCGCCTGCGTGCGCCTGCTCCTGCGCTGCCTGCGCCTCCGCCCGCGCGCCCGCCGCTTCGCTGCGTGCCGCTTCCGCTTCGCGCTTCGCCTGCTCCAGCAGCACGCCGCTCTGCTCATACTGCTGCTTCAGCTGCTGCAAATCCTCGAGTTCCTGCAGCAGCTTGGCTTGCTCGTCCGCCAAATTGACGGCGGCGAGCACGGCGATCCGCTGCCCGTCCAGTCGCGGATAGGCTTTGGCGATGCGCTTCATATGGTCGTCGACTTGCGACGCGACCCAACGCACGTAAGCCGGGGTCGTCGTTGCCAGCAATTTATATTCGCTGCCGTAGATTTCTACGGTAATTCTTGTCTTTTCGTCCGCGTTCAAGCTCACGCCTCCTCCAAGCCAAAAAGGCCGGTCGTATCAACGGTAACAATTCGATACGAACGGCCTTTATTCCTGCTCGGCACTCTACTTTCTACTTGCGCAGCTCGGCGCCAAAACTTTCCTCCAGCGCCTTGACAACGCCTGCTTGCGCAGCCGCAACCTCTTCATCCTGCAGCGTCCGCTCCGGATGCCGGTACACAAGCGCGAACGCCACGCTTTTCTTATCCGCGCCGATGCGCTCGCCCGTGTATACGTCGAATACGGAGATAGACTCCAACAGCGCCCCGGCGGTACGGCGGGCAAGCGCAGCCATCTCGCCGACTGGGACGCCGCGGTCCACGACAAGCGCCAAATCGCGGGCAATCGCCGGATACTTCGGCAGCGGCTGGGCGGCTAGCCGGTCGTCGGCAAGCTCGACAAGTTTCAGCAGCTCCAGCTCGAACACGTACGTGTCGTCAAGATCGGCTTGCTGCTGCAGCGCAGGATGAATTTGGCCGATCCGGCCGAGCAGCGTGCGGCTGCCGCCTCCGGCTGCCGTGCCGTACACATCGGCCGTTCTGCCCGGATGAAGCCCTGCCGCCTGCGCCGGCACAAGCTCAAGCTCGAAGCCCAGTACCGAAGCGACTCGCTCCAGCAAACCTTTCAAATCGTAGAAGTCGACTTTCCCCGGTTTCCCGCACCAGTTAGCCGGCCGCCGCGCGCCCGTCGCCAGCACAGCTAGCAGCGGCGTTTCCGTCGGCTGCCGAGTCAGCCGGTCTTCGTCGGTCGTATAAACTTTGGCGATTTCGAACAACGCCACATCATCGATGTTGCGGTTGCGGTTGTATACCGCGACTTCGAGCAAATGCGGAATAAGGCTCGTGCGCAGCTCGCTGCGCTCTTCGCTCATCGGCATTGCGAGGGAGATCGTTTTCGCTTCCGGATAAAGCCCCGGATAACGCTCCTTCTGCCCGGGATGCGTGAACGAATACGTGATCGCTTCGTGCAGCCCGACGCCGGTCATGAGCGTGCGCAGCACGCGGCGGATGCGCTGTTCCTTTTTGAGCGAGCCGGGGGTCGTCTCGCCGGTCATGAGCGTCGTCGGTATGAGGTCGTAGCCGTATAAACGGGCTACCTCTTCGATCAGGTCAACCGTGCGCGTAATGTCGCCGCGGCGGCTCGGTACGCTGATATGCAAAGCATCGGCTCCCGCCCGTTCATACGCAAAACCTAAACGGTCCATAATAGCTGCGATCTCGTCCAGCGTCAGCGACGTGCCGAGGTATCCGTTCACCCTCGCTGCCGTCAGCTCCAGACGAACCGGATCGAACGTGCGCGTCCGCGCCTCGACGATACCTTCGGCCACTTGGCCGGAAGCGTATTGGGCCATCAGCGATGCCGCGCGGTTGAGCGCAGGGATGACCGTATCGGGATTCACTTCCTTCTCAAAACGCAAGCTCGCCTCCGAACGCAGCCCGAGCTGGCGCGACGTTTTGCGCACGGAGCGTCCGGCGAACTTCGCCGATTCGAGCAAAATGCGCGTTGTGCTCTCCGTTACTTCCGAGTTCAACCCGCCCATCACCCCGGCGAGCCCGACCGGCTTGACGCCGTCGGTAATGAGCAGCATGTGCGGCTCCAAATTCCGCACGACGCCGTCCAACGTCTCCAGCTTCTCTCCCTCTTTGGCGAGGCGTACGACGACGTTGCCGCCTTCCAGCCGGTCGGCGTCGAAGGCGTGCAGCGGCTGGCCGTACTCGAGCATGACGTAGTTCGTAATGTCGACGATGTTGTTGATCGGCCTGATTCCCGCAGCCATAAGCCGGTTCTGCATCCAAAGCGGGGACGGTCCGATCCGCACGCCTTCGATAAGTCGCGCAGTATAGTGGCTGCAGTCATCCTCCGCTTCGATTTTCACCGAAATGCGGTCCGATGCACGCACGCCGGAGCCGCCGCCCGCAAGCCCGGTTTCCGTATCCGGCAGCTCTACTGGACGTCCAAGGATAGCACCGACCTCGTACGCAACGCCGATCATGCTGAGGCAATCCGATCGGTTCGGCGTCAAGTCAAGCTCCAGCACCTCGTCGCCGAGCGCCAGCACGTCGAGAATGGAAGCGCCGACCGGCGTATTTTCCGGCAGCACGAGAATGCCTTCCTGAATTTCCTTCGGCAGCAGCTTGTCGTTCAGCCCGAGCTCTTTCGCCGAGCAGATCATGCCTTGCGACTCGACGCCGCGCAGCTTCGCCCGCTTAATATGGACGCCGCCGGGAAGCTTCGCGCCGACGAGCGCGACCGGAACTTTTTTGGCCGGCGGCGACATTTTTCGCTCCGCATACGATTTGCAGATCTTCTCCTTGCCCGACGTCAACGATGCACACGCTCAGCTTGTCGGCGTCCGGATGCTTGTCGCGGGCTTTGACGAAGCCGACGACCGTGTCCGTCACGCCTTTGTTGCGGCTTTCTACGCCATCCACCTCAACGCCGGCGCGCGGCATCCGTTCGGCCAAATCGGCGGGGCTGGAATTCGTTGTATCTACGTATTCGTTCAACCACTGGTAGGATACTTTCATCGCTTACTGCCCTCCTTTACAAATGCGCGAACTGCCGCAGGAAGCGGAGATCGTTGTTGTAGAAATTGCGGATGTCGTCAATGCCGTACTTGAGCATCGCGATCCGCTCCGGTCCCATGCCGAACGCGAAGCCGCTTACCTGCACCGGATCGTAGCCGGACATCTCCAAGACGCGCGGATGCACCATGCCGGCGCCGAGAATTTCGATCCAGCCGGTGTGCTTGCACAGCCGGCAGCCGGAGCCGCCGCACATGAAGCAGCTGACGTCGACCTCGACGCTCGGCTCCGTGAACGGGAAAAAGCTCGGGCGCAGACGGATTTGCGTGCGCTGGCCGAACAGCTCGCGCACGAACTGCAGCAGCGTCCCTTTCAGATCGCTCATGCGGATGCCTTTGTCGATGACAAGGCCTTCAATCTGCGTAAACTGATGCGAGTGGGTGGCGTCGTCGTCGTCGCGGCGGTACACTTTGCCCGGCGAAATGAACTTTACCGGCACGGCGCCCTTCAGGCGTTCCATCATGCGCGGCTGCATCGGCGACGTCTGGGTCCGCATCAAAATCTCGTCGGTAATATAAAACGAGTCTTGCATATCGCGGGCCGGATGGTCTTTCGGCAAGTTCAGCGCTTCAAAATTATAATAGTCGGTTTCGACCTCCGGGCCTTCTTCGACTGTGAAGCCCATGCCGATGAACACGTCCTCGATCTCCTGGATCACTTTGTTCAAAGGATGCACGGCCCCGACAGGCAGCGGGCGGCCGGGCAGCGTGACGTCGATCGTCTCGGCCTGCAGCCTCTGCTCGGTTTCGGCTTTCGTGAAAGCCGCCTGTTTTTCCTCGATAACCGCTTCAATTGCCGCGCGCACGTCGTTGGCCACTTGGCCGATGACCGGGCGCTCCTCGGCGCTGAGCGCTCCCATGCCGCGCAAAATTTCGGTAAGCGGCCCTTTTTTGCCGAGATACTTGATGCGCAGCTCGCTGAGCTCCTGCTGGCTGCTTACGCCGGCGAGCTCCCGCAGCGCCTCCTGCTTGAGCGATTCCAAACGTTCTCTCATTTGCATACCCTCCTAGTGTATAGTTGAAATTTCGCAGAGTGAGCCGGAACTGGGCTGCGTTGCGCGGGACCTAGCCCGGGTACGCACCTGACTGAGCCGTGGCTAGCTGGAAAACCTCCCGCTAATTTAACGCAAATGCGCTCATGGGCTCGATTAACGGGAAATCCTCCAGCTAATTTTGCAAAAAAACGATGCGGCTGGCGGAATGCGGCGAAATAACGGGACAATTTCCATCTATTATCAAATTGCCCCGCATATGGAGCAAAATAGATGCAGCTTTTCCAGTTAATTTGCTGAATGGCGGTTGCCGGTTGATTCGAACGGACCTGAATTCCGTTATTCAGCCATTTTACTTGTGTAGACGTTTGTTACGGACACGAAATCCGCTATTTGGCGCTTCGAGCGGGCAACGGGGCTGGTTTTCCCGAAATAGCGTATCGTGGTCCGCAACGGCTGGAAGAACTGCCGATCAGTCCAAACGCACCTGTGGTCCGTTTCGCTCCACGACTAGGCATTCTGTGTCGGGACCGTGGATACACTTCGGCAAGGAAAGTTACACTAGTTCCGCCGCCACCGTTAACGCTGCCCGCAACTGCCACCAACGCAGCCACGCCTCGCAGCCGACTGCCCAAACACAGCTACGGCTTCTACCTCGC
>NZ_JXAK01000128.1 GCF_000829455.1 Gordoniibacillus kamchatkensis
CCGTCGAACCCTTGCAGCAGATCCTTGCCGCTTTCGCCGAGCCGTTCGCGCAAATACTTCAGTCCCTC
The DNA here is from genome assembly GCF_000829455.1 of Gordoniibacillus kamchatkensis. Taxonomy (GTDB): domain Bacteria; phylum Bacillota; class Bacilli; order Paenibacillales; family NBRC-103111; genus Gordoniibacillus; species Gordoniibacillus kamchatkensis. The sequence goes on from NZ_JXAK01000128.1 coordinate 69, forward strand.
TTCCTTCGAAACGAACTTGATGCTGGCGACCTGAGGCATCGCCTGAATTTTGTCCTGCAGCTGCTGAATGACATCGTCCCCGGTATCGACTTCGAGGTAGACGCGTATCTCGACCTGCTTCTCAATCTGGTCGGCCATGTAATTGACGTTGAGCGACAACAGCAAAAACAGGCCGAGGATAAACAGCGAGATGGAAATGGAGCTGACGGACGCGAACGTCATCCAGCCGTTGCGGACGACGTTCTTCGTCCCTTCGCGCACGTGGCGGAGGCCGGTGCTAATCTTCATAGCCGTATTCCCCCCGCTGCTCGTCGCGCGCGATCCGGCCGTTCTCGATCGCGATGACACGCTTGCGCATCGTGTTCACGATCTCCTTGTTGTGCGTAGCCATCACGATCGTCGCGCCCCGCAGATTGATCTCCTCCAGCAGCTTCATAATGCCCCACGACGTCTCCGGATCGAGATTGCCGGTAGGCTCGTCCGCGATAATGACCGCAGGATTGTTCACAATCGCCCGCGCGATCGCCACCCGCTGCTGTTCGCCGCCGGACAGCTGCGTCGGCAGCGATCCGGCCTTCTCTTTCAGCTTTACAAGATCAAGCACTTCCATGACGCGCCTCTTGATCGTCCGCTTCGGCGTCTCGATGACCTCCATGGCGAAGGCGACGTTCTCGAACACGGTCAGCTTCGGGAGAAGCCGGTAATCCTGGAAAATGACCCCGATGTTGCGGCGCACATACGGAATTTTCCGCTGCTTCAGCCGCTCGAGGTTAAACCCGTTGACGAAAATTTGCCCTTTGGTCGGGCGCTCTTCTCTATACATCAGCTTCATGAATGTCGATTTTCCGGCGCCGGATGGGCCAACGACATAGACGAAATCGCCGGGATTGACCTTGATGCTAATACCCCGCAGCGCTTCCGTGCCGTCGGCGTACGTCTTCCAGACGTCGTGCATTTCAATCACTCGGATCACATCCTGTCCTTGATAGCCTTACTTACTTCGACAGCCCGCGCTAAAATCCTGCGAAAGCGGCACAATTTCAACACTTTTTCACATTATAGCATCGACTACGCCGGCCAAGGCGCGGTGAAAGATTGGTAACCGCAGCGGAAAGCTTGCCTTCGCTTAAGCATGAAAGCGATAGCGGGGTTTGCTGCGAGTTTTTCTCATATTTGGCGGAGACGAGCTTATACATGTACAAGTATGGAATTGCTCCCGGGGCACGGAACGCACCGTTCCCCGCAACCGGCGAGCCGCCCGATTTCGGCGTTCCCGCTATCGGTTTGAGGACAACCGGGCGGTATGGGCTTACGGAGAGGGAAAGGGGGGCTGACGCCATGAACGCGTCTTTCCGATATGCGTGGTTCGTTCTTCGCCGCCGTGCTGGGGCTGCTGCTGCTCGTGATGGGCGGCTTGTTCTGGTACGCGTCGCAGCAGCGGCTTCCGGCCGGGCTGACGGTGTCGGGATGGCATGTCGGCGGCATGCCGTTTACGGCGTTCGACGCCGCGCTGGATGCGCGCATTGCGGCGCTCGGGCGGACGCCCGTGCAGCTGCGCACGAGCGCGTACGGGCTGCCTCCGCTGCAGACGACGTATGCGCAGCTCGGCGTGCAGGCGAGCGCAGCCGAGCTGCGCCGGCAGCTGGACGGGCTGCGCCGCGGCACGCCGTGGGAGCGCGCCGGCGAGCGCTGGCGGCTGCGTCATGCATCGCTGGAGCTGCGCGTGACGTTGCCGCCGGCGGATTTGGCGGCGGCGCTGCGCGCGGCTTGGAAGCCGCTGTTCGAGGCGAAGCCCGTCGATGCGCAGCGCGTTATCACACCGGACGACCGGGTCACGTACGTCGCGGAGCAGACGGTGCCGCGCATTGACGCGGCGAAGCTGGCCGAAGCGCTGCTGGCGGCGGCGCCAAAAATCGCCTCGCTGGCAGGCGAACGAGGCGCTGGTGTTGCTATCGCGGACGTGCCGCTCGTGCAAGAGGCGCCGCGCGTCACCGTAGCGTCGCTTCGAGCCGAAGGCATCGAGCGCAAGATCGCGCAGTTTACGACGGAATACGTCGTGTCGTCCGCAGGGCGGCGGCACAATATCGAATCGACGGCGGCGACGGTGCAAGATATGATGCTGAAGCCGGGCGACGTTTTTGACTATGCGAAGGTGATCGAAAATACGCAAAAGACGTTCGGGTATCAGGAGGCGCCGGTCATTCTCGACGGAAAAATCGTGCCCGGCGTAGGCGGAGGCATCTGCCAAGTGTCGACGACGCTGTACAACGCGGTGCTGCGCAGCGGGCTTGAAATTGTCGAGCGCCGCAATCATTCGCTGCCGATTTCTTACGTGCCGCTCGGGCAGGATGCGACATTTTCCACGGGGTATATCAATTTCCGGTTCAGGAACAATACGGGATACGGACTGCTGATCCGAACCGTGGCCGCTAACGGCATGCTGACGGTGAAGCTGTTCGGACGCCTGCCGGAGGACATCAGCTACGACATCGATTCGAAAATCGTCAAGACGATCGAGCCTCCTGTCAAATACGTGAAAAACAGCTCGCTGCGGCGGGGCGAGCAGCGGAAAGTGCTGGACGGCAAGCGCGGCTTCGTGGTGGAGACGACCCGGATCAAGAGGCAGAACGGCAAAATAATCGGCACGGAGCTGATCTCGCGCGATACGTATTCGCCGCAGCCGACCGTCATCGCCATCAACTCGGGCGCGGATGCCGGCGACGGCGAAGGAACGGAGCTGCCCGCGCCGCACGTGGAGGACGGCATCGCCGGTCCGAAGTTCCGCTGAGCGGCGGGGCGATCGGTGAGTGTGGCAGGGTGGTGGCCGTGGTAGGGAGCTGGCGGGGTTTTAGTGGGTGCGGCAGGGCGGCGGGTGCTGGCTGTTGGCTGGGGCGCGATTGGTGGGCGTTGGGCTAAAGTTGGCTGTTGGTGGGCACGATTGGCGGACGTTGGGCGATTGCTGGCTGTAGGGCGGTTGGCCGGGTGTTCTGGGGTGTGGTTGGCTAGCGTTGGCTGAGCACGATTGGTCGGCGCTGAGCGAATGCCGATTGGTGCCATTATCCAGGTGTTGGCTGGGACGGCGCGATTAGCGGGCGTTGGTCGAGAGTTGATAGCCCGGAGCATTAGACATTCAGCGCCTGCACTGCCGCGAAAGCGCATCGACCGGCCGACGCCAGGCAAAGCGACGCGACGGGGTGAAGCTGCCGGTCGCATATGTAGAAACGGCAGTGCCTAGCAATGTCGGAAAACAAGCCGACGCGAACCTAGCGCTCATTTTATCACCAACATGAGTCGCCCCCCTACCCGTTCCCCCGCTCGCACGGGCGTTTTTATAATAACGGAACCCAGTTCCGTTATGGACATCATTTCCCGTTATTTCCCGAAATTAACGGAACGGGAATCCGCTATTTGCCCGCAAAAATGGGACAAACCACGGATTTCCCGGTCATTCGACGTCGATAGCGGAACCAGAGTCCGTTATTTTGCAACATTCGTCCATCACTCCGCGAATAACGGAACGACGTTCCGTTATCACTTACTTAGGCAACAAAGCAAACATCGTTCGCCGCATCCATATCAGGCTCCATGCTGTGCTGAACGGCAAGTTCCGACGGGATGCGGCGATATGCGGCTCTAGCAGCCAACCGGCCACAACCATTCCCGGACAGCGCACCGCCGAAACGCCTCAAATCCCCCTCAGCAGCTGCCGAAGCCGTATTGCAGACGGTTCGCGGCGCCAAATCATATCGTGACAGGTCATATGACTCTAGAAACTAGGTCATTATGACTTTTTTTATTTATTGTTAAACTTGTCAAAGAAACTTACGGCACATCGCATGCGAAACAACGAGGAGGGACACTCCCTTATGGGCAAGCTGGAATATTTCAAAGAGTTGGAATACCGATTGCGCGGTCTCCCCGAACGGGAGCGTCAAAATATAATCGCCGTCTACGAAGAGCTGTTCCAGAAAGCGGAGGCGAACGGCAAGAGCGAGTCCGACATCATCGACTCGCTCGGCTTTCCCCGCGTCCCGGACTGGGACGCGCTGAACAGGCCGGGACGCCGGCCCCCAGGGCGGCGCCGCAGGCCCAGCAGGCGCCGGCCGC
>NZ_JXAK01000129.1 GCF_000829455.1 Gordoniibacillus kamchatkensis
GTTCTTGGTCAGATACACCGGTTCCCCGGACGATTTGCATAGATCGGCGATTTCATTATAGTTTTGCCGGATACTGGCAGAAGGCTTGATAATCATCTTTGTCACTCCTTGCATAGCTGTATATTGATTTTATTATACCTATTACATGCTATACAATCAATGCGGTTGCGCTTATCCTCAATCTATTCACATCTTATCCACATACAGTGAAAAATTTCGTAACCCCAAAAAAGACATTGACCGTTCAGCGTCTACCGCTATCGGGATGGTTCACCGCGTCTTCGCCGGAATTCCATCAATTCGTTGTTTACATCCTTTCCGAACTTAGGCGGCTCATCGGATATGAGAAGGGCGGGGGAGAGGAGCCTCTGTATCGTGCTGCCGCCAATCGCCCCGGCTCATCATTATCCAGGTGCAGAACAAGTCGATTTACTTGGGGAAAGCACTTCAAGTAATGCGTTAGGGCAGACGGAGGAGTAGAGTCCTCCCCATTTGTCCTGGGCCTGTATATTCCGGCCAGCGACAGCTTATGCGCCTGCCGCCAATCCCGGCCGGCGAGATGTTCCAGTGTACAGTAGGATAAGAGATCAATAGCGCTCTCAAACAGATGCAGTTCCGTACTGTTTTTCGAGGCCGGAATGGAAAACGAATACCGCTTGTCGCTGCCAACGGCTTCCCCCATATAACGGGTGCTTGTCGTACCGCGTATCGCCGCATAGCGCGGCGTCCCTTCCTGGTCAAATCCGACGAATACCGCGTTGTGATAGCGTCGGCTTTCATACAAGCGCCCCGTTTCGAGACAGTAGTCGATCAAAGTGCGATGGATACCACGTTTGCTGAGATAGGCCATGACGCGATGCGATGTATGATTCGGTTCGGGAAGCTCAAACCGCGCTGGAGATGAGCGTTGTTGCAAAGATTGCGAAAATGCAGGTGCGCTGCCTGGATGAACGCCTTCAATTTGCAGCACCGCATCGGGAAAAGACATGCCCCGCACTTTGATCAAATAGTCCAGCGCCGAGCGTCCGCCGATCCCCCTTGACCACCAGTACCATTTGCCGTTGGAAATTTTCAAGCTGTCGTGTGTCCGGGTGGTGTAGACATTGCGGGAGCATCGGACCAGTTCTGCCGGCTCGTGCATATGCAAATATGTGAGCAGGTCCAGTCTTTTGGCACGTTCGATCTGTTCCTTGTTTACATAGCTCATTGCCGCAGCTCCTTTTGGAAATCCAGGAGCGTCCGATGGGTATATGGTTCATCGTGCCTTACCCCTCTTTTTGGGGTACGTATAAGCTCTGCCTTCCTTCAACTTCGTAACGCCTTTCTTTTTCATGAATGCGTCTAAATCGCCTTCATGAACTTGACTGGTCACCCCGTTTGAGTCGCGGATGTAATAATACGTGTCGCCAAATCCGTTTTTCTCTTTGGATATCAACTCCAACGATGGCACGGTTTCTCCCTCCTCGATCAAGCCGGTTCCGTAACCAAAAGGCGGCAAAATCGGACAAAAGCATCCGCCGCTTGGGCTGGCATACAACATGTTCATTCCTCCGGAAACGAGAAAAGGACCCCAAAACCGGAGTCCAATTCGTCATGTGATTGATAACTTTAACAAGTGAGCTATCTTCGACCTGTGAAATGCTCGCACCGATACCATGTTCTTTTCCGTAATGGTCAGCATGAAGTTCCCTTTCAGGGGGAGGAACGACGGTGTCAGGCCGTTATCGCTCACGGCCCACCACCCGCCGTTCGGGCGCTTCCGGTTCTTCGTCCGGAACGCTGTCCACGGCTTCGTTTTCCCGTTTGTCCATGTTCAGAAGGGCATTCAGCTCCGCAAGCCGCGCCGCTTTCATTTGCAGTTCCTGCTCCTTCTCGAAAGGAGCCTCGATTTGCTCTTTGGCCGTGACCATCTGCTGCCGCAAGGTGGCAAGCTGCTCGCGGGCATGTTCCAGCTTTGCAGGCAAGTCGGACAAGGCATTGTTGATGCGGCTTATGTTGCCGCCTGCATCCGCTCCGAGCGTCACCGTATGACCGAGCGCGCCGCGAAGCGTGACCTTGTACTCCTTATGGAAGCTGTCAAAGGACAGCCACAAGGAAAATCCCCGGTAGCTGCCGAATTCCTGCGGATCGGGCGATGTCATGCCTTTGCAAGCGTCCAGCAAAGCCGCGCCCGCTGCCGCCCTCTCCGAGTAGGTGTAATCTTTGATCGTCATGCCGGGAAATTTATCTGCCCCATCCGCCTCGGATGCCAAAGATCGTGTATACAAAGCAACGTCCTGTTCATAGCGGGCAATTCGTTCTTCGGTGGATTTGATCTGCTGCGGCAGCATTTTGAGCAGGCGGTCCTCCAGTGCGTAGCGCTGGCTCAAGTGGTTGGCTTTGAGCAGCTTCAATTTGGATACCTGAATGTCCAGGTCCATTTTCTCTTTGATGTACGGGTTGCCGGTCGCCAGCGCCTTCACTTCGGCATAGGAGAGCGCCGTCTCGTCGATATCCTCGGCGGAACGGACCGGCGACTTGCTGGTCATGATCTGCGAAATGAAGCGCTGCTTGTTCTCCAGTGTCTGATAAAGGTACGCGTCGAACGTGTTCTCCGTCACATAGCGAAAAATATGCACTTCGCTGTTCTGGTTGCCTTGCCGGATAATGCGCCCGCTGCGCTGCTCCAGGTCCCGCGGACGCCAAGGGCAGTCGAGGTCGTGAAGGGCAATCAGCTTCGTTTGCACGTTCGTGCCCGCGCCCATTTTGAATGTCGATCCGAGCAGTATCCGAACCTGTCCGCTGCGTACTTTGGCGAACAGTTCCTTTTTCTTGACCTCGGTATTGGCATCGTGAATGTACGCGATTTCCTCGGCAGGAACACCTTTCTCCATCAGCTTGCGCCGCAGCTGGTCGTACACATTGAAGGCACCATCCTGTTTCGGAATGGACAAATCGCAGAACACCAACTGGGTCAAACGCTGCTCCTGATGTTCCGCCCAATACCGGAAGACATTGTCCGCGCAGACGCTGACTTTGCTGCCTTCGTCGTCGGGAAGCAGGGGATTCGCCAACCGCTGATCGAGCGCCAGTTTGCGTCCGTCATTGGTGATCGTCAGCATGTTGTCCTCGTGCGGCTCCACTTCTTTCGCCCGCACCCGCTCGGCGCGGCGGGCGAGATCCGCCACCATTTCCCGCTGGAAGTCGCTTGGCGGCACAGCAACATTATGATAATGCGCCTTCGGTACGGGAAGCTGGAGCATGTCCGCCGTCTGGATGTCGGCCACTTCTTTGAACATATTCATCAGTTCCGGCAAATTGTAAAAACGGGCAAACCGGGTTTTCGCCCGATAGCCCGTTCCTTCCGGAGCAAGCTCGATCGCGGTGACGGTTTCACCAAATGTCGAAGCCCATGCGTCAAAATGTTGCAATCCCTGCCGCTTGAGCCGCTCGTATTGCAAGTAGCGCTGCATCGTATACATCTCGGTAATCGAATTGGAGATTGGCGTACCCGTCGCAAAGATAATGCCCCGGCCTCCGGTCAGTTCGTCCAGATAGCGGCATTTGGCAAACATGTCCGACGACTTCTGCGCTTCGGTTTGCGACAATCCGGCCACATTGCGCATTTTCGTGTAAAGAAACAGGTTTTTGTACGAATCGGCTTCGTCCACGAATAGTCGGTCTACGCCCAGTTCCTCGAAGGTCACGACATCATCCTTGCGGCTCGTGTCGTTCAGCTTCTCCAGCTTGGTTTGCAGCGTCTTTTTCGTTTTTTCAAGCTGCTTGATCGCATAGCGTTCGCCCCTGGCTTCCTTGAGTTCCCGAATGCCATTAGTAATTTCCGAAATCTGCTCGTACAGTTGCTGCCGCTGCCGCTCCGTTGAAATCGGAATTTTCTCAAACTGCGAATGGCCAATGATGATCGCATCATAATCACCTGTAGCGATCCGCGCGCAAAACGTTTTGCGGTTTTTCGTTTCAAAGTCCTTTTTGGTCGCCACCAGAATATTCGCCGACGGATAAAGCTGCAAAAAC
>NZ_JXAK01000130.1 GCF_000829455.1 Gordoniibacillus kamchatkensis
TCAGGGCGGCCTGCGCGGCCGCCTCCGCCTCCGCCGCCGAGAGCCCGCTGCCCGGCTGGACGGCGACGCGCTCGTCCAGCGCCTGCAGCGCCGCGGCTTTGGCCTCCGTCGCGGTCAGCGCCGCGTTCACCATGGCCGCGTCGGTCATGGTGCCGTCCACGAGCACGATCGCGTTGATCGTGCCCGGAACAGCTGCGGGGCGCGCTGCGCCAGCCCCGCGCGAGCCTTGTTACCGAGTCCGACGGTAACAAGGCTCGTCACCGCGCCGCCCCGTAGGCGGCGCGGGCTAGTCCCGCGTCGGCGACCCGCGCCGCCGTCAGCATGCCGGCGGCGGCTGCGCCGTTCAGCCGCTGTGCGCGCAAGAACGCCTCCATCTCGGCGTTCGGATCGTCGCAATCATACGATTTGTCGACTTGCCGATTGACGAGTACGGTACAGTACCCGAATCCCCCGCCCCACGGGGCCGAATTGAGCGTCCTTAGCGGCTCGTCCGCCTCGAGAAGCAAGTACGAGGCGGCTTGTCCCGTCACGAGGTGCGCTCGCACCCCTTCGACGCCGAGCGACAGCTCGATGCGGCTTACGTCCGCATGGCCGCCGGGGATATGCCGTATGCCGCTGCCGTCTTGCATTTGCCGGTCGTTCCCGTTCCGGGCCATCGCTTACCTTCGCTCCTCGTCAACTGCCTCCACGTCTGTCGGCCGCGGCTCGGCGAACGGCCGGTACAAGTATCGGCGATCCAATTTGACAAGCCTGCGGTTTGGCTTGCGGATCATGACGAGCTCCGCATCCCACGCCACGACGATGCCCCTCACATCGTTCACCGGATCGGCGTCGCGGACGACGCGCAGCATCGTCCCGGCCACCCGGTATTGATCCAATTGTTCGTCGCTAATCATTGATCGTCACCTCTGCCCCTAGCATACAACATCGGCCCCGCCAAGAAAACCTCGCCTCAGGCGAGGGCAAGCGCACATAATCGTTCCCGCTCCCGGGCACCTTAACCACAGGCGATACATCCCGGAAAAGGTGGAACGGATGAAGAAGAAAAAATTTTACGTGACGGTAGGTTCGGGCTCCATAGTCGATAACAAGACCGATGAAAGCTTCGAATTTGAAATCGAGGCGACGGACGAGCAGATAGACCGGCTTCAGGAGCTGTTCGAGGATACGGCAGCCGCCGAGACGGCAGCGGGGACGCGCGGCTTGCTCCTCCCTACCCGCTCGGAAGACCATAACGAAGGTTACGATAGCCACCTGGGCGGCGTGTATCGGATGCTTTACGAGCTTGGGACGCCGGAGACGAAGGCGCACATCGAGAAGATGAACGTGCTGAACGGGCCGATCGCCCCTGCGGCGCCGCTTGTCCCTCAGTAAGCCCGGGCGCCCGATTTTGCCTGCAAAAAAACCCTCGATCCTTGCGGACCGAGGGTTGTGCCATTTTAGCCGACATGCTCCTTGGAGTCGTTCGTCTCGAACCACTCGTCGAGCACTTTGCTGGACATGACGCGCTTCTTGATATATTCCGTCTGCTGCTTTGAAAACTGCTGCTCCCATTCAATCGACAGCTCCGTACAGAGCTTCACTAACGTCAACAGCTCGGACCAGGCAACATAGCGCTTATACCAAAAAAATTGAGGATGTTCAATCATATAGGGATACAGGTCGTCAAACTCCGTATGCTTGCAATCCAATGCCCGCTCAAAATGAGTTTTCGCCTCGGACAGCTTCGTCATCAAATAATCGGCCGGTATAGTCGGGTTCCCCATGTTAATGCCTCCTCTCTGTCACCTTGGTACCATTATAAAGGAAAAAGCGATTTCATGGAAGGCAGTTATCCGCTGGAAAAAAAATCGGCCCCCACTATTCCGCGAACGTAATGCGCCCTCCGGCGAGCGAAGCGATGCGCGCCAGCGCTTCGACGCGAATGCCGCGTTCGCGCAGCGACGCGCCTCCCGCCTGGAACGCTTTCTCGACGGCGATGCCGACGCCGACAAGCTCGGCTTCAGCGCGTTCCACGATGCGCATTAAGCCGCGCGCCGCGTCGCCGTTTGCAATGAAGTCGTCGACGAGCAGCACCCGGTCCCCTTTTGCCAAAAATTCGGAAGAAACCATAATGTCGGTGACGATGCCTTTCGTGAACGACGGCACCCTCTCGACATACAAATTGTCCGTCATCGTGACCGGCTTTTTGCGCCGCGCGAACACAAGCGGCACGCCGAGCGTGAAAGCCGTCGCATACGCGACAGGGATGCCGGACGATTCCACGGTCAGCACCCGCGTCGCTTCGTTTCCGCGAACAGTCGCGCGAACTCCTTGCCCATTTCCATGATTAGCTGCGGGTCGATCTGATGGTTCAGGATCGAATCGAGCTTGAGCACTTGATCTGAGACTACAGTGCCGACTTCGAGAATTCGTTTTTTCAGCAGCTCCACCTCGGTACCTCCCGCATCAATATTATCAGTAAAGTATCATAATGAACGAGTAGGTTTCAAGTCCCATTTTCAAAAAGGGACTTCCTTCCAGCGAAACTTTTTATGTGCTCGTGCCGTTATTATGAATAGGAAGCTTTTTGTCGCAGTCATTGAGCTCGGCGGCAAAAACGTTTACTATTTTGACTATAGCAAGTATTTGCAGCGGAGGAGCTGAAGTTCCGTCATGAACCGTCCCGCGACGTTCGTCGCCCTGACATACATAATCGTCTTCGCCGCATTCGCCGCCACGCTGGCAGGATGCGAACGGCAAGCTGCCGTGCCTGGGTCCGCCAGTGCGGACCGCAAGCTTTCCGGCACCGAAGCTTCGTTCGATACGGCCTCCTCACGGCGGTCTGCCTCGGGAGGGCAGGAGCAAGCTGCGGCCGGCAAAGACTCGATGCATATTTCGTCTACCGCTGGTCCGGACACCGGCACCGCTGCGGCCGCCCCGATCGCCGCTCCGGCAGGAAAGCCCGTCGGCAAGTCCGAGGCGGCGCAGTCGCCGGCGCAGTCAGCGAAGCCGCATGTGGAGGCGAAAGACGCTTATAAAGAAGGAAAGCCGACGCTGCTCGGCCTCGCGCTCAAGACGCCGAAGGACGACGTACTGGCAAAGCTCGGCGCCGCCAAAAACAAGTTCGTGATGGATGACGATGCGGATCCGATCACGGTATACGACTACACCGACTTCTCCGTCGGCTTTAACAAAAACGATACGCTCGAGTTCGTCGACGTGCGTTCGGCCGACATCGATCCCGGGCTGCACGGCCTGCGCCTCGGACAGAAGCTGGAAGACGCCGTCGCCGCACTGGGCAAGCCCGATACGAACACATCGTACGTACTGACCTACAAGTCCGAAGGACGGTGCTGAAGCTCGACCTCGATCCGAAGGCCGGGACGATCCGCTCGATCAAGCTGTTCGCCTTGAAATGAGCGAAGCTTGGCCAAAATCAGGGCTTTTCCTTTGCCGCCCGGCGAAGGAAAAGCCCTGTGTCTTTATTGAACCGTTGCAATACCGGGATCCAGAAGTTTGGGCAAAGCCCGAGAGGCGCTTAAGCGCCGTTCCGGTGCCCGATCCGCCCCGTTGGCATGCCTTAAGCCTTAACGGAATACTGTTCCGTTATTTCGCATCCGGAGCTCGACCGCCATAGCATAACGGAACGCGGTGTCTTTATTGAACCGTTGCAATACCGGGATCCAGAAGTTTGGGCAAAGCCCGAGAGGCGCTTAAGCGCCGTTCCGGTGCCCGATCCGCCCGTTGGCCATGCCTTAAGCCTTAACGGAATACTGTTCCGTTATTTCGCATCCGGAGCTCGACCGCCATAGCATAACGGAACGCGGTGTCTTTATTGAACCGTTGCA
>NZ_JXAK01000131.1 GCF_000829455.1 Gordoniibacillus kamchatkensis
GGCGGCGTCGCCACGAAGCGGCGACGCAAGTAGGCGCCGCGCGCCGCCCTGTGCCGCAGGCACGGGCGGGGAGCCGCGCGAGGAGCGAGCCCGGCTAGGGCGAGCGCGTGCGGGCCTGCGCGGCCGTGCAGCGCAGGCGGGGGCCCGTGCCCGGCACGGGGCACGGGCCGGGAGCGCGCGGCGAGTGCTGAGGAGGCGCAGGCGGTGATCCTTATAGTAAGGTTGGAACTTGCCATCCAGTCCGTCAAGCGCCTTGCATAGAGGACTGAGACATTGTAGACGGACTACGAGTCCGTTATTTTTGCCCGAACCGCACATTTTCAATCGTAACGGACTGACGCGACGTTATTTCGCAGTAAATAGTACAAATCGGCGATTCGCGAGTCATATAGCTGCATCTGGATCCGGTAAGAACGTCAAACGGAAGAAATCAGATCAAATAACGGCATCTGAGTCCGTTTGTTTGCGCCGCAGCTTCATGATCTGGTAAACGCGATCTTATGGACGTTATTCGCGGAACGATTTACTAGGGCGAGTGCATGTATGGCTGGGCAGTTGTGTGCAAGGCGGGTGGGCCTGAGCCTGAAGTATACGGAATATTTCCTTAGCGATTAGGCTTGTCCGGTAAGGGAGCGTAGCTCCGCTGCCGAGGCGCCGTAAGGCGCTGTCTGGCTCGCGGGGCGCAGCCCGTTGTTGCCCCACGCGCCGCGCTCGTACACATGCGAGCTGTAATTGCGCTTTAAGCAACTAGAGCAGGGGTTCCTTGGGAACCCCGAAGATTAGTTGCTCTTGGCGCAATTGCAGGAGCATTTTGGCGTGATTGTTGGTAGTTTGTTGGTTGCAGTTGCTTTTAAGGCAACTACATTCGCCTGACGGGCGGGTTGAGCGATTTTAGTTGCTCTAAGTGCACTTCCATTTTCAGTTGGAGCGCTGCTGCGGCTACAATTTGGCAAAGTTGAATATAGCCGATTTGTCGGCTTGATTTTTGCGCGGGGCCTTGCTACAATGGTTCCACCTTGCGGCATTGGAGGGACGGATCGCATGAGCAAGAAGAATGACGGCAAGCTGCTGGCGCAGAACAAGAAGGCGTCGCACGACTATTTTATCGAGGATACGTATGAATGCGGCATGGTGCTTACCGGCACCGAGATCAAGTCGCTGCGCCAAGGACGGGCCAACATCGGCGATGCTTTTGCTACGATCCGGAACGGTGAGGCGTTTATTCATAACATGCACATTTCGCCGTTCGAACAAGGGAATCGCAACAACCCCAGCGATCCTACCCGCGCGCGCAAACTGCTGCTCAAGAAGGCGGAGATTCATAAGCTGCTTGGGCTGTCCAAACAAGAGGGCTACACGTTAGTGCCGTTAAAAGTTTACGTCCGCAACGGTTTCGCCAAGCTGCTGCTCGGTCTAGGCAAAGGCAAGAAGCAGTACGACAAACGCGAAAGTGCGGCCAAACGCGACGCTCAGCGCGAGATTCAGCGAGCGCTGCGGGAGAAGCAAAAGGTGGCGCGGTGACCTCTTGCAATGGATGATTTGGTGCACGTGGGCAGAGGGTTTCCTTCAGTGAATCGCGTGCCGCGACCAGCAACCAATGATTCAACCGGTTTTGGGGTAGCATTGTAGCAAAGTTCTTTCTTCTTTTATGGCAATACTGGCACAGCCCGTACAGGCTGCCAGCAACGTACGGTTCTTTTTCGCGGTGGATATGATATACTAGTATAGCTATCGGCAGACGGCTCCGCTCGAAGAGGGAGAAAGGTTCGGTGTCCGATAAGCATTTTATGATACGGGGGCGTTCTTGGATTCGACGGGAATAGTTCGAGCATGAATAGCGGGTAGTGGGGCTGCGGCCGCTTTATCAACGCGGAAAGCCAATTAAACGGCAAACAACAACAACCTTCTCTGGCTCTGGCCGCCTAATAACGGTCACCAGGCTTCTACCCTCCATCGCCCATGTGGCGGGATAGGGGCTCAACTTTAGTGGGATACGCTGTCTAGTCTCCGCCTGGGGCTAGCTGAAGAAGACAATCAGGCTGACCCAAAGCGTAGCCGGTTCCGGGGCGACGCTCGGGTGACATCAAAACTGGGACTACACCCGTAGAAGTTTGTGTGGCGTTATTTTCGGACAGGGGTTCGATTCCCCTCGCCTCCATAAATAGTCTCAGTGAGACCGCCGGAAAAAGAAGGCGGTCTTTCTGCGTTTTATGGGATGGTTGCAGGGGCATTGCGATTAGATGATGTGACTGGGTTTGCTGTTGATGTAAACCAGTGACAGCCATCGAAGCGGATATACTTATATATGATTATATACATAATTTATATATTCATTTGTGTCTTGTAAACAAAGGAAAATTCTTTGTACCAAGAACATTTTTGTGCATCCAACCACTTAACATATTATAGGAAAAACGAGATTAATATGTAACTTTAAGTAAAGAAAGAGTGGAAACTTTTTAAAGTTAGGTGAGGCCTCTACGCTGAGATCAAAACGGCGACTCCTCAGGGGTTCGACTCCTTTCGCTTATATTTAAATGAAGAGCATCGATCCCAGAGGGTCGGTGCTCTTCATTTTTTATGAAGGGCATCAAAATGGCTAAACAACTGGGAAGGACACACAGTAAATTGGATGTGCACGGGCATAAAATTTACTAATACGCATTACTAGTTGCATATTCCATCTAAAATAGTTATTTTTTTCAGCATATGTTTTACATTGAAGAAAAGTATTCCTCAATTAAATTTAACATGGCTATTGTAAAATTGATCCAGTTAGAATCACTACAGTTGTGGAGGAATGATTATTACAAACAGCTTTTTCAATCCTTATTTAGGAGAGTTTGAAGATATTGTAGCTAAATACTTAGAGTATATTGTTACTGACATCGTATTTTGACCGAAAATTGACGATGTCTGCTGACCGATATTTGACGATAATCGTGACCGTAGAGCATCGAAGACGGGAAAGCCCGA
>NZ_JXAK01000132.1 GCF_000829455.1 Gordoniibacillus kamchatkensis
TAGAAGCTCTATGTTTTGGATAAGCCCTCGACCGATTAGTATTCGTCAGCTCCACGCATTGCTGCGCTTCCACCTCGAACCTATCAACCTCGTCGTCTACAAGGGGTCTTACATACTGGGAAATCTCATCTTGAGGGGGGCTTCACGCTTAGATGCTTTCAGCGCTTATCCCTTCCGTACATAGCTACCCAGCTGTGCTCCTGGCGGAACAACTGGTACACCAGCGGTACGTCCATCCCGGTCCTCTCGTACTAAGGACAGCTCCTCTCAAATTTCCTGCGCCCGCGACAGATAGGGACCGAACTGTCTCACGACGTTCTGAACCCAGCTCGCGTACCGCTTTAATGGGCGAACAGCCCAACCCTTGGGACCTACTTCAGCCCCAGGATGCGATGAGCCGACATCGAGGTGCCAAACCTCCCCGTCGATGTGGACTCTTGGGGGAGATAAGCCTGTTATCCCCAGGGTAGCTTTTATCCGTTGAGCGATGGCCCTTCCATGCGGTACCACCGGATCACTAAGCCCGACTTTCGTCCCTGCTCGACTTGTAGGTCTCGCAGTCAAGCTCCCTTCTGCCTTTGCACTCTCCGAATGATTTCCAACCATTCTGAGGGAACCTTGGGACGCCTCCGTTACTCTTTGGGAGGCGACCGCCCCAGTCAAACTGCCCGCCTGACACGGTCCCCGCACCAGATCATGGTGCCAGGTTAGAACTCAAGTGCGATCAGGGTGGTATCCCAACGTCGCCTCCACCGATGCTGGCGCACCGGCTTCTCAGGCTCCCACCTATCCTGTACAAATCACACCCAAGTCCAATATCAAGCTGCAGTAAAGCTCCATGGGGTCTTTCCGTCACGTCGCGGGTAACCTGCATCTTCACAGGTACTAAAATTTCACCGGATCTCTCGTTGAGACAGCGCCCAAGTCGTTACGCCATTCGTGCGGGTCAGAATTTACCTGACAAGGAATTTCGCTACCTTAGGACCGTTATAGTTACGGCCGCCGTTTACTGGGGCTTCGGTTCACAGCTTCGCTTTGCAGCTAACCGCTCCCCTTAACCTTCCAGCACCGGGCAGGCGTCAGCCCGTATACTTCGCCTTGCGGCTTCGCACAGACCTGTGTTTTTGCTAAACAGTCGCTTGGGCCTTTTCACTGCGGCCCCCTCGGGCTATTCACCCTACCGGGGCACCCCTTCTCCCGAAGTTACGGGGTCATGTTGCCGAGTTCCTTAACGAGAGTTCTTCCGCGCGCCTTCGCATGCTCTGCGTGCCCACCTGTGTCGGTTTCCGGTACGGGCGCCTTCGCCTGGCTAGAAGCTTTTCTTGGCAGCATGAACGCATGACCTTCGGTACTGTAAGTTTCCCTCCCCATCACAGCTCAGCCTTATAGTGTGCGGATTTGCCTGCACACCAGCCTCACTGCTTGGACTGGGCAATCCATCGCCCAGCGTCACTATCCTTCTGCGTCACTCCATCGCTCATAACGGCTACGGCGGTACAGGAATTTCCACCTGTTGTCCATCGGCTACGCCTTTCGGCCTCGCCTTAGGTCCCGACTTACCCTGAGCGGACGAACCTTCCTCAGGAACCCTTAGGCTTTCGGCGGATCAGATTCTCACTGATCTTTTCGTTACTCATACCGGCATTCTCACTTGAATGCGCTCCACCTGTCCTCACGGTCAGACTTCAACGTGCATTCAACGCTCCCCTACCCAAGATACATAGTATCATGTCAAAGCTTCGGTGGTGTGTTTAGCCCCGTTACATTTTCGGCGCAGAGTCACTCGACCAGTGAGCTATTACGCACTCTTTCAATGGTGGCTGCTTCTAAGCCAACATCCTGGTTGTCTTCGCAACTCCACATCCTTTCCCACTGAACACACACTTGGGGACCTTAGCTGTTGATCTGGGCTGTTTCCCTCTTGACGATGGATCTTAGCACTCACCGTCTGACTCCCGGACTGTCGTATGCGGCATTCAGAGTTTGACTGGACTTGGTAACCCTTGGCGGGCCCCGCACCCAATCAGTGCTTTACCTCCGCTACGAACCGTCCGAGGCTAGCCCTAAAGCTATTTCGGGGAGAACCAGCTATCTCCGAGTTCGATTGGAATTTCTCCCCTACCCCCAGCTCATCCCCGGCTTTTTCAACAGACGTGGGTTCGGGCCTCCAGTGCGTGTTACCGCACCTTCACCCTGGCCAGGGGTAGATCACCCGGTTTCGGGTCTACGCCTGCATACTTAACTCGCCCTATTCAGACTCGCTTTCGCTTCGGCTCCGGCTCTTCACCTTAACCTCGCATGCAAACGTAACTCGCCGGTTCATTCTACAAAAGGCACGCCATCACCCATGAACGGGCTCTGACTTCTTGTAAGCACACGGTTTCAGGTTCTATTTCACTCCCCTCCCGGGGTGCTTTTCACCTTTCCCTCACGGTACTGCTTCACTATCGGTCGCTAGGGAGTATTTAGCCTTGGCAGATGGTCCTGCCGGTTTCCGACGGGGTTTCTCGTGTCCCGCCGTACTCAGGATCCGTCTAGAGATACGCTTCTTTTCGATTACAGGGCTCTTACCTTCTATGGCCGGCCTTTCCAGACCTGTTCGTCTAAGAAACTTTTCTCACATTGACGTCCTACAACCCCAGGGGGCAAGCCCCCTGGTTTGGGCTAATCCGCTTTCGCTCGCCGCTACTGACGGAATCACTGTTGTTTTCTTCTCCTCCGGGTACTTAGATGTTTCAGTTCCCCGGGTATGCCTTCTCATGCACTATGTATTCATGCATGGATAACAGCGTATTACCGCTGCTGGGTTCCCCCATTCGGACATCCTCGGATCGATGCTTGCTTACAGCTCCCCGAGGCATTTCGTCGTTCGCCACGTCCTTCTTCGGCTCCTAGCGCCTAGGCATCCTCCGTGTGCTCTTTCTAGCTTATCCATAGGTAAACGTC
>NZ_JXAK01000133.1 GCF_000829455.1 Gordoniibacillus kamchatkensis
CAAGAGGGCCGAACCTTGGGCGCATCCGGACGACTTGGACGATTATTTCGGCATTCATGTACCCTATCGAAGCGCGGAATTTCCCGTCGATGTCATTGCAAAAACCGTAGACGGCATTGTCATTCAAAGACCGGAAGTTACATTTCTAAAGGGCAAGTACAAAGTCGGGGAAACGATCGATCATGAATTTCCCGAAACGATCGAGGATAACGGGAAAACATATAAAATCGTTCGCTCCTATTTGTCGCCCAAGCAGGACCCGACGCGGAAAGACTGGCTGCAAGAAAATCCCGAAACGAATCCGAAGGTGCGAACGCGAAGCTTTACGGTGCATCTGGGTGGAACGGACGCGGTTGCCGAATATGCGGAGAACAATCCGGTGAAAGCCATCTATCAAAAAGAAGACGGCACCAAACTCAAAGAAGTGGACAAAGGCGTTTTCGCAACCGGCGAGGAAGCGAGCCATACGTTTGAAGGACAAATCACTTCCGGCGGTCAGACGTATGAAATCATCCGGTCTTACGTTACGAACAATAACAAACCCGACGAGAAGCTGTTCATTCAGGAAAAAGGAGACCCCAAACTCAAAGAGCGCTCCATTCTGGTGGGATCGGGCGGCTCCAACTTTATCGGCATTTACAAAATTCCTTCCTCGGTAACGGTTACGTCCCGGATTGAAGCGCCGGAAACGGTCGATCAAAACGTGACTGAAGTGGACGGGAATTTTGTTTTTGAAGTCGAGTCGCTAAAGAATTTGAAGTCATACGAGATCACGGATATTCGAAATGCCAGGCTCGTTCAAACGGGCGACAAAACCGGAACCCTCTCCGGCACGTCAACGAGTAAAACGATTCCGATCAAAGTCCCTTTCACGTCCGGCGACAAAGTGAGCGTGCAAATCACTGTCGTCGTGAAGGATGTGGACGGCAATACGGGGGATTCGACATCGGACCATACGGTACGTAAAGGCGACGGGGGCGGAGAACCTCAACCGGGCGATTCCCAGCAGGCCGAAGTGATGGAGCCAAGCGTTTCTGCCGTCATTCAGGCGGATGCGCGCGGCGCAGAAAAATTTGATGTGCTGCAAGGCATTCCGACTTCAGAGAGCCTGTATGTGAACGCTTTGGCCAAATCGTACTTGTATCGCAACACGTTCACGGAAACGACCGGCACGAAGCAATACCCGATTCAGGTGAGCAAAACGTACACCCTTTCCTGGACGGAGACGAAATCCGGTCCGCCTGATGCGGACGGGAATCCGACGACCATTACCGTTCCGCGTTCAGATACACAGACGGTCACCAAAAACTATTCGATTGAACGCAAGTATAGCTTCTGGACGATTCAAAATCTCGAAGTGTACGGCATTCAGAAGGCGACGGTCTCCAATTATGCGCTTCCGTCAGGAACGGTTACGCTTATACCGAACGGATACACCCCCCCAACCGTTTCCGCCGCGCATGATCCGTCACTTAGTGCGCATATCATCGATCCGGTCTATACGAATGTGACGCTTCCCGGACAAACGATTTCCGGCGGTTCCAGCCGGCCTTCCGTACCGAACGAGGACTGGAAGTCAACTGCAGAAAGCGCCATCGGCAAGATCAAGGTGAAAAACGACTCGTTCGTTTTTAACGGAAATACAATCATGGACAACCGGACCGTTGAGGAAAAAGCGCCAACGCCGGGGGCGATACCGTCCCCGCCGATGATTGGGCAAGAGGTGCTGTACGGCAAAGGTTATCTCATTGACGCTTCCAAAACGAACAAAGCGAATCAACCCAGCACCGGCACCATAACGTATTCCCTGATTAAAGGCATCGGTGGCGGAGCAAGCAAAACGTTTCCGATTGGCGGCATCAACCCGGTAACCGTGCATACGCCGGTGGTGAACTACGCCTCGGTGTCGGACGATCAAGACCACAACCAGAAAACGCAGCCGACTGCCGGGCGATCAGCGCTCATTCTGGACCGGCCCTTTACCGTGACGATTCCGACAAGCGGCCCGCACAAGGACATCAAGGGCTATGGCAATCGGGATTATGCCAAGTATGTGAGGGACAAGCAGGTACGCTTTCCGTTCGATGTGTACAAAGCGGATCGCACAACGCTCGTCCCCAAGGAGACGTGGGTGTCCACCCCGGTCGGTCAGTCGCAGACGACTTTCTATTTACCCGTTTGGGTGGACGAGGGCAATTACGACGTGTTATTCCGAACGTTTGCCGAGAATAGTCCGGCCTCCTTTACGTCCCAGATGAATGCCAATCTGGACTTATCCAACCATGTGGCTACGCAGGTGGTTCCAGTGGAAGTGGTCGGCCGCCTCTATGATTTCCGCATCACCGACATTGCCGATTTTGCATGGGAATCGGTGTTCCGCCCCCAAAAGGGCAACGCGACGCCGACAGGAAACGCCTATTGGGTCGGCACGAAAGGAATTGACGGCGCACTGCGCGGCAATACCCCACCTTACGTGCTGCCGGTACGGCAAGGCAGTCATCCCGAGAGCGGCAAGAAAAACGTAGCGGTCAAAACGGGTTACCATGTCAAATTCGAAGTCATGACGAAAGGCAACATGTTCGGTTCGGGCGACGGCATCCTCATTACACCGACGTTTTATTTTGTGGACAGCAAGGGGAAGAACAGGCAAGAAGTCGATCTCTACTATCATTCAGGCAGTCAGCGGTTTATTCGTATCGGCTCCAGCGACGATGTTGAAAAACGGTATGTGACGCTCGACGCTCGCCTGCGCAATGTGCCGAAGCAGGAGTTGACCGACACTGCCGCAACGCTTTGGTCGCTAAACGGTTCGCCCGGAGACAGGCAGACGTTTATCGATCAATTTGTAAAGGATGCGCAGAAGCCGACCTATGTGGGCGGCTACGATATCATGCTGCTGCCGCCTCAGCTTCGGACGTTTGTCGGAAGCACGCAGGTGCCCTC
>NZ_JXAK01000134.1 GCF_000829455.1 Gordoniibacillus kamchatkensis
CAAGAGGGCCGAACCTTGGGCGCATCCGGACGACTTGGACGATTATTTCGGCATTCATGTACCCTATCGAAGCGCGGAATTTCCCGTCGATGTCATTGCGAAAACCGTAGACGGCATAGTCATTCAAAGACCGGAAGTTACATTTCTAAAGGGCAAGTACAAAGTCGGGGAAACGATCGATCATGAATTTCCCGAAACGATTGAGGACAACGGAAAAACGTATACGATCGTTCGTTCCTATTTATCGCCCAAGCAGGACCCGACGCGGAAAGACTGGCTGCAAGAAAATCCCGAAACGAATCCGAAGGTGCGAACGCGAAGCTTTACGGTGCATCTGGGCGGAACGGACGCGGTTGCCGAATATGCGGAGAACAATCCGGTGAAAGCCATTTATCAAAAAGAAGACGGCACCAAACTCAAAGAAGTGGACAAAGGCGTTTTCGCAACCGGCGAGGAAGCGAACCATACGTTCGAAGGACAAATCACTTCCGGCGGTCAGACGTATGAAATCATCCGCTCTTACATTACGAACAATAACAAACCCGACGAGAAGCTGTTCATTCAGGAAAAAGGCGACCCCAAGCTCAAAGAGCGCTCCATTCTGGTGGGATCGGGCGGCTCCAACTTTATCGGCATTTACAAAATTCCCTCCTCGGTAACGGTCGCGTCCCGGATTGAAGCGCCGGAAACGGTCGACCAAAACGTGACCGAAGTGGACGGGAATTTTGTTTTTGAAGTCAAGTCGTTAAAAAATTTGAAGTCATACGAAATCACGGATATTCGAAATGCCAAGCTCGTTCAAACGAGTGACAAAACCGGAACCCTCTCCGGCACTTCAACGAGTAAAACGATTCCGATCAAAATCCCGTTCACGTCCGGCGACAAAGTGAGCGTGCAAATCACCGTCGTCGTGAAGGATGTGGACGGCAATACGGGGGATTCGACATCCGATCATACGGTACGTAAAGGCGACGGCGGCGGAGAACCGCAGCCCGGCGCATCCCAGCAGGCCGAAGTGATGGAGCCGAACGTTTCTGCCGTCATTCAGGCGGATGCGCGCGGCGTAGAAAAATTTGATGTACTGCAAGGCATTCCGACTTCAGAGAGCCTGTATGTGAACGCTTTGGCCAAATCGTACTTGTATCGCAACACGTTCACGGAAACGACCGGCATGAAGCAATACCCGATTCAGGTGAGTAAAACATATACCCTTACCTGGACGGAGACGCAATCCGGTCCTCCCGATGCAGATGGGAATCCGACGACCATTACCGTTCCGCGTTCAGATACACAGACGGTCACCAAAAACTATTCGATTGAACGCAAGTACAGCTTTTGGACGATTCAAAATCTCGAATTGTACGGCATTCAAAAGGCGACGGTCTCCAATTATGCGCTTCCTTCGGGAACGGTTACACTGGAGCCGAATGGCTATGCGCCGCCAACCGTTTCCGCCGCGCATGATGCGTCGCTCAGCGCGCATTTCATCGATCCGGTCTATTCGAATGTGACGCTTCCCGGACAAACGATTTCCGGCGGTTCCAGCCGGCCTTCCGTACCGAACGAGGATTGGACAAACGAGGCCGAGAAAGCTATTGGAAAAATCAAGGTAAAAAACGACTCGTTCATTTTTAACGGGAATACGATTATGGACAACCGGACCGTTGAGGAAAAAGCACCGACGCCGGGGGCGATACCGGCCCCGCCAATGATCGGGCAAGATGTGCTGTACGGCTCAGGCTATGTCATTGACGCTTCCAAAACAAACAAAGCGAATCAGCCGAGTACCGGCACCATAACGTATTCCCTGATTAAAGGCATCGGTGGCGGAGGAAACAAAACTTTTCCGATTGGCGGCATCAACCCGGTAACCGTGCATACGCCGGTGGTGAACTATGCATCGGTGTCGGACGATCAGGCCCACAACCAGAAAACGCAGCCGACTGCCGGGCGGTCGGCGCTCATTCTGGACCGGCCCTTTACCGTGACGATTCCGACAAGCGGCCCGCACAAGGACATCAAGGGCTACGGAAATCGGGATTATGCCAAGTATGTGAGGGACAAGCAGGTACGCTTTCCGTTCGATGTGTACAAAGCGGATCGCACGACGTTTGTCCCCAAGGACACCTGGGTGTCCATCCCGGTCGGCCAGTTGCAGACGACCTTCTACTTGCCCGTTTGGGTGGACGAGGGCCATTACGACGTGTTATTCCGAACGTTTGCCGAGAACAGCCCGGCTTCCTTCACGTCCCAGATGAATGCCAATCTGGACCTATCCAACCATGTGGCTGCGCAGGCGGTTCCAGTGGAAGTGATCGGCCGTCTCTATGATTTCCGCATCACCGACATTGCCGATTTTGCCTGGGAATCGGTGTTCCGCACCCAAAAAGGCAGCGCGACGCCGACAGGAAACGCCTATTGGGTCGGCACGAAAGGCATTGACGGCGCATCGCGCGGCAATACCCCTCCCTACGTGCTGCCGGTACGGCAAGGCAGTCATCCCGAGAGCGGCAAGAAAAACGTAGCGGTCAAAACGGGTTACCATTCAAATTCGAAGTCATGACGAAAGGCAACATGTTCGGTTCGGGCGACGGGATTAAAGTCACGCCAACTTTTTACTTCGTGGACAGCAAAGGCCGTAATCGGCAAGAAGTCGATCTTTACTATCATTCAGGCAGTCAGCGGTTTATTCGTATCGGCTCCAGCGACGATGCGGAGAAACGGTATGTGACGCTCGACGCTCGCCTGCGCAATGTGCCGAAGCAGGAGTTGACCGACACCGCCGCAACGCTTTGGGCGCTAAACGGTTCGCCCGGAGCGAGGCAGACGTTTATCGATCAATATGTAAAGGATGCGCAGAAGCCGACCTATGTGGGCGGCTACGATATCATGCTGCTGCCGCCTCAGCTTCGGACGTTTGTCGGAAGCACGCAGGTGCCCTC
>NZ_JXAK01000135.1 GCF_000829455.1 Gordoniibacillus kamchatkensis
CGGACATCAATTTCGGAGGCGTCCAGGTCTTTCGGCTGCACCGCTTCAAGCGCTTTGACGTTTTCGCCGTAACGTTCGGCATCGTATGCCGCAAACTGTCTGGCCACACGCAGCTTCTCCCGCACATTGCCGGACAAGTACGCATCCGCGGTTTCGTAGATCGGCTTTCCTTCCTCATCCAAATTTTCGGGATTGGGGAAGATGACGCCGCGCAGCTCTTTTATCAGTTGTTCTTCCGTCCAACCGGTTAGCTGCGCCATATACGGCAGATCGACACGGGCTTTTGCGCCGATGGAAACGGCAAGCGCCTCCGAAGCGGTATCCACCTGTTCCACATGGATGCGCTGCCGGATCGTGCGTTTGGTGAACATATCCGCCTTGCGCAGCAGCCGCCCTTCCTCGTCGATGATTTCCAGCGAGCAAAGAAGAAAGTAGGAACTGTCGTCCGAAAAAGCAAGGCTGTTGGCGCGGCTGTTGATCAGGCCGTATTGCGCCGTAAACCGGTCATACTGCGCATTCAGCTTGCGCTGTTGCTGCTCTATCATCTCATCGCTGTAGTCTTCGGTTTGGTACTCGATCAGCTCGCGCACGGTGTCCCGCAGCTGAATCATTCCCTTGATGCGGCGTGCCGCCGTAGCGGAAGTATCCACACGCCGCATCCGGCTGTTCTCCCGATAGTAGATTTGTCCATCCACCAGCGCAAAGCTGAAATTGCGGACAGACGGATCGGCAGGGAGCGAAGGTTCTTCTTCCTCCGGCTGGTCTTTCCGTTCCAGCTCCGCCCATTCGGCATGGATGCCCGACAACGCTTCGCGCAGCAGCTCATCCAGATTGGCGTCCGGAAATGGCTTGCAGGACGTTTCCTGCCGGTTGCCGTACATCCGGTCGTCAAAAACCATGGTGCCCAGCACCATATCGGGATGTTCCGCGAAATAGCGATTCACCGGCACACCGTCCGCTGTCTCGGATAGGGAAAGCCATGCTTCGGTTTGCTCGCTGACGGCGACCATGCGATCCCGTTTCTGCAAAAAGATAATGTCGGCGGTTACTTCGGTTCCGGCATTGGCTAAAAACGCATTGCTCGGAAGACGCACCGCTCCGAGCAGTTCGGCGCGTTCCGCTATATATTTGCGTACCGCCGGGTTTTGCTTGTCCATCGTTCCTTTGGACGTAATAAAGGCGATGATGCCGCCCGGACGCACTTTGTCCAGTGTCTTGGCGAAAAAGTAATCATGGATGAGAAACTTGTGCTTGTCGTAACGTTTATCCGCCACGCCATAACCGCCGAACGGCACGTTCCCGATGGCGAGATCGAAGAAGCTGTCCGGCAAATTCGTCTGTTCGTAGCCGCTGACCGCAATCGACGCCTGCGGGTATAGCTGCCTGGCAATACGGCCGGTAATGCTGTCCAGTTCCACGCCAAACAGCCGCGAGCCTTGGAACGACTCCGGCACCAGACCGAAGAAATTGCCGATGCCGCAAGACGGCTCCAAAATATTGCCGCTGCGAAAGCCCATCCTCTCCAGGCATTCGTACATCGCCTTGATGACGGTCACAGACGTAAAATGGGCATTCAGCGTTGACGCGCGAGCGGACGCATATTCATCCGGCTCCAGCACATTTTTCAGTTCCGCATATTCGGCTGCCCACTGCGTGTTCGCTTCGTCAAATGCCTGCGGAATGCCGCCCCATCCGACATAGCGGGCCAGCACCGCCTGCTCGTCCGCTGTCGCTTGCCGCTGCTCCTGCTCCAGCTTGTTCAGCAGCCGAATCGCTTCCATGTTCCATTTGAACTTCGTTTTTGCGCCGCCATGTCCCAGTTCATCATCCGTAATCCGGTAGTTGACAGCCGGGACAGACGGACGGGCTGGCGCGGTGCGGCCGGCCGCACCATCAGAGGAAAGGGAAGTGTCTGGCTGCGATACGGTCTCTGGCCCTTCCGTCACCGGCTTCTCCTCCGGTAAAACCGCATCTTCCGCCGTTTCCCATGCCGTTTCGTCAGTCCATTCCGATTCCTGCTCCCCGGTAATCAGATGATCGTTCAGCGGGTTTTCGCGCAGCATTCGCTCAAAATCCCGACGATTCAACTCTTTGATGAAGAGCGGGAACTGACGGTCTTGCAGCACCACTGTTCGTTGCTCCAGCTGCACAACTTCATATTCGTCTGCACCGATCCAGACCGTGCTGCCTGCGTCATAACCGTAGCGCGCCCGTTCCCGATTCACAGGCGTGTGTTCCGGTTCCGCTTGCGCGTCCGGTCGGGAAAGCCCCGACGATGCATCCGGCTGCGGCAATTCGCGCCTGGCCATTTCCGCCGCTTGCAGCCGCCGCTTTTCCTCCTGCTGCTCCGCAAAGGCAGGAAACCGCTCGGCTTCCTTCCGGTTCAAGTAACGACCCGCTGCCAGCAGTTCGCCGATACGTTTCTGCACATTCATCCACGGCAGCACCACCTGCGTATCCGGGTTCATGATCGAGCCGCGGGTCAGCGTGATGCCTTTGCTGTCATAATTCATGTGAATATCCGTGCCGATCAGCGCGGGAAGACGCCCGCCGGTTCCGTATTCCCGTTTCAGGAAATCGGCGTTCTCCTGTGCGGACAGCGACTGCTGGAAATGCAGCGCAATGCGAAACTTGCCGTTCTCAAAACCGCTGCCGTTTTGCAAAATGGCGTCAATGACCGCTTGCGGCATGAAAAAAGCGGAGGCTTTTGCGTCCTCCGCTTGTTCCATCCACAGCGTCTGTTGCTCGATGGACGGTTCCAACTTTCGCGTCAAGTCAAATTCGTTCAACAGTATCATGCTGGCGATATGCCCGGCGATGACGCCCCAATCGTAAAAGCTTTGCGCCGT
>NZ_JXAK01000136.1 GCF_000829455.1 Gordoniibacillus kamchatkensis
TTTCGAATTTCATTTGAAGGAGAGATCGGTTCATGTCCAACGCGCAAAAAGCACTCGTGATGGCGGCAGGCATTTTTCTGGCCATCGCGCTCATTACCCTCGCCGTCGTATTGTTTATTTCCGCGCAAGACTCCACCAAGGCGGCGCAAAGCAACTTCAGCAATATCCAGACGGAGCTGTCGCAAACGGCGTTTACGGTGTACGACAACACGACGTTGTCGGGCAGTCAGGTGGTCAACGCGCTGCGCAAGTTCAGCGATAAAGAAGAGTTCGGCATCCAGATTGTCACCGGGAAAAATCCGGCGGGTCAGTGGTATGGCAAGGTGATCAACACGGGTGTTCCGATCGACAGCGTGACTTACGGCTCAGTGGTTGGTGAAGCGCCGGGGCAACTGAGCCATGCGCTCGATGAGGCGAATATCAACTACGTCAATCCGAGCGGCAAATTTCGGGCGCAACTGGTGCACGACAGCAGCAACGTCATTCGCGGCATCGTGTTTCGTCAGCAGTAAGCGCCCTTACTGACATCACAACGCTGACGGGTCGTCCTTCCGGGTATAGACGGACGCCCCGGCGTTTTCAAGGAGGAAGCCGATGGAACATGCCCCCAGAACGATGCTGGAAATGAGCGTGGCCTGTCTTCTCTTTCTGATGGCCGCAACGAGCGGACTCATGCTCTTTCAAACCGGGGCCGCGCTGAACGCCACCGCCTATGTGTCGGGAAAGACGCTGGATCGCAACATGCAGATGACGTTTTCGCCGATTGCCGGCGACGGCACCGTATCCGGCGCAGAGGTAGCGCAATCCATTGCCCGGCTGGAGACGGGAGACGCGGAAATTGTGGTGGACGGCGTTCGATACGCGCCGCCGCTCGATCGGGACCCGTTCGTCCCCGCCGGCATTCGCCTGAATGCCCGGTATTCGGCAGTCGCCCAGCGGGATGCGTCCGGGCGGCTGCTGCGCCTCATTTTCGCTTTACGCTAAGGAGAATGCCATGAACAGTTTCTCGAAAGTTTTCGCGGTGCTCATTGCCGTTCTTTTGCTCTACCTCTACCCCATTTCCGCAGCCTTCGACCAGCAGGACGATATTTCGGAACTGGTCGTCCTGAAAGCGACGACAACATTTGTGGATGCGGTGCGGGACAAAGGCTTTGTGTCACCGACCATGTACAACGACTTTATGGAGACGATTGCCGCAACGGGCAACACCTTCGATGTGCAAATGGAACACGGCAGCAAAAAGTATGTGCCGGTTTATGACGACCCGACAAGGCCGGACACGTTTCGGGGCAGCTACGAAGTGCACTACGACCTATTTTACAACGCGCAGATTTTGCCTGTTCTGTTCCCAAACAGCGCGGCCGCAAAAGACGATCCGGCGCGACGTTACAAGCTGCGGGTCGGCGATACGTTTGCGGTCACGGTCAAAAATACGAACCGGACTCCCGGCACGATCCTGTTCGATTTTCTGAACCAGGCCATCAGTCCGAACGAAAAAATCTTCATTCCTTACGGCGGGGTGGTGCGCAATGAGGCTGATTGAATGGGCCCTTGTCGGGGCGCTCATTTTCCTGCCGTTTGCGACCGTGAATCGCATCGAGGTCGAAACGCAGCGGAAGGCGCTACTCTCCGAGCTGCGCTATAACGCCGCGCTGGATGCGGCGGTGGATGACGCGGCGCGGATGTTGACCGTCAATGCGAATCAGCAGCGGGAGACGCAATACGAATCGGCCAAGCGAGTGGCGCTGAACAAGGACGAGGCGATTGCCGCTTTTTATCGGACGCTGTACGCAAGCTTAGGCATTTCCGACGATCCCGTTGCCCAAGGCGTGTTGAGTCGGTATATCCCGGCTATTGCGGTGATTGGTTACGACGGCTTCTACGTCTATGCCGAGGAGGAGTGGACGGGAGCCGATGGGCACACGGAACAGAAACCGGTTTGGGGAGCGAAAAAGCCGTATGCTTACGCCGATTCATCGGGCAACAGCCTTTCGTTCACGCTGGACGATTTCGTCCTCGCTTACGATGCGGGCAGCCGGAGCTGGCACGAAGGCTTGCGGGCCGACGTCGGGCAGCAGACGAACATTGCGCTATTAAAGGATGCGGGGCGATTTGAGCAGGTGCGCCGAAGCACCATCGTCCGCGCAATTGAAGACGAACTCGCCTACCGGATCAACAAACACAACGAATCGGTTTCCCGATACGGTTTTTCTTACACCTTCACGCTGCCGACCATTTCGCAGGAGGAATGGCACAATACCGTTGATGACGTCGGGGTGCTTGC
>NZ_JXAK01000137.1 GCF_000829455.1 Gordoniibacillus kamchatkensis
ATAAAAAATGCACCCCTTAGAAATCATCGGATTAACCTAGGGGTTTTTCCAATGTCTATTCTAAGGGGTGCACTTCATTGTGCTGCCGGGCTTTTTTGTTATATCTTATTTGTTTTACCGCTGCATACAAGCGGACCAGAAAAATGTCGACGATCCCCCGAAGCCTCGCATTCCTTGGCGCAGTCCTTTGTCAGCCGTCGTTTCGTAAGCCCAAGGCTGCCATCCAGGCGATCAAGACACTGGCGGTCGCCGCCAGAAACGCGTCCGAATAAGTTACGGCGTGAAGTCCGTACAGTGGATTCCAGGCGTCCGCCGCTTCCCGTCGTGCGGAAAGCACTACCCCGATTACGCCTGCTCCGACTCCGGCCCCAAGGTACAAAGCCCCTTGGAACAGGCCAATACCGACACCGATCTGATTTTGCGCCTACGAGTTTATCGCGGCGTTGTTGGCGGGCGAGTTCGTCAGCGCGAAAGCGATCCCGGCACCTAAGACGCCAGCCGCGACGGCGCACAGCAAGCTTCCCGCACACAAAATCGCCACGGCAGAGCAGTATAATGTTCTCAACTCGATAAAATCGGACATGCGTCCGTACAGCGGAACGCCAACCGCCAGTACAAGAGCGATGCCGCTCACGACCCAGCTGACTTGCGCCTCCGAAACTGCCAGTTGTTCAGCGATAAGAGCAAGCACCGGGGTAACCATATCCACTGTTACCGCGGCCACGAGGACAGACAAAGCAAGCACCGCCAAGAGCAGATTTGTCGATGCCGGCTTCCAAAGGGATTCGGACGGAACGGACTCCATATTTGATTTCATTTCGATTAGCCTCCTGAAAATGAATAGTTTTGCAATTTCAGGAGGCATCATCCACTGCTTTTTTTGCCAAAGGGCTCACCTCATCTTGTCTGCACTCAAAAGTTGAGGCTCACGGGCGAATCGTCCCCAAACTTCAATGTTACTCAAATTATAGGACTTACCATTCGCAAAGATCAACAATGCACGATATCATAGCAAAAAATAGAAAAAGACCCAATCGCAGCTTTCGGCGACCGAGTCATTGTTTTTGTCATTATAAACGTGAGCCATGAAGGACTCGAACCTTCGACACCCTGATTAAAAGTCAGGTGCTCTACCGACTGAGCTAATGGCTCTTAAAGTATGTATGGTGGAGGCTGATGGATTCGAACCACCGAACTCGTCAGAGAACAGATTTACAGTCTGCTGCGTTTGGCCACTTCGCTAAGCCTCCGGGTTATACGTTCCGCCAGCGCCGTTCGGCGGTTTGACGAAACAACAAGTGGCTCGGGACGGAATCGAACCGCCGACACGAGGATTTTCAGTCCTCTGCTCTACCAACTGAGCTACCGAGCCTTATGTAACTATGCTTATGTTGCCCATTGACGCCGATAATAAAAATGGCGGAGCCGACGGGATTCGAACCCGCGGTCTCCTGCGTGACAGGCAGGCATGTTAGGCCTCTACACCACGGCTCCGCGATAAAAGGTGTTACGGGCTCCGAAAAAGCAAACGGGATAAGCTGCGAAGCTTCACGTCACTTTTTTGGGTAAAACGATGGGCGCTGACGGGATCGAACCGCCGACCCTCTGCTTGTAAGGCAGATGCTCTCCCAGCTGAGCTAAGCGCCCTTACTATTTGTACCAAGCATTCGAGGTCCCCGCAAAGTAATCGGCATACGCTCCATCAGCGCCACGTTACTTTGTGGGGTTTAATAGCGGTGGAGGGGCTCGAACCCCCGACCTCACGGGTATGAACCGTACGCTCTAGCCAGCTGAGCTACACCGCCATATGTATGCATTTGGGAACATGTGGCGGAGAGAGAGGGATTCGAACCCTCGCACCACTTACGCAGTCTAACCCCTTAGCAGAGGGTCCCCTTGAGCCACTTGGGTATCTCTCCATGAGTTCCTAAATGCATTGTTATTCAGGGCTATTCCCTGAAAACTAGATACGAAACGTTACGCAGTAGAAGCTCTATGTTTTGGATAAGCCCTCGACCGATTAGTATTCGTCAGCTCCACGCATTGCTGCGCTTCCACCTCGAACCTATCAACCTCGTC
>NZ_JXAK01000138.1 GCF_000829455.1 Gordoniibacillus kamchatkensis
AATCGGGTAGGAGGCTACCCATTAGTTGAGTAGCCGACCTCCCACACCACCGTACGTACCGTTCGGTATACGGCGGTTCCTTAGTTCACGCAGTTACTTGTCGATAATAATCAGAAAAGAATAAGAAACCGAGTCCTTTGAGGGTGTTGTTTCCGAGGGATTTCGAGAGGATGGGGCTATTGGAAGTTCTCCAGTAGCTCTTTCTTGTGTTGGCGTATTCCCAAGCTTTCTGTTCTTGGATTCCGAGCGACTTGAGCTTTTCATATTTCGTTTTCACTCGTTTCCATTGTTTCCAGAAGATCATGCGAATCCGCCTTCTCATCCATTCATCCGTGGATTGGAGCAGACTCTTCATATCCGCTATTTTGAAGTAGTTAATCCACCCCATGATATAGCGTCTAAGTTTTTCAGCCCGTTCCTCATTCCCCATTCCATTGCTTCTTGATGTAAGTTCCTTTACTTTGGCCTTCATCTTTGCAATGGATTTCGGGTGGATTCGAACTCGTGTTTCTCCCTTTTTTGCGTAGAAGGAGAAACCAAGAAATTTGACCTTCCTTGCCTCGTCCACCACCGTCTTTTCTCGGTTCACTTTGAGAAACAGCTTCTTCTCGATAAAGGGAATGATGTTCTCCAGTGTCCGTTCGGCGCTCCTTCTGCTTTTGCAGAAAATGAGGAGATCATCTGCATAGCGGACGAATCTGTGGCCGCGGCTCTCTAGTTCCTTGTCCAGTTCGTTCAGCATGATGTTGCTGAGGAGTGGACTTAGGTTTCCGCCCTGCGGTACGCCGATTTCCGTATCCTCGAAGCGGTGCCTCACAACTACGCCGGCTTTCAGATACTTATGTATGAGCGAGATGACCCGTCCGTCTTTAATGGTTTGGGATAGTACTTCCACCAATTTGCTTTGATTCACGGTGTCAAAGTATTTCTCCAAGTCCATATCGACCACATATGTATACCCTTCCTTGATGTTGGTCTGGCTTTTCCGAATGGCATAGTGCGCGCTTCTCTTGGGCCGGAATCCGTAACTGTTCTCCGAGAACTGCTTCTCGTAGATCGGCGTAAGGACTTGGGATATGGCCTGCTGGATGACTCGATCCACCACCGTGGGAATTCCCAGGTTCCTCTTCTTCTTTCCGCCCTCTTTCGGTATTTCTACCCTTCGGACGGGATTCGGACGGTAGGTTCCGTCCAGAATGGATTGCTTGATGGTTTCTCCGTTCTCTTTGAGATATTGTAGAAGTTCATCTACTCCCATCCCATCGATTCCGTGAGATCCTTTGTTTGCTTTGACCCGCTTGAACGCTTCGTTCATGTTGTCTCTGCTCACGATTGCCTCAAGCAGACCACTCTTCGACTCGTATGCGTTGGTGTTGTCGGTTTCAGGTATCCTCGCAGGAATGTGCGCTCTCGCATATTCTCCATGTTCCGCATGTACGTTCTGCGGCGAGCCTTCTTTTCGAAGTTGGCTGCACTTGGCTCCTGTTTTGGTATCATTCATTGACCCACACCTCCTAAGGTTCGGCCCTTCCCTCGAACCGTCGACTGTTCGAGGTACTACGGCGTCTGCTGACTTCTCATGATAAATCTTGTTTCAACCGTGATTCGAAGTCCATCTCCTCACGTCCATGAGACCTCCCACGGTAAGACGATTCACTTTCCTTCCATCTACCCGCACCATTTACACTGGAATGTCCGTGTAGTGTATTGGACTTCGCTTTGTTTAGCAAGCTCGTCCCATTCCTTGTGCCTGATGATGTTCGTGTTCCTCGGGCCGGAAGTTTGCCTCCAGCTTCCTTCAGATTCCACCTCACGATGGACACCCTTGCTCTTGGCTAGTGGTTGGCCACTACAAGCCCCCACAGCGGACTTTCACCGCCTAGTTAATCGCCATGCGTGGCGCACTAA
>NZ_JXAK01000139.1 GCF_000829455.1 Gordoniibacillus kamchatkensis
CGAATCGGTTTCCCGATACGGTTTTTCTTACACCTTCACGCTGCCGACCATTTCGCAGGAGGAATGGCACAATACCGTTGATGACGTCGGGGTGCTTGCTTTTATCCAGGGCATTCCGATGGGAGGCAAGTTTTATAACAATTACGCCCTCGGCGGTAGCCGAATACTCAAGAAACCGGAGATTGTCGGAGCCAGGAAAGGAAGCATGAAGGTGTATTACCGCAGCACATGCGGCTTTACTTATCCGGTGGAAGAGACGTTTTCCAGCGAAAAAGCAGCTGCGCAAAAAGGCTATATGCCGCTGGACTGTCCTGTCTCGCCATCTTAACGAGACGGCGGCGATTTCGGAAAGTGGACACGCCGTCAGATCGGTTCTATGATGAACGTGACAGCCGAAATCTTCCAAACTTGTCATGATCCCTATGAAGAGAGGAGCAAATGGCGTGAGAAAATGGATAATTGCAGGACTTGCCGCCGCGATGCTTTGCAGCTTGTTCACCGTAACAGCAAGCGCGGCGAGCCGACTTCCGTCCTTTGTCAGCGTCGTCATGGACGGACAAAAAATCTGGTTTCCCGATGCGCAAGCATTTGTCGATGAAAACAACCGGACGCTCGTGCCGGTTCGATTCATCGCGGAAAAGATGGGCGCGAACGTAGGCTGGGAACCCAAAACCATGACCGTACCGATTGAGCTGGACGAGCTGCATATTGTGCTTACGATCGGCGATAGCAAGACGCTCGTCAATGGTAAAGAAATGGCCTTCGATTCGAAGGCGATCACCAGCGGCGGCCGGACGTTTGTCCCGCTGCGTTTTGTCAGCGAAGCGCTGGGGGCGGAAGTGAATTGGGATAGCCCGACATCGACCGTCTTTATTTCCACACAAGAAGAAGCCAATGAGAAGTATGATGAATGGGGCCGTCTGATTCGCACAACCCATTTGCCGAAGAACGCGAAAGATTACCCGTACATTCTGGCCGATGTGCCGAATGAAGCGTATGAAATGGCCTATCCCTACTCGCATCCTACGGACAGCAAGGTTTCATCGGTATTGTATTCGACCATACCGGAATTCAATAAGAAAAACGTGGATATATGGATGAACCGGCTGAAAACGTTCGGCGCGCTGTGGCTGAATGTGGACTACAAAACGATTGACGATACGTGGGCGCAGGCGGTATTCGCCACGAAAATGCAAAGCTCCAATGCGGAATTGAAATACATTCTGCGGTATGTGGAGTGGGTCAAAGAAAACAAGATTCAGACCGAAGGATACCTTGATCCCGAGCCTTCCATGATTTATAAAGACGGGTTTGGAAATAATTATGTACGTTCCAAGTTCAGAATCAAATTCAACTCATTCACGGAAAATAAAAATTTGCTGTACGATGAGCGTTTCCCCAATGATCGCAAATTCGATAAGCAGGTTTGGTACGAAGGTTACGCGGATATTTCTCTTTCCACGAATGTTGGCGGCGATTGGGGCAGTACATTGAAAGTCGATCCGGGAGCCAGTTTATTCCGCAATTATTTCATCAGAAAGGCGGACTCGGAATAGATGAAGAGAAACAAATTCATAAAATCGGCGTTGAGCGTGCTTCTGGCATGCTCTTTTTTATTTTCGGGTTTTCCTTTCACAGCGAAAGCCGAAATTCCAAAAGTAAGAACCGAGGCAGGAAAAATCAGCTTTGAAATCACAAGTACGGCTGCAACGTCATCCATTAAATACAGAACTGTGGGTTGGACGGTGCGCCGTGACCAATTATGTTCGAATACGACGCCCAAGCAGTGCGGCGATCCGAGAAGCGGCCAACACGCTTCTTTTTTGGACCAGCAAGTACGGCAAGTAGGACAGGAACCGAATCCGCCCATCC
>NZ_JXAK01000140.1 GCF_000829455.1 Gordoniibacillus kamchatkensis
CGAATCGGTTTCCCGATACGGTTTTTCTTACACCTTCACGCTGCCGACCATTTCGCAGGAGGAATGGCACAATACCGTTGATGACGTCGGGGTGCTTGCCTTTATCCAAGGCATTCCGATGGGCGGCAAGTTTTACAACAATTACGCCCTCGGCGGAAGCCGCGTGCTCAAGAAGCCGGAGATTGTCGGGGCCAGGAAAGGAAGCATGAAGGTGTATTACCGCAGCACATGCGGCTTTGCTTATCCGGTGGAAGAGACGTTTTCCAGCGAACAAGCGGCCGCGCAAAAAGGCTATATGCCGCTGGACTGTCCGGTCTCGCCATCTTAACGAGACGGCGGCGATTTCGGAAAGTGGACACGCCGTCAGATCGGCTCTATGATGAACCTGACAGCCGAAATCTTCCAAACTTGTCATGACCCCTATTAGAGAGGAGCAAATGGCGTGAGAAAATGGGTAATTGCAGGACTTGTCGCCGCGATGATTTGCAGCTTGTTCACCGTAACGGCAAGCGCGGCGAGCAACCCTCCGTCCTTTGTCAGCGTCGTCATGGACGGACAAAAAATCTGGTTTCCCGATGCACAGGCTTTCGTGGATGAAAATGGCCGGACGCTCGTGCCGGTTCGATTCATCGCGGAAAAGATGGGCGCGAACGTAGGCTGGGAGCCCCAAACCATGACCGTACCGATTGAACGGGACGACCTGCATATCGTGCTTACGATCGGCGATAGCAAGGCGCTCGTCAACGGCAAAGAAGTGGCCTTCGATTCGAAGGCGATTACCAGCGGCGGCCGGACGTTTGTCCCGCTGCGTTTTGTCAGCGAAGCGCTAGGGGCGGAAGTGAATTGGAATAGCCCGACATCGACCGTCTTCATTTCCACACAAGAAGACGCCAATGCGAAGTACGATGAATGGGGCCGCCTGATTCGCACAACCAACCTGCCCAAGAATGCGCAAGATTATCCTTATATACTTGCCGATGTGCCGAATGAAGCCTATGAGATGGCCTATCCCTACTCGCATCCTACGGACAGCAAGGTTTCTTCGGTGCTCTATTCGACCATACCGGAATTCAATAAGAAGAACGTGGACATTTGGATGAGCCGACTGAAAACGTTTGGTGCACTGTGGCTGAACGTGGATTACAAAACGATTGACGATACGTGGGCGCAGGCGGTATTTGCCACGAAAGTGCAAAGCTCCAATGCGGAATTGAAATATATCCGGCGGTATGCGGAGTGGGTGAAAGAAAACAAGATTCAGATCGAAGGATACCTTGATCCCGAGCCTTCCATGATCTACCGGAATGGATTTGGCGATAATTATGTTCGTGCCAAATTCAGAATTAAATTTGTTTCGTTTAAGGAAAACAAAGACTTAATTTACGATGAAAGGTTCCCCAATCAACAAACTTTTGAAAAAGGAGTTTGGTACGAAGGCTACACCGACATCTCGATGTCTACGAATGTGGGAGGCAACTGGGGACCCACGCTAAAAGTAAGTCCGAGTGCAAGTTTATTCTACAACCATACGATGAAAAGGATGGAGTAGAGATATGAACAAATTGCATAAACGATTCTTGAGCATGCTGCTGGCATGCTTATTTTTGTTTTTCTCCATTCCAACCTCTGTTTTCGCGGGACCTCCCGATGTCAGAACTGAAAATGGCACCATCAAATTTAAGATCACCAGTACGGCTGCAACATCGTCCATTAAATACAGAACCGTGGGTTGGACGGTGCGCCGTGACCAATTATGTACGAATTCGACGCCCAAGCAGTGCGGCGATCCGAGAAGCGGCCAACACGCTTCTTTTTTGGACCAGCAAGTACGGCAAGTAGGACAGGAACCGAATCCGCCCATCC
>NZ_JXAK01000141.1 GCF_000829455.1 Gordoniibacillus kamchatkensis
GCGACTTCTTCGGGGGATTCTTTTACGGTCACATTTGAACTTCCCGAATACTTCAAGTACGTTTCATTGCCATCGGAACTAGGGAATATTCAGTCGGTGTTCATGCTTCAGGGTCTTCGTAAATTCTTGGTTTTCCCGTTTTAGGATTAACAAGCAGGAAGTATTTGTCCGGCTCATAATCGCGTTCAATTTCTCCGTGGAACTCCTGACCACAATGAACACATTGTTCGACTTCATGATCCAACATTTCAAAAACAACTTTTTCGCACGCCGGGCAATTGAATCTCATAATTTCGATTGCCATATTGCTAGTCACTTCAAAATTCGGCTCTTTCATATCCCTTAATCCCTCCTCATGTTCTTCTATATTCATTATGATTCTTGAATGTCCGTGATCGTGATAGACACTCCGCCGCCGCTCTGATTGCGAAGCAATCGAATCGCCGTTCCCTCCGCTGAATCCCGATCCGTGGCAGACACTTCGACTTCACCCTCGTAACGTGTCATGCCGATCCCATAGGTTCATGCGCTCCTCATCCTTATACCAAAGTTGGCAAATCCATGAATTAACCGAACCGCCTTTTGGCATTACCTCGCATCCACCGTTGTTTATTAAAGCTTCCCACGGCCCCGGTGTAGCTTTCTGTAACGCTTTTCGTATTTCTTGTATTTTCTCCTGGTTATCTTTGGTCATAGGGTTGGCTCCTTTACACTTTGAATTAATCGTTTTCCGATCTCATATGCCACGACACTCGTTACAGCATTGCCGGCCATTTTGTAGAGTTGTGAGTCGCTTATGCCGGCTTCTTTCAGTTTGTAGTACCATTCGTCAGGGAAGCTTTGGAGTCGGAAGCATTCAAGCGGTGTGAGTTTGCGGATGCGGTAGCCGTCGTAAAGGTGATTGTTGTGCTCCCAACTGTTCTTTGTCAGTGTTGGGGCTGTTTCGTGTAATCCGCCTTTATTGAATCCTCTGCCCTGCTGAATAATCGCCACCCCATGCCGATCCTGTGCCGTAAGTGTGAACATTGGCTCTCCTGGTTCCTTGAATCGGCGCCCGTTTTGTCGCTTTTCTTCACGATCAGGAGTGAGGACTGCAATTGGCTCGATAATGTGTGTTCTTCTTGCTTTCTCCCATCCTGTTGCAGCTATACCTTTTGCGTATCCAGTATCTAAGCAATATGCGATTCCTTCTCCATCGCTAAATTGTTTAAGAGCATTTCTGTTTTCTCCGCCGAAAGGAAATATTTTTCGTCCACCTGATCCTCTAAGACTTGCGACAATGAATATGCGCTCTCGGTTTTGAGGAACGTAGGCCGCGCTGTTAAGCACGCACCACTCCCCCACATACCCCAGCTCATCCAGCGTTCCAATAACGGTTTCGAAAGTTCTTCCTTCGTCGTGATTGAGGAGTCCGACGACGTTTTCAAGAAGTAAATGTCGAGGTCGGAGAACAGATGCCCACCGGACGATCTCAAAGAAAAGCGTTCCGCGAGTAGCGTCTCTAAATCCTTGACGTTTTCCAGCGATCGAGAAGCTCTGGCAAGGAAATCCTCCAGCGAGCAAGTCAATTGGTCCTCGCTCGTCTCTAAGCAATCGAAGATTGTCATCTGTGACTGCTCTAACGTCATATGCGCTCCACATCCTTTTCTCTGGGTCATGTAGTATCTCGTATGCCTGATGGGCGAACTTATCCCATTCGGCGTATCCTACGCAATTCCAGCCGGCTTGCATGAGTCCGTACCCCATACCGCCGATGCCGGCGAACATTTCGACGAATGTATGGCTGCTCACCCATTACACCTCTCTTTTCTTTTCCCTTGGCTCGGCCTCCGCCTTCGGCTAAGCGGATT
>NZ_JXAK01000142.1 GCF_000829455.1 Gordoniibacillus kamchatkensis
GCCTTCACCTCTTTACTGAAAGCCGTGTACGGATCGTTGTAGTATGCCGTGAAATTCGGCAGAAGCTCATGATCACCGAGTCCCGGCGCATTCTTATACAGAACGAGGCAGAAGGGACGGCGCTCATTACGATGCGGCAGTCTCCCGCCCAGTTCGTCGCTTTCGAGGGGCGGGCCGATAGCTTGGCGTCCTCGATCGGTCTTTCGCCGGACGACTTGGACCCGGACTTGCCGATCGTGTACGGCAGCACCGGCATCTGGACGCTGCTTGTTCCCGTCAAACGGCTGGAGGCGTTCACCAGAATGGCTCCCGACAACAACAGGTTCCCTGAAATTTTGCAACAGATGCCGAGAGCCTCGGTGCATCCGTTCTGCTTGGAAACGTACGATGCTGCCGCTCATATGCATGCGCGCCATTTTTCCTCACCATTCTCGGGAACGACGGAGGATCCGGTTACGGGTACGGCATCGGGGGTTATGGGCGCCTATTATGCGAGGTACATCCGCCAAAGCGCCGCCAGGCCGCTGCAGCTTGTCGTCGAGCAAGGCCATGAAATCGGACGGGAAGGGCGCGTGCACGTCAGCGTCACTCCGAGCGGAGATACGTACGAGGTTGAAATTTCGGGATCGGGCGTTTATGTGGCCGACATCGAGGTACAAGCTGGGGACCCTTAGAAGGGGGCCCCGGGTCGTGCCTTTTGCATGTCGACGATGACCGGCGCAGCCGCAAGCCGAATTGGGATGCCGCTCCTGCACCTTACCGAAAAGGCGGGATGCCGATGGAATTGATCGATAACGATTTGCGATTGCGCCCCATTGCTTTGCCTCAAGATGTCGCCGCAGCTGTTCCTTGGTACCAAGACCCTGAGGTTCTTTATTACTCCGAGGGCGGAGCGTCGTCCAAGCCTTACGATTACGAAAAGGTACAGGCCATGTACAACTATTTGTTGAATAAAGCAGAAGTATACATCATCGAGGTCGATACAAAGGACGGGTGGCTCCCGATCGGAGATGTCGCACTGTTTCACGAATCCGGCGTTCCGATCGTCATAGGAAATCCGGAGTACCGGTCGAAAGGAATCGGGAAGCGCGTCATGAGGTTGATCATCAATCGCGCAAAGGTGCTGGGGCGGACGAATATTAGAACGAACGGCATCTATATTTTTAACAAGCGTTCTCGCCGGCTTTTTGAAAGCCTTGGCTTCACAATCGCGGAAAGTTTCGCCGATGACGACGGGAACGAATGCTATAGGTTCAATTTGAAGCTTTAAGCGACGATAGGGAACCGGTCAATCTGCCGGCGGGGCACGAGACGTTGCGATTTAACAGGAAAGCCTCGGGCTGCCCGAGAAAGGCGGAGCGGAAGATGGGATGCGGGCCCTGGGAGCTACAAGGTTAGCGTAGCAAAATCTCGCTTCGTAAGCATAAGCCTTTGAGCTCGTGTTCCCGCCAATTCGAGGGAACACGAGTGTGGGCGTTGCTGGAGCCCCACATTTTCAATCCGCAGCGCAGCCGTACTTTTTCGGGCAGCTGGAAAACCTCCCGTTATTTTGTGCTCATCCTCTTGTTTTTGATCCTTTTGCAGGAAAACCTCTGGCTAATCTCGCCGTTTCCCGGCATTTTCGCGGGCAGTCGCCATTTTAGATGGAGCTTTCTCCTAGGCCCCCTAATTAAACTGGAGTCCAAGCCCCCAATTAATTAAACTAAAGGTAATGGGAGGCGGGACAAAATGCGTTCGAAGAAAGTGTTTGA
>NZ_JXAK01000143.1 GCF_000829455.1 Gordoniibacillus kamchatkensis
TTCGTCGATCGGTTATCTGACCCCACATCAATGCGAAAAAAGGTACTATGAGCAGCTCCAGGCGGCTTAAGTTGTGTCTACTTTCTTGACAGAGGTGCACTTACGCAAAACTGACTGCTGTAGTTGCCGGAAAAGCAATAGGAGGACCAGTCGGAGCCATGTTTCGGCAAAAGTGCCTCGGCAATTAGACTTCGAGCGCAACTGTAGAGGCCAATCCGTACATAAGAGGTTGGTGCAACTACTTCGGACATAGCGATGCAAAGACTCCCGAAGGGATTCATGGATTCGGAGAAGACACTGCATGGTCTGGCCGTCGCGGCAAAGAGCGTTGCAGCACATTCGTTAGCTGTTCAAATTTTGGTTTTCCAAGATCTCTTTGTCTTCGGCATTATCGCGGGTGACTTTCTGTACCCCAATCGAGCTGTAGGCGATCAAAAGCATAACCGCAATGTAATAGCCTTTTACGTTTAACTCGAAAGGTGCATTGAATAGACCGATGAAGAACATGCCGAATCCGATAATTAAACCGGCTATCGCCATTCCTGTAAACGCAGGGGTGTTTCGCATACGATGTTTTGGATTTTCACTTTTTAAATATTTATCCTCGGCATTGTCCCGGATCACTTTTTGCGTGACGATGCTCGTGATCGTGACCAGGAACATACATAGCAAGTAATAACCTTTCACGTTCAATTGCCAATCTGCATTGTAGATGCCGAGGCAGTATAAAAATATGCCGGCGGCAAGGGCGAAGTAAGAAGCAAACGTGAAAGCTGGTGTGTTACTTTTTTGATAT
Source organism: Gordoniibacillus kamchatkensis (assembly GCF_000829455.1). Classification (GTDB taxonomy): domain Bacteria; phylum Bacillota; class Bacilli; order Paenibacillales; family NBRC-103111; genus Gordoniibacillus; species Gordoniibacillus kamchatkensis. The sequence continues at coordinate 797 of NZ_JXAK01000143.1, forward strand.
TTCGGGTACATGCGGAGCTCCCCCTCTTCGGATTTCATATTGATTTGTGAAATTGGCTCTCTTTTGCAACTTATATTAGCGTATATGCCTTTTTGAAAACAGTCCTAATTTTTCATAGTACCTCAAACATTCTATTAGATTTCCAGAGAGGCGCTAGAGGAAAAGCATACTTACAAATCTGCCGACGCTGTCAATTTTCGCGAAGTGCTTGCCTTTTTGCGATCTGATCCTGTAAGGTTATTGCTCGCTGCCATGTATACGCCCATTCACTCATAGTCGACTCGTACTCTTTAATTTTCGATGGCATGTAAGTATTTGGAATTTGTGAGGGGGTTGATGGGGGGGAAGTGAGGCCTTTATTGGCTTGAACATGATAGCTTCCTTCTTGGGCGGTTTTGGCCGAACTATCAGGATACCATTGCCGCAGGGCGAAGGCTTCGGAACTATATTGGCTGGAGCACGCAGAGCGCACGCTTCAACTGCTCTCCGGATGCACTTGCCGGACGAAGCGTAGTCGGTGACATATCAACTCCGCTACTCCCTACGCGACTAGTAGATGTTGCCGGAAAAGCAACTGGAGAAGCAATCGACGCTACTTTCCGGGAATGGCCCTCTGCAAGTGCTCAAAGCGCAACTGCAGGGGCCGCTTCTGCAAAACTGCCTGCTACAGTTGGCTGGCGATGAGCAAATTAAGCCGGCGTGGATCCGGCGGGGAGAGGATTGGTTTGTTTAAAGAACAAATTCGCTATGCAGCGCCGCGCGGGGCGCTGT
>NZ_JXAK01000145.1 GCF_000829455.1 Gordoniibacillus kamchatkensis
CGGCTAGGCCCCCTTAATCCGGAGTCCGGCCCGTAAAAATATTGGTTTCCGCAGCTCACCTTTAATTTACGACTCTCTCCTCAAGAATTGCAGGGGCTGACGGATCATAACGCCATATGGAAGTTCGACCGATCTTCTAGCTGCATCACCCATTCGGAAAATCTAACAGGCGGCATCCGCTTCAAGCTGCCATGCATTTTTCGGTTATTGTAAAAGTCCATGTAACGATCGATTTCGGCGAAGGCCTCCTCAAAGGTCATAAAGTCCATCTTGGATAAGAGGTCGCGCTCCAGCAAGCTATGGAAGGATTCAATATACGCATTCAGGTTTGGGGTCCGCGGCGGTATTCGCTCATGAACAACTCCTAGACTCTCACAGGTATTGCCAAATAATTTGCTGACGAATTGAGGTCCGTTGTCCGAGCGAATTACGGGTAACGCTTCTCCAGCCCCGATACGCTTCTGTAACGCTCGCCATAACGTTTGGACGGCATGCTTGGCTTCGCACACAGGGCCCCTATGATATTCGACGATAACTCGGTCGAACACATCAATGATGCTGAGCACAAAGAAGAATCGGTCACGACCAGCGACAAAGCCATATTTAATATCCATTTGCCACAGCTGGTTCGGTCCCGTCACGATGCGGTTCTTGGGCAGTCTACGAGGATGTTTGATGCACTTCTCCCGCTGTTTCTGAAGGATACCCAGTTCCTTACAAAGTCGGTATGACTTCTTTTTATCCAGCACCAGTGAGCGCTCGTTACGAAGGCACTGAGCGAGGAGTTTGTACCCATACACATGCTCTTCACCTTCCACAAGCTCGAGGAGCCATTCTTTAATCTGTTCGTCGCTTACTTTCTTTCCGTATGTTGTGAGCGAATAACCGGGGCATGGGCGGCCCTTTTGGCCGCTAGACGCATGAGTTGTCTGTGAGGCCGCGCGCTTCCTCCGATCGTAATAAGTAGACTCGGACAAACCAATGATTCGCAGTACCAACGTTGCTTGTTCACCCCGCTTAATGAACTGGTCTGCTATTTCGTATTTTTCGGATAAGCGGGGTTCTTCTTTTTTAAGAGTTCACGCAGAATCTCAATCTCAAGCTCTTTTTCACCCAGTATTTTAACTGCTTTTTCATACTTCTCTTCGACTTCCTGAAGCCTTTTCAGCTCCTGGATTTGTTCATCGGTCGAAGGAATTTCATCTGTCCCTACTTGATCTCGATACTCCCTAAGCCAGTTGCGGATGGTCTCCGGGTGAATCTCGTATTTTCGAGCTAACACTGCAATCTTAATCCCTGACAGTGCTTCTCGAACGATCTTTAACCGGGCCTCTTCAAACACTTTCTTCGAACGCATTTTGTCCCGCCTCCCATTACCTTTAGTTTAATTAATTGGGGGCTTGGACTCCAGTTTAATTAGGGGGCCTAGGAGA
>NZ_JXAK01000146.1 GCF_000829455.1 Gordoniibacillus kamchatkensis
TGCAGTTAGAATAAAAAGTGGACACTCCGATAAGGGAATTAGATAATAATCCTACGAAACAAAGGGAGTGTCCACTTATGGGAGAACAGCGTCAACGATTTACACAGGAGTTTAAAGAACAGACCGTCAAGTATATTCAAGAACAGACAAAGTCGGTGGCGGACATCGCCGAGGAGCTCAACATTCCTAAAAAGACGTTACACAATTGGTTGACGAAGTACCGTAAATTTGAGAATGAACCCCTTACCAGCGTAGAAACTCTTCGCCAACAAGAGAAGCGAATCAAAGAGCAAGAGCAGGAACTTGCTGACCTCAAAGAAGAGATCGCCATATTAAAAAAGGCTATGCACATCTTCAGCAAAGAAAGGAACTAAAGTTCCAATTCATCGAAGATCATCGCTCCGAATTTCGAATGGAGAAGATGTGCGAAGCATTAGGAGTATCCCGGAGCGGTTATTACAAGTGGGCCCAGGAGAAAGCTAAAGAGAACAGTTACCAAAAACGTCGCAAGGCGCTGCTGGCGCGTATTGTATGGCTTTTTAAAGACTCTAATAACAGGTATGGCAGCCCTAAAATCACAAGGCTCCTTAGACGTGAAGGTTGGGAGGTATCCGAACGACTAGTCGGAAAAATTATGAATGAGCACGGTCTACGTTCATGTGTCTCTAAGAAGTTCCGTGTTTCCACGACCGACTCGAATCATAAACACCCGATAGCACAAAATGTGCTAAACCAGTGTTTTCGCACATCTGCCCCCAATAAGGTGTGGGTAGCGGACATCACATACGTGCCATGCCGAGAAGGCAAGCTGTACCTTGCAAGTATCTTGGACTTGTTTACGCGTAAGGTCGTCGGCTGGAAGCTCGCTGACCGGATGACGACGGATTTAGTACTTGCGGCGCTGGATCGAGCCTATAAAGCGCAAAAGCCACATAAGGGGCTTATACACCATTCTGATCGAGGTTCGCAGTATGCCTCGGAAGAATACCGAGCAAGATTACAGCAGTACCACATGCAAGCTAGTATGAGCCGAAAGGGCAACTGTTACGACAACGCCTGCATCGAGTCGTTCCACAGCGTACTCAAGAAAGAGTTTATTTACTGCACCAAGTTTCGGACAAAGGCGCAAGCGCAACAAGAGGTATTTGAGTACATCGAACTCTTCTATAACCGCAAACGAATTCATAGTTCTCTCGGTTATCTTTCGCCCGATCGATTCGAGGCTCTTTACTACAAAGGCATTAGCTAAATTCCCTTAATGAGTGTCCACTTTCTTGACAGAGGTCCA
>NZ_JXAK01000147.1 GCF_000829455.1 Gordoniibacillus kamchatkensis
CTCTAACCGGTGCTGTACGCCTTTTTGTTCCAATTTTGCGTCCCTATCGTCTCTGCATAAAGAACGATCATGACCCAGAGCGCCAACAACGAATGTATTCGCTAATTAGCGACTTCCGTGACGCTAGCCAAGGCAGATTTTACAAAAAGTGCGGTTAGCGCCTGATAATTCCATATACAGCGTCCAAGATTCGTTATTGGCGTCTCCCGGGGCTCTAACCGGTGCTTTACGCCTTTTTGTTCCAATTTTGCGTCCCCACTGGCTCTGCATAAAGAACTTGGTCTCTAAGCTGGGGGGCCCGAAGCTGCGGAGGCAGTTCGAAACGCCAAAACTGCAACTTCATCGCAACCAAATTTGAAAGGAAGATTGTTTGAGAACCATTCTGGTTCCGTATGCCGTGACGGCGATAAGTATTTTAATGTGAGAACCGCATAAGCTGGCTTTTACTGCTTCCGAATCACGCAGCTGCTTCGTGAATGGATTTAATCCAATTTTTCCGTACCATAAGCGGGTTGGCCTTTTTCTTCATTGGATTTACTCCGACCAAAAATACTTGCCGCCACGTTTTTGAGGGACGCAGGCACATACCGACAGCCATATGGTTGGATGTTTTGCAATGCAGCTCCCTCATCAAGCGGTAATTGCCCAAAAACATTGTACGTTTTCCATCGGTCTGGTCTATTTCGCCGTAGCTTGAGTTTCCGATCGCCAAGACAGTCCTTGTTCGGCCAGCTGTAGAAAACCGTCTATCGAGACCATTTAGACGGGTTCGACCCCAAGTTTTGCCCCGCAAACCCTGCTTAAAACGATCGTTTGGCCCGATTCAACGAACGAACTTTACCATTCAGAAGTCGGCGGGGATAAACCGATACGTCGTTGCTCAACGCATACGTCGTCACTCAGACGAGCACGTTTACCTTAGCGGAGTCAGCGGGAGTAGACACAACTTGTACTCACGGGCACAGACAGCAAAACGGACCGCAGCCCTGCCCGGGCAGCTGCGGTCCGTTAACGTCGGGTCGTCAGTTGACGCCCCTTTGCGGCGGGCATGTTCGGCTCGGCAGAAACGCCCTCACAGTGTGAGTGGCGGAAACGATCTCCCGTTATGAACTGGCGGTTGGCGTTACCGCCGTTCGCCGGCGAGCTCCTCAAAGCCATGCGGCAAGCCGCCGAGCAGCTTCCAGAGGCGGAGAATCGTAAAGCGCGGCCGCACGTAGTGGGCCGCCTGCAGCGACGCCGCCACGAGCTCCGGCTCCAGGCCGAGCTCGCCCGGCGTCGCC
>NZ_JXAK01000148.1 GCF_000829455.1 Gordoniibacillus kamchatkensis
AGTGCACCGCTGTCAATAGATTGGACACATAGAATCGAGAAAATCACGCAGCTGTGTAGTACATACGTTCTCGTTGATTGGGCGTGAAGTACCCGATGGCAGAATGAATTCGTTTGCCATTGTAGAAGCAGGTAATATATTCGAATATACTCTTCTTAGCTTGAGCACGCGTCTTGTATTTCTCCAGGTAGATGAGTTCTTTCTTCAACACACTATGAAAGGACTCAATACACGCGTTATCGTAACAATTGCCTTTTCGGCTCATGCTGCTCTTCAATCCGTATTTCTGCAGGCGTGCTTGATAGTCTAGTGACGCATACTGACTGCCCCGGTCCGAATGATGGAGGACTTCTCCACGCGGTCTCTGAAGGCTGTAGGCTTGGTCTAAAGCTTTTAGTACAAGATCTTTTGTCATCCGCTCGTCCATGTGAAATCCGACGATCTTGCGGCTATATAGATCCATGATGCTAGCCAGATACAGCCAGCCTTCACTTGTGGGGATATAGGTGATATCTGCCACCCATTTGCGATTAGGAGCATCCGCGGTGAACCTACGGTCCAGCACATTTTCATGCACGGGTAAGTTGTGCTTAGAGTTTGTGGTTGCTTTATACTTCTTGATCGTTCTCGATTTCAAGCCCAGCTCCTTCATGATGCGTGCAACGGTTTTTCCCGATACGTTAACGCCTTGCTGTTCCAACGCTTCCTTGATTTTTCGGCTACCGTAAAGACGGCGTGAATCTATAAAGATTCGGCGTATGCGTTGCTCAAGCTCCTTGCGCTTTGTCTTACGCTGGGTTTCCTTATCCTTGTTCTTTACCCATTCATAATAGCCGCTTCGTGAAACCTTAAAAACAGAGCACATTTTCGCGACACGGAGCTTGAAGCGATGATCGTAAATGAAAGAAAAGATCAGCGCCGGTCTTTTGCGAAGTAGTGCATCGCCTTTTTTAAGATTTCGTTTTCCTCCTGTAGTTCGCGGATTTGCTTCTGCAGATCACGAACAGCCTTATCGTCGGGTAACATGTTCCCACTACCTGGAAAAGCCTGTTTTCCGTGTTGTGCAAACTCAGCTTTCCAACGGTATAACGTGTTCGTGCTGACACCAAGCTCGCGGGCTACCTGCGCCACCGGTTTACCCTCTTCAATCATCTGTACCGTTTGCATTTTAAATTCTTTGTCGTAATTCTTAGTCATGACGGTCACCTCGAATGCTGATTGATTTATTTTCGCATTCTCGGTTCTCCGTGTCCACTTTCTAGTCTAGCAACAA
>NZ_JXAK01000149.1 GCF_000829455.1 Gordoniibacillus kamchatkensis
TTTGCAGCTAGACTAGAAAGTGGACACACCATAGTAGCGGCCTGATACAATAAAACCAACAAAAAGGTCGAGGTGTGTCATGGGAGATATCCGTCAACATTTTGACGACGAGTTTAAGCGTCGGACTGTACAGCACATGCAAGAAACTGGAAAAACACCATCTGAAGTTTCCAAGGAGCTCGACATACCTGTACGCAGTATTCGTGCTTGGAAAAAGCAGTTTGCCAATACCGGTGAGAAGTCCCAATTGTTTGTGGACTATGAGAGACTTAAGAAACTTGAACAACAAAACCGTGAGCTGCAAGAGGAGAACGAGATCCTAAAAAAGGCGATGCACTTCTTCACGAAAAACCGAGACTGATCTATTCGTTTATCCATAAACACCGCTTCCAGTTTCGTGTTGAGAAGATGTGCAGCGTAATGAATGTGTCCAGAAGCGGTTACTACAAGTGGGTAAATCGTAAACCAAGCGAGCAGGAGAAGCGTCGCAAGAAGCTCATGAAGCGGATCCAGCACCACTTCTACGCCTTCAAAAAACGCTACGGCAGCACAAAAATAGCTGAAAAACTGCGTCAAGAAGGAGAGAAAGTTTCGACAAAAACGGTTAGCCGCCTCATGAAGGATATGGGTCTTTTCTCCATTACGGTGAAGAAGACCAAGGCTACCACAAACTCCAAACACAGCCAGCCGGTCTTTGAGAATGTCTTGAATCGTCAGTTCAAGCCCGAAGCGCCAAACAAAGTATGGGTTGCAGACATCACATATGTTGCCACGCAGCAGGGCTGGGTTTATTTAGCAAGTATCTTGGACCTGTACTCTTGGAAGGTCGTTGGCTGGGCGCTCAGTGACCGGATGACCAAAGAGCTGGTGTTGGAGGCCTTTGACAAGGCTTGCATGCGCCAACAGCCACCAAAAGGCTTGATACACCACTCTGACCGCGGCTCGCAGTATGCATCGGCAGAATACCGTGCGCGACTGGAATCGAAACAAATGATCGGAAGCATGAGTCGTAAAGGCAACTGTTACGACAATGCTTGTATCGAGACTTTTCACAGCATCATCAAGAAAGAGCTCATCTACCATACCAAGTTCAAAACCCGTAAACAGGCGTATGATGCGATTTACGAGTACATTGAATTGGAGTACAACCGAGTCCGTATCCATTCGTCGATCGGTTATCTGACCCCACATCAATGCGAAAAAAGGTACTATGAGCAGCTCCAGGCGGCTTAAGTTGTGTCTACTTTCTTGACAGAGGTGCA
>NZ_JXAK01000150.1 GCF_000829455.1 Gordoniibacillus kamchatkensis
TGGTCAAGACCCCAAATAGCGGACATTGAAAAAAGCCCTAAGCTGCTAGCTGACGTCGGTACTCTGCCGGCGTCAGCTTGTTTAGCTTTCTTTGCGCTCTTTCGTCGTTGTAAAAATGAATGAATTCTTCAATTCGTCTTTGTGCTTCCTCGATGCTTCGGATATCATAAGGATAGAGGGCTTCCACTTTCAAATGTGAAAAGAAGCTTTCCATTGAGGCATTGTCATAACAATTGCCTCGTCGAGACATGCTGATTTGGGCGCCAACCTTTGGCAGCATGTCGTGGTATGCATGGGACGTGTACTGGCTTCCCTGGTCGCTGTGAACGATCAGTCCAGTCACGTCTTTATGCGTTTCAAAAGCCTTCCTGAATGTCTCTAATACAAGAGGATTGTCATTACGGTTGCTGATGTGGTAGGCAACAATTTCACCGTTCCAAAGGTCCTTGATTGCGGATAAATAAATGCGATCATCTAACACTCGATATTGAGTCACATCCGTTACCCATTTTTGATTCGGTTCTGTAGCATTAAAATCTCGCTGCAGCAGATTCTCCGCGATTCTTCCATCAGATTCAACTGCTTCACGTGTCGTACGATGAACATATTTACGACGGATGATTGCCTTAACCCCTAATTCTTGCATAAGCCGTAGTACCTTCTTATGGTTCACACACAGGCCGTACTGTCGGTACAATTCGTCCTGTATCCGCCGATATCCAACCGTCTTCTTACGCTGATCATAAATGGCTAGAATCTTCTCCTTTAGATCAGCGTCAGGATCTACGTCTTTGCGTCTCAAGTAGGAGTAGTAGCTGCTCCTAGAGACATTAAGCATGTTGCACAACTCTACGACTGGATAGCGCCCAGCGGCGGCTTCAATGATTCTATACTTTCCGTTCACACCCCCTGTTTCCAGATTTGCAAACACTTTTTTAGAACATCATTCTCTCGTTTGAGCTTCGCTACATACCGATCTTGATCCAAGTACTCCTCACGACGTCCTCGTTGATCCAGGAGTCCAAACTCACCTAATTGCTTATATTTCCTCATCCATTTTTTGACCCGATCCTTGTCATGAATTTCTAAGTGCTCAGTAATCTGCCGATACGTCCACTTCTCCTCCATATGAAGGCGAATAGCTTCTTTCTTCAATTCCTCTGGATACTTTTTAAACTTCTGACCCTTGACTG
>NZ_JXAK01000151.1 GCF_000829455.1 Gordoniibacillus kamchatkensis
CTTGCGCCGCGGGCGGCGCTTCGCCGCCGCCCGGCGGGGCTTGTCCGGCTGCCGGCTGGGCCGCAGCCGGAGCCGCGGCGGCGTCCGCCGGAGCGTTCCGGGCGGACGCCGGCGGCAGCGCCAATGAGAAGCCGACCCCGATGAGCAGGGCGGCGGTCCAAAGCGTTGTTCGCATCGCTGTCGTCACCTCTCGGAAATACGGTCATCCTGCCATCGTATGCTCCAATTGTACAGGATAGACCATGAAAACGTTGTAACAACGTGTCTCAAGGAATTTCAGAAGTTTTAGCGAGAATCGTCGGTCTGTGCCTTTTTATTGGCGGCCATCCGCCGCGAGGTGAAACAGGCCGCAGTTGATGGCGGAAACCTCGATGCGCGGCCGGTACTGCCAGTCGATTTCCCGCTTGCGGTTATCGTATTGGGCTCTCGCTTCCGCGCGTTTGTCGGGCTCGACCGACTGCAGCAGCGCGCCGTAATAGCCGTCGATGCGGGCCAGCTCGTCGCGCAGCCGCTCGTTCGCCCGGTCCGCCCACGAATGGTCGTAGCCGCTAATGATGCGCTCCAAATGCTGCTCCAGCCGCGAAGCGGCTTCTTCGAGCGGCACGACAACCGGCAGCAGCCGGACGTTGTCCGGGAGGCGGGGGCTTAGCCGACGAGACAGCACTTCTTCGTAAAACCGCTCGCGAATGCGTCCCGTCGTCAGCGAGACAGCGAGCGAATGAATTTCGCTGCGCTTCATGTCGCAGACGAGCTCCACTTTGTAATTGACGAGCAGCCACGTCTCGTACGTCGCCGCAGGCGGAGCGGCTGCCGGCGGCACGCCTTGCCGCCGCAGTGGCACGGCCGGTGCCGCCCCTGAAGCGGCCGCAGCACTTGCAGGGCCGGTTGCCATTCCCGCGGCCGGGCACGCGCCTGGCCGGCATCTCTTCCCCGGGTCGCCGCACCCGTCATCGCCGCTGCCGCCAGCCCCGCCCCCGGCGTGCCGCCTTGGCCCCGGGAGGCTCCTCGAACAGCCGCACGAAACGGCCGCGCGCC
>NZ_JXAK01000152.1 GCF_000829455.1 Gordoniibacillus kamchatkensis
GCCGGGTGAGACGCGAGCAGTTCCTTTATCGTCCGGTCGATCTGCTCCCGCGCCGTCCGGTCGATGTCCGCCAGATGCCGGTTCAACTGCTCCGACAACATCAGATGGGCGTACATGCCCTTCCGCTCGGTTTTCAGAAACGTCTTTCGCATCATCCCGTACTTTCCGATGGTCGTCTCCGCTTCGCTCAGCGTCAGGTTGGGCAGCAGATAATCCCCTTGCGGCGTGTACGTCAGTTCCATGTTCATCCTTCCTTTCTTGCAGGGTAGCTTCATTGTGCGGCAAGGAATCGGGTCTTGCAAGGGTATGAAGCGACTGACTCTCATTTGCACGTTGCGCCTCCCGGCGCAGCGCTCGGACGGTCGATTCCACTTCCCGCAGCATCATCTCGGACACATCGCTAATCGCTGCGCCCAAGTGGGACAGCGCAGGAAGCGTGTTGAAATACCCGATGCCGGACAAATCCTCGATGCTGATGTAATGTGCGGGATTCAATCCGCAACGGGTCATCGCCATGTAAGCGACGGCTTTTTCAGCCGCTTGCTTGAACAACAACTCCACATGCGAAATATCCAGGTCTTCCAGCAAACTGTGCTCCCGCTCTTTCATCAACTCCGCCACATAATCGGCGCTGTTGTCATCCACCGCATTCCGCGCAGCAGCGAGCAACGCGGCAGGCAGATCCGCACGCCGTTCGCTCTCGTCCGGCGCGCCGAACGCATTTTCCAACGTCTCCATCACATGAGCCGTATCGCTGTCCTGCAATCGCCAAAGCGACACCTGCGGCTGGCGTCTGCTCTGGGTGTCCGATACGTCAAACACATGGCGCAGGCCAGATGGTTGCCCCTATCTTCGATCAGGGCAATCCCTTTCGCGCCGCGCTTCACCCAGCGATCCAGCCGCTTGTTCCAGACGTCAATCGGCGCGCAGGCCGTCGCGTCCGGACGTTGTGCGTAGATCAACAGTTGATCCTGAAACGGATATTTATAGTTCCAGGCCGCCGTCCGCAAAAAATCCGCCCA